>JACPHN010000147.1 GCA_016188575.1 Candidatus Schekmanbacteria bacterium
CGACTCCAGGTAGCGCGCCCGCAGGTAGGTCAGGTCGAGCTGCTTGTCGTACTGGCCGCCGATGAAGCGCCGGTCGTTTTCGACCTCGGCGCTGTCGAGCTGCCGCTCGCCCCCGTCGAACACCGCCCCCCACGGCATGTACTCCACCGGCTGCGAGCTTCGGGAAGCCGAGCCCGAGAAGTCCGCCGGCCACACCACCGCGCCGTGCTGGTCGCTCATCGCGACCACGCTGCCGAGGTGATCGAGATGGTAGAAGTAGCGTTTGGCGGGATAGGGGCCGGTGCCGAAGGCGTCGGCCGTGCCGAGCTGGACCATGGCCGCCAGCGCCAGCCCCGCTCCCGCGGCCAAAAGCCGCCGCTGCCGCCACCACAGCGCGCACGTCAGAAGCCCCAGCGCGCCCGCCAGTGCCGTGCGGCTCCACACCGGCACCGTGCTCCAGCCTGGCGCCAGGTCCATGCGGCCGATCAAGGTGTCCTCCGAATATGCATAGATCCTGCGCAGCTCGCCCTCACCGTCGATCTCCGCGAGCGGATTACCCGATTCGTCATACAGATAGTACTGCTCCGACCCGACCGTCGAGCGCCAGCAGCGCTGGCCGGCGGCGTCGTAGTCGAAGGACACCGCCGCTCCCTCACCGCCCTGTGCCGAGACCAGCAGGCCATCATACCCATAGTCCAGGTGCTTGGTCTCGCCCGTGTCCGCCGTCGGGTACGCGGTCAACCAGCCGTCGAGATGATACGCGTAACCCGCGGCGGTCACGCGGTTGCCGCGGTAGGTCCAGCTCGCGCTCGGCTGCCCCGGCACGGTCGAGGTGACGCTTTCAACGCTGCCGTGAGGCTCGTGCGCGAAGCTCAGCGTGCCGTGCTCGGCGTAATCGGCGCTCGCCACGCGGCCTTTGGCGTCGTAGCTGAGGTCGTCCCAGATCGTGCCGCCGCCGTAGAAGATGCGCGCGGGGTTGCCGCGGCGGTCGTATTGGTACAGGCGATCGAAAATCCCTCCGGTCGTCTTGATCCGGCCAGGCCGGTTTGGATCTGCCCCGGAAGGCTCGACGGTGGTCGTGACGCCGTTGGCGAATCTCACCGCCTTCAGCCCGCCGGCGGCGTCGTAGTCCAGCGCGGTAGCGAAATCCCCGAGCGCGCTGATGCGGTTGTCCTGGCCGCGCGTGTAGCGCAGCTCGTAGTCGTTGGGATACGTCACGCCCACGAGGTTGCCGTTGGCGTCGTACCGATACTGGAGCTCGTAGCTGCCCACCGGATAGGTGGTTTTGACCCTCCGCACCCTGCCGAGCGCATCGTATTCGAGATAGTCCGTCGAGCCGCCGTTGAACCGTGCCGCCGTCAGGTAGCCGAGGCGCGTCTGCTGCGTGGTTCGCTCGTCGTAGGTAAAGGAGGTCGTGCGGCCCACGTCCGAGAAGAACCGCGACGTCACCCGATTGTTGTCGTCGAATTGCTGCTCCACGTAGGCACCGCCGCGGCGCGTGCGGCGGCGCTGGTTACCGTTTTCGTCGTACTGGTAGTCCACCCAGCCGGTCTCGGGGTGCAGCTCGCGCGTCAGCCGCGAGGCGCGGTCGTAGACGAGCTCGCGGTCGTTGTCGCCACCCGGCGCGTCGATTTTGCTCAGGCGGGAGAGCGCGTCATAAGCGTAGCGGAAGGCGGTGCCGGTCTCGTCCACGAGCTCCACGACATTGCCCGAGGGGTCGGTAACCGTTTCGCGCGTCCGCCCCAGCGGATCGGTTTGCCGCACCGCGTTGCCGTCGTAGCGGTAGGTCCAGGTGCCGAAGGGATCGGTGCGCTCGACCTCCCGGCCCAGCGCGTCGTAGGCATGGCTCGTTGCCGCGCACGGCGAGCAGGTCTGGGCGCTCGTCGGCGCGCTCGCGAAGGTCCGGCGGCCGACCGCGTCGTAGCGATAGTGGATGTAGTCGAAAGCTCCCGGTCCAGCGGCGGTGCGCACCCGCACCACCCGCCCCAGGTCGTCCAGCGCTTCGACCGTTTCCGCGTCGCCGCGCCTGCGCACCACTTGCTCACCGGCCTCGTACTCGACCTCGAGCGGGTTATCGCCTGGAAAGCCGGTCCGCGTGCGGCGTCCGAGCGCGTCGTAGGCGAAGGTCGTCGTGTTGCCGTTCGCATCGGTCTCGCTCCGCGCGAGCCCGGTGCTCGCGTCGATGGCGCGCGTGAACGACTGCCAGCCGCGCGGCGTGCGCACGGATTCCAGCGTGCCGTGGTCGGTCTCTGCCTCCCATTGCTTGCCGCGCGGGTCGATCACTCGCTCGAGGTTGCCGTCGCCGTCGTAGGAGCGCCGCGTCACCAGGCGCAGGCCCGAGGGATCGACCACTGTCTCAGTCACCCGGCCGAAGTCGCTCGCGGAGACCGAGGTGCCGTAGGTGTGGCGGGTTTCGCTCAGGAGCGTGCCTGCAGGCTCGTCGTAGATTCGTTCCGCGCTCACCAGCGCCACCAGGTTCGCCGCCGCGAGGCTCTGGCTGCCCGTCCAGGCGCGCTCGTATTCCGCGCGCCGCAAGAGCGCGGTGGTGTCCCAGCCCGTTTGCTGCACCTCGCCGGGGTTGCCGTAGGCGTCGTAGCCCAGGTAGTAGGTGCGCGCGAGATCGACGGCGGTCGTCCCCGGCCGGTGCAGCTCGACGCGCGTCTCGGCGGGCAACGCCACGCGGGCGAGCTGCGCATCCTCGAAGCCCGGCCAGGTGATCTCCTCCATGCCCAGGACGGGGTCGCTCGAGAGGACGCGGAAGTCGTAGTCCGTTTCCTCCCGCCGCGCGAGATTTGCATACCCGCCGGTGTCCGTGCCGTCGTAATACTCCGTGCGGAAGCTCAGCCCGATGTTGTACGGCATCACCAGGCTGGTCGAACCGAGCCCGTGAAAGAAGCTGCGGGTCACGTTGCCCAGCGGATCGATGGTGCGCACGTAGGTCTCGCCCGAGCTCGGGTAGTCGTAGGTCCACCGCGCCGTCCCGAAGTCGCCGGCATGTTGGCGGCTCACCAGCACCCGCGACGGAACGCGCGTCGAGCGCACTCCGTCGCTGACGTAGCGGTAGCGCGTGTCGTGCTCGTAGGTGGCGAGGCCGCCGTAGGGATTGCGCAGCTCGCGCAGCTCCGGAAAGTGGCCCGTGGCGTAGGTATAGGAGACGCCGGGACCGGCGGGGGGCGTGACCGCGGACAGCACCGCAAGCTGGCCGGTGTCCTTCACCTCGTAGCGGATGCTCGCCGGCGCACCGTCAAAGGCGGTGAACGAGATTTGCTCCAGGCGCTCGTGTGCTGGCGCCGCCGTGCTAAACGTCACCGTCCGGCCGTAGGTATCGCGAATGGACTTCAGGTTGCGTTTGCCCGCGAGCTCCTCGTCGTACTCGACCGCAATGGCATTGGCGCCGCTGGCGCTGCTGATCCGCGTAAGCGCCAGGAAGGGGAAACCCTCTTCATCGGCGGCGAGGTGGCCGAATTCGAAAACCGTGCCGTCGCGGCCCCGCAGCGTCGCGACGCCGCCGGCGGCATCATACTCGTAGCGGCGAAAGCTCTTGGTGAAGTCGACGCCGGCGACGACGTCCGGGAATACCCGCTCGCGGGAACCGTCGGGCGTGACCACCGTCGGGTTCTTGTCGTCGGCGTAATCCGCGTGGTAGACGCGCCCCAGGTGCAGGGTCCAGCCCAGACCGAGCCACGAGCCCCCGATCGGTTCCGAGGCGTCGCCGTTCCAGCGTACGACCTTGCTGTTGTAGGAGCGGGTAATGACCAGGTCGAGGCCGCCCTTCCCCGGCAGGCGCAGGTCCGTGTAGGTGAGGAGCAGGTTGCCGTTGAACAGGTTGACGGTTTCCTCGCCGCTCCCGGGTTGGTAGCCGCCACCGTCCTTGACGCCGGCCTGATCGAAGAACCAGTCCTGCTGAAAGGCCGCGAGGTCCTCGACGAGGTAGAGCACCTCGCAGTAGATCGCGATGCGCGCCGCCTGGTCCGTGAGCCAGTCATTCGCGACGCCGCCGGCGAAGTCCCCGTCAACCTTGGGAGCGACGTCCTGGCGCAGCTTGTTTTCGGCCGCGCCGAATGCTCCCTGAGCGATCTGGGTCCGGGCGACCTCGATCTTCTTCGCGAGCACGCACTGCCGCAGCGAGGTCGGCGGATCCGAGACATCCTGGCACCCGGCCGACAGCGCGGCCCTCCGCGCCGTGGCACCGAAGGCCCCGGCGGGCAATCCCTCGATGTAGGTAATAATGCGGCTGGCGTGTGATACGAGGTGGTCTACAGGCTCAAGAGCATGTGGCGCGGGGGGGGGGGGGGGAAAAGCAGAACCAGCAGCCGCGCGGCACGAGGCAAGACAGCGCCATGCAGGGAAATGTTGGAAGCTCCTGGCAGGCCGTGCACGCCACTCTGTCTTCTCATCATGGTTCCTCCATCGCCCTTACGTCTGAGGTCATCCGAACACGACACCGACCATTCGCCTCTCCCCGGCGCGAAATGTATCCCCGGCCGGCAAGAGATCGCATACCAGGGGCAGTCGCACGTGTCAAGGCCTGTCCCTGGGCGACGACTCCCCACCAAAACCCCTTTCATGGGTAGGCATTTCGAGCGACGGCTATCTCACCAGACCTGCCAAGCGCAGAACACCAGATACCTACGCGCTTTCTCCGAGCGCCATGGCCCGCGGGTGTCTGCCGTAGCCATGGCCGTAGCCGTAGCCCTCGCCTTCGCCATCATCTGCGTACCGCGCACCCCTTGCTTGGAGCCTATCCCAATAGGCCACTCGACCGCCAGGTGATGATCGCCAAGGCCAGGTGGAGCTCGGCCAGATAATTCTGCGGTTTCTTTGCCCAGCGCACAGGATCCCACGAAAGCGGTTCATCCAACTGTGCAGACGTTCCACTACCCAACGTCGCGCCCTGAAGCCAGCCTCATTCTTGATGGCCTTGGCCTCCTCCCCCTGGCCGCGAATATGAGCGGTGAATTGGAATTCTATCAACAGCTCCCGCACTTCCTTGTAGTCGTACCCTTATGTCCAGGCACATTCCCTGAGGGCCATCGGCCTTGGGGACGGGTCTGTCGATGGGAATGCTCTCCACGGTCTCCCGTGCCCTGTTGGTCAGCTCAGCCACGAGCACTCGCGCCGGCATCAACCCAGCGGTGCGAAGAGGGCGGACAGCGACGTCCCTAGGGCCGCTGGCTCTGACCGCCACCTGCCTGTAGCACCCCGCCGGGTGCTCCCGACACCTTGGTCAGCTTCAGGTGCAGCGATCCGAACGGCAGCTTGGTGCTGACGCGCACCACGAGGCGGCGATCGTCGTCGCTGATCCAGATTTTCGCGTCGCTGCCCTTCTTGAAGATACCGCGCTCGGGCAGCTCCGGGTGGAGCACGAAGCACGCAAAGGTGCCGGCGGTCACCTCGATGGTCTCGCGCCCGATGACGACCACCTTGACCGGGTTGTGCTTCGGCTTGAAGTAACGGTTCAGCTCCAGACGGTCACCGACGGCCAGCGGCAGCGCGCGCACGAAGTAGAGAAACGAGACGTCGTCGAGGGGATCGGGAGAGGTCGGTTCGGGCGGTCGCTCGTCCTGGCTGAAGGTGCCCTGGTCCGGAAAGATCTCATAATGCTCCTGGCGCGAGTCCGTGGACTGCTTGATGTCCTTGTGAAATCGGTACGACACGAAGTGCTCCGGGTCAAACCAGCTTTCGAGCATGTCGTGGACCGAGTACCACAAGGCCTTGCCGGTGATCTCGAACTGGGCGTGGGCGGCCGGCTGGCCGCGGACTGCCTCGAGGCCGGCAATGCGCATGACGCCGCGGCCGACGCGAAACGGCCCGAAGTGCACCGAGTATTCGAGGTTCTCGCCAATGGGAAAGACACTCGTCACCGCCGGCGCAGCGCCTGCCGGCGCGCGCTCGCCGGGTGCATCGGGAAGCTCCTGCGTCCTACCGGGCACCGGCGCAAACAGGAGGATGGTCAGGGCGAGGCACAGATTTCGCTGCATTTCGGTGCGCCAGTCCTTTCACGCGCTACTTCAGATTCTTTTCGGAATGATTGGAGCCGTCGAAGGAAAGCAGCTTCGGGCGCTCCTCCACCGCCGTTTCCAGGTGAACGGGACGGCGCCAGATACGCTGCACGTTGCGCATCGTCTCCTTCGCCTCGTCCATCTTGAGGTCCACGCCCTCGTGTTTGTGCCGCAAGTATAGCTCGCCGCGATTAATGTAGTTGGCGTCTTGAACCAGGATCACAGGTTGCCCGAAGTTGGTCAAGCTGAACAGCAACTTCTGCTTGACGGCTTTGAACTCCCGCGATTCGATCTCGTAGTTGCCGCTGTGGCGGTTGAACGCGTACGTGAACAGGCGGTGCTCGCGGCAGAAATCTTCGGTGAGAAACGTATCAATAAAGGTCACGTCGTTGAAGATGCGGCGGACTTCGAAGATTTTCTCACGCCCCAGCCCCACTTTTCGATCCCAGTCGCGGCGCGTTGCGTAGTCGTCGCACTGTTCGTATTCCGGTCCGAACTTGCCCTTGTTCCACCTGTCCTCGATGTCTCTGAACAGCTCGACTCCAAGCTTGTAGGGGTTGAGCTGACCGGGACTGGTGCCCATGGTTCCGGAGTGGCGATCGGCGTAGTCGATGACCTCCGAATCGCGTAGCGCCCGCGTCGTCATGATCCGAGAGTGCCAGTATGATGCCCAGCCCTCGTTCATGATTTTGGTCTGCGCCTGGGGCGTGAAGTAATAGCCTTCCTCGCGCGCCATGGCGAGAATGTCTTTTTGCCAGTTCGGAATCGGCGCATGGTCCATGAGAAAGCGCAGCACGTCGCGCTCCGGCTCGGCCGGGAACTGCTCCTCTTTCTTCTTGTCCTCTTCGATCTGTCGCCGCTGCTCCTCAATGAAGTCCGGGGGATTGATATACCGATCCATGTACGATTTCGCGCTGATCTTGCGGACCACCGTGACGTCCTGATCGTCTTCTTCGAGAATGGTGGTGTCTTTGGCGCGCCGCCGCCGAATCGCCGGAGCGTGTGGGTCGATAAGGTATTGAATCGAGAGGCAAGCGTCCAGGAACTCTTCGACGTTTTCCAGCCCATGCTTTTCGGCATAGCCGCGGATCCGCGTTCCGTGGTTGGCCATTTCGTCCATCATCTTGCGATTGGTGTGAGCGAACCAGAAATTGTTCTTGAAGAAGTCGACGTGGCCATAGACGTGAGCCATGACGAGCTTCTGGTCGACCAGGTGGTTACACTCGAGCAGGTACGCATACGACGGGTTGTTGTTTATGACCAGCTCGTAGATCTTCTGAAGGCCGTACGTATACCCCTTTGACAGGCGCTCGTATTCCATTCCGAACGACCAGTGGGGGTAGCGGTTGGGAAAGCCGCCGTAAGCGGCGACGGCATTGAGCTGTTTGTAGTCGAGCAGCTCGAAGATCGTGGAGAAGAAGTCGAGGCCGTATTCTCGGGCATACTCTTCGATTTCGGCGCGAATGGTCTCGAGATACGCGGGCAAATCAGCCATGGTTTCTCCTTTCGCTATCGGCCGGTGCCCAGGAATTCTTTGATGGAATCATAAATCGCGTCTTTGTCCGCGATGATGGAGGTAATCAGATTCGTCTTTTCGGGAAAACCTTTGCGCAGCTCCTTGGCGAACTGACCACTACCGTATGGCGACGTGACCTGGCCGTAGCAGAAGAGGTTCACCTTGGGCAGTAGTTGCTCGCGGAGCAGGCGCATGCAGGAGGTGTTGTCGTCCCCCCAGTTATCGCCGTCACTGAAATGGAAACAGTAGACGTTCCATTCGTCGGGGGGGAAATGGTCTTCGACCATTTTCTTGCACAGCTCGTAGGCGCTGGAGATCTTGGTTCCACCGCTTTCCCGCGTGTGGTAGAAGGTGTGCTGGTCGACGAGGCGAGCGGCGGCGTCGTGGACAATGTAACGGCATTCGACATTCTGGTACTGGTTGCGCAGCCAGGTGTCGATCCAGAAGGCTTCGATGCGCACGATCTCCTTTTGCTCGTCGCCCATGGAGCCGCTGACGTCGAGCATATAGACGATGACCGCATTGGACTCGGGCCGGCGGGTCACTTTCCAGGAACGGTAGAGCTTGTCCTCCTTGACCGGTATGACCAACGGCCTGTCCGGATTGTACGAGCCCGCCGAAATTTGCCGCTTGAGCGCGCGCTTGTAGGTGCGCTTGAAGTGGCGGAGGCTCTCCGGTCCAACGCGCCGGATACCGGTGTATCGCTCCTTGTCCGAAACGATGTTTTCCTTTCCGCGAGGTTCGATGCGAGGAAGCTGCAGCTCTTCGCCGAGGATTTCGGCGAGCTCGTCCATGGTAACGTCGACCTCGAGCAGGTGCTCGCCCGGCCCTTCGCCGGCGGGTCCCGTGCCGGCCTGCCCGTCTTGCTTGCCGATCGCATCGCCGAGGTTGCCCTCACCGATGCCAACGCCGCCAGTCTGCTTGCCGCCGTAGCGAAAGCGCGGGATGTCGATCTGCGGCAGCGGAATGCTGACACGATCGCTGCCTTGCCGTCCGAGCATTTCTCCCTTGGACATGAATTTGCGCAAGTCCCGCCGGACCCGGCCCTTGACGATCTGGCGAAAGCGAAAATGGTCTTGCTCGATTCGTGCCATCAGCGCTTCGCGTCGCCTCGCGCGAAGACGCTGCCCACGAAGGTGAGCACGTCAGACGCGCAGATGGAACAGTATCCGTAGTTGCGGATCAGGCGATCCTTGACCACGTCGATTTTCTCCTGCCCTTCCTTGTCCACGACGCTACTCACGAGCGAGCTGAGCTTGATGGTATCGCGCTGGTCCTCAAACAGCTTCAGCTCCAGCGCCTTGTGGAGTCGCTCGTTGGTGCGATAATCGAACGTCTTGCCTTCGAGCGCCAGAGCGCCGATGTAGTTCATGATTTCGCGGCGAAAGTCGTCCTTCCGGCTCTCAGGGATGTTGATCTTGTCTTCAATGGAGCGCATGAGCCGCTCATCGGGCTCTTCGTATTGCCCCGTGTAGCGGTTGCGGACCTTCTCCTTCTGCGTGTAGGCCTTGACGTTGTCGACGTAGTTGGAGCACAGCTTGCGGATGGCCTCCTCGTCGGCGGAGATGGCGCGCTGGACTTCGTTCTTGACGATGTCCTCGTACTCCGCACGGACGACGGCGAGGAGATCGCGGTAGGTCTTCTTCTGGTCTTCGGAGGTGATGAGCGAATGATGGCGCAGGCCTTCACCAAGCTCGTTGAGGACCATGAACGGATTGATGCACCCCTCGTTTTCGTCGCTGACGAGCGCGTTGGAGATCTTGTCCTGGATGTAGCGAGGACTGATCCCCTCCATGCCTTCGCGAGGCGCTTCCTCGCGGAGCTCCTTGATGTTGTCCTCGGTAAAGCCAGGAAGGCTCTTTCCATTATATAGCTTGAGCTTCTGGAGAACGGAAAGATTGGCGTTCTTGGGGGCAGACAGGCGAGTCAGGACTGCCCACATCGACGCCATTTCTATTGTGTGTGGCGCGATATGTCTACCCTTTACGCGCGTCGCGTTGTAGTATTTCTTGTAGATCTTGACCTCGTCCTTCAGCTTTGTGATGTAGGGGACGTCGATCTTTACGGTGCGGTCGCGCAGAGCCTCCATAAACTCGTTGTTCTGTAGGCGGCGGTATTCCGGTTCGTTGGTGTGACCGATGATGACTTCATCGATGTCGGTTTGCGCGAACTTCTTGGGCTTGATGACGTGCTCCTGACTGGCACCGAGCAAATCGTAGAGGAACGCGACATCGAGCTTGAGCACTTCGATAAACTCGACGACACCGCGATTGGCGATGTTGAACTCGCCGTCGAAGTTGAAAGCGCGGGGGTCACTATCGGAACCGAACTCGGCGATCTTGCGGTAATTGATGTCGCCGGTGAGCTCGGTCGAGTCCTGGTTCTTTTCGTCCTTGGGCTGAAACGTGCCGATCCCGACGCGATCCTTCTCGCTGAGGATGAGGCGATGGACGCGCACGTGCTCGATGACCTTGGTCCAGTCACCGCGGTTCTGGATCATGAGCTCGCGGAAAGTCCAGCGGCAAGCGGGGCAGAGATCACCTTCGAGCACGACACGGCTTGCCTCGGGGACATCCGCATTGAGCACCTCCAGCACCTGGGAGCGGAACGTATCGGGGATCAGGTGCAGCGGTTCTTCGTGCATCGGACAGGGCGTCCAGTCCATGCGGTTAGGTCCGCCGTCTGGCGGCGTACCCTCCGGCACCCAACTGAACGTGTACAGCGCTCCCGCGTCGGTGCGGCTATACGCCTCCAGGCCTTTTTTCAGCAGCCGGGCAATCGTGCTTTTGGCGCTGCCCACGGGGCCGTGCAGCAGGAGCACGCGCCGCTCGGTGCCGTACCGTTGAGCCGCCGACTTGAAAATGTTCGTCAGCTTCATCACGGCCTTTTCAAGGCCAAATATGGAGTCGTCTCCGGCGATGTCGGGGTCGCTGAAGAACTTGTAGCGAATGAAACGTTCCTTGTTTACAACCGTCTCCTCGGTGCCGTGCGAGACGATCATGTCGTAGATGCGCTGAAAAGCGGATCGCGTCACGCTGGAATTACTCTTGACGATGTCCAGATATTGGGCGAACGTGCCTGTCCAGTTTTGCTCGCGAAATCGATCCACGTCTTGAAGATCGGCAATGAGCGAGATGATGTTACTATTTTTCGGTTCTTGATAACCCGGGATCATGCTGATTCATGCCTCCTGGCAGTCGGGAAAAGCGCCGTGCAGAAACCCGGCGGCCGCCGGACCAGGGTGTCAAACACGGGCGGGACGAAGCGCTGATGGCGGGTCGGTGGCTCCACGCTTCCATAAGGTTTAGGTTAGCAAGGGGGGGCAGCCTGGTCAACCCTCGGGCGCTCCGAATCCACCGCCGGTTCGACGTCGAGGCGACAGCGCCCCTCTATTCCTCCGCCCGCTTGCGAGGAGGTGAGTCCGTCTCTCCCCCCGCGTGCGGCTGAGTCTGATGCACAGCTAACGCGGGCGTGGCGGGTGTTATGTATCACGGAGCATGTGGGTGAACGGTCGATATTTAAACGCGGAGCTTCTCGAGCGAATCGAGGGAGCGGCGAGGGCGAGGCCCGAGATGTCTCGCACCCAGCTTTCCCGGTTGGTCTGTGGGTGGCTCGACTGGCGAAATCCTCAGGGCGGCGTCCTCGATGGGAGCTGTCGCAAGGCCTTTGTCGTCCTCAAAAGCGCATCCTCGACTGCAGTCTCGTGGAGCTCGGCGGTGTCGAGCTCCTGCCGGTTGGCCCGACACGCTCCGGGTCGTACGAGACTTGGAAGCAGCTCTTGGAGGACGATCACCCGCTGGGCGATGCTCCCCGCATGATTGCTCGCCTGGGGGGCTTGCTGGCGCGCAAACGCGAAGGTGAACCCGGCATGATTACACTGTGGCGAGGATTGGTGCGGCTCGCTGACATCGCCGGGTGTTACCTCCTTTTTGGTCCCCTGGCACGAGATGGACCGGCTACCCGCGTTACCTGTGCCTAAGGCTCAGGCGCGCTGGGGGGGGAGGGATGGTGCAGGGCATTGTCACTCCGGCGTCGAAGAAGTCGGTAGATTGAGGGGGGTGCAAGGATTGCTTGCGGGGGGTGCGGCGGGGGGTGCGGCGGGGGAGCGCGGGGGGTGGGGGCGAAAGGCGATGGTTGTGCCATCGTGGCGGGCGAAAAAGGGCGCGCCGGGGTGCAAGGTTTGCTTGCGCCTCGGCTTCATATACTTGCGGGTTGACAGGGTCGTACGCGCGTGCGATCCTGAGCGTGGGGCGCGAGGAATCGCGCCGCTTCGCCCGCGGGTCCGCCGCGGCCGCGTGCCGCGGGCGGTGGGCGAACTAGCCAGGCGCGAGAGCTCGAGATGACGTTGGCAAGTCAAGACCGGTGGCCAGTGCTGCGCGGTTTCCGCGGGTCGATTGACCGCGGCACGGATTTTGCCTTCCTTCCTTCCTTCCTTCCTTCCTTCCTTCCGCGCTCGCTAGCGCCTGGCCGCGGCCTTCGCGCCGCACATTCGGGCGATCCCGCCGCTCCTGCCAACCTCGAGAGCTCAGCCGCAGGGCCGCCTTGTGCCCGCGGCCGATGGTTGTCGCTTTTACGCGCGAGTTCACCCCGACACCCCCTCCGGAGGACCACCATGCTCAGCCGTTCCGTCTGTCAGCATTGCCATCTGGACTGTCGCGCCTCCGCGGGTGACGTCTTTGCCATCGAGCGGCGCCGCCGCGAGGCGAATCACCGATCGCGGCCGTGGCTCCGGCTCGCCGGCGCAGGGCTGATCCTGGCCGGTGCGCTGTTCGCGCCGGCCGGAGGCGCGGGTGCGAGCACCTCGCCGCCGCTGGCCGCCGGGTTCTATGGTGCTGTGAGTGTGAATGGCGGCACCGTCCCCGCCGGCGTGGCGGTGACCGCGTGGGCCGCGGGCCGCGAGCTGGCGCGGAGCGCGGTGCGCATGGTCGACGGCCAGGCCGTCTATTCTCTCGATGTGCCGGGCGA
>JACPHN010000148.1 GCA_016188575.1 Candidatus Schekmanbacteria bacterium
TGACCGATATCCCCGGCCGTCGGTTCACGGATCAAGCCACCATAGGCCTACTTGTTCCCGGCCATACCCACCCTACTGCCACGCCCCGTCTGGCCTACTTTTCGCCGGCACACCCCGGTCGTTTTTCGCCAGCGTTGAAGCATATACGCCTTTCGCCCTGGACCTCATCGGCATGCCCGTGAACCTGTTTTCCGTTTCAAGCGACACGGCGCTCTTCTTTGCCGAGTATTTCCTGAATCTGAGGCGGGTGCTGCTCACCGGAGCAGTGTGGATAGTGCTGGTCGTCACCTCATCGCGCTTCCCGCGACTCCGGCGCCCCCAGGCGACAGGAGGGTGGATCACTGCGGCGGTCCTGGCCTTGCCCTTGCCGGTATCGCTCTGTCAGGGACCGGTGAACCCGGTCCTCTTCTCGTTGGTCGACGGCGTGTCCCAGCTCGCCAGCAGCGCCAAGGGCGCGCATCTTGGCCTCGTGCGGCTGCACGCACCGGTTTGGGATGACTCATCCACGGAAAAATATCCTCTTCTATATAAGGAGCTGAAAGATGATTCACAAAAGCCAAGCCGTTATGATAAGATCGCAGTATTTGTAATGGAAAGTGTGAGTGCGGATGATTTTTATGGCGAGCGGCCGGGACAAGGACATACATTTTACGATTCACATAAGAACAACGTAGAGAGATACACTAACTATCACACGCTCAATCTTGACAGTTATACGTCACTAATCTCCATGACTCACTCCATATTTGTGCCATATCAGGCGTATTCTAGTCCTGAGAGATATGATTTTATCAACAAGCGTAATAACTTGGTTCGGCACATGAAAGTTAGTGGATATGAGTCCGTATTCGCCACTTCATACGGTGAACAGCAACTGAACTTCGTGCCGGCAGCAACAGAATGGGATAGGATCATCGTTCAGGAAAAAATCCAAGATAGTGGTGAGTTCGAATGCATCAACGACAGCCTGATCGACAAGTCATGCGAGGACTTGTCGATTCTTTCCATGGTTGCAGACGCCTTGGAGCAACCTGGGCGCGTTTTTCTCTTCCAGGAAATGGTATATGGGCATACGGCTGAATGGCAGCAGCGGATGGGTATGAGCGCGGTCGAGTATTACAATGTCTATTTCACGCGCCTCTACAATGAGATCGAACGACGCCATCTCGCGGACGACACGCTTTTTGTCGTCGTATCCGATCACGGGCCTCGTTTAGATGCCACCTGCCCAGAAAACTACCATATTCCTCTGATGTTAATGGCGAAGGACATCATCAAGAAAGACAACGATACATTTCTGTCTCACATCGATTTTGCGGAAATCATATCCAGTGGAAACGCCACGAACAAACAGGTATCTGAAACAAAAGAACTATTTATCATTGGCAATAGCGGAGAGCTCGTATACGGAAAACTGTCCTCAGACGGAGATCACATTTTCATCAACAATGATAGTCTTTCCGTTGATTCCAATGCTTACGATCCTGACGCGCGTGAGCTCAACGTCGCGTACCAGCGGTATGTGAACGCCTTTGGGAAACTGAGGTAGGCGGTTCCTGGATCCACGAGCACCCAGCGCGAACGGGGCCCGGCTCTCCTGCGCGCCTCCCCCCGTGGTGCGGAGGAAGGGAGGAGGCAGGCGCACAACCGAGGCGGTGATTTTGGGCTCCAGCGAAATTGCAAATGCCTGGGCGCCGATCTATGAATCGCGGTACTCTTTTCTCCCCATCTTGGATATCGAGGAGGCATTGTGATGAGCTTCAGCCGCCGCGCTGCGATTCCCTCCGTTCTTGCCATGACCCTTGCCTTGCTGCCGGTCGTAAGCCAAGGCCAGGAAACGAGCTTTTTCGTGACGAGCACGGGTAGCGGCGCGGCCGGTGGAAACCTCGGAGGGCTCGCCGGCGCCGACGCCAAGTGCGCGGCACTAGCGGAGCAGGCCGGAGTGACGGGAATGACCTGGGCAGCTTTTCTCAGCACCTCGACCGTCAACGCCTTCATGCGCATCGGCGCCGGGCCCTGGTTCAATCGCGCGGGTCAGAAGATTGCCGACGACGCCCAGGACCTCTACACCACGGGCGTCGCCGCCGCACTCGTGCTCGATGAGAATGGCAACCCGGGAACGATTGGGACCTACGATCCGGAGCGGGAGTGCACCCAGCAGGAGTTCGACCACGACATCTTGACGGGCACGTACGACGCTTCGGGTACCGATTGGGACACGCCGACCTGCCAGGACTGGACTTCGAGCAGCCCGGCAGAGCGGTTCATTGTCGGGCACAGCGACGGCGGGGCGGCAGGGGAATACCTCCCGCAGAGCTGGTACTCCGCTCACGCAAATGCCGGCTGCGACGAGGCGGGGCTCATGGGGACTTGCGGGCGCGGGCGCATCTACTGTTTTGCCACGGGTGGAACCCAGAGCACGGCGACGGCGACGCCGACCGCGACGGCGACGCCGACCGCGACGCCGACGCTCACTCCGGACGGTGCGCCGACGGATACGCCGACACCCACCACCACCTCCACCGCGACCCCTGACGACAATGCCACGCCGACGCCCACCCCCACACCCGACGGCTGCGAAGCCGGCATCACCGACCCGAACCTCGTGGTCCAACCCGCCGCCATTCCTCTGCAGCCGGTCTGGGTTGCCTTCAGCGACCCGGTTTTCGGCACCACCCTGCGCCGCGTGTCCGACCTCACCACGAGCACGCCATCCGGGTTCGAGACGCAGGAGTACAACCAGCTCCAGGCCTTTTCCGCCGACAACGCCTACCTTCTCCTGAGCGGCTCCGAGGGCTACCGCGTCCGTCGTGTGGCGGACGGCAGCCTGGTCGAGGGCCTCGACACCAGCGGCTGGAATGCCGCGAGGTGGCTGCCAAGCCCAGCCCACGCGATTGTCCACTTCGACGACAACGGCAACGAATCGGTCATTCTGCAAGTCACGAATGTCGACACCGGTGACACGAATGAGTATCTGGCGTTCCCTGCGACCTACTGGACGGTCATCACCAACCGTTCCTCCGATGAGCTGTCGGATGACGGCCGGTGGCTCGCCGCCATGGTCAATCGCGTCGGCGCCGAGGGCGAGTGGGTTTTTGTCACGGTGGACCTCGAGCAGCGGCGGCTCGCGGTGCAGCTCGAGCTCGAGGCGCTCTACGCGCCGGCCGGGCCGTGCGAGCGGGATCCCGAGTACGGCGTGGTGCCGCCGGACTGGGTCGGCGTGTCGCCTCTTGGCCGCTACCTGGTGGTTCAATGGGTACGAGACGGGACCAGCCGCTGCAGCGGGCTGGAGACGTTCGACATCGAAACTGGCGCGTTCGTTGGACGGGTGATGCCGCATCACCACCACGCCGACCTCGGTCTCGATGTCGATGGCGTGACCGAATTCGTCATGACGACCGAGCTCGAACATCCTCAAGATCCCAATCGACCCGGAATCGCCATGCGGCTTCTCCCTGGTTCCGCTACCGAGAGCACCCCGACCTTCCTGGGCATGCCACAGTGGGGAGACGAGGACCATTTCTCCTGCCGTGGGCCACGCGGCGTCTGTCTGATCTCCTGGGGGCTCAACACGTTTCGCGCGCCCGGACCTCACGCAGATCCCTTCGAGGACGAGCTCTACCTGCAGTACACGAACGGCTCGGTCCGGAGGCTGACTCATCCGCGAACGAGCAAGTGCGGCTACTGGACGCAGGCACGGGCAACGATATCGCGAGATGGCCGTTACGTCGTTTTTGCGTCGGACTGGGGGCGACAGACCGGGCAAGCGACCTGCAATCCGGAAGACCCGGACGATTTGGGCCGCAGCGACCCCTACCTCATCGAGCTCGAGCAGTGCGAGGTTCAGGTCCCGGGAAGCAGTCTCGCCGCCTTGCTGTTGTTGGGCGCTGGACTCGCGCCGCTCGTGGCGTGGCGCGCGAGGGCGCGGATTCGCCTGGGAAGGCGAGCTTCGCATTGAGGAACTGGATCGGTGGGAATGGAGGGCCACAGGACACCGAGGCCTCGCCGCCGTTGCTTGAGTCTCGTGGGCGGCAGATCTGGTACGCCCGGAGTCGTGTTTCGTTTTTCCGCGTCGGCCGAATGTCCGGTTTCGTCCTTTGCACTTCCTCCCGCCGCAGGCCTGGGCGAGGGGCGCGATTCATCGCGTCCCCGCGTGGCGGCCTCAGGTGTAGGGAAGATTCGACCGACGCCCGATTTTCGCCTCGCCCATGGCTTGCTCTTGGCTAGCCGCGACCGCACCCGATCGGTTGCGGTCGCGGGCCTGAGGGCGAGGAGGAGTCGCGTCAGGGAAGGGTCACATCGTAGGGGAATGGTATCGACGCTGCTCCGAGAATGAGATCCACGGTGGGGTTGGCCACTACCCAGCCCTCACCCTTATCCGTGCCCCAATCGGTGTATGTGGAGTAGTCGAACTTGATCTGTCCACCCTCTTCGTAAATGTTCATATACTTGAGATCAGCTTCCGTGTCTGCGTCTCCCCCATTTATTCTATCGCTCTCTGTCAAATATGGCCTGTTGCTGTCATAGAAGTAGATCCGACTCGGATTGGCATCGCCAACGTTCTCGTATGCGACCATGTATGCCGCCAAAGCATGAGCGCTCCCGATGTTTTCCGCCACCTGGGAAATTTCATCCATGAGCTCCGTCCAGGCTTCCGTATAACACCCGTCCATATCCACGCCCTGGTAGTCATCCATGTTGGCGATGTAATCATAGCCGGCCCCCTCGGCGATCGCCAACGGCAAGTCCTCCACTACCCACTGGGCGATGTCGGCCACGCACTCCTTTGCAGCCAGGGCCGCGAGCAGTTGGTTCCAGACATCGACGTAGGTGGCGCTGCTGGGAATCATGGTGATGATCGGAGCTTCACCAGCGCGGTCGAGGGTGCCGTTGCGCATGAACTCCACGACGCGGTCGACAGCGGTGCCGGTCTGCGTGTCCGGGCTCATCGTGGCGGATGCGAGGCTCTGCAGCACGCCCGTGCTCAGCAGGTGTCCCTGGGCCTTCATGATGTTCCAGGCTGCTTCGTCCGTGGTGTAGCTCGGGCCCGCATTCGACCCATTCAGGTAATCATTGAGGTTGTTGGAAGAAATTCCCATGCAGTTGGCCGAGCCGAGCTCCGGGGACCACCACTTCTTCCAGGCGAGATAGAAGCCCAGCGTCTTGATCGGGTCGGTGAGAAGGCGGTACTGCACCTCTTCCAGACCGTACGTTTCGTAAAACGCCGTCCAGGGATCTGCCGCCACCTTGTCCTTGGCCGCGTCAGTGAGCTCACCGTTGGTGAAGTAGAAGCCGTCGGTCGAGGGCCGATGGGTCAAGCCGTAGTGCCGGAGCAGCGTGAAGCTCGCCGCGCTGCTGTCGGCGAGCGGGTAGGGCTGGTCCAGGTACACCGCGTGAGCCGTCTTGCCGTCGTCGCGAACGAAGCGGTCCTCGTGCGTCGCGCGGATGGGAATCGTGAACGAGATTTCGGTCGCGCTTCCCGCCGCCGTTCCGATGCTGACGCCGTCATAGATGAGCGCCGCGTCCGTGCGGAAACCCTTTCCGAGCAGACGCGCGGTGCCGCCCGGGAGGGCGCTGTACGGCTCGTCGAAGACGACGGCCTGGACGACGGGTTCGAGCTCGATTCCGTACACATTCTCACTGGTGCGCGTGCCATCCGCGCTGGCGATGCGCACGGTGTAGGCGCTGGCGATCAGCTCGTCGGAGACTTGCCATACGTAGGTATTGGGTCCCGCGTTCCGGAGCGAAAAGCTGGCGCTGGCGTCGCCCAGATCGTCCTTTATGAGGATCTCGGCGCTGCCGCTGAGGTTGAGGGTCGTGAAGGTGATTTCGTCGCCTACCTGCACCGCAGTCGGCGAGGCCGAGACGATGTACGGGGAAGTGAGGTATTCTTGCCATTCCTCGGCCGTGATCTGGGCAAAGCTCAGCAGACCGTCCGGGCCCGCGGATCCGGTGGTGCCGCTGGATCCTTGCTTGCCATCCTTGCCTGCCGCACCGGCTCGACCGGGTTCCTCCTTGCACCAGGGCGAATCGCCGCCACCGGCGTAGCCGCCGCGCCCCTTGACGCCGGCGCCACCCCCCGCCGCCCCGTTGCCTCCGGCGCCGCCGGAAAGCGCGAACCAGTCGCTGTCATAGCTGCGGGTGCTCTGAAGTGCGACGACCATGACCGACACGTTTCCGCCATCGCCACCGGGTCCTCCGTTGCCACCCCGGCCGCCATTGGCACCGGTGCCCCCGTTGCCGCCGTAGCCGGCGCCCTGGCTGCAGTCGAACCAACCGGAGATGGCCTGAGCACCCCTGGCGCCGTCGCCGCCGTCGCCACCCTTTTGACCCGACTGGCCGACTCCGCCTTTTTCTCCCGTGACCGTGATGGTCGGCAGGCTGACGAAGCTGGTTCGCTCCACGGACGGTGAAAAATGGTGCAGCACGAAGTAGATGTCGGGTCCGTCCAGGCCGCCGTTGCCGGTCGAGCCGCTCCGGCCGGCTGTGCCCGTGCCGCCGCTCGGCGAGTGAAAGACGGAAGCCGAAGAGTACTTGTTGTAGACGTAGCTTGTCCCTTTGGTGGCCGACGTGGCGGCAGCGATCGGGTCAGCCTCGGTGCTCGGGTGTTCCCAGGTGATCTCCGAGTCGCGGCTGGATACGGTGGTCGCAACGACCCACAGCTCCTTGACGCTGTCGCTGAGAATCATCTCGCTGCCGTCGAAAACGACCTTGTCGGCGAGGATGACCGAGACGTCGGTCAGCAGCTCGCCGGTGAACTGGGTAACCCGACGGCTCCCCCCCGACTGACCAGCGGTGGCGGGGAGAGCTCCGCGCAGCGACGTGCAGGTCGCCTTCCAGTCGAAGTGGAGGTTGGACGCCGCGCTGGGGAGCCGTCCACAGCGATCTTGCAGCGCGAACAGGCCGGGGGTGAGCTGCTGGCTGGAAGCATCGAGATTGATGGTTCCGAGGTCCGCGAGGTCGCCAATCCCCAGGAACGACATGAAGTCCCGAATCTGCTCGAGGCGATCGCGGTCTTTCGGGGTCGTGCGCGTGCCGTCGAGGCGGATGAGCTTGACGGAGGAGGGTTGCCGCTGCTGCTGCCCGTGTCGGGTATTGGCGGCGCTGGGTTGTAGCGGCAGCACCACCAGCAGGGCGGTGAGCAAGGCGGAGCAGGTGGCGATAGTTACTTTTCGACGCGTGCGATCCGACATTGGCTTTCTCTCGGAGAGTGGTTGGTGATTTTTCGGTGTCAGATGCAAGATCACGGCCAACGCTGGGCAGGCTAGAGGCCGCGGCCGCAGCGCGGCACGAGCGCACGGTCATCGGCCTTTCGGTGAGGCGCAAGAGGTTGTTCCGCCGGCGATCGCACGGCCATGACAAGGATGCGGCAAATTGTTGCGAGAAGCTGGGTCGGAACCGGGGTTTTGCGAGCCGCACACCCGCTCGCGGTGACTCGCCCGGGATGGCCCTGGGCGCGCATCCATGCTGGGGTTGACTCGCCACGAGGCGCCGTGCCGTGCCTGATTTCAGTCGTCTTCGTCTGGCGCTCGTTCTACGCGATGACGATCAAGAGCGAAGTGCAGTTGAACAAGGTCGCCGCCAGAAGCGAAGCGCTGGCAGTCGAGTAGCCGGCCGGTGAGGTGCGCGAGAGGGCGCCGCCACGGGGCGTGGCGTCCGCGCTTCCCGTGCGGCCGGCACGCCCTGCTCATGGCGCCCAACCCGACCAACAGCAGCGACGCCCCCAGCAAACCGGCAACCGCCGGCACGGTGCCGGTCTTGTAGCGCACCACCACCAGGCCCGTGCTGGCCAGCCCCGCCGGCACGGCCACGTTAACCCTCTGGGCGCCTAGCGTGACGTTCGATGTAAGATCGACCTCCGCCGCATCGGGGCGGGTAAAGGTAGCGCTGGTGATCCCCGTCGCCGTGGTCTCACGCCAGCTCACCTGCAGAGCAGGCGCCACCGCACTGGCAAGGTTCGTCACCACCAGCGTGGACTGGTCTCCCGTCCGGCGCACGGCGAGCTGAACGGTCGCGGGGGCATCGGTCGACAAGGCGTTCGTCTGGGCAGCCGCCAGCGCCTCCGGGGTCACTGCGGCAAACCACGTCTGGGGCAGATTCGCGAGTGGATTCTCGGGCCAATCGTTCAGCCAATCGTCGTATTGGCCACTGTCGCCGATGACGATCAGCTTTCCGGTATGCGCCCGCAAGGCTGCTACCAGCTCCGCGCCGACCGCCTGCACCTCGGGCAGCACCAAGACCGGAAACGCCGACAGCCCCGTCAGATCGGTGTCGAGAACGACCTCGAAGGGCACATGCGCCTCATGCAAACCCTGGCCGTAGGTGCGGTAGGCCCGAAAGTGGACGCTGTCGGCGGCGTCGTAGAAATCACCCGAGCCGCTGTCGAGCAGGTCGCGGTTGCGCGGACTGTAGACCAGCCCCACGTCCGCTAGCGGCGCGGCATCGTAGACGTCGCGAACGTGCTGCGCCACCCAGGCAAAGAGGTCGCGCCGGGCCTCGCTGCTCACGGTGTCCGCCATGCTCGGTCCTCGGGTTTCGTAGAAGTTGCTCCCGGACGCCAGAGCCAGCCCCGCGAGCTGCCGAGCATCCCGCGGCTGGTATCCGTAGGTCAAAATCCAGCTCGGCTTACCGCGATCCGCCGCCCGCGCAAACCCGAGCATGGTGCGAAACGCCAGCCATTGCTCCAGCGTCGCATTGGCCATGCCGGTTCCCCCCAGGTCGACGCGATCATCTACCGTGCTGATTTCGTGCCCGGTCGAAAGGTCGGGCAGCGCCGCGTAGGCGGCCGGGTCGTTGGCATAGTAGGTCGCGCCGGCCGTATCGAGGTTCCAATTCTCTTCGAACACCACCACCTCGGGATTCACTGCACGGGCCGCGTCGCGAATGGCGGTCATGAATTCCGTCATCGGCTCGTGGCGCCACACCATCCAGCGCAGCCAGGTGGGGTCGTCCCAGTTCTCGATGCCCGGGACGTCCAATCCGGTCGCGTTCCGGAAGGCGGCAATGCTGCACGGATCGGTAGACGGCCACAGATCCTCATGCTGGCCGATGGCGTGCTGGAGGTACACCGTGTCGACCCAGAGGCCGTCTACCCCAACCTCGACCACCTGGCGAACCCGCTTTAGAGTCAGGTCCCGATAGCCGGTGCAGGGGGAGAGCCACATGTCCCACTCGCCCTCGTCGAGCCAGTGTTCGTCCGCGTTGGCAATGTCATCGAAGACGATGGGTTGACCTGCCAGCGATATCTGTGCCCAATCCGCGTGCTCGTTCGCGGGATTGCGGCCGGGGGACGAGGTGACCTCGAGACCGGTCAGGTACATGACCACGCGCAAGCCGCGGGCATGGAGCGCCGCGACGGCGGCGCGAACCGTTGTTTCGACTCGGGCGAATTCGGTGTCGTCGACCCAGGCGGCATAGGACCAGCCCCACGGGCTGTCGGCGATGACTACCGACACGTTCTCGCTCGCCAGCTCGGCCGCGAGAGCCGGAATGTCGGTAGGCTCGTCGGGGTCGAAAAAGGCGCCGGCGATCCGCGCGTGCCTGGCCCACTCCGGCCACACGAAGTCCGAGGACCCCACCGGGGTCGCCGTCGGCACAGCGTCGACGGTGGGCGTCGGGACCGCGGCGCGCGTCGGGCGGTCTGATTCCGAGCACGCCAGTGCGAGCACGGCGAGAGCGCCTACGGCGCTCAAGAAGCGAAACGCCCGAGCGGTATCCGCGGATGACCTTCGTCGATCGATGCACATTTCCGCACTTCCGAGCCGGCTGTACTTCCGAGCCGGCCGTCGTCTCTGGCGCGCCCGCGCCGGAGACCTACCTGTCGCGGCGAGCCGGTTCCCCGACTCCAGGCTCTGATCATAGTGCTGGTCACTCTAGCCCACCACCCCGCCTCCCCCCGCGTTGCGGGGGGGCGGGAGGAGGGGGCCTGTTACGTCTGACCGAAACGATGATCGAGGCCGATGCCACCGAGGGAGCTCGTCTCCCCTCTGAGGGGCCCGCGTACCCCTCCGGCGCCCCCTCGCCCCGTGCCAGTACTTGCCGGCCTGCCGCAACAGTGCTATCGAGCCCCGCAGCGGCGGTAGCCGTGCGCAGCTTCCCGTGGAGTATGGGAGATGGCGGAGGAGCTCCGGATGGGCAACGAGGGCAGCGGCCTGATGCGTTATCGGCTGCTCAAGCGGCTCGGCCAGGGCGGCATGGGCATCGTCCATCGCGCCGAGCACCGCGAGACCGGCCAGCTCGTCGCGCTCAAGACCGTGCGCCTGCCGGACGCCTCGCTGCTCTCCAGCATCCGGCGCGAGATCCACGCACTCTCCCGGATCCGCCATCCGCGCATCGTTCGCATCGTCGATCACGGGGTCTGCGACGGCCTCCCCTGGTACGCCATGGAGCTCCTCGAGGGGGTGACGCTGCGCCGCTGGGCGGCGTGGTCGGGCAGCGCGGGCGAGACGCGCACGAGCGACCAGCCATCGGTACCCGAACAGCGCTCGACCCGGGCACTGGCCGCTGACGAGGAGGCGGTTAGGGACGACACGGCGGCCCCGGATGGGCAGCGCCCTCCACCTGAGCCGTCGTCCCTCATTGACAGGGTGCCGGCCCAATTGCCGGTGATCCTGTCCCTGGTCCGGCGGCTGTGCGCGCCGCTCGCCTACCTCCACGGCGAGGGGATCGTCCACCGCGACCTCAAGCCCGAGAACATCCTGGTCCAACCCGACGCCACACCCGTCATCGTCGATTTCGGCCTGAGCGCTCGCTTCGCCGGCGAGACCAGCAGGGAGACGCTGGCGATCGAGGGCAGCACGGTAGGAACTGTCTCCTACATGGCCCCCGAGCAGATCCGTGGGGAGATCGTCGACGCCCGGGCGGACCTGTATGCGCTCGGCTGCATCCTTTACGAGCTCCTGACCGGCCGCTGCCCGTTCGTGAGTGCCAGCCCCTTCGAGATCCTCAACGCTCACCAGTTCCAGGCACCCAAGTCGCTTCGTCACCACAACGCCGAAATCCCGCCGGAGCTCGACGAGCTCGTGCTGCGACTGCTCGCCAAGCAGCCGCGGGAGCGGCTCGGGCACGCCGACGTGGTGGCGCACGCGCTGGTCAAGCTCGGTGCCGCGGTCGATCCCGACGACTCCGATCCCGCGCCACAGGCCTATCTGTTCCGTCCAGGCCTGTTCGGTCGCGCGGCCGAGGTCGCGGTACTGCGCGACCAGGTGCGGCGGCTCGAGGAGGGCCGCGGCGCGATCGTGCTGCTCGGCGGCGAGAGTGGCGTCGGCAAGACCCGGCTCGTCACCGAGCTCGCCCGCGAGGCGGTGGGCCGAGGCGTGCTGGTGCTCGGCGGCGAGTGCCTGGAGGTGGGCGGCAGCGCGCTGCAGCCGTTCCGCAAGCCGCTCCAGGCAATCGCCGACCGGTGCCGGGAGCAGGGCCGCGAGGAGACCGAACGGTTGCTCGGCCCCCGGGCCAAGCTGCTGGCACTGTTCGCACCCGAGCTCGCCGCTCTGCCAGGCCAGGAGGCGCATCCGGAGCCGGCCGAGCTGCCCGCGGAGGCAGCCCGGCTGCGCATCCTGACCTATCTTGTCGACACCTTCGCGGCACTTGCCGCGGATCGCGACGTCCTGCTCGCGCTCGACGACCTGCAGTGGGCCGACCCGCTGTCGCTCGAGGTGCTGGCGTTGCTACTCCGGACCGGGCGCCTCGATCGGTTCCCGCTCCTGGTGTTGGGGACCTACCGGGCGGAGGAGGTAGGCGAGAGCCTCGGCCGGCTCCTCGGCATGGCGGCAGTCCGACGGATCGTGGTCGAGCGGCTCGAGGAGCGGTCGGTGGCGGCGATGGTCGGCGACATGCTCGCGCTCTCGCCGCCGCCCACCGCCTTCGCGGCATACCTCGGGCGCCACTCGGAGGGCAACCCGTTCTTCGTTGCCGAGTATCTGCGCCTCGCCGTCGACGAAGGGGTCCTGTCGCGCAATCCACGCGGCACCTGGCAGCTCGCCGCCGGGATAGGCGCGGTGACCGGCGAGACGGAGCCCGCGCTGCCGATTCCCCGTTCGCTGCGGGAGCTGGTCGGCCGGCGGCTCGGCGGCCTGTCGGCAGCCGCGGCACGGCTCGTCGAGGCGGCTGCCGTGCTCGGCCGCGAGGCCGAGGTGCTGCTGTTGGGAGAAATGACCGGGCTGGAGGAGGAAGATCTAGTCGGGGCGGCGGGTGAGCTCGTCCGGCGTCAGATCGTGGAGGAGCGCACCGCGGGTGAGCTGCGGTTCCTGCACGACAAGCTCCGCGAGGTCGCCTACCAGCTCATCGCAGAGCGCCGGCGGCCGGGGCTGCATCGCGCCGCGGCGGCAGAGATCGAGGCGCTGCACGCGGCGAAGCGGGAGGAGCTCCTGGCGGAGCTCGGGCGCCACTGGCGGGCGGCGGGAGAGCGGCGGCAGGCGAGCGCCTGCTTCCTCGGAGCGGCGCGACGTGCCCGAGAGCGCTGGACCCTGGCGGCGGCAGTGCCGCTCTACGAGGCGTGTCTGGAGCTCGCGGAAGAGCCGACCACAGCGAGCGTCGCGGCGCAGGTGGAGCTCGCCGGCGAGGTCCTGCTCATCCTGGGACGATACCCCGAGGCGGAGCGCACCCTCGGGCAAGCGCTGGAAGCGGCGCGCGGGATCGGCGATCGACGCGGCGAGGCGACCGCGGCTCACCACCTCGGGCGGCTGTATTGCCGGCAGAGCCGCGGTGCCGAGGGGCGAAAGCTGCTCGAGCAGGCTCTCGCCCTCCATCGCGCGCACGGTGACCGACGGCACGAAGGGATCACGCTGGATGCGCTGGCGCACCTGGTCTGGCTGTCAGGCAGCCTCGCGGAAGCGTGCGCGATTTTCGAGCAAGTCCAGGTCATCGATCGCGAGGTCGGCAACCGGCGGGCCGAGGCGGTCACCGCCGGTCATCTCGGGGGGCTCTACTGCGAACAAGGGCGGATGGCGGAAGGACGAGAGCTCTTCGAGCGGGCCCTCGCCCTCCATCGCGAGGTCGGCAACCGGTGTGGCGAGGGGATCTCGCTCAACGATCTCGCCCTGCTGGACCGGGAGCAGGGCCGGCTGGACGAGGCCTGGGCCCGCCTGGAGCAGGCCCTTGCCATCCACTGCGAAATCGGCAACCGGAAGGCGGAGGCGAACACTTTGGGCGAGTTGGGCGCGCTGCACCGGTTGCATGGCCGGATGGCGGAGGCGGATGAGCTCTGGGAGCGGGCCCTCGCCAGATTCCGCGAAATCGGCGATCGCCGGGGCGAGGCAAACGGGCTCTTCGCGCTCGGCGGGCTCCACTGTGAGCAGGGTCGGATGGCGGAAGGACGAACGCTGTTCGAGCAGTCCCTGGCCCTGCACCGCGAGGTTGGCAACCGGCGGTACGAGGGGCACTGCCTCGTCGATCTCGCGGGCTACTGGTATCGCCTGGCGTGCGGCGACCTCTCCCTGGCGCAGGAGCTGACGGCGCACGGCGAGACGATCCTGCGCGAGGTGGGGGCGCGGATCGACCGGACCCGGGTCCTCTGTCAGCGAGGCCATCTCGAGCTCGCCGCGGGCCGCCCGGCGCAGGCGCTGCTCGACGCATCCAGCGAGCTTGCCGCGGCCGGCGACGCCGGACCGGAGAGCGACGTCGGCCGCTTCGTCGCCCGTCTCCGGCGTGCCCAGGAGGCCTTTTTGGCAGGTGAGCACCAGCGGCTGTTCCGCGGTCAGCTCATCGCGGACCTCACCGCAGGCCAGCGCCGGTGGCTGGTCGAGCACGGGCAACTCGAGCGCGAGCGTGCGATGCTGAGCGACGATCCCCCTACGGCGGCGGCGCCGTGAGCCAGACACCGACCCGCGGCAGCGCGCGGTGCGACGATCGGGCAGAACCGCCTTGGCTCCCGTCGCCACCCAGGTCATCGTCTTTCTGGAGCCACCGCCTGTTCGCCTGCAAGCTGGGCGGAACGCGCATCACGAAGACCCCCTACCGCACCTCCCGCCGCCCGCGGGGGGAATCAGGCCGGACGCTCGATTCTTCCGCGCGCCGCGAACGGACCGGTTTTCCACGCGACAGGCCGCGCGACCGCGCAACGATCAATGGTTTCGTTATCAAATGCCGCCGATGCCCTATCTTGGTAGCTACTTGCAATCTGTCGTCGACAGCCCTATGAATGAGCACAAGCACCAATTCAGTCCGAGGCCGGCCCAACTCCCGGGTGTCCCAGCGCGGCAGTTGAGGGAGATGCGGCTCAGCACGGCGTCGTGAGAACGAGTCGACGGCAGTGTTCTTCGGAGTGGAGGGTCTCGATGCCTTATCAAGCCCGCAGAAGATCGGTCGCGATACGTCCTTGGTCGCTTCTGTTCATCGGTCCGGGAATTCTAACAGCGGTCTTTCTCGCCACACTTCCCGTCGCGCCGGCGCGTTCGGCCGATGGGACGCGAATGCAAGCGATGGCCTCCCATCGCGTTTCCACCACCGCCGCCGCGGCTGCCCGGCCGCAGGCGAGGGCGGTGGCATATTCAGATCACAACTCACCCATCCAGCTCTCTCCTGACGAGTCGCGTGTCTACACCGCCAATGCGGATACCCGCTCCATGTCCGTGGTGAATGTGTCCGGCGACACCAACGCTCTGGTGGCCGAGGTCCGCGTGGGGCGCGAACCCATGAGCGTGGCGGCGCACCCCGACGGCGCGCGCGTGTTCGTCGCCAACATGCAGGACGGGACGGTTTCCGTCGTGTCGACGGCGGATTTCACCGTCTCGTCGACCATCGCCGTCGTGGCGGACGACCCGTATGGTCTGGCGATGACGCACGACGGCGACCATCTGCTGGTGACCGGCGCCGGGAGCAATGAGATCGTCGTCATCGATACCGACTCCGGCAGCGCCGGCAACCACACGGTGCAAAGCAGACTCGACCTGTTGTCCGCGCCCGCCATCACCGGACACGCGGTTCTTGCCGGGGTCGGGGCGCTGAATCCCCGCGGGATTGCGGTGACGGACGACGACGGGTTTGCCGTCGTGACGCTCTTCCTGGCCTTGCCGGCGACGGCGCCGACCCGCGGTGTGGAGGCGTTCGACGACGGCAAGTCCGGTTACGCGCTGCTTCTCGATCTCTCCCCGCTTGCCGGCGGGGGGGCCCCACAGGTGGCGGACGTGGCGGAGCTTCCGGCAATGGCGAATTCCACCTTCACGGCGAATCGCACGCCATTCTGCCCGAACCTCAACGCGAACGCGGCAAACGACACGTATTGTCCGGACCCAAGCTCGACAAATCCCCAGGACCCGGCAATCATCACCGCCCCCCAGGCCGCTTTCCCGAACCTGCTGCAGAGCGTGTCCTTTCTTCCCGGGACGGGCCTCGTCTACTTCGCGTCCATCGGCTCGCAGCCCGAGCCGCCGGTGAAATTCAACGTGAATATCCAGGCGCTGATCAGTCGCGCCACGCTCGACGTGGTGACGCCGCGACTGACGGCGGGAGCGCCCTTCAACGCCAATGCGGGGGTCGGCGGTGAGCCGTTCACGGAGCTCAACCACCTCTTCTTTTCCACACTCTGGGATCTGCGCTTCAAGCCGAGCACCGGCTACGGCACGAGGACGGGTTATGCGCTCGCGGCGGGCAGTGATGTGGCGGTACGGATCCAGGCCACCGAGGCCACCGGCGAGCTCGCCAACGGTGCCCCCGGCGCCGTGCGGGTGAAGCTCGGAAAGAACCCTCGCGGGCTGGCGATCAACACGACGGGAAGCCGCCTGTATTCGTATAACCACATCGGCAGGAGTGTGACGGCGGTGGACATCACCAACGACGGCGCGGCGCCAGTGGTGCTCGGCGAGATCGCCGTGGCGGCACAGCCGGAACCGGGCACGCCGGCCGCGCGCGTGCAGCTCGGCCAGGAGCTGTTCAATGCGGCGCTCGGACCGGAGGTCACCGAGCTCGCGGCCGATGGCCGCAACGTGCGCTTCACCATGAGCGACAACGGCTGGGGGTCGTGCTTCAACTGCCATCCCTTCGGCCTTGCCGACGGCGTCACGTGGATCTTCGCGAATGGACCACGGCAGACGCCGCCGCTTGACGGGACATTCAACCCGCTCGCGCAGGGCGATCAGCGCGTGCTGAACTGGAGCGCTGTGTTTTCGAGTGTGCAGGACTTCGAAAAAAACGTCGAGAACGTGTCGGGAGGCTTCGGCTTGATCGGTCCCAATGGAAGCACCGACGGGGTCGTCAGCCATGGGGCCAATCGCGGTCGCGACGAGCGCTACGACGCGATCGCCGAGTACGTCAAGACCATCCGTTCCCCGGTCGGAACGGACGTGACGGGAGGCGATGCGGCTGCTGGTCGCGAGATCTTCGGCACGCAGCAGTGCTGGCGCTGTCACGGCGGTGGGAAGTGGAGCACGAGCTTCCAGAGCTACCCATTGCCGGCGACGGCGGTGGGCTCTGGAGGAATCGTGGAGTTCGTCGGCACCGGCCCGCAGATCGCGGCCGTGAACGGCGTTCCTCTGCTGCAGAACATCGGGACCTTTGATGCCGGAAGTGTGGTCGAAATTCGGGCCGATGGGCAGGCGGCCCTGGGGGCGGCCGGCTTCAACCCGCCATCCCTACTGGGAACGACGGGGCATGCGCCCTATTTCCATGACGGCCGGTTTGGATCACTGGCGGCCGTTGTCGATTCGCAGCACCAGGTCAATGGAACGTTGACCCCAACCGAGGTGGAGAACCTGGTAGCGTTCCTGGAGAGCATCGACGATACGACGGCGCCGTTCGGCGCTTCGGAGGCGTGGCCGACGGTGCGGCCCAGCCATCACAGCTCGCCGATCACGACCACGGAGGCGGGAAATCTCGTGCTGGTCGTCAACCCCGACAATGACTCGCTGACGATCATCGACACGGCCAGTGACACCAAGATCTACGAGGTGACGGTTGGCGACGAGCCGCGGTCGGTGGCGGTGAATTCAGCGGCGACGCGAGCCTACGTCGCCAACTTCGGAGACGGGACGGTCAGCGCGATCGACCTTTCGTATGGAGCTCCGGTGGTGCTCAGCTCACTCGCGGTAGGGGCCGGTCCTTACGGGGTGGCGCTGACGCCGAACGATACGTACCTCCTGGTCGCGAGCTCGGGCAGCGACTCGGTGAGCGTGATCCAAACCAGCACCTGGACGGTGTCCACGACGATTCCGGTCGGACCGAACCCGCGGGGTATCGGCATTACCGACGATGGAGACGGCGAGGACTCCGACGAGAAGGCTTATGTAACCATGTTCCTGGGGCAGTTGAGAGAAGGAGGCGGGGAGGCGTTCGACCAGGGCAAGGAGGGCCAGGTGGCGGTCATCGACATTGGCACCGCCGCGGTGATTCGAACCTTGCGCCTGCCGGGGATGAAGGACTCCGGCTTCAAGGCCGACCGCACGGCGTTCAGCACGCAAAGTGGGGCGGTCAACAACACTTTTGCGGGCGGCTCCGCGGAGCCGCAGGGCACGTTCCCGAACTTGCTGCAGAGCGTGTTTGTCCGCGGCAACCGGGTTTACTTCGCGTCGCTCGGGGCCAGCCCCGAGCCGCCGGTCAAGTTCAACGTCAACGTGCAGGCGCTGATCACCGTGGCGGACGCCGTGCACGACACCGCGACGCAGCGGACACTGAACATGAATAGCGGCGTGCAGTTCGAGGTGGAGAACTTCTCGGATCCGCTGCAGAAGCTTTTCTTCTCGCTCCCCTGGCAGCTCGCCGCGCGCACGGATACCCCGGTGGGGTACACGGTGGTGTCCGGAAGCAACGTGGTCGTTCGCACCGAGCTCGACGATCAGGGCGCCTCGACCATCAACGCCGCCACGGCAGGACCGGTGACCACCTCGCCGATCACCCGCATCGAGGTGGGCAAGAATCCAATGGGAATCACCATCTTGCCCAACAACTCGAAAGCCTACGTAATGAACTACATTTCGCGGGACGTGTCGGTGATCGACCTCGGCAGCGAGACCGTCACGAGAACGGTGCAGTCGGCCGCGCTGCCGGCCGCCGGGTCCGATGCCGAGACGGTGCTGCTCGGCAAGTGGCTTTTCAACACCTCGCGCGGCAACGTAGTCACGGGAACTGCCGCGGATGGCCGCACGCCGCGCTTCGAGATGAGCGACAACGGCTGGGGCTCGTGCTTCAACTGTCATCCTTTCGGTCAGGCCGATGGGGTCACGTGGGTCTTCGACACGGGGCCGCGGCAGACGATACCGCTCGACAGCACGTTCGGCCTGGACGATGACAATATCGTCACGCCGCGGCGCGACCCACTGGCTGGGCTGACGCAGCGCATCCTCAACTGGAGCGCGGTGCGGACGCTGACGCAGGACTTCGAGAAGAACATCGAGAACGTCTCCGGTGGGTTTGGCCTGATCGGTGTCAACGGCGCCGCGGACGGCGTCGTCAATCACGGGGCGAACCGCGGGCTGAGCGACCGGTGGGACGCCATCGAGGCCTACGTGGCCAGTATCGAGGCGCCGCCGGCGCCGCTTGCGGATAGTGACAGCAGCGTCGTCGCCGGCCGACAGGTCTTCCTGGACGCCGGCTGCGACACCTGCCACTCCGGGAACAAGTGGACGATCAGCGCGGTCGCCTACAATCTGCCCGCGTCCAGCGATCCGAACGTCATTCTGTCGAGCGGGCAGGTGTTGCGAGTGGGATCCCTCCAGATCCTCTTCGACGTCGCGACGTTCGACTCGGAGAGCCCGATCGAGCTGCGAGGTGCCGGGAACCTCGGCAAGGCGCCCCTGGGCGCCGCGGGGTTCAACGTGCCCTCACTGTTGGGGATCAGCGCCCACGCACCCTATTTCCATGATGGTTCGGCGCTCACCCTGGACGACGTGTTGGACAACCTCACCCATCGTCAAATCGCGCAGCAACGGGCGGCTCGGCTCGGCCGGCCCGCGGCCCGGCGCGCCGATCCGATCGATGACCCGACCAACCGCAGCAACCTGGTGGCGTTCCTGCAGTCGATCGATTCCGCCAGCGCGGTCATTCCGCCGCCGACGTTCGATCCGGAGCAGGTTCCGGCGGCCTCGGCGGCGGCGCTTGCGCTGCTGGCCGCGGTGCTGATGCTGGGCGCCGGCCTACGGCTGCGCAGGCGGGTCAGCGAGAGAAGCAGACTGAGCGCGAAGCGGTAGCGCGCCATCCCCCTCCCCCCGCTCGCGGGGGGAGGGTCGAGGCGCGATGGCCGCTGTTCTCCACGAAATCCCCTCCCCCCGCCTGCGGGGGGAGGGTCGAGGTCTTTCAGGGGTAGGTATTTCAAGCGGCGGCTCCGTTCGGTTGTTTGGGGGTCGGCCGAATCTGGTTTGCACCTGAGGCCGCCACGAATAGGGGCGCGATTCATCGCGCCTCTGCGCACCGAAACCTGCGGCGAGAAGAAGGGCAAAGGACGAAACCGGACATTCGGCCGACGCCGTTGTTTGTGGGCGGTTCTGGGCGGCGTGGCGGAGGATTCTTCTTGTAAGCTTGGTAGCAGTGGGTCGCAGGAAACTCACCGCAGAGGGCGCAGAGGGTGCGGAGGAGCTCACATTTCCTTTGCGGACGAGCTCCCGGGCCACGTTGCATGAGATCTCGGGATTGCCCTCGTACGCGCCCACGCCGAGGGCGAAGGCTACTGCCTGGCGCAGGTCTACGACAACGCGATGGCCAAGCGTTTTCTTCCAAATGCTTACCCATGAAAGAGGGACGGACGGGGGAGCTATCGCGTCGACGTCGAACCGGCGGTAGGTTCAGGACGGCTCCGCGCCTTGACAGCCGAGCAGCGCGCGCGTAACCTGGGAGGAGACGTGCGGGGAAAGCGACACGGCCAGGGAGCGAACGGAGGGGAAACGCATGGCGAGTCGAGCAGGTTGGCGGCGGGAAGCGTGGGTGCTGAGAGCGGCTGGCAGCGCGGCGGCGATGTTGTCGGCAGCGAGCGCACCCGCAGCGGCGAGGCCCGTGACGGCGATTTCCGGGCACGCTTACCTGGACGGCGCGGCGGAACATGCCGGCATCGCGGTGACCTTGTCGCAGGTGTACGTCGGTTTCTCCGGGCCGGCGCTCGGGGCGATGCTGATTGCGCTCGCCGCGGTGCTGCTGCTGGCATGGCGGCGCGGAGTCGGACCGGGGATGCGGCTAGCGGTCGCCGCGGCGCTTGGTCTTGCCATCGTAGCAGGGGGGGGGTGCGAGCTTCGCGGCGTCAATGCCCTCGTCGAACCCCTCGAGGCGGTGACGGACGCTGCGGGGAGCTTCTCGTTTTCACCGAGCGGCGGCGAGGTGGCGTTCGCCGCGGGCAGGTACAACGTCCGGTATCGCCGGGACGCGTACGCGGAAGCGCGACGGATCCTGGAGGTCGGCGCGGATGACGGGCCGGCGCTGGTCCTGGACGCGGTGACACTCA
>JACPHN010000166.1 GCA_016188575.1 Candidatus Schekmanbacteria bacterium
GCTGAAGCTTGTGCACACACCGTGAGCTCGCTGTCGTTGGCGCGGTCGCCGCGCTGCTCGCGATCGCGCCGGCGAGTAGAGCGGGTGGCGGAGAACCCGCGGCGAAGTGGCTCGAGAGCTATGCTGGACCGCTGAAACTGGTGTTTCTCTTTGAGAACGGCCAGCCCCAGTCTCATTCCCGCGAGCGCGAAGAGCCACACCTGTTCTATCCCCTCGACCGGCCAGCCGTGGTGAGCGTCACGCTCATCAACCGCTGGCACGATCCCATCGTCATCTCCGGGCCAAACGGCAGCGTCACGAGCACGGAGGATATCTTCGCCGTCACGATTGAGAGGGAAGGCGCGCGCTATCAGCCAGCCGACCTCTTCGCCCTCGCGTCCTCGCATCGCCGCACCGGCGCGGCCGATTCCGTGGCGCTGGTGCCGCCGCGGCTGATGACCCTCGACATGACCTTGCGGGAGGGCGTGGCGCCGGGTCAGTACCAGATCACCGCGGCGCTCCGCCCCGTCGATGGCCTGGCGGCGATGCGCCTCCCTCCACCCGTCAGGATGATCGTGGATATTCGCGACGCCTACGACACCGCCGCGGCCGAAATAGAGTCAATCGTCCACATGATGCACCGCGGCTATGGGGCACCAGAGCCGCGGCCGCACTTTTTCGAATGGGCGGTTCCCCGCCTTCAACAACTTGACCGCACCAATTACTACACCCGGTACTACACCATTCACCGCCTCGTCAAGATGGGAAAATTCCGAGAAGCTCTTGATGAGGCAAATGCCGCGCTTGCGGAGCGTCGCGGCAGGATCTACACCGAGGTCGGCCACCAGCTTGAAATATTCGAGAACTACGCGTCAGAGATCGAGAAGGCCATCGCGCGGGTTCCTGAAGGCGCCAGAGCAGCAGGCGTATTCTTTTTGGAGCCGCCCAAGGCGAAGCTCCTCATCACCTATCGCAAGTAGCGGTGGTACCCCAACTCGACTGCCCCTGCCGCTCCTCCTCGGCCTCTGAGGGAAAAGACGAGCTCGCAGCAGTCACAGGTTCGAAGATAGCCGCGGGCGCCGCTCTCGACAACAGGGATCGATATCCCGAATCCACCGCGGGTTCGGCTACAGGCTGCGCGCAAAGCGCATGACGACGCCCCCCCTCCTCAGCTCCCCAAGCAAGCGCGGGGAGAGAAGGAAAGGGGCGCTATCCCTGATGGCCAGGCACAGGGAATCCCTGCACGGCAACGGCATGCATGGCCGTGCTTCGCATTCTCATGCGCTTGCGCGGAGACGGCACGAAATCTGCATCCATGGCGCACGTCAACTGACATGATCTTCAGGAGAATCGCCATGATTTCCATGTACTCCAGAATGGATTCCGCAGATGCATACGTTGATCCTACCTTCGAGCCCCCGTACGACGACGCGCTTGACGAAGAACAGGACTTCTTTCGCGCTGACGAGAGCACAATCCTCGATCGCGATGAGTACGAGGATGAGTACGAGTCAGCCGAGGACAGTACCTGGGCCGATACCTACGGGCTTGCGGGCGGCGATGTTTTCTCCGAGTCTTATGGCGCGGAGGATCGGGGATACGTGGACTCGTTCGAGGCCAGGATCGATGAAGCGATCGACGAAGCGATCGACTCCACCGATTGGGAGCAAGACCTGCTGGACGAGGGCGAGAAGTATGCCGCCGAAGAGCTGAACGAATGGCTCGGCGAGCCGTGGAGCGAGAGCTCGTCGGTCGATGATCCGGACGGGCTGACAATGGAAGACGTCTACCAAGAGGACGAGCAGTTTCAGCCGCTGACGCGGCTTCGGCTCGACACGAAGATCACCCCAGACCAGCTCATGAATGCCGAGATCAGCGGCAAGGACAAGGACAAGGGCGAGGCGTTGGAAAAGCTGCTCGTCGCCGAGCGCGGCGGCTACGGCGTCGCCATGCCATACGTAGTGCCAAAGAAAAAAACGGATGTGGAGCCGACCACGCCGCGGCCACCCGCAATCCTCGTACATGGCATCGACGGTTCGCCCTCTAGCATCAACAAGCTCGCGACCGAGCTGTATGAATCAGGACACCAGCCCTACATCTACTTCTACGACGACCGCAACCGAAACCTGACCGACAGTGGCAGAGACCTCGCCCAAGCGGTGGAGGAAATCCGCGCGGCGCACGGGATGTCGACGGCCGACGGGCAGATGACGATCGTCGCACATTCCATGGGAGGGCTCGTCGGGCTCAGCGCCATGCGCCAGATGTCGGAGTTTGGCTGGGGCCAGGAAGGCCGAACGGATCCCCGCCTCACGCTCGCGGCAGTCGATACGCCGTGGCGAGCCTACGGGCAGGGTAGCGAGCTCGTCAAGCAATTCACCGGGGACGACAGCAGCCTGCCCGACATGATCGCCGACAGCGAATTCCAGCGCGACGTGCATCAAGGGCCGCTGCCGGCGAACATGGAAGTGCGGCTGGTGGAAGCCAACAACGCACGACGATGGGAGTGGAGCCGAAAGGTTGTCGGCTTCGAGGAGCTATCTCACAGCGAGATCAACGAGGTATTGGGTGCCGCGCTCCTTTCTGAAGACAGCGCTACTTTTAATGAGGATGCCGTCAGCAGCATAAACATCAGAAACATGGTCGGAACGCTAAATCTATTACCTGAAGATCAGAGGATTGACATGATACGCGATCTCACAGAAGTGCATTTGGAGGCAGCCCCCATGAGACGAACGCTGAAGCTAGAATACTGGAAACAAGCTAAATATCAGGAAATCATGGCCAGGCACATAAACATTGTCGCTGGCACTCATGATGACATCCTTGATACCGATTCAACAGCAGCGTATGTCCGAATGATTGCCCGCGGGAATCGCGGCCGGAACACCGGCAGCACCACCACCGCCCGTTAAGGAAATAGCCATGATACGCATCCGAGTTACCCTGGCCACCCTGGTAGTACTGCTACTCGCTGCCCCTGGAGACACACAGCCCGCTCGCGCGACGGACGGAGAAGGACTCTACGAAGCCGTCGCCGAGCACGACCTGGTCACAGTTCAGCGGCTGCTCGAAAATGGCGGGGACGACATCGACAGCACTTTGCCGAGCGACTCCGCCGCATCGGTCTGCGCTCCGCTGAAGAAGGCGGTCGCCGACAGCTGGAACGAGGGGACGCGGCTCCTCCTCGCCCATGGTGCCGATCTCGACAAGAGGGTCGCAAAATGCAGCATGACCATGATGCACGAGGCAGTTTACGTCCACGATTTCGCGGTAATGAAGTTTCTGCTGGAGGCTGGTGCCGATCCAGACCTGGCCTCCAAGAATGGCGCCGAACCGTATTTGTGGGCGGCGGCCAGCAAGAAGAATGCAAAGACCATGGCCCTACTGCTCAACTTCGGCGCCGATCCCAATGCCGTCGACAACGAGGGCAACACGGCGCTCCACTCGTTTGCAACGCATGACTTTCGCAGCGAATATGGAGACGGCCCCGGCACGGCAGCCTGGGACACCATCTCTGAAACAGTGAGTGCGTTTGCTCAGCCGCGACCGTCCGGAATGCGAACCGACTTCAGCGCGCGTAACAAGGCGGGGATGACGCCGCTAATGATCGCGGCGTCGAACACGTCGGTCGCCCTGGTTCAGCAGCTCGTGGATCACGGCGCCGCTCCGAATGATCGTGGCCCGGAGGGGCGGACGCCACTGCACTGGGCGGTGCAGGCGTACTATGAACACACGCGGCCCCGTCAGTACATCAGGGACTGGGGGCTGGTGGCCGGGCTATTCATGAAGGCCCTGAATTCGCGCATGTTCGTATCCAACAAGGAGGGACGGCAGACGACCTATCGGCTGCTCGAGGCGCTGATTGCAGGCGGCGCCGATGTGTCGATCGCGGACGACGATGGGCGGACTCCCTCGCAGTTAGCGAGCCACAGGCGCTGCTACCGGATTGCGCACAAGGTCCGCAGCCTGGCGGCGCAAGCGAGGCGGCGAAAGTAGGAGCTCGCCGAGGATGGATGCAAGAATCCGCGTTCAATCCGCGCTGATCCGGGGCCACTTCCGGACCCCGGAAACCGCCCGAGGCCGGTGGCGATGTGCATCGCCTGGCCCCCCCCACCTCACCGTTTTCAAATACCTACCCCTGAAACACTTTACCTCCCCCTGCAAGCGGACAGGCGGGCGGAGCCGCCCTGGCCCCACCCGCCGACAGTCTCCCGGCGCTGCCACCACGTCATTTCTGGTGACGAGCACGCACCGGGCCTCCGCTTTTATTGCAGCGCTTGCAGCGCCACGAGCGTGATGCGGAGCTCCTGCTGAATCGCCACCGTTGCTGCCTTGGTCTGGACATCGATCTTCGCGAGCTTCGCGACTCGCGCGGACAGCGTGACCAGCTTGGCGTCCGCGGCGACGAGCTGACCTCTTGCCGCGGTGAGCTCAGGTGCTTGCGGCAGCGCGTCAAACGCGCGGATGACCGCTGACAGATCCTTCTCGGCCTGAGCCATCTGTGTCCGGAGCGCCGGCGTCACCTTGACTCCGATGCGGCTCACCTGGTTGGCAAGCTCACCGACGTCCTGCACCAGGTGCTCGAGCGGGTCCACCACCGTGGGCAGGTTGCCGAACGGGCTTTTCACCGGTGCGTCGCCTTTCTCCGGCGCTTCGATCACGATGACCGGTTTCTTCAACTCATCGACCAATTCCTGCCAGCGGTCTGCCGCGCATTGCTGCAGCGTTTGCACCCCTGCTCGATCCTGCTCGCGGAAATCGATGACGCCGTCGCGGCGCGCCCTGACCGCGGCATCCGCCGCCGACTTCGCGCAGGACAGGGTGTCCGGGTCCGCGAGCCACTGATACATGGCAACGATCCCGGCGCGGCCAAAGCACTGGTCCTCAAAGGTGTAACAGATCGCCGCGGCGATTGCCACCGCCGCGGCCGGGTGCTCCACCATCAGCGCCACGACGTCGGCGGCGTTCTGCACGCCCACCGCCGCGAGCAGCGCGGCGCATTGTTCCGGCCGAGAGATGCAGGCGGCCACGACCGCGGCCCCTGCCATGCCGGGATGGCCGAGCGGGTTGTCATATTCCTGCTCCTGCTCCTTCGACCCCGTCTCATAGGTGCAGTGCTGGTCGAGCCAACTGTCCGGCACGTCGTCGACGAGCTGAATCGAGGCCTGCAGCCAGCCGCCCTTCGTGCGGATTTGACCGTTCGTCAGAAACTGCAGGCGCCCGCGGGTCACGATGTCGCACAGCTCGCCGTAGAAGCTCCCGGTTCCCTTCTTGCAGGCATTGTCGCGCTTGAACGCGCCGGCCGCGATCCCGAAGATCTCGAAGTCGCTGTCGAAGTCGAACGAGGAGCAATCCCCGTCCTGGCACGCGAGCTTGTCGGGAAAGAAGCTCGAGCCCGCCGTCACCGGCAAGAGCACTTCGGAGAACACATACTGGGTCAGCAAGTCCTCGAGGTACGGCAGCAGGTTATTGAACATGAGCCGCGCGAGCTCGTTGAGGTCGGGCGGCAGCCGCACGGCGACGTCGCCGGCGCCAATCGCGTAGCCGGAGACGACGGCGTCCGCCGCGTCCGTGGTGAGATCCACACGCGGGCGCGACCGCGGCTGGGTGGGTACGCTGCACCCATAGCCCTCTGGCTGGTTGGAGCTGGCGCACGAGCAAACGATGGTCGACAGATCCAGCCGCGCTCTGCCGCGGACGGCCAGCCCGATGGAGGCCAGCTTGACGACCGACCCCTCGATGCCTGCCTGCGCGAAGCGCTCCGCCAGCAGCGGCGAGAGGTCTTCGGCCTGCTCTCCGGTGACCCGCTGGTACACGTCCAGGCGAAGCCAGTTGAGGTCGAAGCAGAGCGAGTGGTCCTGTCCGGGCACGTCGAAGCGCACCTTGATCGCTAGCTCTTCAGGCGCGCGATCCACCTCGCACGGTGTCGACGGCGCCCCGATCAGCGCGCGCGGTGGCGCTTCCGCGCTGATCGCGTAGACCAGATTGCCGGTATCGAGATCGTCGATCCCCACGAGCTGCCACAAGTTTTCGTTGTCGGGATCCACGGCTATGGAACCGTGCGACAGGTAGCCTGCTTCCTGCATCGCCAGCAGCGCGTTGTTGACCACCTGCTGACTGATGCTGACGGTGCCGAGCGAGGCGCGGACGGACAGATTCGAGGTGCCCGCGAAGGCTTCGGGTGCCGTCGACACCGGCGCCACGGCCACACTATCCTGTGCCAGCGCTCCGTAGTTTGGGCGGTGCCCGTCCCAGGCGATGCCAAGGTCGGCCGTGACCCTGACGTCACCACCGGAGAGGCCAATGTCCCCGATACCCGCGCTCGCCCACAGCGTGCTCGTGATCGGGCCGAGGATGTCCTCCGCTACCGGCTCGATCTCGCGCTCTTCGTAGAGCTCGCGGGCGCGATCGAGGCGCACGATGCGGTCCGCGGCGAGAAGCTGAGCGGCTGGTCCCTTGACCATGATTTCCAACTGCTGATTGCCGATCATCGACTGTGCCACCTTGTCCATCACCATTCGGGCGTTGAGGCTGAGCGCGTCGAAAACAGCGCCGGAGCGCAGGCGGGCCGACGGCACCTGGCACTTGCTCTTGATCGGGTTGCGCCAGTAACTGTCGCGGATCTTCGCCGCCACGTCGTCGTCAGCCACCGCCAGGAGCGCCTTGTACGGGCACGACGAACCCGTGCAAAAGACCGCGTCATAGCACTGGTTGTTCCCCTGGATGTCGTACAGGATATTCCTGGCCAGATCCGTCCTGATGTTGAACGTGATGTCCTCAATCGTGACGGCGCCGCCATCTCGGGTGACGCTCTGGTAGAGCAGCACGGCGGTGAGCTCCTGTAGCGTCCAGTTCTGAAACGCTTGCAGTCCTGTGCTCTCGAAGTCCGCCTTGGCGAGGTAACAGTCCGTTTCCGGGCACGAATAGGTCACGTCGCGCAGGCCGATCGCCGGCGTTGTGCCCTCGTGCACCGCCAGCTCGATGCTCCCCGAGAACCGAGGCTTCGCGCGGTAGTCGATGGTGGTAAGGTCGACGGCGGGAGGCAGCTCAAACACGAGATTTTTTGCCGTCGCGTCCTCGATGCTGTCGCTGATCATCGGCTCGAGCACGAGCTCGTCGACCAGGGCTCCCGCAATCTTGCCAAGCTCGGCCGCCGGCTCGAAACCCGTAATCTTGCCCACCACGCGCCCGATGAGGCCAAAGGCGAATTCTCCAATTGCCGTGTCGATCTTGTGCTTCATGCCCTTGATGGCGCCGGTGAGCTGAAGCTGCCCGGGCGCCAGGGAGAAGCCGATGGCGTCGCCCTGGTCCGTAAAGGCCACGCGATCCTCGCCACCGGGTTGATTGCCGTTGTTCATCGTAAACCTGGCGGTGCCGCTGAGCTGATCGAGCGCCACCTGGATGTCGGCCAGGGTCTTGGTGTAGAGCAATGCATCGATCTTTGCCTTGTACCACACGTCGATCGGACCCACGAGGAAGCCGAGCGCCGCGGTGGCGTTGCTACCCTGGTACCACAAGGTCGTGGAGCCAAAGTCGGCGTCACCGCTACCCCTGGCGATGACGGCGTCGAACTCGAAGTCGTCGATCTTCTGGTCGAGCGAGTATTCGGCATCCGCTGCCTTCGCGTCGATCGTGTCATCGACCAGGGAGATGAGCTTGCCGACCTCGGCCGTGATGAGCTTGCGGCCCAGCTCGATCGCGTCTTTCCGTGCGGCGCTTGCGGACCCAAAGGTGGCCTGGGCGAAGCTGCATTCGGGCATGAGGCGATCGCCTTCCGGCTCCTTGCCGCTCAAGGCATTGACGGTCGCGTTGCTGATCTGGGTATACGCGGACCTCATCGCGTAGTCGTCACAGGCGACCGGGAATTGGCCATCCTCGCATTCAAGCTCGGCCCTGGCCGCCAGGAAGGCGGTCGCCGTCAGCCAGTCGTTCCGCATCGTAACCTTGGCCGCCACGCTGTCTACCATGGCGTTACTGAAAGCGTCCGCGAGCTTGGTGAAGCCCGTCGCGTCGCGGAGAGCGGTGGGGCGATTCGCGGCGAAGCGCCGGTCCACTCGCGACTGCAGGTCGTTGAAGCGGAACCAGTACAGGTGGCGGCCGGCGCCGGCCTGGCTTGGCGGCGCAATAACGGTGGGAAACAGGGAAATCGGATCCGGGATGATCTTGCAGTCGTCGCAATTGGCGATCCTGGCCACCCAGTAGGCGGTGCGCGCGAGCAAATCTTGCTCATTGCCCGTGGGCTCCTTGCCACCGGGGAGGGCACAGGCGAGCTGGCTCGGCTGCGCCAGATCGGGCATCGCCTGGAGCAGCGGGGACGCGGTGCGAGAGCTCAGCCAGGACGTCGTAGACTCCACCGGAGGCCAAAGGTAGAGCTCGACCACAGCGGGAGAATTGCGGGTCAGCACCCCGATGGCCGCCTTGTAGGAAATGGCGGTCGCAACGTCGTCCCAGCTCATCGCCGTGGCTAGCGGGTCGGCGACCTTTTGCAGGACCTCGAGCACGTGCGCGCGCGTCTCGATTCCACCCGTGGCGAGGCGCCTGCCGAGCAATAGCGCCTGGGCGCGGGCCGGAAAGATGTCGGCAAAAATGCGTCCGTCAGCGGTTGTGTAGGCGGCGTACAGGTCGACGAAACCGTCTACGGCCGCGGTGTCGCCGGGACGGTCCGCGATCCGCGCGGCGCTTCCCTGCCCGAGTTGCTCGAGTACGGTTGGCCGCGCCGGAGCGTTCTGGTGACCGCGATACGCGAGTTGCCCGCCGCCGTCGACGGAGTAGAGAGCACCCTGTCCGGTCAGAAACAGGGCGGAAACCTCCTCGAAGTCATCGGTCAGCGCGGGGCTGCCCCCGGTGGTCAGGTTGACCACGCCAATCCTGGCGTCGCCGGCACAGCGCATCTCGTGGCCGCCCAGGTAGTGCTCGCCGGCACCTTCGCAGCGAGCGTAAGCGGCGAGGATGCCGCCCGGCGTCGCCCTGAACATGACTCCCCGAACCTGCCCGAGCCCGGTTGTCGCGGCCGGAATCTTCTGCCCGTGCGGATGGGTGTAGAGACCGTCAGCGGTGATGGCGGCGCTGGCGGTGGAGCAGGCCGCGGTGGCGCTCATGGCACTGGTCGAAGTCGGAGGCGGCGAAGCCGTGGCGGGTTTCATCGGATTCGGGACGACGGTCTTTGTGGTCAGATGCGGCAGCCCACGGGCCGCCGCGTTGTAATAGAGGTTGCTGTCGTCGCTCGCGACGTCGAGAAACGCGGGGTAGCTATCGCCGAACGCCGTGCCGGCCGCGAAGCCGCTTTCCGTTCGACACGCCCGCGCCGTCAGCTCGGTCGTGCTTCCATAGACGCGCGCCTTGTCGCCGACGTTCTCCGCAAGCTCGGTGAGGGCCACGGTCAACTGATCCTTGGCGGCATCGTACTCGACAATTGGGAGGTCGACGGCCACCCGGCCGTTGTCGACGCGGCGCACCGCGACGTCGCCCGCGTCCAGGTTGCCCGTATCCATCGTGAACAGGTTGCCGTCGGCGCTGTGGTGCCAGCGCTTCATCAGGTTGCTCCAGGCGAAGAAGTCGAAGGCGACGTCGGTGATCGGCAAGTGATACTGCGTGGTCACGGTGGCGATACCGCCACTATCGGGCGACGTCGAGAAGTTGGCCTTGGCCGGGATCGCCCGAGCCGGCGTCGCTCGCGCCGCCACGACCACGGCATGGGCGCCGTCGGTGCTGATGACCTTGACGAGCTTCCACTTGCAGATGGGCTGGGAGGAATCATCCAGCAGCGTCTCCGCGTTCCAGCTTGCCGCGAGGTTGGTGGTGATGAGCAGGATCTTGCAGTCCTTGGTGATTGCGGCGACGGACAGCGTGCCCTCGCGGCTGACAGCCGAGTCCCACTGGAGAATGTCCGAGCTCCCGGGAATCAGGCCGGCTCTCGGGGCGGCGATGACCGTGAACGAACGTTCGACGGGGGCAGGTGGCGGGATGTTCGGATGGACGGCGCGGGCGCTGACGGTCAGGGTGTAGGCGCCCGGCTGCAAGGGGCGATAGACGATCAGCGGTTGCCCTGCTTCGCGGTGAACTGTGGCTGGCCCGGTGACCTCCCAGCTCCAGCCGGTGACCAGGGTGCTGAGCTTGCCACCGTCGATGATCACGTTCTCACCAGCGAAGAAGTTGCCGGAAACGTCGCGCTGCCCGAAGAAGGCAACTTCGAGCTTCGCGTTGAGGTTGGATAGCGGTGCCGTGGCCGGTTGCGCGGCGGTTGGCGACGGGCCAGCGAACGCTGAGGCGTGGGCCGTCAGGCTGGCGATGAGCGCGAGGAGGCGGAGCAGGCCGGGATGGCCGTGCGCCCGGTGGCAGGTGGCGCCACGAGAGGAGAAGCGTTTCTTGTCGCTTGTGCGAGTCATGACCTTTCTCCGTAATCAGTGCGTGGAGGGGCGTCGTGAGCGTTCGGAATACTGGGCGACCAGGGCTGGCGTGATGCGTACGAGCTGACCGTCTCCGAGAGCGATGCGCGCCTTGCCGATCATCGTCTTGCTGACCAGGGCGAGCTTGTCTCCCGGCAAGCGCAGGCGCAGCAGGCCGTACTGGACGATGGAGGAGTCCGGCGCGGGCATGGCATCGCCCGGGGAGACAAGGACATCAGCGGCGGGTGCTGGCGGGCGCACGCCGAGATCGGCGATGCGGGCTCGCTGATAGCGGGATGGCGCGGCGGGCGAAGCAGGGGTGGGGCTGGTGAGCGCGATGACCAGGGCTGCGGCGAGGGAGAGTGCAGCGGCGAGAGTGCGCCCGGGGCGGCAGCGGGCAGGGCGGCCTTGGGAAGAATCGAGGGAGCCGGTCATGGGAGAATCCTTTCTTGGCGCTGCGGCGAGGTATGGGTTCGCGGCTATTGCCGATGAACGAAGCAGGAAGCGTGCCAGCGGGTCGGCCGGGGGGAGATGGCGCGGAAAGGACTCGGAGAGCGGGGTAGTGGGCGGCGACATGGGGTCGTGACGGCAGGTGGCGCCATCATGAGGCTCAACGTTCACTGCGGCCCCCACATCACCTCACCTCGCTTGCGGGGAGAGGCAGGGAGAGGGGCGCCTGCCACACCTGTAAAGGATCATCCCTTCGTCAGCCGGTCCGAAACCCCGCCCTTTAGAGCGGAATCGCCGCGGAACCCCGGCCTGAAGGCCGGGGTTTCAGCGGTGGTTAGGGCGGGGTCCAAACCCCGCCCTAACATGTCGCCGGCCTAAAGGCCGGCATCCGTATTGGTCACTCGGTATTCGGCCACGCCCCAAGCCGGCGTCCAGCTCCCGATTCCGCCTCCATGCGGCGCAGCAGCCCGAGGTGGTCTTGGCGCGCTGCCCCGGTTGCGCCGCCCCCCCCGGCTCGCCATAATAAGGTCGCATCGAGTTTTCTTGGGGGCGGGGCCGATCTGGTGATCGGTGCGGGCTTCAAACCCGTTACGGGGCACTAACCCTGCTCTGGGTAGGTTCGATTCCTACACGCTCCCGTCGGACGGCCGGGGCGCTAACCAGGAAACTCCGAATACCTCCGCACGTGATCGCGCGTGCCCTGGTACAGAAAGGACTCGTGGACGTGCCAGCGACCGGCATCTAAGGCCGCGGCGTCGTTGCGATCCGCGACCTCGACGAGCGCCATGATCTCCTCGTATTCTTCGATGGAGATGCGCTCCCGCGCCGCAAGCTGGGCGGCGGGATCGAGCGCCGCCGCATGGCCCTCGACGCCCGGTACGGTGCGCGCGAAGCCCCACGCGGCGCCACAGCCGCTGCCGTAGGAGAACAGGCTCACCAGACCCGGACCAGTGCGGTTCCTGTGACGCAGATAATCGATCAGTGCCAGGAACAAGGATCCGGTGTAGATGTTGCCCACTTCGGCGTTGAGACTGAGCCACGGCGCCACCCGCTGCCCGTGACTTGCCTCCACCTCTTGCGCCCGCTGATCTCCCGGGCTCACCCCGGCGCCGAGCTCCGCTTCCCAGTGCCGCTGGTGCGCCTTCTTCGCCATCTTGACGAAGGGCACGTGATAGAAACAGGCGGAGAGCTTTGCAATCGCGTACTCCTCGGCGTCCGCGGCCTTGGCGAGCGCGTCGGCGCGACACGCCGCGAGCGCCTCGAGGTAGCACGCGATCGAGTAATGGCCGTCCGCAAACGCGAACTTCGAGTAGAGAGGCCGCCAAAAATCCATGACCTGCCGGGTGTAGTCGCCGGTAACGAGCGGATCGAAGGTAATCAGGCGCGGATTCTCCGACACCACCATGGCCACCGCCCCCGCGCCCTGCGTCGGCTCACCGAGCTCGCCAACGCCGTAACGCGCGATGTCCGAGGCGATGATCAACGCCTTGTATCCCCGCGCGCGCCCCGACAGGATCCAGTCACTAGCGGCGGTCAGACCTGCAAACGCTCCGTAGCACGCATGCTTGGTCTCGAACGTCCGGCAGCACCGTCGCAGCTTCAGCGCCTCGTGCACGTAGACCGCAACCGGCTTGCTGTGATCGATGCCGGTCTCCGTGCCGACCACCAACGTGCCGATCTGCTGCGGGTCGACGTCGAAGCGCTTCAGCGCCAGCGCCGCCGCATTGGCCGCCAGTGTCACGCTGTCCTCGCACGGCGTCGCGATCGCCATGCGCAACTGCCCGAGGCCACGCGTATACTTGGCCGGGTCCACCCCCCGCGCGCGCGCCAGGTCCGCCATGTCCAGGTAGCGCTGCGGTCCAAAAAAGGCGATTGCATCGATGCCGACGTCCATCTGCGCTGGTCTCCTTGCTGAGGCTTTTTCCACCCGCCCCCGTGCCGGCGGGAGATCTCACCCAATCCGCAACCTATCGAGCGCCGGACCGGTATGCAAGGGCGAGCCAGCTCATGCCGCTTGCCCCCGCCGCGCACTGCCGTTACAGCGTGAATCGCTCCACCCACCCTCGCGAGCGAATGGAGCGATCGGTGTCCTGCCGGCGCGGCCCACCTGGGCCTGACGCCGGCTGGCTGCGCGGCCCCTGTGCCCGTCAGTAGCAGCCCCACATGCTGGTGCACATGATTGCCACCGATGCGCCGATGGTCTCGCCATAGGTGGCGTCATCATAAGCGGCCGAAATCACCACGGTCTGGAACCCGCCGAGGTAAACCACATTGACCAGCCCGTTCGCATCGACCGTCACTGCGGAGGAGTTGCTGGAGCTCCACCGCACGCTGCTCGGGTCAAGGATCGTGCTGAAGTTGTGATAGATGACGGTGCCGAGGTCGAAGCTTTCGCTGTACGTCACCAGCTCGACGCTCGTCGGTTCCGAATCCTTGGTGACGACCATGTACGGTTCTTCCATCTTGATCAGTGCCAGGTCGAGTTGCGGCATGCCTTCGTCCATGGTCGTTGCGACGTAGTGCCCGGTCAGCATGAGCGCGGCGTCGCTTTGCGCATCGCCAAGCGCGTCCTCAATCAGGTAATAGACATAGTAGGTGTCCGCGACTTCGCTGCTGTCGGCGGAGCAATAGCTCGCCGGGTCATCCACGTCGACCGGCACGAAGTGGTCGGGAAGAAGGCACGCGAGCTCCTTTACCCCATACAGCAGAGCAGTATCGAGGTTGCGCCGAATGATGGCCTCGCCGGGAAGGTTTCCGTTAAGATCGACAACCGTCACCGTCTCGTCGTCGAGGTCGACCTCGACCTTGGTGCTCAGGAGCACGTCGTGGGCGGCGTCGAAACCCAGCGATGCGGAAAACTCCAGCATCTCGCTGTCTGAGGGCTGATGGATGACGAGCTCGGGATTGGCGTCGACCGCCGCGCGCAGCGTTTCGTCGCCCTCGATCGTCATCGTCAGGTTGCGGATGTTCATGAAGACGCGGCCTTCCTCGTCGACCTCGAAATACGGGGCGACGCCGGCGGAGATAGAGACCCCATCGCCGAGATCGAAGTTGAATAGCCCCATTGTCGTGGTCGCATACATGAGCTGATTCAGAAAGCTCTCACCGACGGACAGGCTTCCCAGAGCGTTGGCCGGCCCTTCGGTCTGGTTGCCGTTCACACTATCGCCTTGCAGGAAGCGCGTTTCGTAGCGATGCGACGAATCCGTTGCACCGACCTTCGCGAGGGTGGAGGAGAAGTAGACGTTGAGCGGATCCGAACCCGAGCTCTTGTCGGAAAACTCCGTCTTGCCGAGCACCATGCCGAGCGTCCAGGTCTCATCGAGGTGAAGCTGGTATTGCAGGTTGATTTCGGGATCGGTGCCGCTGACCGGCAGCCCCGCGTGGAAGGTCTCGTTGAGCACGTACTCCAGCGCGTTTCGCAGCGCGGGCGCGCGGTCGAAGTCGAGCCCGCGGTCGCTGTCGTCGGCCTTGGACCACACCTTGTCATACGTGCTGCGAAGCACCTCATAGATCTCTTCGTAGAGGTTGATGCCGTAGAGCTCGTCGATGGTCCACACGAGGTCCTCAAAGAGCTCGCTACCAAAGTATTCTTGCCTGAGGCTCGTCACCAGCCCATTTACGTAAAGGTAGTAGCTGATGTCGCCAAGCATGGCCTCCGCCTGATATTCCGTGGTATCAGAAACCCAGTCGCAAACGCCTGTTCCTGTAAGCTCAATATAATCGTCAATAGGACTGTAATCTCCCGAGGTCGTAACGTTATAACCGTTGAACATCAGATTGAGCTTGTTCACCACGAAGGCGAGCTCGCCCTGCTCCGCTGCCCAATCCTTCGGGGCCTGATAGCGGACATCCGGGTAGGAGTAGGAGCGATCGAACCATTCGGCGGTGAAATCGTCGAGCGTGAAGTTTGCATACCAGGCCGGCCAACCGCCCTCGGACGTGGTCCCGCCAACTTTCGGCACCTTGGGGCTGAAGTTTACCAGGAAGCTCGGGTAGTCGAGATCGAGGGTGAAGCATTCCGCGGTGACCTTGATCGAGCTGAAGAAGATTTTCGCGGAAATGGAGCCGTCGAGGAGGCCCTCGCCGGTGTTGCTGCCGCTGACGTCCGTATCCGAGGATTGAATCTGCACGTTCAGGCCGCTGAAGGTGACGTAATCGGCGAGGTCCGTGGCGCCGTCGATGGCGTCCTGAATGGCACCTTCGAGCTGTTCCTCGAGTGTGTCGTAGAAGCGCTCGAGAAGATTGACCGACAGGGGCGAAGTCAGCGTGGAGTTGTACGACTTGTAGGCGGCGTTGAAGAGGTAAAGGCGGTGCACGAAGGTCGTGCCGTCGTTCGCCGTAACCTCATAACTGAGGCGCTGATGATCATAAGCGGCGTAGATAGTCGCGGCGGTGTCGATGATGATGTAGCCGCTGGTGCTGGGGCAGGAGATTTGCGGGCTCGAGGAGCAGAGCTGCAGGGCCACGTCGCGGGAGCCGCCGGCGTAGGCGGTCACGTGCACAGTGGTATCGGCGAGCACGTCCTGGGTATCGACCCAGACCGCGACGGTGATGGCGGTATCGGAGGTTACGGAGGTGACGTAGCCGTCATCGATCGCGCGGCCGCCGATGGAGATTGTGCTGAGCGAGATGGGGCGCTCGTCCACGGTTCCGTCGCAGTCGTTGTCGATGCCGTCGCCGGTGACCTCGGCGGCCGCGGGGTTGATCGCGGCGTTCGCGTCATTGCAGTCGCCGCCGATTTTCGCGTAATTGGCGGGTGTTTCTGCGTTGCGGTCGATGCAAATCCAGGAGGCTCCCTCGGCATAGAAATGATCGGCGTCACCGTCCCAGTATACCTTGGTCTGCGTGGCGGTGCAGTCGCGAGGGGTGCCCTTGGTGGCGGGGGTCCGCCGCTGGTCGGCGGCAAGCGACCTCGCCGAGGCGGCGGAGAGACAGAGGACAGTGGCGAGCAGGGCGGCGGTCAAGCGCACCGCAGCTCTGGGAAAGAGACGTGAGGATCTTGCTGGCTGCATGATTTTGCTCCGCGGTCGGAATTGAGAAGAGTTTCGCGTCCTGTATAGCAAATCGCGTGCCACCGGCGAGTTGGCGGCGGCGGCGCGGGAAAGCGCTGCCGCATGCCGCTTTCGACGGGGACGCGACGCGTGGGATGGGCGCGCCCGACCGTTGTTTGCCAAAAACTTGCGTACGTGTAGGAAACTCAGGTTGCAGGGGCGTCCCCTCACCGCAGTGCTCCGTGTTCGCGCAGTGCTCCGATCCAAATCGGGCTCCGCTCGTTTGGCGAGTATGAGCACAGCGCGTCGCCCCCTGGACTCAAGGAGCTGGCCAGATGCGGGCGCTAGTGCAACCGGTGCCTCGACTCCCAACCCGAGCCCAGGCAGAAGCACATCTTGCGTAGGCGGCGCGTGGCGTAGCGGGCTCGCCCGCGCCACAATGCGCTCAAGCTCTGCCCCGATCCTTACCGATAACGGCGCAGCGGTTTTTTGCCAACCAACGGAGCATGCCATGGTGCCATTCCTGAAAATCGTCGGATGGTGGATGCTGTTCGGCGGGTCCCACATCGCCGGATCGTCGCGAGTCGTGCGTTCGGCGCTCGTCAACAAGCTCGGCCTGAAGGCCTTCAAGGCGCTCTATTGCGCCGTGGCGTATGCGACGTTCATTCCGCTGTGCATCGCCTACGCCCACGCCCGCCATCTGGGGCCCTCGCTCTTCGAACCGACCGCGGGGTTGCAGCTTGCGGCACAGCTTCTGGTGCTGGCTGGCTTCATCGGGCTCGTGCAGTCCCAGCTCACGCCCAACCCCATGAGCACCGTGGCGGAGCTCTCGGGGCGGTACCGCAATCAGCCCACGGGCGTGCAGCGAATCACCCGCCACCCGATGAATTTTTCCTTCGGCCTGATTGCGCTTGGCCACGTGCTCGCCAATCCGTTTCTGACGGACGCCGCGTTCTGGAGCGGGTTCATCGTGTACGGCGTGCTGAGCGCCAAACACCAGGACGACCGGATACGCGAGACGGGACCCGAGGCGGCGCGGGAGTTTCTGGCGGCGACATCGGCAGTTCCCTTTGCGGCGATGCTGCGCGGGAAGCAGTCGCTCGGCCTGGGCGAGTATCATCGCGGTGGCCTGGTCGCGGCCACCGTTGCGTGCGCGGTCGTGCGAGCGTTTCACAGCAGCATTTTCGGCGGCTTCGGCGGCTGAGGTCCCATCGCGCCCGGCCGCGCCGGGTCAGCGCTCCGGCGACCGGACACCGGACCCGTAACGAAATAACTGTGTCAAGCACCGAGGCCGAGCGAGGAGGCCGCCGGCGAGGAACGACGACGAAGCGTATCAATGGAGCGATACGGTGAGGAGGAGAGACGAAGCCGGCGGCCTTTGCAGCCGGCCGAATGCAACAGTTTTTTCGTTACGGGTCCTTAGCTCCTGGCGCGGCGTTTCTCGAGCCGCGTCACGCCGTCAGCGGTGAGCTCGTAGAGGCCGATCTGTCCGGTGCGCAACAGGGTTCCGGCGCGGACCCAGCTCTGCACGGTCGAAGCCGGCACTCCCAGCGCCGCCAACTGGTCCGTGCGCAGCCGCGTTCCGGGCGCTACCTGCGGCCCGGGCGCCGCCTGCGGTGCGGACGCATCCTGTCTGCCAGACTTCGCCTTCGCGCCGGCCAGGGCAACCGCGCGTGCCTTGGGCTGCTCCGCGGCGTCAGTCTTCGCCACGGCCTTGGTCTTCATCGCGGCCTTGGTCGTCGCGGCGGTGTCGGTCTGCGCCACGGTCCTGGTCTTCACCGCGGCCCTGGGCTGCACAATAGCCTTGGCTTTCGTTGCGGCCTTCGTCTTCGCCGCCGCCTTGACCGGCATGGTGGCCGCGCGCCGCCGGCCGGCGTCCGTCGCCGTGACCACGGGATCCGCGACCACCGAAGCCGCAACCAACGGTTCGCCGCCTTCGGCCGGATCATCGTCCAGGTCGATCCCAAACAGGTCCGCGAGGTCCTGGCCCGCGATGGCAGGCGCGGCAGTGGCGCCGGCGCGAGCCGTGAGCGCGGCGACTCCGCTGATGGCCGCCTCGGTGATGAGCTCTTTACCATTGACTCCGCGCAGCGTGAACAGCGACTCCGGGGCGGTGTCCAGGCGTACGCCCACGCCGTAGAGCGTCGCCGCGACGTGCTTGCACAGCGACGCGAAGTCAGGACAACTGCAGCGGAAGCGGATTTCTCCCGGCTCCGGAAAAAGCCCACGCGCCGGGTGCGTTACCTCCGCCATCACCGCGTCCGAGAGCTCCCCGCGCACAAGCTCCAGGAACGACCCGATCTTTCCGGCGCAGGCGCGCTTGCACTGCTCCCATCGCCCCGCGGGAAGCGTGGCGATGGTCACGTCCACCCGGTAGAGGTCCGTCCCCATCACCTGTGCGCGCACCCGCCCCTGCTCGATGCGCAGGTCAATGACGAGGCCGTTTTTCAGGTAGGATCGACCTCGCGGCAGGCGGTTTTCAAAGTCGCTGTAGCGCTCGAGGTTCGTGCACCACGCGCCGCCCCAGAAGGTTGACGCAATTTTCCGGCCGCTCACCGCGGCGACCGGCGTCAGCTCCTGGCCCTTGCGTGTCAGCTTACGGGCCATGTTCTCAGCGTTGGCGATGCGCTGCCCGACGGGCACGTATTCCGGCCAGCCGCCATTGGACGAGTATTCGGACCTCCCCCGCCGCGAACGCGAGCTCATGGTGACGATCTCCTTTTTGCCAGATGCGCAAACACCAGTCGTCAGTCTTCCGCCATCGCCCGGTCGATGTCCAGGCGCAGCAACGCCATCAGCTCGTCGTTTGACAGCTCGGTCAGCCGGGCCTCGCCGCCGCCGCCCTCGACCAGGTCCTGAAAGAGCTGCTTCTTGTCCTCGATCATGCGGTCGATGCGCTCCTCTATGGTACCGCGGCAGACGAACTTGTGCACCAGGACGTTGCGCTTCTGGCCAATACGGAAGGCGCGATCCGTGGCCTGGTTTTCGACGGCCGGGTTCCACCAGCGGTCGAAGTGGATGACGTGAGTCGCCGCCGTGAGCGTGAGGCCCGTGCCGCCGGCCTTCAGCGAGAGCACCATGAACGGCACGGCATCGCTGTTCTGAAAGGTCTTTACGAGCTCGCCGCGCGCCTTCACGCTGGTGCCGCCATGGAGGACCGCTCCTCGCCGGCCGAAAATCTCGGTCAGGAAGGCTGCCAGCGGCTCGGTAATCTCGCGAAACTGCGTGAAAACCAGGACCTTGTCCTGACGTTCCGCGATTTCCTCGCAGAGCTCCGCCAGGCGCCCGAACTTGCCACTTTCCGCGGGCTCGTAACCGCCGTCGCCGCGCCATTGCGCGGGATGGTTGCAGATCTGCTTCAAACGCATGAGATATGCGAGCACCAGGCCGCGGCGCTGCATTCCGTCGGACTCTTCGAGGTCTTTCTCGAGCTCGTTGAGCGTTTCGCCGTAGAGCATCGCCTGGGTCCGGGACAGCGGGCAGTACGCGCGCATTTCCGTCTTGTCCGGGAGGTCGTCGATGACCGCCTTGTCCGTCTTCAGCCGGCGCAAGATGTACGGGGCCACGAGGCGGCGGAGCGGTCCGTAGTCGCCACCGGGCGCGGACTTCGCAAGGCCTTGCGTAAACCGGGAGAACGCTTCGACCGAGCCGAGCAGCCCCGGATTGAGGAAATCGAACAGCGACCACAGGTCGCCGAGGCGGTTTTCTACCGGCGTGCCGGTCAGCGCGAGCCGGGTGCGGCCGCGGAGCCTCTTGGCGGCCCATGTCTGCTGTGCGCCTGGGTTCTTGATCGCCTGCGCTTCGTCGAGAATCACCAGATCCCAGTCGACCTCAGCCAGCCAGGTCTGGCGCCGCAGCGACCCGTAGCTCGTCAAGACCAGCTCGCCGGCACCGGCGGCAGCCGGTCCCTGCGGCTGCAGCCGTGCCCGCCCGCCGGCGCCGGCGTGGGCGACGAGCAGGCGGAGGTCCGGCGCGAAGCGCTCGACCTCGGCGCACCAGTTTGGAATCAGCGAGGTGGGGGCGACGAGCAAGTGGGGGCCGCGCGCGGCCCCACCGGAGCGACCGCGCTGTACCGACAGAAGCAGAGCGATCACTTGCACGGTCTTTCCCAGTCCCATGTCGTCCGCCAGGCAGGCGCCCAGCCCGAGCTCGCGGATACAGCTCAGCCAGGCCCATCCCACCGCCTGGTACGGTCGCAGCCGCGTGCGCAGCGCGGATCCGAGCGCGTCCTCCCAGGCGCGGGGGTCCGGCCGCGTAAGTCGTCGCAAGACCTCTTCGAGATGCCCCCCCGCGACCACCTCGGACCAGCGCTCGGCCGCTTCATCCTCGGGTGCCGCCATACCCGCGGGTTCCGGCGAGGCGCCGAAGCCCGCCGCGGACTCAGCCCCCGCCAGGAGGCGCATCGCTTCGGAAAAGCTGAGGCCACCCCGCGCCACGGCCTTCTGCGCGGCTTTCCAGTGGTCCAGGACGCTGGTGAGCCGTTCCCTGTCGAGCTCTACCCACCTGCCGCGCAGCCGCACAAAGTTTCCTTCGGCTGCGCGCAGCTCTGCCCATTCCTGAGGTGACAGCGGCTCGCCATCGAGCGCCACGTCAACAGCAAACGCGAACAGCGTCTCCGTTGACAGGCCCGCTGCTGCGGTGGCGCCGACGGTGACGCGGACCCGGGGTCGATTGGGCCGTTTCGGGTTCCACCAGTCCGGGATGCGAACGGCGATGTTTGCGTTATCGAAGCACGGGATGTCGCGCAAGAAGCGCAGCGCCTCAGCAGCGGTGAGTGGGAGCGGATCGTAGATAGCTCGCGACTCAAACAGCGGGCGCAGAAAGTCGCTGGTCTCGGCAGCGCGCTGCAGTGGCGCCAGCACCTCGAGAAGTCGTCCCGTGTCCAGTCTGGCGGTAAACTCCGCGAGCGCCTTGCGCAGTGGCACGTGGCGGGCCCCTGATTTTTCCGAAGCACCGGCTGCGAAGGTGGCGAGGAACGCGAATGGGCGTTTCGGGTCCTTGGGGTTTTCCGCGAGATGAAAGCAGACCCTGCCGATGAGGTTGAACGCGGGATCGATAGCGGCGAGGAGGGTGCCGAGCGTTTGCCTTCCGGTGCTCACCTCGGCGGCGACGTGCTCCTCCATGCCCTTCCAGAGGTCTACAAGCGTGTGGACAGTGAGATACTCGCCGCCGTGCATCGGTGGCGCCGCCGCCACCAGCTCTTCGAGGACGCCGAGGGGGGGCGGGACGCGAGCGGCAGCGGGAGTCGGCGTCACAGCGCCGGCGGCCGCCGCGCAGAGGTCGGTCGCAAACCGCCGCGCCAGACGCCGGAAGAACGCGAGGGCCGGAGCCAGCTCCGCCGTCGGGGGTACGGCTGCCAGCTTCAACAGCCCGCGGCCCGCGTCCGCAGCGACTCGCTCAGCCAGCGCGTTGCATTCCACCTCGCCGGCATCGCCACCGGCGGCAGCGGCGGTGGAGGCCGCGGGATCAGCGACGACGTGCAAGATCCCACGCGGGGAAATACCGAGATCCACGCTCAAGGCTCCATCTCGCCAGGCATCCCGCCCCGCCGGCCCTGCCCGGTTTACATCACGCCCCACGTGCCGCGCTGCTCGCTCTCGCTCAGCAGGATTTCCGCAGCCGGTGGGCGCAGATTGTAGTGGGAGCTCATCGTTCGCCCGTAGGCGCCGGCGGTTGCGATGAGCACGATATCGCCTTCTCGCGACGGCGCGATGCGGCGGTCATAGCCGAGCGTGTCGGCGGACTCGCAAATCGGGCCGACAATGGAGGCGAGCAGCGTCGGCGGTTCCGACAGGCGCGTCAGGTTGACGATCTGATGATGGGCGCCGTAGAGAGCCGGGCGGATGAGGCTGTTCATGCCGGTGTTCACCCCGATGTAGGTGACCGTGCCCTTCCGTTTGGTCTGCGTCACCCGCGCGAGCAGCACTCCGGCGCGCGACACGAGGTAGCGGCCGGGCTCCATCCACAGCTCGAACCGCGGATTGGCGGCCTTTACCTGAGCGAGCGAGGTGGCGATGATGTCCAGATCGAGCGCCGGGTCGCCCGGGCGCTCGGGCACGGCAAGCCCGCCGCCGAGATTTAGGGCGCTGACCAGCGGAAAGCGCCGCGCCGCTTCGACCAGGCTCACCGCCTGATCCCGCCAGTGATAGGGGTCGCGAATACCACTCCCGCTATGCGAGTGCAACCCCACGATGCGTGTGCCGAGATGGTCAGCGAGCTCGCAAACGCGATCGAGCTGATCGCTCGACACGCCGAACTTGCTGCTGGGGCCGGCGGTGCGCACGTGCGCGTGGTGGCCTCGCCCCACGCCGAGGTCGACGCGCAACACGACGCTGCTGCCGGCGAACAGCTCTGGCCAGGCCTCAAGAGGGTGCACGTTGTCCAGCGTGACTCTGGCGCCGAGCGCGAACGCTCGCGCGTACTCTTCCTCGGCGGCGAAGTTCGGAGTGAAGAGGATGCGCTCACCGGCAATCCCGGGAAAAAGAGAGGCGATCAGCTCGAGCTCGCCGCAGGAGACGCACTCGAAGCCGAGCCCCACGGTGTAAAAGCGCCTCAGGATCGGCGGAAAGGCGTTCGCCTTGATCGCGAAGAAGATCCGGTCGACGGCCTCGATGCCGCGCACCGCGGCGACAGCTTCGTCCAGCGTACCGGGGTCGTAGTAGTAGCCGGGGCACGTGGTGCCGGCAGCCGCGAGCAAGTCGGCAGCTCGTTCCCGCCACCAGATGCGCCGCGCCGGCGCCACCTTGGCGGCTCCATCGTCGAAAAGCTCGCGATGTGTCGGGCCGAAGATGGCCTCGTCGAGCCGTTGGTGGAACAGGAGATGGTGAAGCTCCCTGATCAGGCGATCCGCCTGTTCCTCGTCGACGACGAACGTCAGGTTGAGGTCGCTTGCCGCCTGACTGACGAGGTGAATGCGTTGTTCCGCGAACAGCTCCAGCGTCGGACCGAGCTTGTGAAGGATGGCGCGGATGCTTCGCCCCACCAGGCTGATCGCGGCGCAGGGGCCGATCGTGCTCGCCCGGCACAGCTTGTTGAGCCGCACCAGGAGCTCCCCGATCGTCGCCGGGTCCAGGGCGTTGGCGGTGGGATCGAGCGACACGGTCACGTTGGTTTCCGACGTCGACACGAGGTCGACGGAGAGCCCGAGATCCTTGAAGCAAGCCAGCGAATCGGCCAGAAAACCGACCTGCTGCCACATCCCGACGGTTTCCATGGACACCAGAGTGATGCCCTTTTTTGCCGAGAGCGACTTGACTTGCGCGCCGGCGTCGGGAACTTCGAGCGAGATCACGGTGCCTTCCGCGGTCGGCCGGGGGGTGCAGCGGATATGCAGGGGGATGGCATGCTGCCGGACGGGCGCGATACACCTGGGATGCAGCACTTTGGCACCCGTGGAGGCGATCTCCTGGGCCTCGCCGTAACCGAGCGCTCGCAAGAGCCGAGCGCCGGGGATCAGATGCGGGTCGGCCGTGAACATGCCGGGCACGTCCGTCCAGATCTCGCAGCGCACCGCCTGAAGCCGCGCAGCGAAATAGGCCGCGGAGGTGTCGGACCCACCCCGCCCAAGGAGCACCGTGTCCCCGTTTGGCCCTCTGGCGATAAAACCTTGCGTGAGCAGGACCGGCTCGGGCCGGGACCCGAGCAGTGCCTGGAGCTCGGGATCGGCGTCAAATCCGCAGGTTGCCGACAGGTAGCGGCGCCGGGCGCTCCCGTGCGGTTCGTCGATCGCGCTCAGATGCGAGCGCGCATCGATCCAGGCGCACGGCAGGCCGTTGGCGGAGAGAAAGGCGGCACCGAGTCGAGTGGCGAGCAGCTCGCCGCTCGCCATGACCTGAGCGTGCAGGCGAGGGCTCACTTCCTTGAGCATGGAGATGCCAAGAGCCAGGCGGCTCAGCTCGGCGAACGGCTCGCCGAGCAGGTCGTCAAAGGACAGCGCGAGGTCGGCCGCGAGCGCGCGGTGCTGCGCGATCAACTGGTCGATGATGGGCGCATGACCGGCGTCGCGCACGGCCACGTCGAGCAATTTTTCCAAAGTGTTGGAAACGCCGCTCAGCGCGGAGCAGACGATGAGTGGGCGAAGGCCCTTCGCGAGTCGCTGGCGGCTCTCCGCGGCGATCGTATCCCATCTGGCGCGCGAGGAGACGCTGGTACCGCCGAACTTGAGCACGATCCAGGGCTTTGAGGTCAAGCGCGATGCTGAGGCAGACATGGTAGTACCGTCCCGGCGCGGTGGGTGAAGGAAAGCGGACGCAATCAGCGCGAAGTCTAGGCAAATTGGCGCGGTGTGTCAAGAAGGTCCGGCGCCCAGGACCTCTCGTAGTCCCCCGGCGGCGCCGCGATCTCCACCGTCACGGTGCGCTTCTCGTCGACCCGATAGGAAGCTCATGTTGCGAGGTCGTCCGCTTCATCCGGCGCGGGTCGGCGGTGCCGGTGTGCAACTGATGAGCGCCGGAACCACACCGAGCCACCGAGGGCAGTGAACAGTCTCGTCTGATCTTGATGGCGGGTGCCTGTCGGCCTGTCCGGACACGCGAGCACGATCGTGGCCGCTGCCCCTCGGGAGGGTTATCGGCTTCAGCACCCGATAACCGCATGGCTGAGCGATCTGGCACGACGGGGGCGCAACTGGCTGTGCGCGGCACGTTGTAGAGGGTGCTCGTGACCTGCCCAAGGTGGGTGGGCGACTCTATTACACGAAGAAAACGCGAAAAAACGGCCCTCGTAACACGCTTTTGGGCGGTGAAGCACATGCTTCTCCCGCCCAGGTCACGGTCGTCGGTAATTCGCGGTGTGCCGAGGGCCCTGCGGCCCCTCGCCTCAGGCCACTTTGGCGCCGGGAGCACCTCGCCGCCGGAAGAGAGCGGCGAGGATCCCGTCGCCGCTCGCCGAGTCGTCCACCTTTCGCTCCTGCTTCAGCCACGCCCGTGCGTGGGCGACCAGGGCGTGTCCGAGCAACGCCAGCAGAAAGAGGTGCTTTCTCCTGTACGGTCGCTTGCCGAGCTTCCC
>JACPHN010000149.1 GCA_016188575.1 Candidatus Schekmanbacteria bacterium
CGAGCAGGGCCAGGCGGACGGCGTGCAGGTGACCGTGGATTTCGCGGACGACGAGCTCGCGCCCGCGATTCGCCTGGCGCCGGATCAACCCCTCGACCTGGCGGCTGGCAACGCCGTGCTCCTCGACCTCGAAAGCCTGGACGTCGCGGAGCCGGCGCCGGAGTACGACTTCCTCTGGCGCGGTGTCGCTGACCCCGATCCGGGAGCCGCGCCGACACCCGGGGTCGCCGAGATGTACCTGGACCACGTGCGCACCGCGCACCTCCCGGAGGTGGCGGCTTATGGCTGGTAGATGCAAGGCCCGTTCTGTTATCGCCGCTCTCACAGCCGCAGGGATGACCGTTTCCTGGACCTGTGATGACGACCCGGAAGGTCGCGGGATTACGCTGAACGGCCAGGGAAACTATTCACCCATCCAGGCGGCCGTGAATGACGCCAAGCAGGGCGACGTAATTTTCCTTCCTGACGGGCGGTACGGGGAAAAGACCGACGCCCGAGACGTCGCCGATCTCACGTTTGTCGGAGAATCCAATGACGGGACAATCATAGAACGTGGCGTGGACGGAGGGTCCGGTTTTGTTGCCAAGAACCTGGGCTTCGAGCATGGCGGATTATACGGGGTTGTGTCCGTCAGCGCGTATGGTTGCCATTTCACAGATACTGGCGTTGAGGCGAACATCGCCTGGATACTCGAAGGCAACGTGTTCGCGTGCGGAAGCGGAGGAGCCGCCCGAAAGAAGGGCGGGGGCTTCAGTCGTCTTGGGTATAACGACATTCTCGGGTGCGGCGTCACTGCCGTCACCGCCTACTTCGGCATCAGCGAAGTCGTAGCCAACCGCATCAACGACACGGACGGGCTGGCGATCGACTACTGGGTGGACGGCGGGGGCTTAGGGCTGGTCGAGGACAACGAATTTCGCAACAACGGTGGTGGGGCGCTGGCCGGCGGCCACCCGATGCGCTACAGCGGCCCCGGCGACCTCGGCGGAGGCACCATTGGCAGCCGGGGTCGCAACATCTTCGTCGGCAACGGCATCCCCGTGATTCACGGCGTCACCGGCTCTTATCCGGTCAAGACTTTCGCCAAATTCAACTACTGGGGCACTACCAACCCCGCGGAGATCGCAGCGATGGTGCGCGACTGCTCCGACACCCCTTATCTCGGCTGCATCGACACCTCCGAGCCGCTCGCCGAGGAACCGCTCGTCCCGCGTGGCGCCGATGCCTGGCCGGGTCGCCGGGCGCTCGACGAGGAGGTGGCGGCCCTGAAAGCCGCGTCACTCGCGGCCGGCGGCGGCATCACGCTGTTTACCCGGGACGAGGCGCCGTGATCGGACCGCGAGCACCTCGGCGCCGCGGTCCACCAGGTCGCGGTCGCGGCGGTCTCTGGCTCGAGCTCCGGGTCCACAGTCACACAACGACCGATCCATCACGAGGGAATGCGTACCAATAAGATCCCCGCCGCGCGAGTGGCGAAGCGCCAACGCACTCCGGAAGTGGCCGGAACGTTCGGGACGGAGCGCTAACGGATTCCGAGATTGGCCGCGCCGCGCGGAACGGGGCGCTGGCGGATTCCGGGATTTGCCGTCGCCGGAATGCGGGCGTTGGCCGAATCTGCTCTACACCTGAGGCTCCCCGCAGGGGCGCGACAAGTCGTGCCCTATTCGACGGCACCACCCCGGATGACCGCCGCGTCGCGCTCCGGCCCGCGCACCAGGACCTCGCCGGACTTTTCAAGATACGCGCCCTCGCGCCCGTCGAGCTCGCTCCAGCCACAGGGCGCGAAACCGTCGAGAAAAAACGTGTCCAGCACGTGCGCGCCGCCCGGGTTGGCGCGGAGGTCGCCGGTGAGCTCTTTGGCGAAGGCGGCGACGACCTCGGGAGGAGCGCCGCTCCAGGCGCACACACCGCCGTACGAGAGCGGCGGACCTCGGTAGATTTCCTGCAGCGCTTGCCATACCCGGGAGGCCTTCAACTTCATGCGCGCGATGACCTGCTCCTGAACGATCGCGACATCCGCTTGCCGATACATCAAAGACATCACGGCCGAGATCGGTCCATCGGTCTCGACGAGCGTGCCGAAATATTCCTCCACGCGAAGCGTCCCTTCGAAGAGGGTAGCGCTCAACCACGCCGCCCGGTCATCACCCACCGCGGTCAAGGCCAGCGCCCTGCCGCGCGCGTCCGCCAGCGATTTGATGCCGCTGGTGCGGGTGGTGACGATCACAAAGCGGTAGGTGCTCAGGCCGCCTCGCTGTGCGCACAACAGAGGCGAATAGCCCAGCTTGTATCCTTCTCTGAGGAGAAAGGGAATCGGGAGCGAGGCGAACCAGGGCGGATCTCCGGCCTGGTGGGCGCGGCGCAGATGCGCGACGGCGTCCGGGTAGCGCTTGAAGAAGGTCGGGGCCACGTCGACGATCTGCCGGGCGCGGAGATAGTCCGTGAATTCTTCGATGGCACCAAGGATGTGCTCGGGCGCCAGCGGCGTCGTGTCGGGGTTGTGGAAGAAAAAGACGGATTTCGGCAGCTTGCCGGAGAGCGGCATGGCGGCGGAGTGCCGCTCGTCCGCCACGGCGTCGGGTCGGGCGCCGCCGGCGGTGACAAGTGCAAGCAGCGAAAGCAGGACGCCGAACCGGGTCAGCGGGGGCATGGTGCAGGCTGCTCCTGGGGTGGGTTTCCGGAAACCACAAGGCTTGGAGGCCGCTCGCGGCAAGCTCGCGACGCCCAAGAGAGGCATGATCCGTCGCCGCCGCACGGCAGTACGCCGGCGTCAGTGTATCGCGTCGGCGGGCGGAAGTCACCTGAAACCACTGCCCCGAATCCGTCGCCTGCTCGGCTGAAGCTGTGCGGAAAGCGCATCCCGAAGACCCCGCACCTCACCTGCCCCCGCCCGCGGGGGGAGGCACGGAGGGGGGCGCTGGGCGGAGGTCGTACACGCGCGACAGCACCGCACCGTCCGCCTTTACCTCATGGGCCGGAGCTAGCGCCGCGTAGGGATTTGGGGCGAGGCTCTCGCGGTTCAGGACGATCGCGAACGCGGGGAAATCGCCGGTGACGACCAGGTCGCCGCGCAGTCGCGCGAGCCGCTGTAGGTCCAGAACGACATGGACGCGGCTGCCCACCGGGGCCACGGTGTTGACGTATGCTCCTGCCTCCTGCAGAGAATTCCCCCAGTAGTCGAGCTCGTAGCGCCCCATCGCTCCCGCGCCGCCGCCGACAAGCGCGTTGAAGTAGGTGGTTTCGTACGGATGGATCCGCGCCACGCTCACCACCGCGACTCCGAGGACCGCGGCCGGGATGAGCCCCGCCACGATGCGGCGCCGGCGCCCTTCGCCGCCGACCCGCGCGACGACCGTATCGAGGCCAAATCCGACGAGGCACGCGAGAAATGGCAGCACGGAGAGAATGTGTCGGAGCCCGTCGTAGATGGGGGTGCGCAGCACGAGCCGCGTCAGCAACGGCAGGGCGAAGCCGGCCAGAACCAGCACGGCCAGGAGCTGTCGCCGCCTCGCTTCGACGCCTGCACGCACGAGCCCGGCCGCGGCAAACGGCAGCCACACCAGCGGCAGGGTGATGACCAGGTACTTCGGGGCGTACGACCACGGCATCGCGTGAGCGCTCGCCATCCGGCCCTCATAGAGCACGTTGCCGTTCCACGGATGGTTCCCGAACCAGACAAACATCTCGATGAAACGATGGGCGGCATGCTCCCAGAGCCAGGGCCAGCACACCACTGTCGTCGCCAGCGCGGCCGTGCCATACAGGAGCGTCGCGGGCACGGCGAAGCGCAGGCGGCGCCCGCGATCGTCCGCTTCACCACTCATGCCGAGTACCGCAAACAGGGTCATGAGCAGCCCCACGATCGGTGCCAGAAAGGCGGCGCTGATTTTCGTCGCGAGCGCCATGCCCGAGATGATTCCAGCGCCCGTCATGCGGGCCAGGCCGCGCGCACGCAGGGCCGCGTGGAACTCCATCAGGGCGATCACCATCAGCACCGTCGCCGGAAAGTCCTTCGGGTTGTTGTGCGCATGGCCGAGCAATCGCGGCATGGCGAAATACGCGACCAGACAGAAAAACCCCGCGCGGGCGCCGAAATCGCGGCCGACCACGCCAAACAGCAGCCACCCCGAAAGCGCGTAGAGCAACAACAGATGGAGGTACCGCGCGTCGTGCGCCGCCATCCAGCCGAGCCGCACGCTCAGCGCCTCCTCGGAGACCGCGCCGAGCAGATCGGAGAAGGCGCCGTAGTACCGCCTGGCGTCATGGCCGTACAGGTCGGGGATCTTGTGATCCCCGAACAGGAACCTGAAGTACTCCTGCCCGTTCAAGCTCAGATCGACTTCGTCCCACGTTTCCCCGTACTGGTGCTGAACGGCCAGAAGCAGCGCCGCGAAGGCCAGGCAGAGGCCGATTGCGGCGCGACGCCAGGAAGTCGCCGCAGGACTCGAGCCGGCGTCCGGAAGCGGCGGCCGGGGCTGCCGGCGGGAAACGAGCATGGCCGCGGCGACCGTCGCCGCCAGCGTCGCCAGCGCCAACCACAGGCCGAGAAACGGCAAGCTCTCCAGCGGCCCCAGGTCTCGGTCAGGGAAGCGACCAAGAACGTCAAGCTCGTTGATCGACCACCAGTACCGCGGATCGCTGCCAACTTGGATCAACTTGACGGCGCGACAGCGCTCGGGGGGGTCGAAAGCGATGGACGTGAGCGGGGCCGCGCCGAACACGGTCTTGACGGTCCGCCAGGAGACGCCGTCCGCAGAGGTCAGGACCTGCAGCTTGCGGGGATAGTCGAGGGGTGCTCCGAGGACATGAAGATCCAGGCGCGCGAGATCCCCCGGGCCGGGAAAGTCGATCTGGAACCACAGCCCGGCAAGCTGCGGCACGCCGCTATTCCAGCGCGTTGCCGGCATGCCGTCAATCGCTTGCTGCTCGAGGTAGGGATCGTTCCGGAACGACGAGACGCGGAGCTGCTCTTTCGCTACGGGCACGGCGCCGCCGGCAGGCGCCGCTGGTGCAGGGGCCGCCGGTGCCGGCGCCGCGGGTGCAGCCGCCGCCGGGGTTTGTGGCGCAGGGGCAGGCGGCGCGGGTGCAGGCGCCGCGGGTGCAGCCGCCGCCGGGGTTTGCGGCGCAGGGGCGGGCGGCGCGGCGTTCGCGGGCACTTCCCGGGGCGGCGCGGACGCCTGCTCTTCATTTCTCGGCGGCGCGGGGGCAGGCGGCGCCGGCCGCTCCGGGGACGGCGCGGCGGCAGCGACATCGGCAGCGACATCGGCAGCGGGGGCGGCTGTGGCGCTGGCCATGCCGAAAATCTCGAGCTCGCCGATCGTCCACCAGTAGATGGGATCGGCGCCTTTTTGCTCCAGGCGCAGAGCGCGACACCGCCGCGGCGGGCTGAGGGCGAGCTCCATGTCCGGCCCCGTGCCGAGCACCTGCCCGGTGGGCTCGAAGTGCTCCCCGTCTGGAGACAGTGACAGCTCCAGGACGCGCGGGTAATCCTGAATCGCACCTGCGAGGCGCAGGCGCAACCCCGCCAGCTCGACAGGCGCCGGGAAGGTGACGCGAACCCACTCGTCGCCTTGCTGCGGCGCGCCGGTTTGCCACAACGTGGTCGGATCGCCGTCCGTCATGCGCCCGACCGCATCGGTGCGGCGGTTTGCCGCGAGTGCGAAGCGCTCGGGGGTGATTCGGGGCATCTGTGCCAGCGTTCCAGGCGCCGCGGTCGCGACGCGACCTACCGGGGTCGCCTCTCGCTGGTCCGGCGTCACTGCCGCCGCGGCGCCCGCGGGTGCCGGTGCGCCGCTTGCGGGCGCCGCCCCCACCTGCCCGCTTTCCACCCGGACGCGGTTATCGGCGTTGCGCTCCTCGATGACAGCTACGTGGCTGCCGAAGCGGATGTCGGCGAGCTCGATGAGGCGAGCTGTCGCGGCGCCTGCCCAGTCACCCATGACCACTTCTTCGACGGTGACGTCGCGCTGCCCGAGCGCCCGAAACAGGTCGAGCTCGACCGCATGCCACTGCCCGTCCTGAAGAGCGTTGAAGCTGCCGATCAACATGTCCGACGGCCGCCGGTCATGCTCCAACCGCATTGGAATGGTTTTCCACTGGCCTTCTGCGTCCCCGGTCACGCGCAGCAGCATGCAATACGCGGTATTCGCGGCCATGCGATAGGCAAGGTGCACGAGGGGGCTTTCCTTGACGCGGAGCGGACCGGGCAGCTTGACGGCAATGGCGCCGGGTTCCGCTCCGGGGTCGCTGATCACGTAGATCGGCCCTGCCTTGCCGTTCGCCGCCGGCGCCGCGAGCGCGACGCTCCGGCCCATTTCGATGGCGTCTTCGCCGTGCAGCCGGCGCCGGTTCACGACCTGGTCGGGCGCGGCGGTCACGGTTGGCAAGCCGAAGCTGCCGAGCGCGAGCGGCGCAAACGCTCCGGCGCCCCTCTTGACCTCGGCCTCAAAAAAACTTTCTCCGCTGACCTGCGTGTACGTCACATACAGACGGTGGCGCCCGGGCTCGAGGATGATCGACCCCTCCTTGCGCGTCCGTCCCTGGCTGTTGAACATGCGGTTGTCGATCACGGTCCGGTCGTCGACGACGACCCCGGACCCGTCGTCCGAAGTCGTGGCGAAGGTGACCGTCTCGGGTGCTCCGATCTGGAGCTCCGCGGACCAGTCGACGCACGTGTCGCTGACAACCGCCTCGCCGAGCTCGACCACTCCAACTACCGCGCCGGCGGTCGGTTCGTTTCGGCACGCAGCGCCGCGATAGCGGTGCATCTGGAATCCGGCGCGCTTCACGCCGGGGCGCCGGCTGCGGGGGTCGACCTCGAGCACCGCCAGGGGGAACGCTTCGAGCCCCGTTGCGATGGCGCGAACGTCCGCAAAGACCGATCGAAGCAGCGCTTCGTGGCCCGCCATTGCCCCGACCAGAACCACGAGGTGCAGACCCGGCGCCAGCGCCGCGTCCGGGGCGAAAACCCGCATGAGCTCGCCGTCGTCGACGAGTCGCACGCCCTCGAGCCCGCGGTGAGCGGCGGGGTCGGCGTGCTTTAGCCAGGGCAGCGCCAGGATGCGGTGGTGCGTGGCCCCGTATTTCGCGAGAACGTCGCGCAGCCGCGGCAGCGCGTCGCGATAGAAGCTCGGGATCTCGCGAAGCTCGTGTTGCCCGGTCACCCGAAAAACGCGGCGCGTAGGGTATCGGGAGATAAGCGCGTAGTCTTCCGACGGGCCGAGGTGGATCGCGTGTACGATATCCCCATCCATCGAGACCTTGCCGTCGCCGTCGACGCGCGGCTCATTGTCGGGTAGCCGCTGGGCGAAGCCCTTGTTGACGTCCGCATAGAAGAGCAGCGCGTCGTGGATTTCCTGACTTCTGAGCAGCGCCGGCAGCTCGGGGTCGATGCCGTTGTAAGAGGCATATTCGGAGCGCAGCCGCTCGCGCTGGTCGTAGACGACGTTATGGAGCAGGAAACCCGTGCACAGGGCCACCCCGACCGCGGTCCCGAGGAGACGGCGCAGCCGGCCGCCGCGGGCCAGGAGAAAGGGCACCCAGAGCCCCAGCGCCGCCAGCAGCACCGTAATGTGCGTGATCTCGAAGAGCATGCGCGGCTCCCACATCCACCCGTGCCAGTGGAGGAAACTGTGCACGACCCAGAAGACGGCCATCGTCGCGTAGGCGAGCCGCAACCACAGCACCTGGCGCATGAGCGCGAGCGGCAACAGCACCGGCAGGAGATTGCCGGCGACGCCGAACCCAAAGATGCGCTGGCGATAGAGCGCGTAATTCATGAAGAGGTTCTCGAATCGCCAGGGCCAGCCATGCCCCCACCGCGCCGCCAGCGTCGTGCCGGCCTCGGGTCCTTTGGCCGAGTAGCCGAGCCCGAAGACGCCGGCCGTCAGCCAGGTGCGCCAGAGCTCGACGGAAGCGATCGCCAACCCGATCGCCATGGCAATCGCAACCGTACGGTGAGAAAATCGCCCGGCCCGCCACGATCGCAGGCACCAGATCGCCGGCACGGCGGCGGTGAGGACCGCCGACATGGGTCTCATGAGAAATGCCAACCCAAAGCACGCCGCCGCGGCGATCAGCCATTCCTCCCGCCCGGAGCGCGCGAGGCTCACCACACACAGCGTGCCGAGCTCGATGAACAGCAGGGCCGAGCCGTGGGCCATAAAGGAGGCCAGCAGCGTGACCGCGTATTGCGAGCTGAGCAGCACGGCGACCGCGAGCCATGCGAACGCGGCATTCCCGGTGAGCCGGCGGGCGAGACCGAAGAGCGCGGCGGTGACGCCGCCCGCAACGAGGATCGGGCCGAGCGAGCGGGATCCGAGCAGGTAGGCGGCGGCGAGAAGCGCCGAGTTGCCGATCGGGTGGAAGTTCCACAAGCGGCCATCGCCGGCCATCAAGTCCATCCAGGAGACGCGGAAGAACGCGGCGAGCTGTGGTTCGGGGAGAAAGAGATGGCCGCCGGCGAGAATGCGGGCCTGGACGAGATAGTTGATCTCGTCGCCAAAGCCCGGGAGTGCATGAAACACGGAGAAGTGGACCCATCCCACGACGGCGGCGCCGGCCGCAAAGGCGCCCACGACCTGCCAGCGTCCGAGGGCAGCGAGGACCTTTCGCCCGATCATGCCGCCCGGCCTTCCTCCGCTCGAACGCGGGAGGGAGTGAGGTGAGGGGTCTGCTTGAGGACGGGCAAGCCCGCCCCACCGGAAACGGGCGGCGCGCCTTGGAAGCGGCGGCACGCGGGGCGGCCCGAGGCACAGGCTCAGGCACAGGCCGAGCGCCGCCGCGGAGAAAAGCGCGCCGCCGAGTCCGCCGAGGATTACACGGCCCAGCCCGGGATCGTAGTCGACCGCGGTTTCCGTGCCGTGGCGTTGCAACTCGAGCTTGTGCGCGTAGAGCCGAAACCGGACCTGGCCGAGCGTCTGGTCGGCGTCGGTGCGAATGTCCACGGCCGGATGGTACGGGTTCCAGAAGTAGAAGCGCGCGCCCGCGGTCAAATCCTCGCGGCGGATCGCCAGCGGTTTTTGCAGCGACTTCTCGTCGAGGTCGAGCTCGCGCAGAAGAAAGAGGGACTCTGCCCACAGGTTCTCCTCGCGCACGAGGTAGGGCGCGGCGCGAGGAATGTTCGGCCCGGTGTTGTACAGGTAGAGCCACGTCGTTTTCGGGAGGGAGCCGAGCTCGATGGTGACGCCGTTGGCGGTCAGCGCGAGCAGCTCACCGCGAGCGCGCAGCGTGAAGGTCACGCGATCCTCGCGAAACGCGGCGGCGGCGGCGACGAGGCTGAGGGCGAGCGCGGCGGCGCGCGCCGGCCAGGGCGAGCTCAGAACCGCGCGCCACATCGGCGTTACCATGCGCGCTCCGATCCGCTCACCGCACGGGCTCAGGCGCCGCCGCTTCGCAGAGCTGCAGGGTGAGCGCCGCGAACTGGCCGATGGACAGCATCTCGGGGCGCTCGTCGGGGAGCTCGGCGCGCTGCAGCGCGGCGGTGGCGCACGCGCGGGAGGCGATTCCCGCAAGCGCGATGCCATTGCTCAGGCGCTTGCGGCGGTGGGTGAAGGAGCCGCGCACGAGGCGGTCGAAAAGGAGGTCGAGCTGCCGCGGCGACGGGGCGGCCGAGGTCGTTGCGTGGCCTGCCGCCGACCAGGGCAGAGAACCTTCAGGGCACTCGCCAAAGGTCGCCTCGACGGCGACGGAGTCGACCTTGGGTTGAGGCCAGAAGGCGGAGCGGCCGACGCGAAAGAGCACCTGCAGTCGACAGCGGGTCTGAAACAGCACACTGGGCGCGCCGCGCGCGGGGGAACCCGGGGGGGCGCCGAGCCGAGCGGCCAGCTCGAGTTGCACCAGGAAAATCGATCGCCCTACGCCCATGCCGGTGCGGCTCAGCATGACCAGCAGTGGAACCGCGATGTGGTACGGAAGATTACCGATAAAGCGCGCACCGCAGCCGTGGCGGGGCAGCGGTGGGAGCATTGCGTCCGCGACGACGAGCGACACGTTGCCGCCCGGGTGGGAGCAGTCGCGGGGGGTGGCGCGCTCTGCCCGGAGCTCCGCGGCGAGAATCGCTGCGGCGCGGCGGTCGCGCTCGATCCCGACGACGCGCCGGACGTGGGGCGACAGCGCGCGCGTGAGGAAGCCGAGGCCCGGCCCGATCTCGATCACGACCTCCTCGGCCTGCGGCGAGAAGCAGCGGACGAGGCGCTGGTGAATGTTCGGGTCCACGAGGAAGCATTGCCCGAGCGCCCGCACCGGCGCCGCGCCGGCCGCCGCCAGCAGCGTCTTGGCCTCCTGTCGCAGCGTCGTCATCCGATCTTATTCCTCGGCGGGCGCAGTCCGGCGCCTCCCGGGTCTCACCCGGCGAGCTCGGCAATACGCTCCGGCAAGCCTCAAGGCCAGCACCAGACTCTCCGCTCGCGCCTTGAAGCTCGCGGCGATGTCGAAGCCAGTCCAGTGATCGACGGACGTGCGCACGAAGGGAAGCCCGAGTGTCACGTTTACCCCGCCATTTCGCGTGAGCAGCTTCACGGGAATCATCCCCTGGTCGTGATACAGCGCCAGGACGTAGTCGAATTCGCCATCCAGCGCGCGGCGGAAGACGCTGTCGGCGCTATGCGGCCCGGTTGCGTCGATGCCGGCCGCGGCCGCGTCCGCGACGGCGGGACCCACCACCCTCTCTTCTTCCGTCCCCAGCAGACCGCCCTCGCCAGCGTGCGGATTCAGGCCACACACGGCGATGCGCGCCCGGCCACCGGTGTCGGCGAATACGTAGCTCGAGGCGTGGACAATCTTGAGGGCCCGCAGGATCGCCTGCCGCGTTACGCGGCCCGGAACCGCGCGCAGCGGGTAGTGGGTAGTCAGCACCCCGATGCGCAGGCCGCCCCCCACCATCGTCATCACGACGTGGCGCTTGCGCGCAGCGGCGGCGAGGAATTCCGTATGGCCGCGAAAGGGAGCGCCAGCGCGGCTGGTCCAGTATTTGCTCACGGGGGCGGTGACCATCCCTTCCAGACGGTGCGTCAAGACGAGCTGGGTAGCGACCTCCAGATACCGGAGGGCCGCGGCGCCGGTCGCGTCGGAAGGGGAGCCCGCCGGGACCGGCGCGGGAATGCCGGCGCTGCCGGCCGACAGCAGCAGCACCTCGCCTGGCCCCAATGCGGCGGTGGCGGACTCCACGGTGAGGTCGCGCTCGGCCATCGCCACGAAGCGCACGGGCGGACCCGACAGCGCACCGCGCTCGGCGAGCTCCCCGCAGCGGTGCACAAGCGTCGGCTCGTGGCCGATCACGACGATGCCGCGGCCGTCGACGTCGGGTCGTGAGAGCGCCTTGATGACGATCTCCGGCCCGATTCCCGCAGGATCTCCGGCGCACAGCGCCAGTGCCGGCGCCGCGGGCTCGCGGTGAGTGGGTAGAAGCGGTTTCTGTGCGGGACGCCGTGCAGTCATAGGACTTCCCCTTCGCCCCGGGCGATGAGCTCCTCGGCCCGGTTCTGCTCGTTCGCGCTCCCCAAGTCGCGGATGCGCAGGTGCTCGGTGTGCAAGAAATAGAGACCCAACAGCAGTATCGGCACGAAGCTCGAGGCGTGAATGACGATGGCGGCGCTCTTGGCGGTGGCCACCGGGCTGCCGAAACGCTCCAGCACCTCGGAGACGACCATGTGCACGGTGCCTACGCCTCCGGGTGAGGGGATAATCATCGCCAGTGCCGAGGCGCCGACGAGGAATGTCGAGCTCCACCAGGGCAGCGCGGAGAGACCGGCGCCGAGCAGCACCGCGTGCGCGGCGCAGATAATCGCGATCCACATCATCGTCGACTGAAAAAGGCCCCAGAAAACGTCGCCGGGCCGCCCGAGCACGCTGAGGCCCTCGACGAAGGTTCCCAGCAACCGCAACACAGCGTCGCGCGCGCGTTGCGGCAGCGGGGCGCACACGGCGCGCGCCAGAGCGACCACCGCGCGGGCTCTGAGGCGCAACGCCACGAGCAGGCCCAGGCCGCTGATGGAGCAGGCCGCCAGGATCAGGCCCCCGCGGCGCAGGTTTGCGGTGGTCACCAGCCCGTCGCTCGCCGTCGGCACCGGCGCCAGCAGCGAAATCGCTCCAAACAGCAACAACACCACCAGAAAGTCGAACACGCGCTCGATGACGACGGTGGCAAAGGCGGCGCTGGCGCTGACCTGCTTTTCGCTACGGCCAAGCAACAGCGGCCGCGCGAGCTCGCCCGAGCGAGGAACCAAGTTGTTGGCACAAAACCCGATGACGACGAGCTTGAACAGACGCGAGAAGGGGAAGCTGCCGAGCGGGGACAGCAGCCGCCGCCACCGCACCGTGCGAATCCAGAAGCTGACCATGTTGATGGCGACCGCGGCGCCGATCGCCAGCGGGCTGACCATGGCCAGCGCCGCCCCAAGCTCGGCAAAGTCTACCTTGCGCAGGAACAGATAGAGGAAGGTGAGCGCGACGAGATTGGCAAGGAGGATCTTGATCTTCACGACGCGAGCTCGGAAGAAAGGTCGCCGCGCTCGATCGCCAGGATTTCGACTACCGCAGAGACGTCTGCGGAAAGATTCTTCAGCAGTAGGGAGGTCGCAGGCGCATCGAACCTGCTCTTGCCATTTTCGACATTGGCGAGGGTGAGGCGCTGCCGAGCGTTGGCAAGGCCGGCGTCGATCGCGAGCAGGCGAGTCACCGCGCGGTCGCGACCACGGCGCGCCTGCTCGACGCGCTCCAGCGTATCGAGCAAGTAGCGGTGGCGATCCATCAGCGCCTGCGCGTCGTCGGACAGCGCGGCCTGGTCCACGCGGAGCTGCAGATCTTCCAGCTCGCCCATGATCGCGCGCTCGTCCACGGCGGCGATGGCATCCTCGAGGTCCTGAGCCGCCGCGGCGAGGCGCACGACCTGGTCGCGAAGCGCATGCACGTCTTCCCCGAGCTCCCCCGGAGAGCTTTGCACGGGCATTGCGTCGTCGCGGCCGAGGGCTGCACCCATGGCGACCTCGAGGTCGAGCGAACGTTCGAGAATGCCCTTCAGCAGGCCTCGCAAGTACGGCGATGAGACCTTCCGCAAGGCGTCGCGGGCCTGCTTCGCAAGGCGGTTGGACGACGGAAGCATGGCCCAGGGCGCGGACAGGTGGGCGAGCGGTTCGACCGACCGCGATAGCAGGGCGACGGCCGCCAACAGTACCAAGGGGAGGGTAATGCTGGTAGCCGGATGAGCCAGGCTGACCAGAACGCCGACCATGACCAGCACGCGGGTGAAGACGCGCGCCGCGCGCCGGCCTGTGAAGGTCACCTTGAGCAGGAAACCGAGATTCCACGGCGCGACGGCAGCGGCCGGCAGGCCCTGCTCGTGCAGGTAGCGCATGAGGCCGGCGGCCTGTTCGCGGTCGACGCCGCTCAAGAGGACCGTCGGGGGTTCTTTGAGTCGCGCGTCCGCCACGTCGGGATCGATCGGCGCTTGCTGGAGCTGCTCCAAGATAGACACGAGGCGCGCTTTTTCATCGTAGGTCAGGTAGTCTCGGCTGCGCCGGTGCCTATTTCGCCGCTTGCGGCCGTGCCGCGACCGCGACGGGATCACCACCAACCGCCGGCGCATCCACGCCGGGGGGCGTTGGCCGGCGAGGACCAGGGCCCGCTCGGGAAGGGACGTCGCGGAGGCTTCGCGGGCGTCGCCGGGGGCGGCGCTGGAGATCAGCTCGAAGCGCTCGCGGCCGCAGCTCAAGCAGATGGGAAGGTGGGTGGAGGAGGTTTCCGAGCAGCTCGGACAGGCCCAGGTGTGGCGGCTCGCGGCCGCAGGTTTCGCGCGCGTCGCGGGCTGACGGGGCAGCGGCGGCGGCTCGGAGTCGCCGCGGGCGCCACCAGGGTCAGGCAGCTCGGCGCGGGAAAATGAGCCGGTGGGAGCGTCCTCAGCGAACCGCGACAGCTCGGTCGCCATGCGCTCCGCGGTCGAAAAACGGTACTCGGGCCGCTTCTCGAGCGCCGTCAGCACGATTTCACACAGACCGGCGGGCACGTCCTGCACCAGCTCGCGCGGATCCCGTGGCGCCTCCTCGGCGTGCAGGCGGATGAGCTCGTAGGGGGCCCGACCCGCGAACGGCAGCCGACCGGTGAGCAGCTCGTAGAGCACCACGCCGAGACTGTACACGTCCGACCGGGGGTCGAACGGCAAGTCGAGAAACAGCTCGGGCGGGGCATACTCCGGGGTGCCGAGAAACGTGCTGTGGGACGTGAGGCTGACCAGCGACTGGATCTGCGCCAGGCCGAAGTCGGCGATGCGGATGCCGCCGTCCGTCCCCACGAGCAAGTTGTGAGGCTTGATGTCGCGGTGGATGATGCCCGCCTCATGCGCAGCGCACAGGCCGCGGCAGGCGTCCAGACCGATGCGCGCGACCTCCAGTGGCGGCACGACGCCGCGTTGCCTCAGGAGCTGTCGGACGCTGCCCCCGGCGACGTGCTCCATGGCCAGGAACATCGCCTCGGGCGTGTCGTAGAGGTCAAAGACGCGCACGATGTTCGGATGCACGAGCATCCGGGCCGCGACGGCTTCGCGGCGAAACCGCTCGGTAATGGCCGGATCCCTGCGCAGGTGCGCGAACAGCACTTTCAGCGCTACTTCGCCTTGCAGCAGGCCATCGAAGCAGAGGAAAACTTCGCCCATTCCTCCCTGCCCGATGCGCCGGCGCACTTCGAAGCGTCCATCGGCGAGTCGGTCACCGCTCTCTACCATGGTCTTCTCCCCGGAAACCGTGAGGTCGGAGCATGGCACGACGCCGGGGCAGCGTCAAGCAGCGCTGCCTGACGCCGCGGTCGGCGATAGGGACGCCCACGACGCCTGCTATTGTTGCCTGGCCACGGCTCGCACGGCCCATTCTGGGCGTCCGATGCGATCCAGGAGCTCCTCGATCGACGCCACGGGCGCCAGATGGTGAGCGCCGAGCACGACGAGCGTAAACTGGCCAGGCGGAACCTTGTGCATGCGCCCGAGCTCGCCGCGGTACTCGACGATGAGGTCCGGCGTGCACGTCTTGCGAAAGGCCGCAAGCACCGCATAGGACGGGACCTGACGCGTCTGATAGAATACCTTCATCTTCTCGGAATGCTCCGGAAACATCTCGCGGAGCACGGCGAGGTTGACTTCCGTCGAGACTCCGGCCACGGCCTTCGTCGCGATCATCGCGTTCAGGGCGTCCTCAGGCAGAGATTCCACAGCAAAATCGATCTGGTCGAAAGCGACGAGGCCGGCTTCCGGAGTTTCGTCAAAGAGAACGGACCAGAGATAACCGAGGCTACGGTGCGTGAAGCCGGGAACCGACACCTTCTGGCCAACGATGTCCTTGATGGAAGCGATCTTGCTATCCCCATAGGTAAAGAAGGAGAATCGCTGCACGCTTGAGCCATCTTCGTCCTCTGCCTGGAACATCACATCCAATCCGAGGTCTTTGTAGTGTTCCAGGAAATACAGGGTATCGAAGACTCCGAAATGGGGCGTAGTGGATTTCAGGTATTCTTCCAGGGGGGCCTGCTTGAAAAAGACCTCGTAACTGTGTTTCCGCGCGCGTTCCTTGTTCATGTACTCGACGTAGGGGTCAACGACGAACCTGGCAGCGTCCTCGTCATCCACGGCCAGGCCGGGGCTGAAGATAACGATCTTGACTTCGTCCACGCCCGCGGCCCGAGGAATGACCTCTGCATCGCCGGAAGGTTCGGGCGCACCGGTGGTCGCCGTTACCTCGGGCGCGGGCGCGGGGTCGGGGGGAGATGCCGCGTCCTGGGCGCGAGCACTGGGCAGCATCACCGCGAAGAAGAAAAGGACAGCCGCAACCGTCGACGAATACACGTCCGCGCGCGACGAGCTTCCACGAGTCAGCACAGTCACCTGCCGGGAGGGAGAGGAAAGGAAGGGCCCGATGGGAGAGGAGCTCAGTGTCGAACCGGGACGTTGGTCCCGCAGGTGCACTTCCAGCGCATCTGGCGGCGCTCGCTCACAAAAAGCGTAGCGACCATGTTCTTGCCACACTTCGGGCAAGCAGGGGTGTTGATCGCCATGGCGGCGCGCTTCTGAGCGGTCTTGGCGGCTTTTTTTCGTGCTCCACCTGCTGGTGCAGCCATGTTTAACCTCACGAAACGAGTTGGAAAAAGACGAGGCGGGCGAGGCGAGATAGAGCGCATTATGTACTCGCCGGCGGGGCGGTGTCAAGAACGAGCTTGCGCGCTACAATACGCCGTGCCGGCTGCGGCGCTCACAGCGAAGGGAGGAAAACGGCGGCATGCGCACGCTCAAAGATCAGCTACTCAGGGCCCAGCTCATCTCGGAGAGGGAGGCGATTGACGCAACGCGCAAGCAGCGCACCGAGAAGCGGCAGAGTGACCAGGCGCTTTCCAAGGAGGAAAGGGAACAACGGCGGCACGCTCAGGTGCAGCCCGTCGATCCCCAGGAGGCGGAGCGGCGTCGCGTCGCCCGAGAAGAGCAGCTCGCGCGCAACCGCGAACGCGAGGCGCGCGAGCGACAGCAGCGGGTGCGCCAGCTCGTTGCCGAGCATCTCATCGCCAGCCGCGGCAACCGCACCTTCTACTTCGTCAGCCGCGCCCGCAAGGTTCCGTGCGTCACCATCTCCGACGAGCTCGCCAAACGTCTCGAAAGCGGCGGAGCGGCGATCGTCGAAGCCGCCTCGGGTGGGGGCTTTGCCGTCGTCCCCAAGGAGGCCGCGCAGCGCATCCGCGAGATTGATCCAGAGGCGATCCGCTTCTTGGTGGAAGCCCCGGCTAGCGGTCAGGATTCGGGAGATGGGGCAGCGCCGCGGTCAGGCGAAGGCTGATTACCATGGCGGCTGCATTGTTTACCACGTGCGCGACGATGGGAACGACCAGATTGCCGTGGCTTGCCAGCAAGAGGCCGGAAAAGAGCATCCCCGCGCCAAACGTCCAGAGCGTGTAGGCGAGGTGCCGGCGGCCCATGAAATGCAAGGCCGCGAAGATGGCGTTCGCCATCAGCAGCCCAAGCTCTGCAGCGAGCAACCAGCGAAACACGACCTCCTCCACGATTCCGGACAGCAGTGCCAGGATGGGAATGTCTATCGGCCGCAGCCGGGACAGGAGCTCGCGTTGCAGCCACGAGACCGAGTCGCCGAAGGCCGGCCACAATTCGGCCAGGCCCCAAGCCGATGCCGAAAGCAGCGCGCCAGCGGCGGCGCCGCAGAGGACCGCCGCGGCGCTCACCCGCACCGGGTTGTTGGCCGCAGGCGAAGCACAGCACGCGATCCACACCGCCGCCAGAGCGATGAAAACCAGATATTGACCGACGAAGACGCTCAGAAGGCGCCTGCGGCTCATGCCGAGACCCTGCATGCCGTCTCTTTCGCGCGCCGGCGATACCGGCAGCGCAGCGAGCGGTCCGCGATCAACGACTTCATTGGGGAGGAGAACCGCCGATGGTGAGCTCGTACTGGAACAGAAAAGTAGCCGTGATCACGGGAGCATCCCGCGGCATCGGGCGCGCCGTGGCGCTGGAGCTCGGACGTCGCGGAGGAGCTGCCTGCCTTGCCGCCCGCTCGCCCGCGGAGCTGAACGCGGTGGCGGCGGAAATCGAGTCCCTGGGCAGCACCGCGCTCGCCGTGCCTACCGACGTGACCTGCGTCGAGCAGGTCCGCGCGCTTGCCGACGCCGCCGCACGCCGCTTCGGCCGGGTCGACGTCCTGATCAATAACGCCGGCCGCACCATGCGGGGCCGTTGCTATGAAACCACTCCCGCCCAATTTCGCGAGCTCTTCGAGCTTAACTTCATCGGTGCTCTGCACTGCGTGCAAGCCTTCCTCCCGCTGCTCCGCGAGAGTAAGGGTGCCATTGTGAATGTTTCCTCGCTCGCAGGCAAGCGCGGCAGCCCGCTCATGGGCGCCTATCCTGCTACCAAGGCGGCCCTCAATGTGTTCACCGAGCAACTGCGCGTGGAGCTCGCCGAGCTCGGTGTCTGGGCGGGGGTAGTCTGCCCTGGCCCCGTCGACACCCGGCTCATGGATAACGCCATGGTCGCTGGCGACCTACCGCCGGACGCCCTCCGTCCCGGTGCCAGCGCCCGACTCCAGATGGCGACACCGGAGACGGTTGCGCGGGCACTTCTGCGAGCCGTCGAGCGACGCCGTCCCGAGACCATCTTGCCGCGCAGCCTACGCTACGCCTTCGCACTCGGCGCCCTCGCGCCGCGTCTCGCCGACCGCGTTACGAAGCGTCTCACTCAGCCCACGGCGGCCACCGAACGGTGACCGCCTCGCCGCTCTACTCTTCCCAATATGCGTCGAACCAGCTCGAAAAAGGCTCCGCGCAGTTGTTGCAAATGAAGTCGGGAAATTCGAAATCCTCCGCTCCATTGGCGCGGAACTCGGCAATCAGGTCGGGATAGGTGTCTTCATTGTTCTCGAGCTCGCTCTCGAGAAGCTCCCCGACTGTGGACTCCTCCCCCATCCGCCAGCCCGATTCCTCGTCGTCATCCGCATCGTAGTCGTCGGGCTCGCAGTTTTGGCAGAAGTTGAGCCGTTCCTGCATCGCCTCAAGAATCTCTTCCGGTATTTCCATCTCGCTACCTCCGAAAAGCGCTCCCAAGGGGCTTCGAGGGCGCAAGGTATAGATGGATTTCCGAGCGGAGTCAATAGCCGCGCGCCGCCTGAATCCGCCACCCGTGAGGCGCCGACGCCACCGCGCCGCCCTCCGTGCATCGCCCCGCTGGCGGGAGGAGGTGAGCGGAGGGTGCGTTGCGCCAGGCCTGTCCTTCCCCCCACTTGCGGAGGAAGGTGAGGTGGGGGGTCGTCGTGAGGCGCATGGCGTGCAGCTAGCAGTCGGACAGGCGGTAGATCCCGGGGACCGAACAATATTGAAAACGGCCAGGGGCGTCTTTCGACGTGCGCCGGAAAAACGTGCCAATCTTCCACCGCCAACAGCATTGACCAGCGCCGTGGAAAATGATGCCGCAGTGGCGAGGCGGGTTCCTGGCCCCCTCCGGCGCGCCGCCGAACCCGCAAAACCGCGCCATCAGGCGCCTTCTCGGCAGAAGCCGAGGGCGCCCCTGCGATTTTCCCCGCCGGCCACCGAGGGAAGCAATTGTGGCATCAAATTTGCATTGAAAACGCCAGTGTCGGATGAATCGGCAGATTTCGGAACCGGCGGCACCGCTCCACGGAGTCCTCGCAAGGCCACGATCTGCCGAGCGAGTGTAGTAGCTCATTGGGACGTCGGAGGAAACCATGACGCTCAAGACTGCCGGAATTCTGGGATTGGTGCTTACTGGTTCGCTGCTTTTGGCCGCTTCGACAGCGCGCGCTGCGAACAACGACTCGATCGTCGTCAACTTTCAGGTCAACGCGTTCAGCGAGATCCAGTTCCAGGAGGCAAGCGTCCTGCTCGTTGCGACTCCTCCAGCGCCGGGCGCCAACCCCGCGCCGGTTACGCAGACCGCCCACTACGACATCTCGACAAACGAGGTTGGGCGCAAAATCACCGGCAACATCGACTCCGGCATGCCCGCCAACACCGCGCTCAGGCTCAATCTGACGCCACCCGCTGGCGCTACCGGCGGCGGCAACCTGATCTTGCCCCCAACCCCCGGTGCGGTGGACCTGGTGACCAATATCGGCCCAAACGCGACGGTCGGCCTGAACGCCGTCTTCGAGTTCGCCCCCAATGCCACCGCGGGCGTGATCAATCCCTCCCAGTCGCGCACGTGCACGATCACCATCATCGCCCAATGATCAGGCTCGCGGCGGCCGGAGCCCGCCCGCGCGGCAGCGTCCGGGTGCCCCTCCTTATTGGTGCGGTCGCCGTCTGCGCGGCCGCTCTTGGCTCCCTCGCGCAAGCTGCCATTTCCATCACCGCCGACGCCGACTGGTCCCCCTCGGTGGGCGCCGCCGATCTACAGGCAGGTCCAGGTAGCAATCTCGCCGCTCTGAAGCTCTCGCCACCTGGCCATGTCGTTATTGAGATCACGGGAACTACCGGCAATTTCGACTTCTGGCAGGTCGACGTGCATCGGGTCAATTTTGGCTGGCATCCAAGCCTCGGCATCGCGGTCAAGCGAATGGGCCCCGGAGCCGGCCCCGGAGCCGTCAATGGCGGCCTGATCCCCGTCGACGTGACGCTCACCCCGACCAACTTCTTCAGCGGCAGAGGCGACCGCGTGGCGATCCCGATCGAGGTGTCCATCAACGGCATCTCCGTTGCCATCCCCCCGGCGACCTACACCACGCGCGTCGTGTTTACCGTCATCGACATATGACCCACGCCCTGACTCCCGTGCTTTCGCCCACCCTGGCCATCCTGGTGCTCGCCTTCGTGCCCGCCGCTCAGGCGCGCGGAGTCAGCGTGATCGGCGATCTGGTTCGCGAGCACACAGTCTCACCTGGCCAGACGGTCGAGGCCTCCATGGACCTGCGCAACGACCTTGAGCAGCCCGTGACCACTCGCATCTACCAGACCGACTACACGTTCACGGCGGGCGGTGAGAACCGCTACCCGGAGCCTGGCACGCTCGCCCGTTCCAACGCCCCCTGGATCGCAGTCACTCCGTCCCTGGTGCGCATTGCCGAAGGCAGCTCGGCGCACGTCGAATATCGAATGACGGTCCCGAACGACCCCGGGCTCGCCGGAACCTACTGGAGCCTCCTGATGGTCGAACCCCAGGCGGCACCGACCGCGGACGTGCCGGCCGCCGCGGGCGAACAACCTCGCGCGCGGTTCGTCACGGTGGTCCGTTACGCCGTCATCATCATCACGCACGTCGGCGACAGCGGCAAGGCCGAGCTTCGCTTCACCGACAAGAGAATCGTCACCGACGAACGTGGCGGGCGGGTGCTTCGCCTTACCGTGGAAAACACCGGCGAGCGATCGCTGCGGCCGGCGGTTTGGGCCGAGCTGTACGACGACTCGGGGACGAAAATCGCCCGTCTCGAAGGCCCCCGGAAGTACATTTTTCCGCAGTGCTCGACCACCTTTGACATGGACCTCTCCACGGTCGGCCCCGGCCCCCGCAAGGCACTGGTCATTGCAGATGCCGGTGGCGAGGCGCTGTTCGGCGCGCAATATGACCTGCAAATCGCGGAGTAGCGCCGCCTGCCTCGTCGCGGTCATGGCCGGCGTGGCGCTCGGGTGTGCCGCCTCGGCCGCCCGCGGCGAGGCCCCGGCCACGCCTGAGGCGCTCACCGCCGCGGCCGCCGCCGCGCAGCCGGTGGAGGTGATGCCAGGTGACGTCTTGCCGCTCGGTTTCCTGGTCACCTGGCACCGCGTTGAGGCCGGGGTCGTTAGCGATGTGCTGCGGCTCCCCGCTGCCTGGGCTGGCGCGATCGAGTCGGCGCCACAGCGCTTGACGACCGGACAAAAGGCGTTGCGGCTCAAGGTCCTTCGCGTTCCGCGGCAAGCGCGGGCCGGCCTCTATGAGGTGAGGTATGAGGCGCGGGGAGAAAGCGAGACCGGAGGCGTCACGGCGCACGCCACCGCCACCGCCGAGGTACGCGTCGCGGCGCGGCCCGGGCTCACCCTCGAGCTGCGCTCGCCGCCGCCGATCGTGGCAGCGGGGACAGAGGCGGAGGCGGCGCTTCGCATCACGAACAGCGGCAACACCGACCTCGTCGTCGAGCTGCGCGACGAGCGCGGGGGACCCGACGGCGTCGCGATCTCCCCGCGCCGCGTCGCGCTGGCGGCAGGAGCTGCAAGCAATGTCCTCGTCACCCTGCGAACGCCGCCTCATGCCGTCCGCGCGGGGCAGCAGGCGGTGAGGATCGTGGCGAGGGCGGCCGGTGATGGCGAGGCGCCGATCACCCAGGCGATCGCGGTCCCTTATGAGGTGATCCCGACCGTGGATCCGACCGCGGACATGTTCCACCTGCTGTCCGGCAGCGCCCGCGCGGTTTACGCCAGGTCGCACCGCCTTGCGGCAGTCCAGGCCGAGGTGGCTGGTGAGTCGGCGACGGCAGAGGACGAACGCAAGCGCTTCTCTTTTTTCTGAGAGGCCCCGGTGATGAGTCGGGGCGGCACCTGCTCCTTGCTCAAGAGGAGTATTGGCTGAGCTATGCGGCCCCTGGGACCGCAGCACACCTGGGGGATGGAACCTTTACACTGTCTCCGCTGAGCGCTGCGAATCGCACCGGGACGGGCGGGAGCATGGATTTTTCGCGATCCGCCGGCGGCCGCTCCGTGGACTTCGGAGCCTATGTGCGCCGCACGCGGCTGGCGATTCCCGGGGAGCGGGAGCTGGCCGCATACGCGAGCGTGCTCGTCGGTCCCACGACAACCGTGCGCCTCAACAGCCTGCGCTATCAGCATGATCCCTACCTTTCGGCCGGGGCGCAGGACGGCTCGCTGTGGAGCTGTAGCGTGGAAGCGAACCCCTCGCGCTATCTCGATGCCGCGGCGGAGCTCGCCTACAGCCGGTCCTCCCGACCCGGCTACGAAGCCGACTGGGGAGCCCGCCTCGCTGCCACGGGCGAGCTCTCGCGCGACGCGTTCTATACGTTTGAGCACATTCAGGCGCAGCCGTCTTTCTGGGGTAACTTCAAGGATACCCGGTCCACCCAGCTTTCGACCGGGCTTCACCTGGCTCACGCGATGTATGCGCAAGTCTCGTTGCGCGCCTCGAGCCAGAATCTCGAATCCCGGCCGGAGCGGTATGTGGCGCCGCGCGACCGGCGCCTGGAAGCGCTGGTGAGCTACTCGCCATCGGCACGCTGGTACCTCACCGGGCAGTATGCCGCCGGCCGCAAGGAAAACACCCTGGCGGTAAGCGGATATCGCGAGAACGAGCAGGTCCTGGGCGGATCCGCGGGGTATCAGTCCGACGCGTCGTCCGCCCGAATCGAGACACAACTGACCTACCGGCATGACCGGCCGGGCGGGAATCGCGTCTACGCGGCGCGCCTCTACGGCAGCGGTGACTGGAAGCCGACCGACGACCTGCGCGTGGGCTTGGCGGCCGGCGTCAGCGAGCTTCCCCTCGGCGCCACCAGCGAAGGCGACGTGCGCCGCCTCGAGCAAGGTGAGATCACAATCGCCTGGCGAGCACCGAAATGGTTCGCACTTTCGGCGCGGCTGGGGCATTATTCATTTCCGAGTCAGCGCGCTCGCGATCGCGATACATGGGAGCTCAGGGGCACCGCATCGTTGCCGAAAGTTGGCATCATCGAGGCGGCGGCGTACAGCCATGCCGCGCAAGTGGGCAGCGCGACAGAAACCGCGGTGATGGTGCGGCATACGCTGCCGTTTGCGGTGCCGTTCATCCGGAGAACCTCCGTGGGCGGCGTCGAGGGGTTCGTGTACGATACAGAGGGCGGCACGCAGCGAGGCGTTCCGGGAATCCTGGTCGAGATCGCGGGCCGCGCCGGCATCTCGGACCACGCTGGCCGCTTCGCCATTGCTCCGGTTCCGATCGGCCGGCACGTGGTCTCGATCGATCCGCGAACGATGCTCCGCGACCGCGTAGCCAGGCAGTGGAACGACTATCGCGTAGAAGTGGGAGCGGCAACGGTCGCGCGACTGGAGATCGAGCTGGTCAGGCCGGCTCGCGTCGTCGGGCGGGTCACGCTGGCGACTGCGAGCTGCGCGGAAGCAGCATCACGAAGATCCCCCACCTCGCCTCCGCCCGCCCAAGGCGGGCGGGATGGAGGGGCGGAGTGTCAGACCGAGATCACGAGTGAAACGGATGGCGATGGCGCGGCGGCGGACATCCTGGTTGAGCTTCGCAAGGGCGATGACGTGGCGGAGCGCTTCACAGGCCCGGGCGGCCGCTTTGTCTTCGAGCGCCTGCCGCCCGGCCCGTGGGTGCTCAGCGTGCGCCGCGACCCGCTGCCGCGAGGCTACGCCAGCCCGCGGGAGCCGCTGCCCGTCGTGCTCGCTCCGGGGCAAGAGCTGACAGTCGACGTGACGCTTGAACCGGCGCGGCGGCGTGTGCGCATGATCGACTCGGGAACTATTTCGGAGTAATCAATAGAGGTAACTCGCGCTCGCGACCGGCCGTTCCGCTCGCGACCCGGCATCCAGCACCTCCATGAATCCTGACGCCGCACTGATGAAGCCGTCCAGGCCCTTTGCCACGCCCCTGGTCCGCGCGATCCTGGGCCCCACCAACACGGGCAAGACCTACCGCGCGATCCAGCAAATGCTGACGCATCACACGGGAATGCTCGGTCTGCCGCTGCGACTTCTGGCGCGCGAGGTCTACGATCGGGTTGCGGCGCAAGTCGGCGAGCGCGCCGTCGCGCTGATCACGGGTGAGGAGCGGCGCGCACCGCGCGGCGCCCGCTATTTCGTGTGCACCGTGGAATCCATGCCGCTGGACCACCCCGTGGACTTCCTGGCCGTCGATGAAATCCAGCTCGCGGGCAGCCGCCAGCGCGGCCACGTCTTTACGGACCGCCTGCTGCGGGCGCGCGGGACGCGCGAGACCATGTTTCTCGGCTCCGATACCATCGCGCCGCTTCTCAAGGCGTTGTTGCCGCACGTAGCGGTTGAACGGTACGAGCGATTCTCGCGCCTGAGCTACGCCGGCAGGAAGCGTCTGGGAGCAATGCCGCGGCGATCGGCCATCGTCGCCTTCTCGGCAGCGCACGTCTATGAGCTCGCCGAGCAGATGCGCGGCCGCTACGGCGGCACCGCCGTCGTTCTGGGGGCGCTGTCGCCGCGCACGCGCAACGCGCAGGTGGCCATGTATCAGGCCGGGGACGTCCAGCACCTCGTCGCCACCGACGCCATCGGCATGGGGCTCAACATGGACCTCAACCACGTGGCGCTGGCAGGGACACAGAAGTTCGACGGCAACCGATTTCGCGAGCTCGAGGTCGACGAGCTCGCGCAGATCGCCGGACGCGCCGGGCGCTACAAGCGGGACGGCACCTTCGGCGTGACCGGCGCGCTCGAGGGCCTACCCGGTGATGTCGTCGCGGCCATTGAACACCACGAGTTTCCGCGGCTGCAGCGGGTTTATTACCGCAACAGCGATCTCGCCTTCGACACCCTGGCGAACCTGCTCCGCTCGCTGGACGCGCCCGCGCCGCGCGATTTCCTGATCGCGGTTCACGACGGCGACGATCATGAGGCGTTGCGACGCCTGGCACGGCTGGAAGACGTGCAGCGCCGCGCGACCTCGCCCAACGCCTTGCGGCTGCTGTGGGAGGTCGCTTCCATCCCCGACTACCGGCAGTCGCTCACCAACGACCACACTGAAATGCTGGCGGACATCTTTCGCCAGCTCACCGACAGCGCGGGCCGCCTGGACGATGAGTGGATCGCGCGACGCATCGGTCGCCTCGACAACTGCGAGGGGGACCTGGACTTGTTGATGACGCGCATCGCGTGGATTCGCACCTGGACCTACATCACCCACCGGTCGGGATGGGTGGCCGACCCGGAGCACTGGCAAGAGCGTTCGCGGGCAATCGAGGATCGCCTCTCGGACGCGCTCCACGCGCAGCTCACGCAGCGGTTCGTCGATCAGCGTGTGGCGCTGATCGCGGGGTCCGGCGGCGGGCGCGGTGCGGCAGTGGAGGCGGGGGTAACGCCGGACGGGACGGTGCGGGCGGGCGGCGCCGTGCTCGGGCGCTTGATCGGTTTTCGCTTTGAGCTCGACCGCGGCGGTGCCACGGCCCTGGACCGGGCGCTACAAAAAAGCGTGCGGCAGATCGTCGAGCCGCTTCTGCAGCGGCGGGTCGCGGCACTGGTAGAGAGCGAGCACGACGCGTTTGCGCTCGACGAGCACGGGAGAGTGTGCTGGCGGGGGGTCGTCGTCGCCCGCCTGGAGGCAGGACCGGAGCCGCTGCAGCCCAAGATTTCGCTGGTGCACGCGGACGACTTGGACGCGGCGGCGCGCGGGCGGATCCGCGGGCGGCTGCTCACCTGGAGCCGGGAGCTCGCCGCCGAAGTGCTCGGCCCGCTCAATAGCGACGCGGCGTCCGCCCTGGCCGGGGCGGGCCGGGGCCTGCTCGCGGCTCTGGCCCAGTCGCTTGGCGTGGTGTGCCAGCGCACGGTGGCGGAGCAGGTCGGCGTGCTGCACAGCGCCGACCGCAAGACGCTCGCTCGGCTCGGCGTGCGCCTGGGCGTGCGCTTCGTGTATGCGCAGCCGCTGCTGCAACCGGTAGCCCAACGTGTGCGCCTCATTCTCTGGTGTCTGCATCGAGGATTGCTGCCGGCGCTGCTGCCCCCGATCGAGGCTGAGGCGATGATGACGCCGCCAGAATCGGCCACGGACGCCTGGCTGCTGGCCGCCGGATACACCAGAGTCGGACCGCGGGCGCTACGGGTGGATGCCTACGAGCGGCTGACCGCGGAGCTCCGGGAGCTCGCGCGCCAGGGGCCGTTCGCTTTGGGCGAGGTGCCGTCGCGGTGGCTCGGGCTGACCGCGCCGGAGCTCGGCGAGCTGATGCCCTATCTCGGATTCGAGCGCATGGGGCAAGTGGAGGCCGCGGCGAGGGCGGGGAGCGGGCCGCCGGCGGGGTCGGCGGCGGCGGCGCCCCGCTATCGGCGGGCGCGGCAACCGGTCCGTTCGCCCTGAAGCCACCGCCTGCTGGACTGCAAGCTGCGCGGAACGCGTATCACCTGGACCCCGGCCCCCGCTTGCGGGGGGAGTGACGGCATACGCGTCGGATAGGACGGATGTCGCTTCCTGCCCCTCCCGCCACTTGTGGGGCCCACTCGACCCGCAACGATGAGGGCTTCGTAGGGGTTTCGGGGAGCTGGCGAAGGGCATCGTCCGTGGTTTCGTCGGTGCCTGGGTGCGGGCCTCCGGACCGGCCAGACTTGCCGCAGATAAAACATCTGAGGCGATTCTGGCCGCCAATTCGCCTCAATTCGCCCCGTTACCGGCCACTTTTTGCGCAGATGGCCGTATCTGGGGCGATTATGGCCGGTTTTTCAGGAATTCCCCGGCCAAATTCTCGTTAGATGTTTTATCTCATCGGAAAGTGGCCGGTCCATCGTCTGATCATCGCGCCCCTGGATGGGAAGGCATATCAAGAAGGCTCAATATGGGGTCTATTGAGCTCATCGGATGAGTCCGTGCGCGCGGTCAGAGGAATTCCTTGGCGTTGCCCCTTTACTGAGCCTGCCCGGGCGTGGCCGAAGCTACGGGCAGGTCTTTCGTCAGCTCCCCGAAACCCCTGCTGTCGGCATCCGCGTTCGCCACGCCAGACGACTTCTTGGGCAACTCCTGGGAAATAGGCTACCGGTTCAGTTGGTGCCCCGATCAGGAGAAGAATGATCCGCGAAGGACACGAAGGACACGAAGGACACGAAGCATGACGGAATTGCTACTGAAAAATGAAGTCTTTTGCGGTAGTCACAGCAAGCTTGAATGGAAGAGGTTCGTGAAATCATGGGCGTCGGCCAGATCTCCCTTACACGCTCATTCCCTACGGCCGGTCTAGCCTCCGTGCAAGCGCCACGGAAAGCCGCGACGCCATAAGATGCACGAAAGTTATTAAAACACACCAAGAAAAAAACCTTCGTGTTCTTCGTAGATATAATCTTTAGACCTTCAGCAGTCGTTCCTGACGACTCGTTGTTGGTAGACTAATTCCCGGTAGTTGCCTTGGCTAGCGCCGAGAAGCTCGAAGACGCCTTCGCGCCGCACCAGGGCGGCGCCTGGGGGAGCTCGGCGGCGGCTCGCCTCGACCCGCTGCTCGATGACGCGGCGCGGGAGTACGCGGAGCAGGTTCACGCCTACCGCGCCCTGCAGAAGGCTGAGACGGACCGCGCCCGGGCAGCGGACGAGGCGCGAAGAGAGCTCGTGAGCTTCCGCCGGGTCGTGCGGGTCATCTTCGGCCGCAAGTCTCGCGAGTACCGCGATCTGGCCGATCGCCGCCATACCGGCGAGCCCGCGGCGGCGCCAGGTGCTCAAGACCAGCCTCCCGCATGATCCCCGCTGGCGACGCCGATTGCTGACTCCGAGCTGCCAGCCGTGCGCCAGAGGCGGACAAAGAGCAGGACGCGGTCGAGGTCGTAGCCCTCAGGGAGGCGGGAATCCAGAAGGGCGTGGTCCGGACCCGCCTCCGGAGAGTGGTGGGACTTCTCCAGAGAATGGTAGCCCACCTCCGGAGAATGGCAAGACGGCCCCGGAGAATGGTAAGACGGCCGCGGCCAATAGTGAGATGCCCCCCGGAACGGTAAGACGGCCCCGGAGAATAAGAAGCGGCCTCCGGCGGTTGGGGAGACGCCTGGCGCGGGGACCGCGGACGCGGCGGTAACGCCAAGCAGGGACAGGGCAGGCGACCAGTAGGGATGCCGGCCTGAAGGCTGGCATTCCTACTGATCGGGCGTCGCGAGCTCCGGCGTCGGCCGCGGCGGGCGCGGCGCAGCGAGCTCCCAAAGCACGGCCGCGAGTGTCGCGCGGGTCTCGGGCTCGTCGAGGAGCTGGCGTGCTCGCCTTGCGCGTTGCAGCCCCGCGACCAGCTCACCTTGCCCCAAGTGCCAGAGGGCCTGGCGGCGCAGCGTCTCCGCGGCGGCGGAGCAGCGGCGGAGCGAGCTCCCTGTCGAGACGGGCGGCGGCCTGTTGGAGCTGCTCCTCTCTGGCGCGCTGGCGCGCGGTCGCTCCGGCCCTCTCCGCGCGGAGCTCGGCGAGCAGCTCGAGTGTCTGATCGCGGACGCTGCGGGATGCCGTGGTCTCTTGCCTGACTTCGCGCCGCAATGCGGCCATTTCACCCAGAAGGGTCCGCAGGTCCACTTCCGGCGCCGGCACGAGCTCTTCCAGGGTGATCGCCCGGCCCGCCGCGATTTCCGAAAGCACCAGACTGCGCATTCGGTCGTCGCCAAGCAGGTCGTTTCCGGTCATTTCGCTTCCTCTCCGCGAAGCTCGGCATTCAGACCGCCTGCTGCAGGACCGCGGCAAGCTCGGTCGGCTGTAGCCTGGGGCGCTCCGTGGCGATGATCACATCATCGGTTGGCAGCAGCGCCGCCAACATTTCGGGAGGCATCAACAGCAGCCGGGCGCGCGACCACCGATCCCCGAAGAGCTCGTAGGCGCGCCGAATCACGGCGAACTGGGCGGGCGCCCGGTCTGGCGGGTAGAGCTGCACGAGGCGTCCATAGCGCTTCTCCACCTCCTCGTCGGTGGGGCAGGTTTGGCCGTCGAGCCCGACGCCGAGCACGAGAAAAGGGTCCATGTCAAGGCTCCAGGATCATTGAGTCGGGCGCTACTGAGGCTCGCCCCGCTTCGTCGGCAGTCGATGCTGCCGTTGGCCACGCCCGGACGCGCCCGGTTTACGCGCGGCCGCGGATCTGCCCGCCCCGAGCAGCCACCTGATCATTTCCCTGAGACTCCTCAGCACGTTCGCGGTGCCGCCGATGCTGAAGGCGCTCAGCAGCACGTCATCCTCCGACACATCCGCGTCGCCGGAGGTAGCGAACTGCCGCGCGAGATCGACGAGAGTGCCCTCGTGTTTGCGAATGGCGTCGTCGAGCTCGGCGCGCGCCTCTGCAAAGTAAGGCGGGGCTTGCCGAGCCGCAAGGCCGTCTCGTACCGTTTCAAAGTGAAAAGGACAGCGTCGGGGTGGGCTCGCTGCGCTCGCTCGGCCCAGGTCAGGGTGGTCTCCGAGTCCTCGGCGCAAGCGAGAACCCGCAGGAGGAACGTCTTGTCGGTGATGGAGCCGTCCCGGCGGTCCATCACCTGGGTCATTATCCGCACCAGTCGTGCTGAGGGGCGTTCCTGGAAAGACGCCGCCTGGGAACAGGTGTCGGCGAGGTGCTTCAAATCCGAGCCTGTGGTTGCCGCCGCAATGAGGTCCTCCACGACAACGGGGGAAGCAGGCCGTGGCGCATCGCGAAAGGAGCTCGGCGGCGCGCTGCCGAAGCGATGATCACAGGCGGCGCACAAGCTGGCGAGCCGCCACGCGGACTGCGGATGGCGAGCTTCGGCCTGCGCGATCATCTCGGGCACGCGCGCGCCCTCGCCCCACCAGCTTTCCATGGAGATCCAGTCCGCCAGCGCCATCAGCCGCTCCTGCTGGGGAGATTTCTGGCGTCGGCCGCTTGTCGGGTTTCGTCCTTTACACTTCTTCCCGCCGCAGGGTTCGGCGCACGAGGGGCGCGCTTCATCGCGCCCCAATGCCGGGCCGGGGATCATCTGGCAGAGGATGATCCGCCCCGATTACCGGCCGCGACGACCGGGCGCGATAAATCGCGCCGCTGCGTCTCGGCCTCAGGTGTAAAGCACATTCCGCCGACGGCAGATTTCTTGGGGTATGGAGGGCGCCCACCAGCAGGAAAGGCGCGGCCAATGGCCTGCTGGCGGCTTGCCTTCGCCGGCGGGCCGCTGGCGCCGCGAATATCGAAATCGCAGCCGGATCATCCGGCTCGCCCTACTGGCGGCGCCGGAGATGTTATGTGTGGACGTCACGTTGAGCGTTTGCGCCCGCCTGGGAACGGCTCGGGTCGGCGGACCTGACAGCGCCGATCCTGGCAGCGGCTGAGGCGGCGCGACCCGCCTCCTCACGTTGAAGGAACCACCGCAGACCGTGCTCAAGCTATCGGCGACCCCATGTTTAGAGCGACGAGGCCGCGCTGACAAGTTGGCGGAAACTTGTCGACAAGTTGCGCTCCGCCCGCAGCAGAGGCCCTGACGCCGACGCTGGTGCCCGCGCTGACGAAACGGTCAGTGCGCCTTGGACGTTCCGCAAGGGCTCGAATCAACGCTGCCGCGCTGATTGGCGAGGTCCTTGCAAATCATGGGAGGGCCTGCCGACGGGACCAGCGAATCGACATGGCAAGGAGCCGCAGCGTCTAACGCGAGGACGAACTATGAATTTCTACGCAAGCACTGTCCGAAGCACTTACCTCGGCCTTCCACCCCGAGTAGATGTCTCGCATGTTCTCCGGCAGCTCGACAAGAGGGTTTCCGAGCTACGTAGGGACCATGTGCTATTCAGCGTCGCCGCAATCCCGGTGATTGCCGTAATCTGCATCGTCTTTTCGCCGTTCCTCCTGCGCGCTGCCGCGGTCGGGGAGCTCCGCAGCGGAGTGTCTTCTTCTGGGCGCACGTTATCGGCAATAGCGATAGTTGCTGTCCTTGTGGGTTTCGTCGCCATCATCGGAGTTATTGGACGCCTCTGCAGGCGCAACCTGAGGAAAACGGTCAACTGCGAATCAGCATTGGACCCACAGCGCGGTGCGCATAACGCCGTGGCGATCCCTCTGGTGCTTGCTGACTTTGCCCTGGAAGTCGCGCTCGCGATCTTTGATTGGCCGCGCCGATTTCGCAAACGCGAGGGCGAAATCGCGGCGAGCCTGCTCTTGCTGCTCGCCGGCCGGTCCCCATGGCGCCAAATCGTTGATCGCCTGACCCGACATGGGTACAGCTCCCGACAAGAGCTGACCCGACTCGCCAGGCGACTCGCAAAGTACGGTCTTCTGGCTGAGCTCACAGCGGACGGCGCCGCCGGTTTCTCGATCAGTGAGCGAGGCCTGGCGCTCATTAGCAGGCGCTAGTGCCTTGTAGCCCTAATTCGTTCCACAATTCGCCCCCCCTTTCATCCCCCCCACTTCGTGGGGGGGATAGAGGGGGGGCGGTACGGACTTAGGCTACAGCACACTAGCGCGAGTTTTCCAGAGTCGTCGCAGGTCCCCCCGGCAGTCGGCACCTGCCTGGCGGCGCGGAAGGCCTGAGTCCACCGCCTGATCGACTCTACTCGCTGGGCAAGTGCTCGTTCGCGCGCCAGCTCCCGTCCGACTGGTTGGCGCGCTACGGTTATCGACCCGCGCTGATCGCAACCTCGCCCAGAGAAGTCGTTCATCGTCGGTCTTCCCGGTTCTCAGAGAGTAGGCGCGAGCGCTTTGTTGCACCATTCCTAATCTCCACCCCTCTGTCCCCACCACAAGCTGATTGGGAAATGAACAGTTACCCATTCCTCGCCAGCTCATGGACTTGTACTCAATATCGCTTCCAGGTCAGCCGGAGTGTGGACGAGCAAAGTCCCGGACGCGAAATCCTCTGGGTTTCTTGTTACAATCGCCTCAGCTCCTGCCAGGCGGCCTGCTTCATGCAGCACTGCGTCTTCGTAATCCGTGAAGGCCGTTGCCGCCGCCAGTTCAAGCACTGCCCGATCTACTGAAGCGACTTTGAAGATCATCAGGACCTTCCTCACGGCCATTATCGCCTTGTCTCGCCCTGCAACCTTCCCTACCAGGTAGTGGATAGTCGTCAGCGTCGTCGCCCCGATCAGTCCGCTCAGCTCTCCTCTCTCCACTCGGCCTATCAGACGCGCTGCTATCTTGGAGTATGGCTCTCGGTCCAGCAGCACGTCGAGCACGACGTTGGTATCAAAGAGAACTATCATCGATATTTCTCTTCGAGATACCTGTGGTAATCCTCCTCTGAGGCGCCTCGTGCCAGACCGAGAAGCTGCTTGGTGGCCGGCGGAAGCTCCTCGGTCTGCTGGGGCAGCTTCTCCAGCGTCGCCAGGTAATCGCTCACCAATCCAGAGAGGGTCTTTCCCTGCTGCTTGGCCCAGCGCTTACCGAACTCGATCAAGTCATCCTCGAGTCGCAGAGTCAGTTTTGTGTGCATGGCTGCCTCCTGACGTATGGTTCTTCCCATATTATACGTCAGGAAAATCCAGAAGGCCAGGGCAGGATCTGGCCTGAATCCACCGTCTGTGCGGCGTCTGTGCGACAGCGCCCCCTCCGTGGGCACTTTCCGCGCAGCTTGCGGTCTCACGGGCGGTGGATCCAGGTGAAGCAGGGGACGTGGCACGGATCCAAAGCGGCCGCGACCAGTCGACCGATCTGCGTCCTGGCGCCGTGCTTTCCTTGTGCTCGCCGCCGAGCTATGCTCAAGGCGGGGCTGACCGCGCGGGTGCGGTCCGGCCATTGCCGCGAGGAGTCGCGATGGACATGGAGCAAACGCTGGTTGCCGCGGTGCTGAACGGCCTGGACGAACCCGCTGTACTGCTCGGGAGTGATGGGCGCATCGTGCTCGGTAACGAGAGCTTTGCCGCCACCGTCGGAAGACATCGGGGAGAGCTGAGCGGGCAGCGCTGGGAAGCGTTCATCGCCGCTATCGACGGTGACGCGCAGGCGAGCGACGTCGTCACGCGCAGCTCGGCGTCCGGGTCCTGGCGCGGCAGCATGCGACTGCGCACCGCAATGCAGGGCACGGTGGAGACGAGTGCGCACATCGTGCGGGTAAATGAGGCCAGCGAGCAGTGCTTCCTGGCGACGTGGCGCCCCAGCTCGGGCGCGCAGCCCGCTGGGGGTGAGCGGGAAACCGATGAGATCGCGGCCCCCAACCGCCTATTGTTCTTCGACCGCCTGGAGCACGCTCTCGCCGCCGCCGAACGAGAGCGTAGGTCGCTGCTGCTTCTCGTCGTCGGGCTCGACGGTTTCACGCACCTCAATGATTGGCTCGGCTACGAAGCCGGGGACGACATCCTGGCGAGGGTTTCCGCGCGGCTCATGGACGCCATTCGCCGGGCGGACTCCTGCACGCGGGTTGGAGGTGATCAGTTCGGCCTGGTCATGCAACTCGCCGAGGGCGGCGACGCGACAACCGTGATGGAGAAGGTCATGGCGAGCATGCATGAGCCGCTCGCGGTGGCAGGCGAGGAAGTGCGGCTCACCGCGACAGTAGGAGCGAGTCTCTACCCGCACGACGGCAGCGACGCTCGCTTGCTTTTCCAGAAGGCGAGCAGCGCGATGGTGCACGCCAAGCGCGAAGGGCGGGATCGCTGCGTGTTCTTCTCGGCGGAGCTGAATGCCCGGGCCCGAGCCCGCATCGACCTGGAGAACCGCTTGCGGGGAGCCGTGACGCGCGAGGAATTCGTGCTCCACTATCAGCCGAAGATCCACATCGACACCGACATGATCGCCGGGGCCGAAGCGCTGCTGCGCTGGCGCGACCCGGAGGGCGCCCTGATTCCGCCGAGCGCCTTCGTGCCGATCGCCGAGCAGTGCGGGCTGATCCATAGCCTGGGCACGTGGGCGCTACGCACCGCGTGCCGGCAGGCCGTGGAATGGCAGGCACAAGGCCTGCCCGGCATCCGCGTGGCGGTCAACGTCTCGGCGAAGCAGTTCCTCGCGCCCGATTTCGTGGAGCTGGTGGCTCGCGCCCTCGCCGAGTCCGGGCTGGCGCCCCACTGGCTGGAGCTGGAGATCACTGAAAGCGTGTTCATGGGCGCCGTGGAGCGGACCATCGAACGGTTGTCATCGCTGCGCAGCCTCGGGGTTTTTCTCTCCATCGACGATTTCGGCACGGGATATTCGAGTCTGAGCTACCTGAGCCGCTTCCCGATCACGACGCTGAAAATCGACCGCAGCTTCGTCCAGGACCTCGAGACCAACCGCACCACGGCCGAGATCGCCCGCGCCATCATCGCGCTTTCGGTCGGCCTGGAGCTGGAAGTGATCGCGGAAGGTGCCGAAACCGCGGGGCACGTCGCCTTCCTTCGCACCCACGGTTGCCACCTGGTGCAGGGGTTCTACTACAGCCGGCCACTGGCGCCCGAGCACTTCGCGGAGCTATTGCGGCTCGGCAAGCTGGGAGGGCGGGATGTGCCGCAGGACGTGCCTGGGCCGGACACCATCTGATCGGACGTGAGGCGAGCTCTTCTGATCGTCCCCGGATTGCCAACCTTACCCGTGAGGTATCGCCATGAGCGAGCTGTTACCCATCGGCACCCGAGCACCCCGTCCCACTGGGCCCGCCCAGCTCGGACCGGAATCTCCGCCGGCCGTTCCCGAGCGAGGAGTCGCTGACCGCACCGTCGGCACGGCGGGCGCCGATAGCTTCGATTCGGCGGCACCGGCGGCGACGCGCGAGGCGGTGGGAGCCGCCCGCACGGCCGTCCCAGCCGCCGGCATGGAGGCGGACACCTGGGCGCGCGGCTCCGACCTTGCGGGGCTGGCCGATCGCGGGGGCGGAAGCGGCGCGGGCGCCGCTGGAGAACCCGGCGGCGGAGTTGAGGTCGACCTCGGCGGCGGCGCGGCCAGGACGATGCTCGACCTGAGCCAACCGCTCGACCGGCAGCTTCCGGCACCATTCCGCCTCGAGGAAGCGTCCTTGTCGTTTCGCATGCCGGGCAACGTCGAGCTCAGCGGCGACTGGTCACATGAGGTGCGTACGACCGGACCCACGCGAGTGTGGCTGACCGCCGAGCGAAACGAGCTGCGTGCCACGTTTTCTCCGCCGCTGTTGATTGATGTGCAGTGGCCGATGAGCAACGTGGAGGTCAGTGGCGCGACCTGGGATTTTCGCAGCGGGAGAGTGAGTGATGTCGAGGTCGCCAACACGCAAGCGGTCGCCTTCGGCTCCGAAGGCCTGGTGCGGGATCGGGTGGAGGAGCTCATGAGCTCCATACTCTCCGGATCGCGCCTGGGTCGTCCCGGCTACGACCCATTCGCGGACGCGGATCTGTCGGGGTCAATCGCCCAGGTGCAGGAGAGCTTTCAGCGCGCCGCCCACGGGCCAGACGCGGGCGCTACCGCGGCGCTGGACGCCGGGGACCTCGACGAGGTGGGACTTCACGCCAGCGTCCGCGTGACCGAAGAGCTACGGCTTGGCCGCGACGGTGGCGGAGTGCGCATTCCCGCGGGATCGACGCTGGACTTTGGGATCTCGACCACTGCGGATGTGGCGTCGCTGGCCCGAGGCGAGATGCCGGCTCTTTCAGCGGTCTCCGTGTCCAGCTCCGGGATTGTGCTCGAGGCAAATGGCGTGGCGGTGGCAAGACTTCAGCAGTTCCGCATTCTCCCGGGGGGGACTGTGGACGTGCAGCGTTTCGAACCGCTCGGGACTCTGGCTGACGTGGGTGCCGGGGAAAGCCTGGTACGGCTCATCGGCGTGCTCGCGGCAGTGCGCAGCGGCGATGCCGGGGTGCTTGGGCGGTCACCTGAGGACGTGCTGGGGCCGCGGATCACCACGGGCGTCGCAGAGCGGCGGATAGAGCGCGAGATGACCGACGCCTTGCGCGAGCTGGTGCGCGGGCACCGCTTTGCCGTCCCGGGAATCGATCTGGCGTCGTTGCTGCGGCTAGCCGACAGCGGCACGGAGGACACCGGCGAGCCGTGAGGCGGCCGCGCCGCGGCAGAAAGGCTCTGGCCATTCCTCTCTGAATCCACCGTCTGTTCGGTTGAGAGCTGTGCGGTCGCGTCGACGTCGAACAGGCGGTGGTGCAGTCAGGTCCCCCCCGCCATGCGTGCGGAGGAGGAGGAGGATGAGGTCAGCGAGCGCCGACGGTCGCGCTGGCGGCCGCGAGCGTGGTGAGAAAATCCACCTGCCCGGCACCCGTCTCAACGTCCCAGCCCGGCGCCAAGAGGTCGCGCGCACCGCCGGTGATCAGGCTCGCAACGTCGTCGGGCGCAAGCTCGGGGCGCACCGACCGCACCAGCGCCGCGAGCGCCGCGACTTCCGGGGCGGCCATGGACGTGCCAATTGCCCCGCCATAGACATGCTGGCCGGCCTCGTACTTGCCATCGCTCGCCGCGGCCGTGGCAGCGTCGATCACCCAGGTGCTCCAGATCACTTCGGTCAGCTCCAGGCGCGGCCCTGCGCCCACGAAGTCCCCACCGAACGCAGTCACGTCCACCTGCGCGTGATCACCACCGTAATCGGAGTATTTTGACCGCTCACCCTGAAGATTGCTGGAGCCGACGGCGATCACATGGTCGAGCGCCGCAGGGTAGGAGACACCGCAGGAGCGGTCGGCCTTGGCCGCGTTTCCGGTCGCCGCCACGACGATCACGCCGCGCTCGTAGGCGTAGCGGACGGCCTCGATCATCGCATCCGGAGCCGGGACGTCGATGGTGCACAGCAGCTTCTGCGGCATGCCCAGGCTCATGCTGATGACGTCGACGTTCTTGTTCGCGGCGTAGAAGATGCCGTCCACGATCCAGGCGAGCTCGCCGCTGCCCTCGTCGTCCATCACGCGCACCGGCAGCACGCCCGCGCGGTTAGCGCCGAGCCCCGCAACGCCAAGGCCGTTGTCGAGCTCGGCGGCGATCAGACCCGCGACGTGTGTGCCATGTGCAACGCCCGCATCGGCGTAGCCGTCGCGATTGTTGTCCGCGCCGTCGCCATTGGCGGGGTCACCCGGCGTGTCCGTCGCGGGATCGGCGTCGCCGCTCGCGAAATCGTAGCCGCCGTCGACAACGGCACGGTGCAGATCGGGGTGCGACAGGGCGACACCGCTGTCGAGCACGGCCACGGTGGCGCTTCGCGCCGCCGCACCGGCGGGAAGCAAGAGGTCCCAGGCATCCGGGACATTCATGGGCCGCAGGAAGTACTGATCGGCGTGGGAATCTTCCGGATGGCCGTCGTCGATGGCGTAGGGGTCGTCCGGGAGATACGACGAAGTGAGCTTCCAGTTGAGATCGACGCCGGCGAAGGCCGGGTCGGCGGCCAGTTGGGCGTACGCGTCGAGAGTGCGGGACACCGCGTCGCGCGCACTCGGGGCGGACAGCTCGAGATCGACGCGAAGAATGGCGCGCGCTGGGGCACCAAGCGCGGTGATTTTCCTCGCGTGGTGGTGCGAGGCGAGGAGTGTGTGCGCGGCGGCGGTAGCCGCGGGGTTCTGCAGACGGACAATGAGGGAGCCGGGCACGAAGGGGGGGTGCGCGAAGATCTGTGGGTGCTGGCGAAGCTGTCGGGAGAGGGCCGCCGCATCCGGCGTGGGCTGCGCGGCGAGCGGAGCGGCAGCGACGGCAAGTGCCACGGCGCAACCGGAGAGAAGTCGAGCAAATGGGTTTTTCACGAGTGACCTCCGGAACGGGTTGAGGAACGACGCTCCGGGATATGCAACTGGCGCGCCAGCTTGGGATTGGGGGTCGAAGTGGGTGCAAGGCCATTGTTGCGCTGGCGGAGGGGAGAGGGGTGCGACGGCGACATGCCGCAATGCGTCACGATGACGCATGGCAGCGTGCCTCTTGCCAGCCAACCTCGCAAAGCGCTAGGGTCATTCGCGCGAGCTAGCCAGCGGGCCGGCCTGTTCTCGCGCGCCCAAAAATAGTGGACCACACGCGCTTCAAGGAGCTGCCGACGAAATGAAACAGGACGCCATGACAGAAGCCACGCTGACGCGCCTCAAGATCGTCACCGCGGTGCAACTCTTCAGCGTGCTCAGCCTGATCCCGGTGCTCTGGATAGTCGACACCTATCTGGAGCTCAAACCGCCCGCGCTGTCGTTCCCCCCGCTCATCCTTCCCGCTCTTGGCGTGGCGGCCGCGGTCGCATCTCTGGTTGCGCGCAAGGCGCTCATGGCGAAGGTACCGGAGGCGAGGACCGATGACGAGCGGCTCCAGCGCCTGATGGTGGCGGGTATCGTGCCGCAGGCGCTGGCGGAGGGGTGCGCGCTCATGGGCGTCGTCGGGTACTTTCTGGGCACCGGTCACGGCGCGCCGGAAATCGCCATCGGCATTGCCGCGGCGCTCATTCTGCTCTATCGGCCGCAGCCGGACCAGAACTGACGCGACGCCATGCGGCTTCTCTTGCTCGGAGCCTCGGGTGAATGCGGGCGCCGGGTGGCGGTGTTCGCGCGCGAGCGCGGCCACGAGGTGACGGCAATCGTCCGGCCCGCGGCGCCACTCACCGCAGCTGTCGCCGGCGGCTGCCGCGTGATTCGCGCGGACGTCGGTGCGCCGGGCGTGATCCGTGAGGCGCTCGCTGGTCAGGATGCCGTGGTCTCTTGCCTCGGGTTGCGGCGCCGGGCAGCGTGGAACCCGTGGTCGCGGCTGCTGTCGCCCGCGGATCTCACCTCGCGGGTGGCGCGCCTGACCGCCGACGCGATGACCCGTCGCGGTGTCGCCAGGGTCGTCGCCCCGCGCCTGGCGCTTGCGCGGTCGCAGGCGATAGCGTAGACTGTCGCAGTGTAGCGCGTTCGCCTCGACATCGTCTCGAGGACTCGTATCTCCGCCTGGGAACGCGCGCATGGGCAAGCGGAGCGCGATCCTGATCAACCAGATGCAAGCCAGCGTCCAGTACCTCGCCATCGGCGATGAGCTTCTGGCCGGCGAAGTCCAGGAGGGCAACGGTTACGCTCTCGCCTCCTACCTCAGCGGCCGCGGCCTGCGCCTGGCGGGGGTGCGTTTCGTGTCGGACGACCTTGACGCCATTATCCGGAACCTGCACGACCTCGTCACCGAGAAGGCGCTCGTCATCACCTCCGGGGGGCTCGGGCCGACCGACGACGATCGCACGCGCGCGGCCGTAGCCGCCGCCGCTGGCGTGGCGCTGCGCTGCGACGGCGCGATCGTGGCGGCGCTGGAGAAGCGGTATGAAGAGCGCGGTATGGCGTTCCCGCGCGCCAATGTGCGGCAAGCCATGTTCCCCGTGGGCGCGGACGTGCTCGCGAATCCGCTCGGCACGGCCCCCGGTTTTGCACTGCCCATCGGCGACAGTGTAGTCGCCTGTTTCCCCGGAGTGCCGCGCGAGCTCGCGGTGATGATCGAGGAGCACGTCCCCGCCCTGCTCGCGCGCCTCGGCATTGCGCCCAAGGACGCGGAGGAACGCACGTTTCGGATTTTCGGCATCGCGGAAAGCGCGCTCCAGGATCTGCTTTCGGGCCTTCCCGGCCATGCCGACATCGCCATTCGTTCCTTGCCATCGTTTCCTGAAATACGCCTCGAGCTGCGCGCGATCCATGGCGGGGCGGACCTCGATGGGTTCTCCGCCGCCGTGCGCCGCGAGCTGGGCTGGAGGGTGTTCGCGGAGAGCCGCAGCGAGTCGTTTCCCGCCTCGGTCGTGGCGGCGCTTCGCCGCCACGGGCGGAGCCTGGCCACCGCGGAGTCGTGCACGGGCGGATTGCTCGGCCATCTGATCACGCAGGCGCCGGGCGCCAGTGCAGCCTATATCGGCGGGGTCGTCGCCTACGCGGACGCAGTGAAGAAAGAAATGCTCGGCGTCCCCTCCACGGTGCTGGACGCTCATGGTGCCGTTAGCGAGCAGGTGGCGCGGGCGATGGCAGTAGAGGTGCGCGCGAGGTTTGGCACAGACCTGGGGCTCGCCACGACGGGAATCGCGGGCCCGACGGGCGCAGTGGCCGGCAAGCCTGTTGGCACCGTGCACATCGCCCTGTCCACGCCGGAGGGGGTCGTTCATGAGCACCAGCTCTTCTCCGGGTTCGATCGCCGCATGTTCAAGCGGTTGGTCGCCTACCGGGCGCTGTCGCGCGTGCGGTGCTGGCTGGATTTCCCGGCGGGATAGCGCAGCCGCACGGGGTGTAGGCGCGCGTTCCCGGTGCGCAGCGCTTGCCTGGAGGACACCAGGGAAGCAGTGTAGGTACTGGGAAGCAATAATAGTGAATAAGAGAAAGGAAAATCTGAAATGACTTTGTTGTGGCTACCCGAGTACGCCGTCGACGTCTCGTCGATCGACGCGCAGCACCGCGAGCTCTTCGACCGCATCAACGAGCTCCGGGGCGCCATGAGGTCCGGCAAGGGTCGCGAGGCGCTCGAGAAAACGATGGAGTTTCTCCGCTCCTACATCGTCACGCACTTCCGGCACGAGGAGCGGCTGATGGTGGCGTCCGCGTACCCGGGGATGCCAGCGCACCTTGCTGCGCATCGGGAGTTCGAAACGCAGCTCGCCGAGCTGGAAAGTAGGGTGCGCCGGTCGGGATCGACCGTCGACGCAGTGATCGCCAACAACCACCTGCTGAGCTCGTGGTGGATCGCTCACATCCGGGGGCTCGACGTGGGGTTCGGAAAATTCCTGGTGGCGCGCCAGGCATTCGAGAAACCGGGAGTCTTGCCTGAGGTTGCGGTGCACTGAGTCTTGACGACAGGCGGGTCACCGGGCAAACTTTTCCGCCCCGATCAGGGCGGAAGCGCTGGAAGGTGTGGGCCGAGCTTGAATCCACCGCCTGTTCGGCGTCGAAGCGACAGCGCCCTATCCTTCCCTCCCCCGTTTGCGGGGGGAGGTATGCTGGCGCAAGGAGGCGGGGGCGGTCGGGCCGCGTTGCATGCGCTCCGATCTCGGCACGCGGTTTGCAACATATTCTGCAGACACGCAATCGCACCCCCAGGATCGCTCACGACCATGCTCGATTTGCCCGCCATTCAGCTCCTGCACGCCGCGCTCAACGGCGCGGCGCGACGCCATGACGTCATCGCCTCCAACCTCGCCAACATCGACACCAAAGGATACCGCGCCAAGGAGCTCGATTTTCAGAACGTTCTGCGGCAAGCGATGGGCAGCAGCGATGAGGCGGCGGGCCTGGGAGTGCAGGTGACGGATTCCCGACACCTCCAGCCCAGAGAATCGTCACTCGACTACGCCGGCGCCATCACCGAGCAGCCGCTGGGTGCCATGCGCGCGGATGGCAACAACGTCGACGTCGATCGCGAGATGCTTGCGCTGGCGGAAAACGGTATGCTGTACAATACCATCGCGCAGCTCACCGGATCAGGGCTCAAAGGCATCATCGAAACCATCAAGGCGGTATAGACCATCATGAGCTTCTTCCGCAGCTTGGAAATCAGCGGCTCCGCGCTGTCCGCGGAGCGCCGGCGCATTCAGGTTCTGGCGAGCAACATGGCCAATGCGCACACCACCCGTACCGCCGAAGGAGGACCGTACCGGCGCAAGGACGTCGTCTTCGAGCCGGTGCCGGCCAATACCTTCTCCGGATTCCTCGCAGAGGAAATGGCGGGCGACGCGAGCACCGAGGCGACCAATGAGAAGCTCGACGGGGTTCGGGTGGCGGAAGTCGTCACCGACCCGTCGCCGCCGACGCTGGTGTACGATCCGAATCATCCGCACGCCAACACCGATGGCTATGTCGCGTATCCGAACGTCAACCCCATCTCCGAGATGGTCAATCTCCTTTCCGCAACCCGGTCCTACGAAGCGAACGTCGCTGCCGTGCAGGCTGCCAAGCAGATGGCCCGCAGGGCGCTGGATATCGGTCAATAGTGGAGTGAACACCGATGCGCATAGAAGATTTCAATATCGGCCGACCGCTCACGCTGCCGCTCGGACCGGAGACTGCGGCAAAACCTGCCGGGTCGCTGGCGGCGCCGCCTGACCCCAACCGTCCGACCTTCGGTGACACGCTCAAGAGCGCCATTCGCGAGGTCAATGAGGTCAAACAGGAAGCAGAGGAAGCGGTGCGCAAGCTCGCCACCGGGGAAAGCTCCGACATCCACGGCGCCATGATCGCCGTAAAGAAGGCGGATGTGCAGTTTCAGATGATGATGCAAGCCCGCAACAAGCTGGTTGAAGCCTACCGGCAGGTCATGCAGACGGGAATCTAGGCGGGACGCGAGGATAAGGCAGCATGGCCGAGCAGAACGAGGAGAACCGCGTCGCCGAGCGACCGATCCAGACCGTGCTCGGGCTCTGGGAACAGATGCCCTGGCGCGCCCAGGTCATCGTCGCCGTCGTGGCTCTCGCCGGCCTTACGCTCACCATGGCCGCCGTCATTTCTCACTTTCACGGCTATTTCCAGCAGGCGTCCTATCAGCCGATCTATCGCAATCTGACGCCGGAAGACCTGTCGCAAATGTCGCAGGTGCTGCAGCAGAACGCCATCGACTTCCGGATTCTTCCCGATGAGCGCGGCATCGCCGTGCCGCGCGAGCACGTGGATCAGGCCCGGGTCGCGCTCTCCATGCAACAGCTTCCTGCAAGCGCCGGCGGCACCGGCTTCGAGCTGTTCGATTCCATGCGCCTGGGAATGACGGAAGGACAGGAAAGAATTGCCCGGATCCGGGCGCTCGCCGGTGAGCTGCAGCGCACCATCGAGACGTTTCCCGAGGTGAGCTCGGCGCGCGTGCACCTGACGATGCCGGAGGAACGGCTTTTCAAGGAGCAGGAGGAAAAGCCGAAAGCGTCGATCATGCTCAAGTTCCACCCCGGCCATGAGATCAATCAGAGCGCCGTCGGCGGCATCCGCCATCTGGTCGCCAGCGCCATCGAGGGCATGCGGCCCGAGGCCGTCACCGTGATCGATTCCAGCGGCCGCATGCTGGCGGGCGGCGAGGCGGAGGAAGGTGTCGGCGCTTCCCAGACCCAGCGGGAGCTGTCCCGCAAGGTCGAGTCCGAGCTCGAGCGCAAGGTGATCAATCTGCTTGAACCGGTGGTGGGCTCCGGCAAGATCCGCGCGGAGGCCACTGTCGAGCTCGACTTCACCAAAACCGAAACGCAAAGCGAAACCTTTGATCCGGAACGGCAGGTAGTGCGCAGTGAGCAGCGCACCGAGGAGAAGTCGCAGACGGGGGACGAGCCCGTTGGGGGCGTTCCAGGCGTGCCGTCCAACGTCGCGGGCGCCGACCCCGCCGCGGGTGGCGGCGGGAGGTCGGTCACGACGCAGTCGCGCCAGAAGACCCAGGAGACGATCAACTATGAAATCGCCAAGACCATCGAGCGTAAGGTCGGGTCTGTAGGCCAGATCAGCAGGGTTTCGCTTGCGGTGCTCGTAGACGACGCCACCGTCCTGAACAAGGATACCGGCGCCGCCGAGCGGAAAAAGCGGGAGGATGCGGAGCTGGACAAGCTGCGCAACCTGGTAGCGCTGGCCCTGGGGCTGCGGCTCGGTCGCGACGGCGCCAACGGCGTCGACCAGCTTACTGTGGACAATCTCTCCTTCGACGTGTCCGACCAGATGCAGGCGGAAGTGGCGTTTCGCGAGCAGCAGACGCGGGACTTTTACACGCGGTGGATTCTCGTTGGCGCCGGCGTGGTCGCCGCTCTTGCCCTGCTGCTCATCGTGCGCAGGATGATGTTGTGGCGCGCGGAAGCGCCGCAGCCGCTGTCGGCGGAAGCGCGGGAGCTCGAAATGAAAACCGTTCGCGAGCTCGAACAGGAGCTCAAGCCGCACTATCTCGCGACGGAGCTCCACGAGGAGCCGGCCGAGTCGGTCGCGCCCGATCTCGAGCGCAAGCGAAACATGCAGCGCCGCGCCCAGATGGTCAAGTCGTTCCAGGAAATCGCCCAGCGCGATCCCAAGCGACTCACCATGCTGATCAAGGCCTGGATGACCGAGTGACGGGCGGGTGGGCAAACCGCGGGTCGCCTGCGCTTGCTCGGCGGCAAACGGCGACGTATAACTCTAGCAGCACCGCGGGGCCAACGCCCCGTGACGATCGCGGGAAACACGCATGGCCAAAGAGAAAGAAGAGGCATCGGGTCCCGAGCTCCCCGGTTTGAGAAAAGCGGCAATTCTCATGGTGCTGCTCGGCGAGGAGGCCTCCGGCGAAGTTTTCAAGCATCTTCAGGAAGAGGAGATTCAGCTTCTCAGCCGTGAGATCTCGATGACGGCGGCCATCGATCCGACCATCGCCGACACCGTGCTCGACGACTTCAACAACCTCATGAAGGCGCGCGACTACTACACCACCGGCGGCCTCGACTACGCCCGGAAGGTGCTGCAGAAATCGCTCGGCCCGGAGCACGCCCGGCGCATCGTCGATCGCCTGCAGCGGCTCATCGAGTCGTCGGCGGGTTTCAGCTCGCTCGAAAAAGCCAATCCACAGCAACTCTCCAAGTTCATCCAGAGCGAGCATCCACAGACGATCGCCCTCATTCTGGCCCACCTCGATGCGTCACAGGCCGCCAAGTTGCTGACCAGCCTGCCGGAACGTCTGCAAAGCGACGTCGCCATGCGCATGGCCAGCCTGGAGGAGATCTCGCCGGAGGTGGTGCGCAGAATCAGCATGATCCTGGAGCAGAAGCTCGCGGCGCTCGGCAACTACGACGTCGCCGAATTCGGTGGCGTGCGCGCCGTCGCGGAGATGCTCAACCGCATGGATCGTACCGCGGGCCGCATCGTGCTGGAGAAGGTCGAGGCCGAAAACCCGGAGCTGGCGGCGGCGGTCCGCGACTACATGTTTGTGTTCGACGACATCCTGATGATCGACGACTCCGGCGTCCGCGACATTCTCAAGCGCGTGGACAAGCGCGTGCTCGCGACGGCGCTCAAGGGAACGGCGGCGGAGATGCAGGAGCTCTTTTACCGGAACATGTCCAAGCGGGCCGCAGAGCTGCTGCAGGTCGAAATGGACTACATGGGACCGGTGCGCCTGAAGGACGTGGAGCGCGCACAGCACGAGGTCGTCGAGATCGTCAGGCAGCTCGAGGAAGACGGGCTGGTGACGTTGGGTGGAGGCGGCGGCGAGGAGTTCGTCGTCTGACGGCCGAACCATGATGAACAGAACGCAGCGCATCATCAAGAAGGGCGGCGAGAAGGAAGCAAAGTTCCGGTCGTTCGCCGCGGACATGGTGGAGCTCGAGGCGCCGCCGGCCGTGATCTTCCCGTCGGCGCCGGGCAAGAGTATCGCGCTGTCCGGAGCGGACGGCACGGCGGTGGACGTCCGCCGGGACCGAGTAGCGATATTCGAGGAGCCAGAAGCGTCGGAGGAGGTGCCGAACGAGCTGGCGACGCTGGCGCACGAAGAAGCCGAGCGGATCATCCAGCGGGCGCAGCTCGAGGCCCAGGCGCTGCGGATGCAGGCCGAAAACACCACCCTGGACGCGCAGGCCAAGGCCGAGCGGCTCGAGCGCGACGCGTTTGTGCGCGGGCTCCGTGCCGGCGAGCTGGAGGCAAAGGAGGCGGCCGACGGCAGGTTGGAGGAAGCGCTCGGGAGAGTCGCCGAGGCGCTCAAGGAGCTGGCATTGGCCCAACAGCGCGTGTTCGATTCGTGCCAGCGGCAGATTCTGAAGCTGGCGATGGCGATCGCTCGCCGCGTGGTCCATCACGAGATCATGGCCAACGAAGAGGTGGTCGCGGCCGTAGCGAAAGCGGCAATTCGCCGGGCAACCGTCAGCGAAGAAATGACCGCCCGTGTCAACCCCGCCGACCTGGCGGTGATCGAGCGCTTGCGCCCCGAGCTCCTGGAAATCGCCGAGACCGCGCAGACCCTGCGGATCGTGCCGAGCAACGCGGTAAAGCGCGGCGGCGTCATCCTCGAGACCGCGTTCGGTGACATCGACGCCCGCCTCGACGAGCAGCTCAGTGAGCTGGAGCAGGCCTTGCGCGAAGGCGAGGAAGCACTGCGGAAGTGAGCGCCCCGATCGATCTGTCACCGTTGATCCGCATCGCCGAGGAGACGCAACCGCTCAGAGCGCGGGGGCGTGTCAGCAAGGTCGTAGGCCTGGTCGTGGAGTCAGCCGGTCCGGCGTCGTCGATCGGGCAGGTGTGCACGATCATCACGTCGGATGCCGGCCGGCGCGACGCGGAAGTCGTCGGATTTCGCGACCGCACCGTCTTGTTGATGCCCCTTGGCGACGTCCAGGGCATCAAGTCGGGCGATGTGATTTTGGGGCACGACAAGCCGGCCGTCACGCCGGTCGGTGACGCCTTGCTTGGACGCGTGCTCGACGCACGCGGCCGACCGCTCGACGATCGCGACTTGCCCCAGCTTCCAAAAAAATACCCGCTGATGCCCGCGCCCCCGAACCCCTTGCACCGGGAACCCATTCGCGCGCGCCTGGATACCGGCGTACGGTCAATCGACGGGCTGAACGCGTGCGGAAAAGGACAGCGCATCGGGCTGTTCGCCGGCAGCGGCGTGGGCAAGAGCACGCTGACCGGGATGATCGCACGCAACACGACGGCGGACGTCAACGTCATCGCGCTGGTAGGAGAACGCGGCCGCGAGGTGCGGGAGTTCATCGAGGGAGATCTCGGGCCCGCAGGCCTGGCGCGCTCGGTCGTGGTCGTGGCCACCTCCGACCAGAGCCCACTGTTGCGCATTCGCGCGGCGTTCCTGGCGACCTCGATCGCGGAGTACTTCAAGGACCAGGGCAAGCACGTTATCTTGATGATGGATTCGGTGACCCGTTTCGCCATGGCGCAGCGCGAAGTGGGAATCGCGGCCGGGGAGCCGCCAAGCTCGCGCGGGTACACGCCGTCGGTCTTCGCGCTGTTGCCGCGCCTGATGGAGCGCGCCGGCAACTTCCGGAGCGGCGGCAGTATCACCGGCTTTTACACCGTGCTTGTCGAGGGCGACGACATGAACGAACCGATCAGCGATGCGTGCCGCTCGATTCTCGACGGCCACATCGCGCTGAGCCGTGACCTGGCTCATCGCAATCACTATCCAGCAGTGGACGTGCTGGGAAGCGTGAGTCGATTGATGAGCGCGGTCGCAACTCCAAGTCACAAGGCGGCCGCGGGCAAGGTGCGCGAGTGGCTGGCGGTTTACCGCGCCAATGAGGATCTCATCAACATCGGCGCGTACAAGCCTGGCGCCAATCCGACGCTCGATGAGGCCATCGCGCGGTATGAGGCGATCACCACCTTCCTGCGCCAGGAAGTCACCGACCGCGCGCCGTTTTCGGAGACTCTGGAGGTCTTGGAGGCGATCGCCACGTAGGGACCGGCCCGGCGGCGGGGGCGCGGGCGACGGCGGTAGAGCCGACCGGCCCGGCATTTTGGCATCGGACGAATGTCGGGTGATGCTTCATTGCAAAGGATGGGGCATTGTGCCATTGGCCGCACGGGGTGGAGGGTCTGGGGGCAAGGGTCGCCGCTTGCGTCCTTCGCGGGGGCGAGGTAGCATCCAGGGCAACGGGTCTGATCGGAGGAAATCCGAATGCCGCGGCGCGTCATGTCTCGCTCTTTTGCTCTGGGGTCTTGCCTTGCGGTGGCGGCGAGCCTTTGCGCCCTCGCCGTAACCGCCGCTCCGACCGTCGCTCTCGCTGTGGTCGAGTCGTTCGAGAGCGGTGATTCTCGGCGCTGCCGTGGCGGATGAGCCCCGAGGGAGGATGGCAGGTGGCCGCCGGTGACGCGGCCGACGGCACCTACGCGGCGCGTTCGGCGCCGCTTGCCGATGGGAGCGCGGCGGTGTTGGATGGCGAGCTCGAGCGGCTCGCGTCCGGAAGCGTCCGCTTCTGGCTGAAGACCTCGACCGAGGCCGGGAGCGACGCGCTGGTGTTCTCCGTGCGGGGCGCTTCCGAAACGCTCTACGAAAAGGACCGCTGGTCCGGGGAAACGCCGTGGACGGAGGCGTCCTATCCGCTGACCGCCGGGATCTGGACCTTCGTCTGGAGC
>JACPHN010000150.1 GCA_016188575.1 Candidatus Schekmanbacteria bacterium
AGTATGGCAAGCAGATTCGCTACGCCGAGCGCAAGGGCATTCCGTACGTCTGGTTTGTCGAGGCTGAAGGGTCCGGCGGGCACGAGGTCCGAGACATTCGCTCAGGCGTCCAGGTCGCGGCCGCGGTCGAGACCTGGACGCCCAACGCTGCGGACGTCGATGTCCGCCTGGAGGGACCTGGCGCGCGCTAGTCCTTGCTCACGACAAAATAGGCGACCGGTGATGCACCGTTCAGACAAGTGGCCAACTTGTCGGTGTCAAAACTGCTGGACCGCCGCCGCGATCCCATCGAATACGCCTGCGAGAAGCACCGCTCGTAGTTGTTTTCGACGACCTTGATGCAGTTTTGGTCGCCCTCGCAGACTTCGATCAGTCGCTGCTTCACGTCATCATGAGCTTGTGACTTGTTGAAATATTTGAATCCGAAGGCACCCGCGACGACCAGAACAGACAAGACGGACGCGAACCCCTTGTTCATGAGAAACCTCCTGGTGGAAACTGGTTGCGCCGGACAAGTAGCAATCTTCGCGCCAAGTCGCCTGCCGCGTGCGGCAGAGCGGATCGCTCACCCGTCACCGCGAAGCATCTCTGGTCCGCGCGGATCTCGCTCCCCCTGATCAGGGTCAAGGGAAATGCTGACAGCCGACGGGCGAGCCGCCGGAGCCGGGCACCAGACCGTCTACTGCAAGGTCTATCCTTACAGTTCCCTCGCGCCTCTCTTACATCTTCGCTCAGTTGACGTGCCTTGCCGCAAGCGGTATGCTTGCTGCGACACGCCGATACTCGAGGAGGCCGACAGATGGGGTTGAGGTTGTTGCGGACCGGGTCTGCCGTGGTTCTTTGTTGCCTGGCTCTGGCGGTCGATAGCTCGCTTGCGGAAGAGCTGACACCCAAGGAGCTGATGCGCCGAGTCAACCGGGCGAACCGCACGAACGATGCTCGCCGCGAGCTAACCATGACGCTCGTCAGTAACAAGGGAAGCGAACGCAAGCGCAAGGTCGTAACGTGGCGCAAGAAACTCAGCGAGGAGCTGGACAAGACACTGGTGCGCTTTCTGTCTCCCGGCGATATCGCCGGAACCGGTCTATTGACCATTGAAAAAGAAGGCATGGACGACGACCAGTGGCTCTACCTGCCGGCATTGAAAAAGACCCGCAGAATATCGGCAGCGGACAGAACGGACTCCTTCATGGGCACGGATTTCACCTATGAGGACATGTCGCCGCTCAAGCTTGAGGAATACGACTACAAGGACAAGGGCACCGAGAAGATCGAAGAGGTCGTGTGCCGCGTAATCGAGATGATACCGAGCACCGACAAGAGGCGCCGCGAAGGGGGCTACGCGCGCACGGTGAGCTGGGTGGATCCCCGGCAGCTCGTCGCCCGCCGCGTCGACTTCTACGATCTACAGAATGTGCTGTCGAAGACGTTGACGCTCGCGAAAATCAATAAGCATGGCGACGTCTACATGGCCGATCAGATGGAGATGACGACGCTGAAGACGGGCCACGTGACGACACTCTTGTATGAGAAGACCGAGCTTGACGTTGGCCTCGAAGATGACCTGTTCACCGAACGCGAGCTCATGCGCGGACGATAGCGGGGCGTCGGGTGCAGTCCAGACAGAAACCAGGCGAGGTTGTAGCTCGAGGCGTTGCTCCGTGGCAGGTCTGTATTCTTCTCCTTGCCGCGCTCTCGGCACCTCGTGCTGGCGCCGTGCAGCTCAGCGACGAGCTGTCGCTAACCGGATTCGTCGAGTACGAGTACTTCGCGTACACTCACGAGGAGGGTGTCGACCGTATCGACAGCCGCAACGAGATCCAGTTTCACTCGGAGTGGACGTTTCAGCCGAGCTCATCGGTAAAGGGCCTGGCCGTTCCGGAGCTTCGCTATGACCTCAGTGACGAGACGCGAAACCGCGTCTTCCTCGACGAGGCCTATGTGGATATTTATCGTGAGAACGCGGACTGGCGCGTCGGCAAGCAAATCGTTTCCTGGGGTCGTGCAGACACGCTCAGACCTACCGACCTGTGGAAGATCCGTGACTATACCGACTTCTTCGACGACGAGGAGGAGGGCATCGTCGGCGCTCAGGGGCGTTTCTTCTCCGCCAATCTGACGGTGAGCTTGCTGTGGGTGCCGTACTTTCAACGTCACTATTTCCCGCTGACCAGCCCGGGCAATCGCTTCTTTCTCTTGCCGTCGGCGGTACCATCGGGATATGCTATCCCGGGCTTGTCCCATCCAGGAGCCTATCGGCTCACGTATCGCGAGCTCCGCGATGCGATTCCCGATGATACGATCGACTCCTCGGAAGGCGCCATCAAGCTTGAATACTCGCGCGGCGGCTGGGATCTCTCGCTCAGCTTCAGCAGGCTGCACGATCGTCTCCCGACCTACGTCGACGGCATCAATTTGCCCACCGGGGGCGCTATCGTCGTGGCGGAGGAAATCGACGACCAGGAAGGCAATACCGCGGTTCTAGGTATTCGGCCCCACTACGAGCGCATTCTCGTAGTTGGAATGGACGTGAGCACGACTTTCCGCAAGGTGGGGTTTCGCGGGGAGGCGGCCTATGTGATCACAAGCGATCGGAACGCGAGCAACTCGCGCATCGACGACCCGTACGTAAAAGCGACCGTGGGGCTGGACTACACGATTTCAAATTTCGTTGGAGATCAGGATCTGTTTGTGCTTTTACAATACGCCGTGGATGTCCAGCTTCCGCACAGCGACACCAAAAACGTTCTGCAAAGTGATATTCGCCACTATTATGAGCACGCGGCGCTCACCTATTTCGAGTGGCAAATCTCAGATTACCTGCGTATTGGCATGCGCTCTTTTCTGAATGCGATCAATCGCGACTATCAGATCGAGCCGGAGATTACCTGGAGCCCGGCCGACAGTGTCACCCTACGTCTCGGAGCAACGATGGTCGGTGGCCGCGACACCACAGACTCGTTCCTCTCCGCATTCGAAAAGGACGATCGCGCAGAGGCAAGCGTCCGCTTCTCGCTGTAGCCGCTCCGACCACCCCCTGCCCGACGCTTGCCAATGATGACGCGCCGCGTTATCTTTAGGATTGCACCATTTATCCGGCGTCCGCCAGCATGTGCCGCGCCGCGTGTGAGGAGATGAATCGCATGAGAATCCGCCCTGATCGCTGGGGTCTGTATGAGCCACAAACGGAGAAGGAGGCCTGTGGCGTCGGTTTCGTCGCGCAAATCAACGGCGTGAAGTCTCGTGAGATCGTGGAGGAGGGGTTGGAGATCCTGATGCGGCTGAGCCATCGCGGGGCCTGCGGCTGCGACCCCGAGACGGGAGACGGAGCCGGCATTCTCATGCAGCTTCCGGAACGTTTTTTCCGCAGGGAGGCGGCACGACTTGGGCTGGCGCTCCCCAAGCGTCAGCCCTTCGCGGTCGGCCAAGTGTTCTTTCCGCCCGACCCCAGCCGGCGGCGCGCGATCGAGCGCGTGATCAAGGAAGTCGTTGAGCAGGAAGGGCAGAAGCTGCTGGGTTGGCGCGAGGTACCGATCCGCGAGGGACAGCTTGGCCGTATCGCCCGCGAGGTGATGCCGGCGATCAGGCAGGTCTTCATCCAGCGACGGCGCGTGGTGCCTTCGGCCTTCGAGCGCAAGCTGTATGTGATCAGGAAGCTCGTCGGCCATCGCGTCCGTAACGAAGGTCTGGATCCGGATCTGCGCTTCCACATCGCCAGCCTCTCGGCGGAGACCATCGTCTACAAGGGCCTGCTGCTGCCCAGGCAACTGCCCCTTTTCTATACGGACCTGCAGGATCCGGAGATGGTGAGCGCGATCGCGCTGGTGCACTCGCGCTTTTCGACCAATACCTTCCCGACGTGGGACCTGGCCCAGCCCTTTCGCCATATCGCGCATAACGGCGAGATCAACACCTTACAGGGCAATCGCAACTGGATGAACGCGCGCAGAAGCTTGCTGGAGTCCGCAAAGTTCTTCGGCTCCCTCGAGCGGCTCTTTCCAATCATCGTCCCGAATCGGAGCGACTCCGCGCAGTTCGACAACATGCTCGAGCTCCTCCATCTCGGTGGACGCAGTCTGCCACATGCGATCATGATGATGATTCCCGAGGCATGGGAGAAGCACCCGCTGGTCGACGAGGATCGCAAGGCGTTTTACGAATACGCATCCAAGCTTCTTGAGCCATGGGACGGCCCGGCAGCCATCGCGTTTACGGACGGCCACCTGATCGGCGCGACCCTGGACCGCAATGGCCTGCGCCCGGCGCGCTACATCATTACCGAGGACGACCGCGTCATCATGGCATCCGAAGTCGGCGTGATCGACGTTCCCCCGGAGCAAATCAAAAGGAAGGGCCGCCTGCAGCCTGGGCGAATGCTGCTCGTCGATACGTCCGAAGGGCGCATCATTGACGATGGCGAGGTCAAGCACGAGATGGCGACGCGCTGGCCATACGCCAAGTGGTTGCGCAAGAATGTCTGCAAACTGGCGGATCTCCCCGCCCATTTGCCGTCACGCAAGAGACTCGCTGGCGAAGAGCTGCGCCGGCTCCAACTGGCGTTCGGCTACTCCGAGGAAGACATCAACCTGCTGATCAAGCCCATGGCGGAAACGGGCGAGGAGCCGATCGGTTCCATGGGCAGGGACACCCCATTGGCGGCGCTGAGTGATCAGGCCCCGCCGCTGTTTCATTACTTCCACCAGCTCTTTGCGCAGGTCACCAATCCACCGATCGATCCCATTCGGGAGTCACTGGTGATGAGCCTGCGCATGTCGCTCGGCCCTGACGGTAACACCTTCGAGGAGACGCCGGAGCAGTGCCACTGTCTGGAAATCGAGTCGCCGGTGCTGACGAACGAGCAACTCGAGCAGATCCGCGAAATTCACGAGGGTGATTTCGAGCCCAAGACGCTGTCCATGCTGTACGAGAACAGGGGCGAGCCCGGACAGCTCGAATCCGCCGTCGAAGGGCTGTGCCGCGCCGTGGTGGAGGCCATTGACGAGGGGGCCAACATTCTCATCTTGAGCGACCGCGGCGTCGACACCCGCCGGCGCGCGATTCCCTCGCTGCTGGCAGTGAGCGCTGTCCACCACCATCTGGTCCGGGAGGGGACACGAATGCAGGCGGGGCTCGTGGTGGAAGCCGCCGACATTCGCGAAGTGCACCATTTTGCCGTGCTCGTGGGGTACGGCGCTGCTGCCGTCAATCCCTATCTCGCCATGGATACCATTGCCGACCTGGCGCTGCACGGCGAAATCAGCCACGCCCCGAAGATGGCGGTGGCGAAGTACGTCGAGGCCGTCAACAAGGGGCTGCTCAAGACCATCTCCAAGATGGGCATCTCCACGCTTCACTCCTACTGCGGCGGTCAGATTTTCGAGATCGTTGGGATCAACCGGGATGTCGTGGATCGCTATTTTTCCGGCACCGCGTCCCGCATCGAAGGAATAGGCCTGCAAGAGCTGGGCAGAGAAGTCGAGGAGCGCCACCGCCGCGGCTTCGGTACCGTCCATCTCTCCAATAACGGCAAGCTGCCCGCGGGAGGGCAATACCAGTGGCGACGAGAAGGGGAGTACCATCGCTGGAATCCAAGCACGATCGCCAAGCTCCAACTCGCGACGAGGACCTGCGATCCCGTGGAGTTCGCGGCGTTTCAGCGACTCGCTGACGATGAGCCGGGGCGATTGGCCACGCTGCGCGGCATGCTCGAATTCGACTTCGAGAACGTGCCCCATGTCGACATTGAAGAGGTCGAACCGGCAACATCGATCGTTCGTCGGTTCTCCACGGGAGCGATGTCATTTGGATCGATCAGCGCGGAAGCTCACCAGACACTGGCCATCGCCATGAATCGGCTCGGCGGCAGGTCGAACAGCGGTGAAGGAGGTGAGGAGGCCGAACGCTACACACCGCTTCCAGACGGCGACAGCCGGCGCAGCGCCATCAAGCAGGTTGCGTCTGGGCGTTTTGGGGCGACGATCGAGTATCTGGTCAACGCGGATGAGCTGCAGATCAAGATCGCCCAGGGAGCAAAACCGGGAGAAGGAGGCCAGCTTCCCGGACACAAGGTGGATGAGCGCATCGCGCGGGTCCGTCACTCCACTCCCGGCGTGAGCCTCATCTCGCCGCCACCACACCATGACATCTATTCCATCGAGGATCTCGCTCAGCTCATTTATGACCTCAAGGTGGCCAACGATCGCGCGCGGATCAGCGTGAAGCTCGTCAGTGAGGTCGGAGTCGGCACGATCGCCGCCGGCGTCGCCAAGGCAGGGGCAGGTTGCGTCGTCGTGTCGGGCGCCTCCGGGGGCACCGGCGCATCGCCCCTATCGTCGATCAAGCATGCGGGTTTACCGTGGGAGCTTGGCATCGCAGAAACGCATCAGGTGCTCGTGCAGAACGATCTGCGGGGAAAAGTGCGACTACAGACCGACGGTGGTGTGCGCACGGCCAAGGACGTGGTCGTCGCCGCACTGCTTGGAGCGGAGGAGCTCGCGTTCGGAACGACCTCCCTGATCGTGGAGGGCTGCATCATGCTGCGCAAGTGCCACCAGAACACCTGTTCGGTTGGCGTCGCGACACAGGATCCGGAGCTCCGTAAGCGCTTTGCGGGAAAGCCGGAGTATCTCATCAATTACTTTCTGATGCTGGCCGAGGAGGTGCGGGCCTTGCTCGCCAGGCTCGGTTTCCGCTCCTTTGACGAGGCCGTGGGGCGCGTCGATCGGTTGCGCCAGCGGCGTGACGTGACACACTGGAAGGCAAAGAGCATCGACCTGAGCCAGTTGCTGGCGGAACCCCAGGTGCCCTACTCCTTTGCTCGGCGCTGCGTGCTGCCCCAGGAAAGCCCGCTGTCTTCTCACCTCGATCGCACTGCGATCCTTCCCCGGATTGACGCGGCGCTGGACGGCCAGGTCAAGGCGCGGCTCGAGCTGCCGATAACCAACCGCGATCGCACCGTCGGGACCATGGTGAGCAGCGTCATAGCCCGGCGGTATGGCGCGCGGGGACTACCGGACGACAGCATTCACGTCAAGTTGAATGGCTCGGCCGGTCAGAGCTTCGGTGCCTTTCTCGCGCGAGGTGTCACACTCGAGCTCGAGGGAGACGCAAACGACTATCTCGGCAAAGGCTGCTCGGGGGGACGGATCATCGTCTATCCGCCCAAGACGAGCGCGTTCGTGGCGGAAGAGAATATCATTATCGGCAACGTCGTGCTGTACGGCGCAACCGACGGCGAGCTCTACGTCCGGGGCAGGGCGGGCGAGCGATTTGCGGTGCGCAATAGCGGTGCGCGCGCGGTTATCGAGGGAGTCGGCGACCACGGCTGCGAATACATGACGGGTGGTGTGGTCGTCGTTCTGGGCCCCACCGGGCGCAACTTTGCGGCGGGCATGAGCGGCGGCATGGCCTTTGTGCTGGACGACGACGGTCTTTTTGGACAGCGCTGCAATCTCGGCATGGTGGATCTCGAAGTGCTGGTCGACCAGGCGGATCATGACTTGGTGTACCAACTGGTTGCCGAGCACGTGGCGCTGACGGGCAGTCCGGTGGGCCAGCGAATCCTCGACAACTGGATCGTCGAAGTGCCCCGGTTCGTCAAGGTGATGCCCAGAGAATACAAGCGAGTGCTCCAGGACCAGCGCGCCGCGCGCCGACAGCAGGCGGCGGCTCGCTCGCGCTCCGCCGTGACCGCTCCAATACCCGCGAGCGGAGGAGGAGTGTAGATGGGAAAGACGACAGGTTTCCTCGAATGGGAGCGGGCTCAAGCACCCAAGCGTCCCGTTGCGGAGCGGCTGCAGGATTGGCTGGAGTTTGAGCTGCCGATGGCCGCGGTCGAGGTCGAGAAACAGGGCGGCCGCTGCATGAATTGCGGTGTCCCGTTCTGCCACCAGGGATGTCCGCTGGGGAATAACATCCCCGATTTCAATGACCTGGTCTATCGCAAAAACTGGAAAGAGGCGTATCACACACTCGCCGAGACCAATAACTTCCCCGAGCTCACCGGCAGGCTGTGTCCCGCACCGTGCGAGGCGGCCTGCGTGCTCGCGATCAATCGCCCGGCGGTCAGCATCGAGCTGATCGAGAAAAGTATCATCGAGTATGCATTCGACCAGGGATGGGTCACACCCCGGCCGCCTGCGGAGCGCACGGGAAAAACGGTCGCGATCGTGGGATCGGGTCCAGCCGGGCTCGCTGCCGCGGCCCAGCTCAACCAGGCGGGTCACTCCGTGACCGTATTCGAACAGAGCGCTCGCCCCGGCGGCTTGCTGCGCTACGGAATACCGGACTTCAAGCTCGAAAAGGGTATCGTCGAACGTCGGCTAGGCCTGATGACGGCCGAGGGCATCGCGTTTCGCACGGGCGTGACGGTTGGGTTGGAGCCGCGATGGGACGTCCTGCGCGAGTCGTTCGACGCAATCATTATCGCCGTCGGCGCGGGAGTGCCGCGCGATTTGCCGGTTCCGGGACGCGACCTGGACGGTGTCCACCTCGCCATGGATTTTCTCGCGCAGCAGAATCGCCGCGTATCTGGCGAAGCGGCCGGAGCGCCGGAGATTACCGCGTCCGGAAAACGCGTCATCGTCCTCGGCGGCGGCGATACCGGGTCCGATTGCCTGGGTACGGCGCTTCGCCAGGGCGCCAAGTCAGTGCTGCAGATCGAGCTCTTGCCGGAACCCCCGCGCGCAAGAGGCACCCGCAATCCCTGGCCCCAATGGCCAATGACCCTGCGCACGTCTTCGAGTCACGAGGAGGGGGGTGACAGGCGGTTCAGCATCTTGACAAAGGCGCTGAGAGGAGTCGCCGGGAAGCTGGCAGCGCTACAGGCCGTGGAGGTAGACGTCCAGAATCGGAATGGCGGCGGGCTGACGTTTGCTGAGCGGCCCGGCTCCGAGCTCGAAATCGGGGTAGACCTCCTGCTGGTGGCGATGGGCTTCGTTGGCGCTGACGTGAAGACGCTTGTGGGTCAGCTCGGCGTGGCCCTGGACGAGCGCGGCGCAATCAAGACGACCGGCGGATACAGCACCTCGGTCCCTGGGGTTTTCGCCGCCGGCGACGCCCGTCGCGGCGCCAGCCTCGTAGTCTGGGCGATCTCGGAGGGCCGGGAAGCTGGCCGCGCCGCCGACAGCTACCTCGCGGGCCGCCCCTCGGCGTTGCGGTCCAGAGGCGCGGATTTCAGCTTTGGCGGCCGCTGACCCGGAGCGCGGCGGCGGGCAACGTCCGTCCGCCACGCGCCGGGTCGGCTACTTCGCCCCGCCAGCCACGGCGCGAAACGTGCGCGCAATGATGGCCAGGTCCATGCCTAGCGACCAGTTGTCGATGTAGAACAAGTCCAGACGCAGGCGCTGGTCGAAATCCGTAATCCCATCTCGCCCCGACACCTGCCACAAGCCGGTGAGGCCCTGCGGCATCGACAGCTTGCGCAACTGCTCCAACGAATAGCGGTCGACTTCGTCCGGCGTCGGCGGACGCGGACCCACGAGGCTCATGTCCCCTTTGAGTATGTTGATGAATTGGGGAACCTCGTCAATGCTCCAGCGCCGCAGCCAGCGCCCTACACGCGTCACTCGCGAATCCGCTCGAGACTTGCGGATGGGCCCCGTACATTCATTGACATTCTCGAGCAGGTGCAACATCTGATCGGCGCCGTCAACCATGGTCCGAAACTTGTAAATCGTGAACTTTCGGCGATTTCGGCCGACACGCGTCTGGCGATAGAGGATCGGCCCTCTGGATTCCAGCTTGATCACCAGGCCCACAACTGCGTACACGAGCGGGAAGGTGACCAGCGCGAGGATGCTGGCGGCGACATCGAATGCCCGTTTCACGGCAAGCTGGAGACTGTCGGAAGGCACCGGAGAGAAGGTGATCAGCGGTTCTCCGGCGACCTCTCCGACGCTCGCTCGCGCGATCCTGAGGTCGTAGGTATCGGGGACCAGATGGACGACGATGCCCACGCTTTCGAAGAGCCGCAGGAGGACTTCTTCGGCACCCGCCGGCAGCTCAGCCCCAACAATGAAGACATCGTCCACGACATGCTCGCGGATGACCTGATCCAGGGCGTCCAATGTCCCCAAGACGCGTTGCCCGAGCACATTTCGCCCGGCGAGCTCAGGCGTGGGCGAAACCAACCCGACGACGCGATAGCCCCAGAAGCGATGGCTGGCGAGCTCACGCAACACGTTGAACGCAGCGCCACCGGTGCCGATGAGCAGAACGCTTCGCGTGTTGAAGCCGCGCCCCCGGATCAGATACAGGACGGCAATGACAAAAATTCGACCGATCGATGACAGGACGAATAAGTAAAGCGATGTCAATACGAGAATCGGCCTACTGAAGTATATATCTTTTGCAAAGAAAATGACGGTTCCGAATAGCAATGTTACAATGGCAACAGACGAAAACACTCTCCATAATATATCACTTACAAGATGAAGGCGGTGCGGGGAGTACTCGTTACGGGCTCGAAATACTATGTGTATGAGTGGCAGATATATGTATAGGAACCAGATGTAGTCTTGAAGAGGCCCGACACCCCGAAGTTTCCCGGGGTAAAGATTCGCGATAATCTCTATACGGGTATGGTATGCCAACAAGAGAGACGCCGCGGCAAACAACAAATCCGCCAGCATTAATAGCGTTCTCAGGGCGCGCCCTTGAGCAGTGTGCGCAATCATAGTAGTGCCGATCCGGTGTACATCCGAAATGGCTGTGCGGCCATGGTTTGGCGGCAGTTTACACCCAACGGGAACGTCCAGCGAGGGGCGGCCGCGGTCACTGGAGGCGGTGCTCGACGCAGACTTCGGACAAGAAAGCGTTGCGATCCTCCTGCCGGCCGTCGGGTGCGACGGCGCCGCCGTTGTTGACGAAGGAGACCTCCAACTTCCGCCAGTCTACCGAGCTGCCGGCGATCTCGAGGCGCCACCATTCGCCACGCGTGTCGATATCGATCTTGCCGAGAGTTCTGCCGTCCATGGCAGCGACGACCCGCGGGGCAATTCCGGCCGCGGCGGTACCGGAGACGTGAAGCGATACGAGATTCCGCCCGGGCATCGTGAAGAGCCAGATCACCGCAGTCTGATTCCACCATAGCTTGCCGCCGGTCGGTCCGATCCAGTTGGTAGCCTTGGCGCACCATCTCGGGATGGCGAGCGGAGGCACCGCGGCGGAGATGGCAGTGGAGACGGCAGGACGCGGTGCGGTGGACAGTACGAGACGCTGGAGGTTGACGTCATGCGGCCGAGTGACAACCGCCCTGGCCAGTGCGATGCGTCCAGGTTCCTCTTCGCCGCGCGCAAGCAGCGTCTGTGCGGCCAGTGCCTGCAAGACGCCGTCGATCTCGCCCGAAGAGGGCGCACGTGAGCCGCCGCTGTCCACGCCTTCGAACGCAGAAAGACGTGGCTGCGCCAGGTCAGGATTTCCGTCGCGCAGCGCGGCGCTCGCCAGCAGGGCAGCCACATGCGGCTTTGAAGCCACCTTTGCCGCAAGCGTTCGCAGGCGCTCTGGTTCCGGAGCGTCGCGACCAGGCGGGGGCAAGAAGCGGCTCCACAGGACTTCTTCCAGCAAGCTCAGGGCAGGTGCAGCGCACGCGGCATCGGCGAGCAGATGTTCTACCGCGAGGAGACCTGCATGCACGCGGTCGACCCAAACCGTGTCGAGTAGCTCCCAAGCCACCGCCTGGCCAGCCCGGGACTGCTCGGCGGTAGCACCCTCGGCGAACTCCAGCGCCAGCGAGGACTCTGGCAGGAAGTGTCCCAGACGTAGCGGCAGCGCCGTTGCCGCCACGCCGCCGATACACAGAGCCGATGGCGCGGCGCTGGCACTGGCGGTGTCGCAGCTAGCAAACAGCGTGCTCGTACCATTCCAGACGATGCGCTCGCCGCGCAGCCGGAACCTCAGGACCAGCGGCGAGTCGAAGGGGAGCAACTGGCGCACGTAGGCCACAAAAAGGTAGTCCGGGCGTGAATACATCGAAGCCCGCGAGGGGAGCGCAGCGCCTTGGTCCCAGCGCGGTGCGGTAGCAGCCGCACAACCGTAACGAGGCAACAGCGAGTAGCCGAGGATCTCGGCAGCGCCGAGGTATGCGGACGTGGAGCGCAGCGGTTGCGCCAGGGCGATGTCGACAGGCCCGAATGCCGTCTTCGCGGCAGCGGGCAGTCGCTGCTCGCCGCTGGCAGGGGCAAGAGAAAACAGCGTCAGGGCGAGCAGCGCCGCAAGACGTGTCCTTTTCATGCCAGCGATGCGCGACCGCTCGACTGGTGACTCCGCGGCGTGCTTCACACGGCCGGCCCCATCCGCACAAGACGGCACTTCAGGACGCCCACCAGCGATCGCTTCCAGGGGCCTCGCGCGCTGAGGATCACGACCGCGCTGCAGTATAGAGGTGGCCAACATAGGTCACGACAAGTGCACCGCACAAGCTGATGATCACGATGAAGATGGCGGGAATCATGAGCCCACCTCCCTCTTCACGGGCTACGGTTGGCCCCTCGACAAGGCGCACATTCTTCTCTACCGTACCCGCAACGTATTTGTCGAGCGTTTCCTCGAATCTTTGAGCGAGGCCGTTGAGCTCATCGACGGTCGTGGTCACGACGCTTGCCGTTTCTTGCGGGAGATTCGCATAGGGAAGCTCCTTGGCGTCCACGAGGATGCGCGACAACAATTGCACTTCCCACTTTTCCGCCTCAAGATTTTTTATCTTGAACTGTAGATCTGCGATTCTGTTAACTTGAGGTCCAACGTAATCGTTTTCTATCATTTGTTCAAAGAAGGATTTATCAATGGTAGGTGAAGAGGCATCTGTTATAGGCGCTCCTACCATTGGTCTTGACTTTATGATTATGTCGAGTAATTTTGTTGCCTCTGCGATCTCCTCGGTTCCTCTTCGAATTTTTATTTCAATATCCTGAAGCCTGTCTGCGAGTCTAAGTCTCATCAGTTGTTTGTTCTTTACAATTTTCTCCCCTAAAATAGCTGCCTTGAGCTGCTCAAATCTGGCAAGACTCCAAATGCGGAGATCATGCCTGATTTTCTGAAATCCCAGTCGATATTCGTCATAGTCGTCGTGAGAGGCTTCCTCTATCAGTAAGCCCAGGCGCCTGTCTATGTCAGTCGAAAAATCCCCGACGAGATTTGGTATGTCCCAATAATCGAATCTGAGCAGGAGATCCCTTGCATCGAGGCTTTTCCTCCCATTACTGCCGCTTCTGGACCTCACTTCTTCACTTTTCACTCGGCTCCGATAATACCGAACAAGACTGAACATGACATCAGCTAGCTCAGATTGCCTTCCTCCCCAGCTTCTCAATATGATCTTGTATTCTGTTGGGAAATAAACATCTCTATCCTGTCCGTCTCGCTCTTGACGCTTCCACCTGTTAACAGTGCTTTCTGGTATTACTGGAGCTATGTCAAGTGCTGAATCTAGCAGGCGGATCGCTGAAGAAACGTCAATATCTATGCCCCGGTATTCATCGGCGATCTTGTACATAATGTCAGGCGATCTCATGTCTTCAATGGAGAAAGGCTTTCCGCTCGGATACTTATGATGTTGTATGCCAGGAAAAGTAAGTAGGATCCTGGATTTTGCCGCCGGAACTTGAAACGCCCAATACATAGCAAGCGTTGAGAAGCCGATAGACATAAAGAACACGGTCGATATCAACAATAACACTCGTCTCTTGTACAGGAACCGGAACGAGTCAACCAGAGTTACTTCTTCCTCATATCCGGGAACGGCCGCATTCCCCGTATTTGCTACAAGAAGCTCATTCATATTATTGCTCCCTTTCATCTCGTCGCCGCGCGAAACCTCGCCAGGTTGCTTGGCGGTCGCTATCGGGCGAGAAACGCCAAGAAGCTCGCGCCGCCCGGTTCAGAAACAAGGTCGCCCCGCCAAAGCGCCTGGACACGTGATCCGCGAGGTGATGGCGGCTGTGACTCGCGCCGCACGCCCGCGTCTCGATCAGCCGCGTACGCGCCGGAAGAAATCCCGTGACCAGCCGGGTAACGATAGCCTGGCTCCGGCAACCTGTCAAGAAGTCGGTACCGCCTGAATCCACCACCTGCGCACCTGCAAGCTGGGCGGAATGCGCATCGCGCAGGCCCGCCCCCTCATCTCGCCCCGGCACGCGAGGGGAGGTTCGGGGCGTCGCTGTGTCCGTCATGGGACACGCTCAACTGTTTCCGCAAGCGGGGAGAGGGATGGAGGGGGGCACTGTCACGCATACTGTGAATGGGGGTTGGATTCAGGCGGCCGATAGGCGTTGACAGCAGTCTGCGGATAGAGTATTGAAAGTATGTAGGGACCAATGGTTTGCGCCCAGTCATGCGGCTTGAATGCTTGGTGTGACGGTCAACACGATTCAACTCTGGGGGTCAGGTGCGGGGCTTTCCTACTATTCTCGCCAGCGCGGGACCATGGTCCTTGATGATTGTGCTGGCAGGGGGTGCGGCGCTTGTCCCGACCCATGCGGTGCCGGAATCCGCCTGCTGGACGCGGCAGAGCGGGACCGCCGCCAACGAGTTTGCGCGTGCCGCCGTTACCGACGAGGCCGGAAACATCTTCGTAGCCGGCATGAGTTACGGCGACTTTGCGGGGCAAGGCAACAGCGGCGACCGCGACTACCTCGTCGCGGGGTATGACCGTAATGGCGAGCCAAGCTGGGCGCGCCTGAGCGGAACAGCGGCCTTCGATCATGCTCAGGCCATCGCGATCAATGCCTCCGGAGACCTGCTCATCGCTGGCCAGACTCAGGGCGACCTGGAGTCACAGACGAACCAGGGCGGATTCGACGCCTTTTTGGTGAAGCTGGATAGCGCCGGGAACCACCGGTGGACGCGGTTATTGGGTAGCGGCGGCGGCGAAACGGGGCACGCCGTGGCAGCCGATTCCAGCGGGAACAGCTACCTCGTCGGCTGGACCAACGGCAGCCTGGACGGCCAGCCGACTGCGGGCGGCAACGACATCTTCGTCTCCCGCCATGATTCCGCCGGGATCAAGGAATGGACGAGGCTCCTGGGGACGAGCCGTGACGACGTCGCCTACGGGGCGGCGTGCGACGGCACGGGTAACGTGTACGTTGCCGGTGCGAGCAGTGGCGCCCTGGGAGGCGCGAGCAGTGGCGGCGCGGATATCGTGCTCGCGAAGTGGGATAGCTCCGGAGCGAACCTGTGGACGAGACAATGGGGAACGGCCGGTGAGGACGTTGCGATCAGCGTCGCGGTCGCCGCGGATGGGACGATCTTCGTGTCCGGGAACACCGACGCAAACCTCGAGGGCGAGAGCAGTGGAGGGGCGATCGACGCCTTCCTGGCGAAGGTAACGCCGGCAGGGGAGCGAATCTGGACGCGGCTGCTCGGTGGCACCGGTAACGACTTTGGCTACAGCGTGGCTGCCGGGCGCGAGGGGAACGTTTACCTGGCGGGCTACACGGACGGCGATCTGGACGGCATGACGAGCTCGGGGGGCTACGACTTCCTGGTGGCGCGCTTCGACGCTGGCGGTGGCAAGCTGTGGAGCGAGTTGGTGGGAACGGGCGAGGCGGATAACGGGTATGCCGTGGCCGTGGATCGCGACCTCGCGGTAACCGTGGTAGGGGCGACCCGCGGCAGCCTGAATGGCCAGACGCATCTTGGTGGCCAGGACGTCCTAGTGCGCCACTACTGCGCACCGGGCGTCACGCCGACTCCCACGGCCACACCGGTGCCGTTGCTGGTTCCGATTGGCGGCGGCGGCTGGGCGGCGCTGTTTCTCATCCCGGCGCTCCTTGCATCTTCTCGACGCTTGCAGCGCTGGCGAAGGTGAGAGACGCCTGAACGGAGGTTCACGTGGGGCATTTTCCGATCAGCAGGTTGCTCATTCCCGACCACGGCCTCTTCCCGATCTCGCATCAGCGCATGGTGACGAGCTTTCACGCCGGACGGCACGGCACGGGCCTCACGTTCGATCGGTTTTTCGACAAGTGCGTGCGTATCGGTGCCGGCGAAACCCACTCAGTGGCAGAGATCGATGGCCCCGGGCTCATCGTGAGGCTGTACTTCACTTTCCCGATCCTTCCCCTGTTGAAGGTCCCACTGCGCGATCTGATCCTCAGGGTCTTCTACGACGGCGCCACGGATCCGTCGGTCGAGGTCCCCGTCGGCGACTTTTTCGGACTGCCCTTTGGCCGCTATACCCGGTACGGCGCCTTCTTCCTGGCCTGCCTTTCCGGTGGCTACCTCAGCCAGTTTCCCATTCCCTTCCGGAAGTCAGTCCGCATAGCGCTTTCAAACCTCTCGGACCGCGCCGCCCACATGGTCTTCCATCAGGTCAACTGCTTCCGGCTGGAATCGTTACCCGAGGGGTGCCCGTACTTCATGGCGAGCTGGCGGCGCGAGAACCCGACCCGGCGCCACGTGCCGTACGCGATTCTCGAGCGCCAGGGCGCCGGCTGGTACGTCGGCTGCAACTTGCAGACACAAGCCCGCGAGAGTTTCTTGCTTAGACCCTGGCGCGACCTGGTGTGGCCACAGGGCTGGGGTCTTGGAAACCTCGAAGGATGCGAGCGCGTCTTTATTGACGGGGAGGAGGCGCCTTCGTTTCACGGCACGGGGCACGAGGAGCTGTTCAACGCGGCATGGTACTATACGTGCGGGAAGGACGCGGGCCTCTTCGCAGGCAACCTTCACAGGTCCTATCTGCAGGGGCGTGCCGCGGCGTACCGGCATCATCTGATGGACCCCATCCCCTTCGCGAAGGGGATCCGCGTCGAGATCGATCACGGAATCCAGAGCACCCTTGAAGCCGATTACGCGAGCACGGCCTATTGGTATGAGGCGCTCCCTCATCGTCCCCTGCCTGCCCTCGGGGCAGCACGCGATCCCTCGCCGTGGCTCGGTCACGCGGTACAGGCCCTGGCTCTGCCGATCGCGGCGCCACTCGGGCTCGTCGCGGCCGTACCGAGCTTCCTCACGTTTCTGTGGAGAGGGAATCGCTCGACCCGTTAGGTTACTTTACCCAAGAAACATGAAAGAACATTGCCATGGAGACGATCTATCGACCCCACAAGTCACCAAGCTCGTTGGCCGGCGTATTCAGACTCTGCTGCGCCGGGACAACGAAGGTCGGCTCACAAGCTCGCGCGCGCCTCCTCTGGCGAGGCCACCTCTCGTCCGACCTCCCGCACGATGCGCACGAGCGCTTCCACCAGCGCCCCATTGCTCGCAGCGCGCGTGCCGTCGGGCAGGTAGAACGTATCCTCCAATCCGGTGCGGACGTTGCCGCCGAGCTCCACGCAGCGCCGGTGCAGCGACCAGACCTCCTCGCGGCCGATGGCGATCACTTGCCAGTGCGCGCGCGGCGGCATCTCGTCGGTGAGGATGGGAAGCAGATCGGGCCGCGCCGGCATGCCGCTAGGCACGCCCATCACCAGTGAGATGTGGGGATCACCGTCAAACATGCGGGCTTGTTGAAACAGGCCGACGCTACGGACAATGCCGGTATCGAAGCATTCGAACTCCGGAACCACGCCGTGCGCGCGCATCGCCTGCAGGTATTTGCTCACCTTTTCAATGGGGTTATCGAACAGCATGGGCGGCCAGGCCCAGGCGCCGTCGTCCTTGATCTTCAGGTAGTTGAGCGAGCCCGCGTTGCACGCCGCCATCTCCGGCCTGCACCGCTCCAGGCAGGCGAGCGGCCCCGTGATGTCGGGTCCAATCACTCCGGTCGAGAGGTTGACGATGATGTCGGGGACGCGCTCCCGGATCGCGAGCACAATGCGCGCGGCGATGTCCGGATCCCAGCTCGGCAGATGACCGAGGCCGGGTTCCTGGCGGCGAAAGTGGCAGTGCACGATGGCGGCGCCGGCGTCGCGGGCCTGCCGTGCCCCCTCGGCCATTTGCTCGGGTGTTACGGGGACGTTGAAGCGCACCGGGTCCGTGAGCACCCCGGTAAGCGCGCAGCTAACGACAACCTTGTTCGACGGTTCCAACTGGATCTCCTTTTCTTGCCGTGCCGGCAGCGGCTCGAGCCAATCACCTATCGGTGTTTCCACTCCGGAGCCTTTTTTTGCAGGAAGCTCGCCACCCCTTCCTTGAAGTCCTCGGTCTGCATAACGTTGCCGAGGCTGAGCTGAAGCAGCTCGATCGCCTGTGCATCGATGCCTTCGATCGCACTGTAGGCCGCCTTTCCGAGCCGCGTGACCATCCCCGGTTTCGCCGCCAGACGCGCGCCAAAGGCCGCTGCCTGCGCCGCGAAGTCTTCCTTGGGAAAAACCCGGTTGAGCATTCCGCAGGCGAGGGCTTCCTCGGCGCCGAGCTTGTCGCCGAGCAACAACAGCTCCATGGCCTTCTTGCGCCCGACGCTGCGGAAGAGCACCGCCATGACCATCATGGGGAACAGGCCCACGTTGATTTCGGGGAGCCCGAAGCGCGCATGGCCCGACGCCACGGTAAGATCGCAGGCGAGAAACAGGCCCAGCCCGCCGGCCAACACGTCGCCGTTGGCCATGCCCACGACGGGGACCATCGCTCCGGAAAGTGCTGCCAGCGTCTGGCTGTAACGCGCGCGCGCGAAGTGCATCGCCAGAGGTCCGAAGTCGGCGTTGAGCTGCATACCCTTCAGGTCGCCGCCGGAGCTGAAGGCGACGTCGCCCGCTCCGGTCAGCGTGAGCAGGCGGATCGCGGGGTCGCGATTGGCCCTGGCGACGGCGTCCAGGATGCCTTCGAGCACCGCATCGTTCAGGGCGTTGCGTTGCTCGGGCCGGTTGATGACCATGCGACCAACGCCGTCCTCGACTGCAAACAGGAAATCGGCCATCTCGATCTTCTTCCTCTCCGTAGCGTTTCCCGGAAGCTGTTCCGGCTTTCAGGCGATGACGACCAGCTCGTCCCCGGGCATGACCTGGGCGTCGACCGACGCATTCACTGCGACCACGCGGCCTTTTCTCGGTGCGGTTAGCGTATGCTCCATCTTCATGGCGGTGACCACGAGCAGCGGGGTGCCGCGTTCGACTTCGCGGCCGACCTCGACCAGGATCTTGCTCACGGTAGCGGGCATCGGCGGTGAGACGATGCCCGACTCCGCGCCGCCGCCGCCGCTGCCGCGAGCCGCCCTGCGGCCGCGCTCCGCGTCCTCGACGAGGTAAGTGCGGCCGGAGATGAATACCAGGCGCCCGCGCGGGTGATCGGCGACCAGCGCGTTCGTCATGCGGCCTTCGCTGCGCAGCTCATATTCGCGGTCGCCGCCTTCGCTCCAGGTGCCGGCGGTGGTCTCCGCACCGATCTGGATGACAAACGTGCCGTCCGGTTCGGCCTGAACGACGTTCAGCTCGTAGGTTTCATCGCCAAGTCGCGCTCGCATCCGCTGCTCCTCCGTCAGGAATCGATTCGCCACGTGCCCAGCACGTCCCACGGTCCCAGGGCGGCTGACGGCGCGCCTGGACCACCCGCCCCTGCTGCCGCGCCGCGCTTGCCGGCGGTGCGGCGCTGGTCGAGCACGTACGCGATCAGCGCCGCCTTGCGGTCATCGTCACCCTGCGACCATGGCGTGAAGTGCTCGGCAATGAGCTCGGTGTGAATGTCCCCGGCGGCGAACGGCGCGGAACGGATGACGTCGAGCAAGAAGGGGATCGGCGTCTGAATACCGAGGACAGCATAGTCTTCGAGCGCGCGCGCCAGGCGCTGGATCGCCGCCGGCCGGTCCTCGGCGTGCGCCACGAGCTTGGCGACGATGGGGTCGTAGTGGAGAGGCACCTCCGAGCCGCTGGTGACACCGCTGTCGACGCGCAGGCCGGGCCCGTGGGGCTCGCGATAGGCGACGATCCGGCCAGGCGAGGGGATGAAACCCGCAGCCGGATCTTCGGCGTAGATGCGGCACTCGATCGCGTGGCCGCGCGCCGCAATGTCGGCCTGGGAAAAGCGCAGTGGCGCACCGGCGGCGATCTCGAGTTGCTGGCGCACGATGTCGATGCCGGTGACCATCTCCGTGATGGGATGTTCGACTTGCACGCGCGCGTTCACTTCCAGGAAGTAAAATTCTCCCTCAGGCGTGAGCAGAAACTCGACGGTGCCGGCATTGACGTAGCCGGCGGCCTTCACGGCCTGAAGCGCCGCGGCGCAAACACGGTCCCGGAGCCTCGGGGTGAGCGCCGGCGAGGGGGTTTCCTCGATGATTTTCTGATGGCGGCGTTGAATCGAACACTCGCGTTCGTGGAGGTGAACAGCGTTACCGTGAGCATCCGCGAGCACCTGAACTTCGATGTGGCGCACGCGCCGGAAGTAGCGCTCGAGGTAGAGCGTGCCGTCGCCGAACGCCTTGGTGGCCTCGCGCGCCGCGCTTTCGAAAGCGTCCGCCAACGCACCGGCCTCGTGCACGATGCGCATGCCCTTCCCTCCGCCGCCGGCCGTCGCCTTGAGCAGCAATGGGAAGCCGATTTCTCTCGCGGCCTCGAGAACCTCGGCGGCCTCGGTCGCCTTGGCCATGGTGCCCGGAATGACGGGAATGCGGCTGTCGCGCATGAGTAGACGCGCCTCGATCTTGTTGCCGAGCGCGCGCATCGCGGCCGGCGGCGGGCCAATGAAGACGCGGCCGGCGTCCGCGCATCGTTGTGCGAAGTCCGGGTTTTCGGCGAGGAAGCCATACCCGGGATGGATGGCCTCGGCGCCGGTTTGCTCGGCCGCGGTGAGAATCGCATCCATGTCGAGATAGCTGTGCGCCGGTTCGGGGCCGCCGATGCGGACCGCCTCATCAGCGCGGCGCACGTGAAGCGCGCGCGCGTCGGCGTCCGAATACACGGCCACAGACGAGATGCCCATTTCGCGGCACGTGCGCAGGATGCGTACGGCGATCTCGCCGCGGTTGGCAACCAATACTTTGCGAAACATGGCCCGTCCCTCCTGCGCTACATGCGAAACACGCCGTAGCCCGGGTCCGGGATCGGCGCGTTCAGCGACACCGAGATCGCCAGTCCCAGGACGTCGCGCGTCTTGACGGGGTCGAGGATGCCATCGTCGCGCACCTGGGCCGTGTAGTTATACGGGCTTCCCTCCTTCTCATACAGAGCGACAACCGGCAACCGCATCTGGTCGGCGAACTGTTTGGGCATGGGCGCCTGCCCCTCGCGCGCGAGTTGGTCGTTCTTGACCGAGACGAGGACGTCGGCGGCCTGCTCGCCGCCCATCACGGAGATGCGGGCGTTCGGCCAGGTCCACAGGAAGCGCGGATTGTACGAGTGCCCGCACATCGCGTAGTTGCCGGCGCCGAACGAGCCGCCGATGATCACGGTGAACTTCGGCACCGTCGAGCACGCCACGGCGGCGACCATCTTGTGGCCATCCTTGGTAATGCCGCGGCGCTCGTACTCCTTGCCGATGATGAAGCCCATGATGTTCTGCAAAAACAGCATGGGGATCTTGCGCTGGTTGCAAATCTGGATGAAGTGCGTGCCCTTGAGCGCAGACTCGGAGAAGAGCACGCCGTTGTTGGCGAGGATACCCACCTGGTATCCGTGAATGTAGGCGAAACCCGTGACGAGAGTGGTTCCCCAACGCGCCTTGAACTCGCTGAATTCGCTGCCGTCGACGAGGCGCGCGATGACCTCGCGCACGTCGTAGGGTTGGGAAATGCTGCGCGGGATAATGCCGTAGAGCTCTTGCGGGTCGTAAAGCGGCGGCCGCGGCTCGCGCATGGGGATCCGCGTTTTCTCGTGCACGGACACGTTCTCCGCGAGGTCGCGCGCGATCTGCAGCGCGTGCGCGTCATCTTCGGCGTAGTAGTCGGCGACTCCGGAGATGGCACAGTGCACGTCGGCGCCGCCCAGCTCTTCGGCGCTGACGATCTCTCCCGTGGCGGCACGCACCAGCGGCGGCCCGCCGAGAAAAATACCGCCCGTCTTCTTGACGATGATCGTGTAGGTCGACATTGCGGGAATATACGCCCCACCGGCAGTGCAATGCCCCATCACCACGCAGATCTGGGGCAGCCCCATTTTCGAGACGATCGCCTGGTGGTAAAAGATGCGCCCACCGAGAGCAAAAATCTCGTCCTGCAGTGGCAGATAGGCGCCACCCGAATCGACGAGGATGATGGACGGAAGACGGTTTTCCATGACGATCTTCTGTTCCCGCAACGACTTTTGCAGGGTCATGGGGAAAATCGTGCCGCCTTTCACCATGGCGTCGTTGCCGGTGACCAGAAACTCACGCCCGTGGACGATACCGATGCCGGTTACCGAGCCAGCGCCGTGGACGCGACCATCGTACAGGCCGTAGGCAGCGAGCGGGCACAGCTCGAGAAACGGTGTTCCGGGGTCGAGCAGGCGCTCGATGCGCTGGCGAACCGGGATCTTACCCTGTTCCGTGTGCCGCTCGTACGCCTTGTCCGAGCGGTCCTCGCGGGCATTGCGCAGGCGCTCGCGAAGCTCGTCGGCCAGGCGCCGGTTCTCGGCGGAGTTTTCTTGGTACGCGGCGGAGCTCGTGTCGATGTGGGATTCCAATACTTCCATGAGGAGTCCTGCTCGGGTGGTTTCGCTCGCACTCGTGAAGGCATGGCCAGGGACGGAGCGGCGCGGCACCCCGCGCCGCTATTGGTCCCGGCCGATCTATACCGTCGATCGCGCGGCGCGTCAAGAAACGCCCGCAGCGGCGTGCCGCATGGCGCCGTGCTCTTCGAGCTGCGCGCACAGGCTCACCAGATGCTCGAGCACATCGATGTCGGCCCGACCGTCAGCGGTGATCGAGCGCAACAGGGACTCGACCGTCGTCTGACCATTGATCGAGCGCAGAAACGGCGCGTCGCTCTGCAGCACCGGAACCACCGCGCCGTCGGCCAGGTGGAGCTCGAAACGCTGGGCAACGTCGGGACGGTAGCACCACTCGGGCACCGAACCCGGGTGCCAGGCGCTGAAGGCGCGGATCACCTCGAGCCTTCCGCGCCGGGGCGGTGCCACGTCCGAATCGAGCTCCAGCAGCGCATTGGGATAGGTATGCGTGAAGCCGAGGCGGAGGAAATGGCGGTAAACGCTTTCCCCGACTCGCTGCATCTCCGCGTCCCCGAGGCCGGAGTACATGAGGATGGTCAGGCCCAGGCGCGCGAGGAAAGAGTCCGTAACCAGCGTGCGGCACGGCAGGTACAGAGCCGCGCCGAATTCCGGGTTTTCCTTCAAGAACCGCCGTACCAGCTCGTCCACTCCGGTGCCGGCCTGATCGCCGTAGCCATCGAAAACGAGGCGAACGCGGCCGGGGCGCGCCAGCACGCGCGGGAGCTCGGTGAGAAACCGCGCCATGAAGTCGGTGCCGGTGGGACCGCTCCCCGAGTACTCCGGCAGGGCCAGGTCGGGCGGGCAAGGCACGAACGGGGGGTTGCACAGGATCAGGTCGAAGGTCTCACCGGGAGCCAGCGCCGCGAACAGATCGCTACGGCGAAACTGCACGCGCGCCGCCACGCCGTTGAGCGCCGCGTTGATTTCGGCCACACGGATGGCTTCGGGAAGCAGCTCCAGGCCCACGACGGTCTCCACGCCCATGCGGGCCGCGGCAGTGATAGCTTGAACCCCACTGCCGCTACAGACGTCCAGCACTGACTTGCCGGGACAGGCCGGAATTCGCTGCGCGAGCGCGTAGGAATCGGGGCCGAGGTAGACGGCAAAATCGTCCCGTTTCTCCCCGCCCAGAAACCGGTTCACCCAGAAAAATTGCCCTTGATAGGGAACGAGCCTGAACGCCTCGAACGAGACGCGATTGGCCTCGCGCGCCACGAGTCCCAGCGAGACGAGCGCCGCCAGGGCTTCCTCTCCGATCAGCGCTGCGATCTCCTCCGCCTCGGCCGCCTCGCCGAGATAGAAGGTGCGCAGCAGGGCCTGGGCAGTCGGCGACATCCGGTCCAACCCTGCACCGTAGGTGCGCCCGTCCTTTGGCCGAATCATGGGACTCTCGAAGTAGGCGGCGCCCCGAAGCGCCTGGTGCATGCCGTCGAAGTGGTTGCTGACCAAGGCGCGGCGAAGCGCATCGAGTGCGGTGATGGTGGTCTCGGAATACGGCATGCGGCACACCTCTGTTGGGAGAGCTCGGCCAGGCCAGCGCGCGGCCTGGGCACGAGCCGCCTAATAGCACCGCCTGCGCGATGCTGTCGATTACCGCCGCCCGTTTCTCGGTTCGGTCACGCCAGCGGAGAACAGGCGGGGGATTCAGGGGTCGAAGCCTCTTGATTTTCTTCGCGAAGGCGACTAATTATTTTCGAGTGCGCATGTAGGGCTCGACGTGAAGTGCCCAAGCGCGGAACCGAGTGTGGACGGCCGGCGAGGCGAAGAAGCTCGCAACTCCGGTCAGATGTGGTCATGTTGTTGTTGTGGTCAAGCCGTCGGGCAGGTGCGCGAAGAAGGGTGAAGGATTCTCTGTACACCCAGGGTGCGTCTGTGCTCCGCCGGCTGGACGAAGGAGGCGCCCATGGGATTTCGAAGCACGGCTATCGTCGGAACGATAGCGCTGGTGCACCTTTTCACCATGTCCGCGGCAACCGCCGCGGATGACGAGTACGCCGGCGACAAGAGCTGCCTCGAGTGTCACGAAGCTGAGTACAACAGCTATCAGCGGAGTCAGCACGCCGTAACGGCCGATCCTCGCACCCCGGCGTCGGAGCACGGGTGCGAGAGCTGCCACGGTCCCAGCAAGAAACATGCCGACAATGACGGCGAGCTAAACGTCGGCGGATTGGTCGGTTTTGGCGAGCGCGCCGCGGCCTCGGCCGAGACCAAGAGCTCCATGTGCATCAACTGCCATAGCAGCTCCGCGAAGCTGGCGATGTGGCCGGGAAGCACGCACATGGGTAACGGCGTCACGTGCTCGAACTGCCACAATCCGCACACCGACAACCCGAAGTCGCTCAAGTACGAAACCGCCGAGGAAGTGTGCAGCGGTTGCCATGCCAATGTCGGCTTCGACTTCCAGCGCGTTTCGCATCACCCCGTGCCGGAAGGTCAGATCGGCTGCAACGACTGCCACAACCCCCACGGCACCTCGAACGACAAGCTGTTGGTCGGCACAACCACCAACGAGACATGCTACACCTGCCACGCCGACAAGCGCGGACCGTTCCTCTGGGATCACTCGCCGGTGACCGAAGCGTGCACCACGTGCCACACGCCGCACGGCTCGTCCCACGATCAGCTCCTCGCCGAGAAGGCGCCGCTGCTGTGCCAGCGCTGCCATTCGAACTCCCGCCACCCGGGCACCCTGTACGCGCTCAACGCCGACACGACGGCGAACGACTCGGTCTACGTGTCGCTCAACAACCGCGCTATATACCGCGGTTGCGTCAACTGCCATAGCGCGATCCACGGCAGCAACCACCCGTCCGGCAAGACGCTGGCCCGTTAGGTAGAGGAGGTAAGACATGAAGTCATACAAGATCGTTTCGATTCTTGCAGCCCTCGTCCTTCTCGCCGGAACGGTCGTGGCCGCCGAGGAAGAGAAAAAAGAGGGAGACGAACAGGCCGCAGCGGCAACCGAGGAAACCCAGATCTGGGGCGAGCAAACTCTGGACATCACCGGCATCGACTCGGAAGGTGACGAGGCCAAACGCCAGGAATTCGCCGACGAGACGGACGGCGTCCACGGCAAAACCAAGGTCGCTTCGCGCAACAACAAGAACGGCTACTACTCCAGCGCGCGCGCCAAAGTCGGCACCGAGAACGACAGCTCGCTGTCGGTGCGCGTCGGCAAGCAAGGCAAGGTCGCCCTGGCGGCGGACTACAAGAAGGCGCCGCACCACTTCGCGTCGGACGCGCAAACACTCTATGGCGGCGTGGGCACGGCCAACTTGGAGCTTCCCGACGGCATGCAGGCGGACCTCGCGGCCACGCCCGCGGCGGATCGGCCCGCCAAGATGCTCAACATGTACCTCCCGGCAGTGCACCACTTCGCCGTCGAGAGCTTCCGGGAACGCGGCAATCTCGAGCTGAGAATCGCCGCCACCGACCCGGTACAGCTCACGTTCGGCGTGAAGAAGGAACGCAAGTCGGGGACTCGGCCCATGTTTGCGAGCTTCGGATTCGGCAACACGATCGAGGTGCCGCTACCTGTCGAGTACTCGACGCTGACGCCGTCGCTAACCGCGGCATACGCCACCTCCTTCATGCAGGTGAGCCTCGGTTACACCATCTCCCAGTTCGATAACCGCAACGACGCCTTCACCTGGGACGATCCTTACCGCGCGGATACCTTTGGCCGCCTGGCGCCCCCGCCGGACAACGAGGCCTCGATGCTCAAGCTGACCGCGGCGTTCAACAAGATCCCCGGCAACAGCGCGCTGATGGTCGTGGCCGCCATGGGCGAGAACAAACAGGACGAAAAGCTCCAGGCGTACACCAGCGTGCCCACGACGATCACCGGAACGGAACTGGACGCCTCGGACCCGGCGAATCTTCCCGCCGATTCGGCGAACGCCAAGGTCGACACCAAGCTGTATCAGCTCCGCTTCACCTCTCACCCGGTCAGGCTCGTCAGCTTCACGGCCGGCTTCCGCCGCTACGAGTACGAAAACAAGTCCGAGCACATCACCTTCCCGGGAAACGTCCGCATGGACGGCGGCACATGGACGGCCTCCGAGGCCTCGACCGAGCCGATCAGCCGCACGTTCGATTCGTTCAAGCTCGGCGCCGACCTTCATCTGACCAACAAGACCGCCGTGCAGGCGGGCTACGAGCTGGCGAAGATCGAGCGCGAGGGGCAGGAAGTCGAGCAATCGGACGAGAACATCTTCCGTCTCGGTCTGTCATCCCGGCCGGCCGACTGGTTCTTCCTGCGCACCTCGCTGTCCTACGGCGACCGAACCGGTGACTACGACTTCCGTGTGCCCTTCGAGCACCTGACCGGCAACCCGCCGCAGCTTCCGTGGTTGCGCAAGTACGATCAGGCCGATCGCAAGCAGACGGACTTCACGGTGATCACTACCGCGTCGCCGAACGAGTTCCTGCGACTCAACGCCACGATCAACTGGCTGAAGAACGACTTTGCCGACTCGAGCTTCGGCTTGCTTGACGACCAGACCCAGGGGATCACCCTCGGACTGGACTGGTCGCCCGCGGAGACCGTGAGCCTCATGGCGTCGGTGGCGTACGACAACGCCGAGAACAACCAGAAGGCCCGGCAGTGGACGCCGAATGGGCCCGCCGATCCGTACACGGGAACGACCGATGAGGAGTCGCCGAGCAACTGGACCGCCAAGACGACGCAGGACACCACGACGCTGGACGTCGGGCTGCGGTGGGGCGTGAGCCAGGACGTGGTGGACCTCAACCTCGGGTATACGTACTCGACGACAGATGGCCAGATCGACATCGCGAGCGCCGTGGGCGGCACGACGGACACCAACAATTTCCGGCCCGCCAACTTCAGCGCCGTCGACGATGCTGACTATCAGCGCGCCGGGGCTTCCGTCGATTTTCACGCCGCGGAACGCGTCACGCTCACCTTCGGCGTGCGCTACGAGGAGCTCGACCTGTCGGATTACAACCTGAACGGCGTCACGCTTCTGCCGCTTACGAAGACGGGTGGCTCCCAGTCCATCCTGACCATGAACACCCTGTCCAACGACTTCGAGGCGAGCAGCGTCTTCGGAGCGCTCAAGGTCGGGTTCTAACCCCCCCCACCCCAACCCTCCCCCCTCCTGCGGTGGGAGGGGACTCAAGTAGCTCCTCTCGCCTGCGGGGAGAGGGGGACTCAAGTGCCTCCTCTCGCCTGCGGCGGGAGGTACTTGAGTCCGCAGCTTCCAGCCGGCCGGACGGCGCCTAGACGTGGCGCACGTGGATGACGGTCACGTCGTCCCCCATTGCCTGGGAGCGCTCGACTTTCGCGCAATAGCCGCCCTCGCCCTTGAACAGCCGATCGTAGAACGTCTCGTCCAGCGTCGGTTTCGAGGCGATGTCGCCATAGTAGACGAGGTTCATCAAGCCGATCGCGCCGCCTTCGGCCAGGTACGACACGTTATTCTGGGCACGGCCATACATGCCCAGGTGCCCGATGCTTTCGTAGTCATCGTGGAGGATGAACTCCGCGCCGCGCGTGGAGACCTCGCGGACCTGCCACCGGCCCCACCCCAGGGCGTTTGCCGCCGCCGTCATGCCGTGAACCCAGTGCTCGCGGGTCGTCAAGTTTGGGCGAATCAGCGCGTCCCACTCCGATGAGGTCATGATGCCGCCGAAGGTATTGAAGGCGCACACGTGGCCGGCCTCGATCAGCAGCGGCTCGACGACTTCACGCCCCGCATCGCCGAACTGCGCGATCGCCGAGCGCAGGAACTCGAAGCTGATGCGATTGTAGTAGTTGGCGTAGTGCCGCGTTAGGAAAACCCCAAATGCCGGGATGACGCCGTTCGCGTCGCCGACGATTTCCATTCCCGTAAGCGCCCCAAAGATCCCCTCGTAGTCCACGGGGGCGGTATCGATGGACCGGGGCCGATGCTCCGTGAGCGGCCCGGCACCGACCGGCGCAAAAACGGGATAGTTGGCGGCAGCGCGCGCCAGCTCAAAGATGCAGGTCGGGCTCTCGCTACTGGCGCGACAGGTTTCATGGCTCACGTTGAAGGAGCCGTTTGGCAGGCCGAAAACGGCGGCCGCGGCGCCGGCCAACCACCCCGACGCGAACAGGCACACGGGCGAAGAGGCGCCGTGCCACTTGGCCCGCCACGCCATCGCATAGTGTGAGCTCGTCGTGGCGACCGACCCCCCGTCCGGTCCGAGACTCGAAAGATCGAAGGTGCCGAAACCCGCCCACCGGTAGAGCTCCGAAGCCACCGCCATGCGCTCAGCGGCGGACTCCAGGTGCAGCTCGCGGAACAGGGACAAAAGCTGGGCGTGCGCGACTTCGGCGGCGCCACCGATCAGGAAGGGGCGGCTCTCGATATAGTAAGCGTCCTGTATGGAACGTTGCAGGAACGTATTGTAATGGTGGCAGTGAAATAGCATCGGCTCACCGCCGACAAAGCAACGGCGGTGGGCGGCGTCGAGAATTGCGGGGAAGCTGGTCGACATTTATGACTCTCCTGATTCGGGTCGGTTATACCTCGTGCTCCTCTCGGTTCGGTGAGACGAGCTCACCTCGCGACTAGTTGGGGCAGGGCTTGCCCACAACAGCCTCGGCGGCCTTCCTCACTTCCGCGAGGAACTCGCGCGAACAAGCGGTTTTCGGGTTCACCGCGGCGAGGATGACTCCTTCTCTGAGAGCATTGGGCAGCACGAAGACTCGTATGCGGTCGACGGCTTTCACCTCTCCGTTTTCCTTGGCCCACTGCAGCACCTCGTACAGCGTCTTTGGCATGAGAACGCTCCTTCCGATTGGGGATTTCTGGGGGAGTGGACGCCTGTCGGCGGCTATCATATTCCGTGTGCCGCGGGCGCGCAAACAGCGCGCGCAGGCAGTGGACACAGGCCGCCACGGCATCTTGCGCAGGCGCGGACATGTCAGTAGAGTCAGCAAGACGCGGCGCACTGCTACGTCACTTCTTCGATACGCGACTTCCGTCTTCCCCGAGCAAGCCATGGATGAGCTCGTCGTCGAATTCCTGACCGAGAGCAAGGAAATGCTCGACACTGTCGAGAATGACCTCATCGCCCTTGAGAACGACCCGAGTCAGAGCCGGCAACTGATCCCCGCCATTTTTCGCGCCGTCCACACGGTGAAGGGAACGACGGGCTTTTTCGGCTTCAGCAAGCTCGAGTCGGTGGCCCACGTGGCTGAAAACCTGCTCAGCGCGTTACGTGATGGGGTCATTCCCTTGACCGCCGAACGTTCCACGCTCCTGCTGCGCTTTGTGGACTCGGGCCGAAAGCTGCTCCAGAACATCGAGCAGTGCGGCGCGGAGGGCGATTTCGACTTCTCGGAGCTCGAGGAACGGCTGACAGCGGCGGTGTCGAACCGGGCGGACGGCGGTGCGGCGAGCGCCGCTCTCATACCCGCAACGGCACCGGCAGTCGCTCGGCCAGCCGAGGCCGCAGCCGTATTCGCACCGGAAACCGCCGTCGCCCCGGTGCCCGCGCAAGCTCCGGTATCCGCGCCGGTGACGATCGAGGAAGAAGCCGACGAGGCGGCCGCGCCGGAGCAACGAACGGACGCGGGAGACGGCGGCGGGGGCGCCAGGAAAGGTCCCCAGTCCGACGGCACTGTCCGCGTCAGGGTGGAAATTCTGGACAAGCTCATGAATCTCGTCGGGGAGCTCGTCCTGGCGAGAAACGAGCTCCTGGAGCTGACCACCATCCATGAGGCGGAGCCGTTCCAGGCCACGGCGCAGCGCCTCAGCCTGGTCACCAGCGAGCTCCAGGAGCAAGTCATGAACGCGCGGATGCAGCCCATCAAGGGGCTGTTCAACCGTATCCCCAGGATCGTGCGGGATGTCGCGTTCAAGAGCCAGAAGCTCGTAACCCTGGGCATGGAAGGCGAGAACACGGAGCTCGACAAGGCACTGCTCGAGGCCCTGGCTGATCCACTCACACATCTCGTGAGAAATTCCGTCGATCATGGCATCGAGACCCCGGAGACGCGGGCGCAGCTCGGCAAACCGCTCGAGGGGCATCTGCTGCTGCGCGCCAACCACGAAGGCGGACAAGTCGTCGTCGAAGTGGTCGACGATGGCGCGGGCATCGACACGGACAAGATTCGCCGAAAGGCCGTGGAAAAGGGATTGCTCTCGGCCGAGCGCGCTGCGCAGCTCAGCAACCGGGAAGCGCTCGACATTATTTTTCTCGCAGGGTTCTCCACGGCAAAAGCGGTGACGAACATCTCCGGCCGCGGTGTCGGCATGGACGTCGTGCGCTCGAATATCGACCGCATCGGCGGCAGCGTCGAGCTGTCGAGCACCCCTGGACAGGGAACGAACGTGCGGATCAACCTGCCGCTGACCCTGGCGATTATCCCGGCGCTGATCGTAATCAGCGACGAGCAGCGCTTCGCCATACCCCAGGCCAGCGTGCTCGAGCTCCTGTGCCTCGGGCAGGGCGGCAGCCATTCGGAGATCGAATACATCCACGGCACGCCGGTGTACCGCCTGCGCGGGAAGCTGCTGCCGCTGGTCCATCTCAATCGGCTGCTCGGGCTGGACAAGAGCGGCGAGCCGGCGGCGGCGCGCGAGGTCGGCGCCACGATTGTGGTGCTCCACGCCAATGACAGCAAGTTCGGCCTGGTCGTGGATGACGTCCTGGACACGGTCGAAATCGTGGTCAAGCCGCTCTCGCGACAGCTCAAGCGACTCGCCATCTACTCCGGCGCCACGATCATGGGGGACGGGAAGGTGGCGTTGATTCTGGATGTGCACGCGCTGGGCCGGCGCGGTGGCCTCGCCGCAGGCGCGCGCGAACATTTGTTCGCGGAGCACGCGGGCGCGGTGGTCGCCGAGCACGACGAAAAGCATGCGATCGTGCTTTTTCGGGGGCCAGACGACGCGCGCATGGCGATCCCGCTCGGCGTCGTGTCCCGACTCGAGGAAATCCCCGCCAAGTCGGTGCAGACCATCGGCGGCCAGTCGTACATCCAGTACCGGAATCGCATTCTTCCCCTGGCACGCATCAATGACGTGGTCGTGGAGCGTCGCCAGGCTCCAAGGCTGGCGGACGGCGCCAACGAGAACAAGGGACCCGATCTCGTCCACCTGGTGGTGCTCGCCGATCGCACCCGGATGGTCGGGCTGGTCGTCGACGCCATCCTGGATGTTTCCGACGAATCCCTGGCGGTGCGCGGTCCGTCCAGCCGCGGTGGTGTCGTCTTCACCGCGCTGGTACAGGATCGCGTCACGGAGATGCTGGATACCGAGATCATTCTCGGGTTCGCCGGAGCGCGGGCGTAACGCCAGCGCCTCGGAGTCGCCACACAGGGAGACTGCGAATGGCAACCATGTCAACACTCTCGGCGGGCGGCACAAAATCCTCCGGTGCCGGCGCTATCCGACATTACTGCACGTTTTGGGTGGAAAGCCTTTACCTCGGCGTCGAGTCGATCCGGGTTCAGGAGGTCGTCCGCCATATTCCGACGACGCGAGTACCGCTCGCGCCGCCGGCGGCCAAGGGTCTCATCAACCTACGCGGACAAATCGTGCTGACAGTAGACCTGCGCACCCGACTGGGTCTGAGCCCGCGGGACGAAACCCTGCTGCCCACCAACGTCGTCGTCCAGACCGACGACGGCGTGGTCAGCTTGCTCGTTGACGACATCGATGACGTCCTCGATCTCGATGACTCCGTTTTCGAAGCGACTCCCAGCACCTTGACTGCCCATCTTCGCGCCCTGCTGCTTGGCGTCTGCAAGCTCGAAAAGCGCCTGCTGCTCGTTCTCGACATCGACAAGGTATCACAGTTAGAAGATTGAACCTGGTTCCCCGATCCCCCCACGGAGAAGCTTCGCCATGGTTGGAGAAGTCTCGTATTGCGACCTGTTTGGAATCACGGAGGAAAGTCTGGAGCTCCGGCGGCAGTTCATCCGCCTCGACGACTCGGATCGCGAGCTGATCGAGCGGCTGATTCCGTGGGCGGAGGAGGTCGCCGCCAAGATCGCAAGAGAGTTTTACGACTGGCAGTTTGCGTTCCCGCCCACGCGCACCTTTTTCGAGCGCTTCGCGCAGGTGCGCGGTCTGACGATCAAGCGGCTGCGCGCCCAGCTCGAAAAGACGCAAGCCAGCTACTTCAAGGGAGTCTTCCTGGGGGCGCAAAGCAACTGGGGGTTGGACTACATCGAAAGCCGGCTGCAGGTAGGCAATGTTCACGACAGAATCGACCTCCCGTTCAAGTGGTACGTCGGAAGCTATGCGGAGTACGCGGCGCTGACCCGGAAGCACCTGGCTTCGGCCAAGCTGGACGAGGAGACGGCGCAGCGCGCTCTGGTCGCGATCGAGAGAGTGTTCAACCTCGACATGCAGACAGTCGGCGACGCGTATCTGCTCAGCGTGCTCGGTTCCATGGGGCTCGCGGTTGATCAGATCGCAACGACCGCCGACGAGGATCGCACCGAGCATCTCGCGACGACCAAAAGCTGGATCACTACTCTGGTGCGGCAGGCGGACGCGATCGCGGCCGACCATCTCGACGATCAGGCGTTAGCGACGCGGGTACCGGGCCGCCTCGGCGATTCCTTCGGCACCATGGTCGCCAACTTGCAAGGGTTTGCGGGCCAGTTGAAAGCGGTGGCAAGCGGGGATTTCGCTGCCAGTGACCCCCGCACGGGCAGCGCCACGGATGGCACCGTCGGCGTGCTGATGTCGGCGACCCGCGACACCGTGAGGGTGCTTTCCCGGCTCCTGGAAGAGACCAATCACCTCATCGCGGCCGCGCGTGAGGAAAAGTTCTACGTCCGCCTCGATCCCAAGGGCTTCCTGGGAGGGTACGCGCGCCTGTGCGAGGGGCTCAACGGCCTGCTCGATACCGTCATGGAGATCATCGGACAGGGCGCCACGCGCCTGGGGGGCTCGTCCGAGGAGCTGGCGGTCATCATCGACGAGATGGCCGTGGCCACCGGCGAGACGTCCAAGCGCGCCGGCTCAGTCAGTGCCACGATCCAGCAGGTGCGCGAAGCGAGCGTGCAGATTGCCGCAGCGGTCGAGGAGCTCAGCGCTAGTACGCAGGAGATCTCACGGAACACGGCCGAGGCGGCGCGTGAAGCCGGGTCCGCCGTGGACTTCGCGCGGCAAACGGAAGAAGCCATGACACGGCTCGGCCAGAGCAGCCGTGAGATCGGCAAGGTGGTCAACGTCATCACTTCGATTGCACAGCAAACCAAGCTCCTGGCGCTGAACGCCACCATCGAGGCGGCCCGGGCGGGCGAGGCTGGTAAGGGTTTCGCCGTCGTCGCGGGAGAGGTGAAGGAGCTCGCCAAGGAGACCGCGGCCGCCACCGACGAAATCGGCGAGAAGATCGAGGTGATTCAAGAAGATGTGCGCATGGTGGTCAGCGCCATGGGCGAGATCACCCAGAAGATCAACCTGATCAACGACATGCAGACCGGCATCGCCGGAGCCGTCGAAGAGCAGGCCGTCACCTGTGGTGAAATCGCGCAAAACCTGGGTGAAGCCAATCAGGCGATTACCAGCATCGCCGAGAGCAGTGACAACATGGCCAATGCAGCGCGCAAGGCGAGCACGGCCACGGAAGAGACCCGCAAGGCCGCCGGCGAGCTCGCGAGCATGGCGTCGCAGCTCCAGCAGCTCGTGACGCGCCACTAGGCGAAGGAACCGACATGAACGATGCAATCCGCGTGTTTCTCGTGGACGATTCTGCGCTCGTCCGCCGGCTCTTGCGCCGGACGATGGATGAGCAGAGTGATCTCGTCGTTTGCGGCGACGCCGCGGATGGGCGGATGGCCGTCGAGATGATCGGGCGAAACGTTCCTGACCTTGTCGTGCTCGACGTGGAGATGCCCGTCATGGACGGGATCACCGCGCTCGGCCTCATCAAGAAGCAGCACCCCAAGCTCCCCGTCATCATGTTCAGCACGCTGACATCGCGCGGCGCCGCGGTGACGATCGAGGCGCTCAGTCGCGGAGCGGCGGACTACGTCACCAAGCCAACTGGAAAGGCGAGCCTCGAGGAATCGATCGCGGGTATTCGCGACGATCTCATCCCGCGCATCCGCGCGCTGGTTGGCACGGCGCGTAGGGCAGCGAGCCCCGACCGCGCTGCGGCCGCAGCAGCGATACCCGCACTGCTTCCCAAACGCCGGCTCACGTGTCAGCCCGCGGCGATCGTTGCCATCGGCGTCTCGACCGGAGGCCCCGATGTGCTGCGGCAAATTCTTCCCGCCCTGCCGGCGACCTTGGCCGCGCCCGTGGTCGTCGTGCAACACATGCCCAAGATGTTCACAACGCTGCTGGCATCGAGCCTCGACGCGCGCTGCCCCCTGACCGTCCGCGAGGCGGCCGGTGGGGAAACAGTCGCCGCCGGCTCCGTGTGGATCGCCCCAGGCGGGTTGCATCTCGAAGTCGAGCGGAAGGATCGGACCGTGCTGTTGAAAACGCACACCGGCCCGCCGGAAAACTCATGTCGCCCCGCTGTCGACGTCTTGTTTCGCTCCGTGGCCAAGGCCTACGGGGAGCGCGCGCTGGCGGTCGTGTTGACCGGGATGGGCAGCGACGGCGCCAGTGGTGCCACGCACATCTACAACGGCGGTGGCCAGGTCCTCGTGCAGAACCAGGAGACCAGCGCCGTCTGGGGCATGCCCGGCGCCGTCGTGGAGAAAGGTGTTGCCGACGCCGTGTTGACACCCGCCGAGCTTGGCCGCGAAATCATCAGACGCGTCGCCGGCGCGTGATCATGGGAGGCGGTCGATGAGCATGCTGCCGCTGTTCAGCGCGTCTGAGGATGCGGCGGCGTTCATTCGCCGCATCGTGCGCGAGGAAACCGGCGTCAACCTTGGACCGGACAAACAATACCTCATCGACACCCGTCTTCAGCCCATTCTGCGCCAATACGGGCTGGCTTCGCACGGAGACCTCGTCGGCAAGCTCAGAAACGGCGCCGCCCGTGACGTCCTGCGGCGCGCGGTCATCGAGGCGCTGTTGACCCCGGAGACTTCCTTCTTCCGCGACCGGCACGTTTTTTCTTACCTCGAGAATCTCCTGCTTCCCAGTGTGATCGCGTCGCGCGCGGCGGAACGACAGCTCCGGATCTGGAGCGCGGCGTCGTCGAGCGGCCAGGAGATCTACAGCCTGGCCATGCTGCTCGCCGAGAAATTCCCGCAGCTTCGCGGATGGACAGTTTCGCTGCTGGCGACGGACGTCTCGGAACGGATTCTCGCGTATGCCAGGGCGGGGTGTTATACGCGATTCGAGGCGCAGCGCGGCCTCACGGAAGAGCAGAGGCGCAAGTACCTCATGGAGCGGGATGGGGACTTCCAGGTGCGCAAGGACTTGCGGCAACTGGTGGATTTCAGGATTCTCAACCTCACCGCGAAATGGCCGCCGCTGCCGCCGATGGACATCATCCTGCTGCGCAACGTGCTGATTTACTTCAATGACGAGACGCGGCGGGATATCTTTGCGCAGGCTGCCTGTGCGCTACGGCGCGATGGGGTGTTGATCCTGGGCGCCAGCGAGACGATCGTGCGGTCGGAATTCGGGTTCCGCCCGCGCCTGGGCACAGCGCCTGGGGTCTACGAGCGCACGGACGGTTGAGCCGTCGCGCGCGAGACTCCGAGACCGTCACTGCTGCCAGCGGCTGACCAGCTCGCGGAGCTCTTTCGGCGATACGGGTTTGGTCACGAAGTCGTCCATGCCCGCGGCCAGACACCGCTCGCGATCTTCCGGCAGGGCGTGCGCAGTGAGGGCGATGATAACCGCCCTGCGCCGGGGTTCCCGCGCTCGGATCTGGCGCGTGGCCTCGTAGCCGTTCAGCACCGGCATCTCGCAGTCCATGAGCACCAGGTCGAAGTCGCCGCTGCCGGCCGCGTCGACGGCCTCCCGGCCATCGGCAGCCATCGCGACCTGATGTCCGGCTCGCTTCAGAACCGCTGCGACCAGTTCTCGCGACGTTCCGTTGTCTTCGGCGACGAGGATGCGCCACGGCCGCGCCGCGACCTTCGCGGCAACGCCCGTCGAGGGCGCGGACGGCGCCGCGGCAGCCGCCGGCGGCCGGCGAAAAGGGAGCACTACCGCGAAGGTGCTGCCGGCGTCGGGAAGACTGCGCACGGAGATCTCCCCCCCCATGAGCGCGACGAGCTCCCTGGCGATGGCGAGCCCAAGGCCGCTCCCCCCCGCCGGGCGCGGCGCCGCGCCGCATGCCTGGGCAAACGGCTCGAAGACAGCGGCCTGGTCCGCTTCGCAGATTCCGATTCCCGTGTCGCTGACCGTGAAACGCACCAAGACCTCATCCGCGGCCTCCGCTTCGAAATCGGTCCGGAGGGTAATCTCTCCCTTGTTCGTGAACTTCACTGCGTTACTCACCAAGTTCGCCAGCACTTGCCGGAGGCGCCCGGGGTCGCCGAGCACCGTGGCAGGGGCGGGGTAGCCCGCAGATGTCCTGAGCGTGAGCCGCTTGCGGGCCGCCACGGGGCCGTACAGCATCGCGACGCCCTCGACCACCTGCGCGGGGTCGAATGGCTCACTCGCTACGGCCAGGCGATGCGCTTCGAGAGCAGAAAGGTCGAGGACATCGTTGAGAATGGACAAGAGGCTCCCGGAAGACGCCACGATGGCCTCTCCCCAGGCCTGCTGCTCGGCGCGCAGACCGCTTTCGACCAACAGCTCGGCCATCCCCAGCACGCCGTTCATGGGCGTGCGAATCTCATGGCTCATGTTGCGCAGGAACGCGCTCTTGGCTCGGGTCGCGGCGTCGGCGGCTTCCTTCGCGCGGGCCAGCTCCTCGGCCTCTCTCTTGCGCTCGGTGATGTCCTCTTTGAAGCTGATATATCCCAGCACCGTGCCGTCGGCGGCGCAAACGGGGGAGATGGAGGCCATCTCCCAGTAGAGCTCGCCGCTCTTCTTGCGGTTGAGGAGCTCTCCGCGCCAAACCTGCCCGGCCGACAGGGCGCGCCACATCGCCTCATACACTGCGCGGTCCATCAGGCCGGACTTGAGGATGCGCGGGTTCTTCCCCACCGCCTCCGCTGCGGAGTAACCTGTGGTCCTGGTGAAGAAAGGGTTGACGTACTCGATGCAGCCGGCGGCATCGGTCATGACAATGGAGGCGGCGCCTTGCTCGACGGCCGTCCACAGCTTGGCGCACAGGCTTTCCATGCTCTGACGTGCGGCGACCTGTGCGCGCAGCGACGCGTCGCGCGCCGCGCGCTGGCTACGCAACACCCGCGTTGCCTCGCGCTCTCCCGAGGCCTCCGAAATGTCGACGACGACGCACGAGTCCGGCGCAGCCGCCGCCGAGCCGGAGCCATCTGACCCGCCGCCGGCGCTCGTGGTCTCGGAAAAAAAGGATTCTTCACTCATCGGGTCTCCGGCGCGGAAACCTCGGCATTCATGCCGGGGAGGAAGCGCCTCTTTCCTTGGTTGTAGGTGTAGCCGTCGGCTCGTTGGAGCAGGCGGCAGTGTTTGTGCGAAATGCCCTGGACAGTACCAGCGACCGTTTGGATGTTGAAGCTGCCCGTAGCACGTATCGCAACGCGCCCAACGTACGTGCCGACTTTTTTGCCTTGTGATACAACCGCGCGGACCAAATCGCCGGTTGCAAAACCGTGTACACGCTTCTGCCGCATCAAATAGCCGCGCGGAAAGCCAAACTTGTCGACGCGCGTTCGCTGATAGCTGCCACGGCCACTGGCCTTGATCGCCAGTACGGGCTGCTGCCAACCCACGACGCGCTCGACCTCGCCCACGCAGACTGCGTCTAGCACGTGCGCCTTCGGGATACCGAATCGTGTGCGGTTCCACTTGGTTCGGCCGCCGCTACCGACCTGGAGGTCCAGGCCGGTGCTTGCGAGCGCTTGCCAGAGAACACGCCGTGTGACATTGACCGCGGCCGCGGTTGCCAGCGGCGCTTTCGCGGTCGCGAGAACATGCGCCAGTCGCTTGCTGTCGCGTTTGAGGAGCTCGCGGACGTCGTGACTGCCCTTGCGTTCGTTACACGGCCGACAGGCGAGCGTGAGGTTGCACGCCCGATCGCTGCCACCACGTGACTTCGGCACGATGTGCTCGATCTGTAGCGGTACGTTTTCGGCGTCGCAATAAGCACAGTGCCGACCCCACTTTTCGAGCAGGTACTCGCGCAGCTCGTAGCCGGCGAGCTCGCCTTGCTGGTACTCGACACCCGCGATCTCTGGGTTCTGCATCGCCTGGGTATCGAAGCGCACGGTTTCGACGGACACGGCGCTGATCGGGCAAAGCTTTCGATAGCGTCCAACCCAGGCCAGCACGTTGTCGAGCCGGCAGCGAAGACTTGGTGGCAACCATCCCTCGCGCCGGCGCCGGTTGTTGAATCGCGGTGCTCGATAGCGCAGGTTGGTCGACCGCCGGCGCCGGCGATAGTTGCTCCGCTGCTCGACGTGCTTGCGCACGACCTCACCCCGGTGCTCGATCTCGGCCAGATGCAGAACATGTTGCGTGCTACCGTCCTCACGGGCGAGCGCCACCCCGGTCGTCTTGGCCCCCGGATCGAGTTTCAGTCGCACCGGCTCTACCACGCTGTCCTCGAGGACGCGATCGACCAGGCGGATCGTAAACGGGTGCAGGCGATGCACCCGTGCCCGGCCCGCCGCGAGCAGCTTGCGCGCTCGCTTCTCCGTGCACGGCATCAGCGGCCGTTTGCGCCTGTCTAACACGAAAACCATCGTTACATCCAATGCCTCCGAAGAGGCCCCCACAAAGGGCTCGTGACGCCGCCAAGCTGGCTTGCTCGACGGTCTCCCCTCGACCCTGTTGGACAGCAGCCCTGTGTGCACGCTCGTTTCGGACCGACCCTACGGCTTGTCTGCAACGCGCACTTACAGAATCCGAGGCTGAGGAAGCACCTCGGAGTGTTACTTTTGCTCTGTGTCCAACGTAGATGTTTCAACGATTGCCAATCTCAACAACTTGGTCTGGTCAACATGCAAGCCTCGCGGCTTGCGACCTTCCTCCGGAGCAAGCTCCGGCCTTCAGGCCGGGGTAGTTGACCATAGCGGTCATCCATCTCCATCGTGCACGTCATGAATGGAGGTCCAGACTGCCACGACAGGAGCAGTAGGCTTGCCCATGCGGGCTGTGAGGGTGTGCCACGTTGCCCGGGCCAACACGGTGCTGCACCTGACTGCCTACAGCGTCCGCTCATCCCTCCCTCCCGCTTCCGGCAGCAGGTGAGCTTCGACGTTCTACGCACGCGTGTTCGCGGCTCTCTGGCGGCGATCCTATCGCGTGGCGGACAGGCTGTCAATCTCGAGCCGCCGGTACGCCTCGAGGAATCGATCGAGGTTGCCTCGCACAACGTCCCCTGGTCCTTTCGGCGCTCTGCAATCTGTGCAAGACCGAAGCAGACCGTTCCTGGAAAGTCGGAGCAGGAGTCGAAGTCGAGCTGCTCGAGCACCTCGCGCATGTTCGGCGAGAAGCCCGCGAGGTAATTGCGGAGGTTCGCGGCGAGGTGAGGCGCGTCGCCGAGCAGTGCGTCGAAGTCGTGGAGCGAGGTGTTGTAGAAGGCGTAGCCCGACGCCTTCCGGAGTTGCGGCTCGCGGTTCTGGAGGCCCAATGCCTGGAGCTTGGCGTTCACCTCGCGCACCTTGGTACGCGTCGGCTCGCGGACGCAGTCGATGCGGCGGAGCACCGTGAATGGCAGGATGACGTCCTGGTACTTACCGCGCTTGAAGTGGTCGCGAATGAGGTCGGCGACCGACCAGATGAAGGTGACCTTCTCGGCGAAGTTCCCCATGGGCGCCTTCTCTCAGCTCTCCGCGCCGGTCGAGCTCGCCGTCGAGGTGCTCTTGATATCACGGGACCGGTGCGGATGTCTACCGGTGCGGCGCGCAGTGCTCCACTTACGGCCGAATAGTCGGTGGTATCAGGAAGACGGCGCCCCCTACTCCTCCAGGCGAAAGCGCGCGGCGGACTCTCGCAAGCCCCGAGCCATGTCGCTGACGAGCTGCGCAGATGCGGCAACCTCGGCCACCTGCCCGCGCATGTCGCCACTGATGTTGGCGATACGCTCGATGTCGCCCGCGACCTGGCTCGACGTGGTGGCCATCTCCTCGGCCGCGGCAGCGTTTTGCTCGGCAACCTCGCTCACGTTGCCGATCGCGGCAACCAGCATCTGCGCCGAGGAGCTGATCTGGCCCGCGGCATCAGAGATGGCGTCGAGCTGCGTCTGCACCGCCTCGGCGGCCTGCAGGATCTCGCCGAGCGACTGACCGGCGCGGCGCGCGCCGCTCACTCCGTGGTCGACCTCGCTCAGGACGTTGTCCATTGCGGCCAGCACATCCGCCACGGAGGAGAGCGTGCCGCGGATGATGCCGGCGACGTCACCCGCCTCGGACGCGGACTTCCTGGCAAGATTGCGGACCTCGCCGGCAACGACGGCGAAGCCTCTGCCGTACTGCCCCGCCCGGGCCGCCTCGATGGCGGCATTGAGCGCCAGCATGTTGGTTTGCGAGGCGATGTCGTCTATGGTTTCGACAATCTGGCCGACGCGGGCGGTGTGCGCGCTCATCGCCTTGATGTGTTGCGCGGCCTTGTCGACGCTGCTGCGGATGGCATCGAGCCGCTGCATGTTGCTGTGCACCATTGCCGCGCCGGCGCGGGCGAGCTCTGCTGCGGCCGTCGCGTTCGCCGCGCTGGAACGTACGCTGCGCACCACCTGCTGGACAACAGCGTCAATCTCACCGGTGAGCTCGGAAAGATCGTGAATGGACGCCGTTTGCACGTAGGTGCCCTTGGCGACACTATGGATGGCGAGCGACAGTTGCTCTACCGACACCGCCGATTGCCCGAGGTTGCGGGATTGCTGGCCCATGGCGGCATCCGCCTGCACGGCGGTGCCTGCCAACTGCACCGCCGCAACCTGCAGGGCATGGGCATTCCGGGTGAGCTGTGCCGCCAACTGGTGCAGATTTCTCGTCATCTCCTGAAACGCTCGACCGAGAGCATCGCGGGTGTTTTGGGGAGCGACGTCCACCGTGAGGTCGCCGCCGGCAATTTGCGCGGCGGCCTCCGCCATCGCGCCGAGATAGCGCGTCATGCGCGCCAGCGCCTGCCCCAGAGCATCGTCTTGCGAGCGCGATTGGACGGCCACGGCCACATCGCCTCGGGCCACGTCGTCGGCGATCGCCGCCATCGCGTCGAGGTACTCATGCATGCGGGCGAAGGCATTTCCAAGCGCGTCGCGATCCGAGCACGGCCGCGTTTTCGCCGAAAGATCGCCGTGGGCGATGCGATCCGCGGCCACGGCCATCGCCTCGAGGTATGCGGCCATGCGCTGAAAGGAGTGCCCCAGGACATCATGTTCCGAACGCGGCTGCAGCTCCACGCGCAAGTCCCCGGTTGAAATGCGCTCGGCCGCCGCCGCCGCTTGCCGCATGTACGCCACCAGCCCCCGAAAGGCGCCCGCAACGTTCGCGAATTCGATGCCGCCGCGCAAGCGGATGTCGTGGTCAAAACGGCCGTCGCTCAGGATCCGCGCGTCCTGTTGCAAGCTGTTGAGCGGGCGCAGCACCGCGAGGGTGATGCCGGCAAAAGCCAATGCGACAAAGGCCGCCGCACTGCCGACCACCACCCCGAGCAGATTCAGAAAAGCGGCCCGCCGGTCCAGGTGCCGGCTGCTTTGATCGATCAGCGCTTCGACGAGCCCCAATGCGATGCGCTCACCGGCGCTGTCCCTGGCCAGGATCGGGTAGACGAACCCGTACCACTCTCCGTATTCGTCCGCGTACTCCACGCGGTGTGCGGAGGCGAGCTGCAAAAAGTCGTCGCCGAGGTGCTCGACGGCCGCGTGATGAGCCGCCGTGGCCGCAAAGAAAGGGTAGCCGACGCCCGTGGAGCTGTCGTCAACCCAGTAATAGAAGAAACTGTTCTCGCGGTAGTAGATCCCCAGCCACGCCAGGCCTCCCACGGTGACACATTGGTGCAGTACCGCCTTGACCGCGTTGTAGTCCGCCGTGTCGAGGTCAAGCGGAGCGCGGACGCGGCGCAGCGCGCTCTGATCGACCTCTTGAGCGGCCAGTCGCGCCGCCGCGAAGAGCCGTGCGTCGAGGTCGCGTCGCCATTGCTCGTCGTCATATTCGTACACGCGATATCCCGCGACGCTCACGGTGGCCACGCATAGTAGCACCAGCGGCGGCATGACCTTGGCTACGAGGGGCAGGCGGAGGCGACTCATTACGGACCCAGCTTTCGCCGCAACGTCCCGTCGGGCGCAAAAACCCACACCGCGTTTGCCAGGGCATCCACCGCATAGACCTCGCCCTTGGCGCCCACGGCCAGATTCACGATCTGCCACTCTTGTTTTCGCGGCAGTGCGAGCTCACGCAGGAACTGCCCCGCGGCGGAAAAAGCCTGAATGCGCCGGTTCGCCATGTCTCCAACGTACACCGTGCCGGACGCGCGATCGACCGCCAGGGCAATGGGGTGCGCGAGCTCGCCGGGACCGCGGCCGTAGGCGCCGACGGTCTGCCGGTACGTCAGCTCCAGCTCGCCTGCCGGCAGGATCTCCAACTGGAACTGCTGGTAGTAGCTATTGGTGGAATCGAGCACGTAGACGAGGTGGCCGGGAGAGTGGACGGCCACGTCCGTCACTTGCAGAAACAGGCCCGCGCCGGTTCCCGCCTTGCCGAAAAATGTGCGCTGCAACGTCCCGGCTGCAGCGAAGACGCGCAGCGTATTTGTCCCATTGTCCGCCACATAGACCCGCCCGTCGTCGTCGAGCGCGATCCCATAAGGATGCCGCTGCACGTCATCCTTGCCGTAATCGGCTCCCCCGATCTCGCGCAGAAGCTCGCCTTCGGGCGAAAAAACCAGAGCGCCGTCGTGCGCCCGATCTCTGCCGCCATCGGCGGGGATCTTGTTGCACAGGTAGAGATTCCCGCGCGCATCGAGAGTCAGATCCCACGACTTGAACAGGTCGCCGCCGCGCGTGCCGAGCCGCCCGAAGGCGCCGAGCAGCTCGCCGCTCGCCGCGAGTCTTACGACGCGGTGATTGCCATTATCGAGCACATAGACGCTGCCGTCCGGCACTGCAGCGACGCCCGTGGGGCGATTGAGCGGCAGCGGTTGCCAGCAGGCAGCGCTCACCGCGCAGAGAAGCACAGCCAGTCCCGTACCCCTTCTGACTTTCGCCGCTGCAGCGCTTTCGCCGCTGCCCATAACCGGCAGCGGGGAGCGCGGGCCCGATGGCAGCCGAACCCGCGGTCGCCTCGAGAATGATGCGATCAGCAGCAGATCGGTCTCCTGGTCTCAGTCTGCGCTGGTGGATTCGATGGCGTCGATCTTGATGCCGATCTTGTCGCCCGCTCCCCCGGCGCTGTAGGCCGTGCCCTTGATGATGACCTCGGCACCTTCCTGTTTGGCCTGCTTGAGCAGGCTGTGGGCTTCGGTGCCACTCTGCACGTACAGCAGGATATCTCGGCTCTCGTCGCGGAACGCCAGCCAGCCCTTGTCGCGGGCGACCCCCGAGGCTGCCGGTAGGTAGTATGAAGACATGTCCTGGTCGCCGACTTTTGCCGTGACCATGACGCTCATGCCCTTGTCAGCGGCGGCGACGATCGGGCCGACCATTTTTTGAGCGCGCTTGAGATCGGCCCACTGCACTTCCTGGTATTCCTTCGCAGCGGCGACCACCGTCTGGCTCTGGTACTCCTGGAACTTGCCATCGACGCCATTGAGCTGGGCGCCCTTGCCGGGGAGGTTTTCAGCGAACAACATCAGGCCGGCAAGGTCGGCTCCGGGATCCCAGACCGGGGCAAAGTTGACCTTCCCGGTGCCGGCAGAGCCGGCCAACGGCATGCCCAGCATGGAGCGCCACGAGGTCATGGTATCCATGGTGACCTTGCCACCGCCTTGCGACGCAATCTGGTTGAAGAACTTGTCGAGGAAGAAGGTGTCTACCGACTTGAGCTTGGGCTCACCATTCACGTTGCCGCGGCTCTGCTTGCTGCACTGATACTGCTTCTTGCACTTCTCGCCTTCGAGCTGCGTGACGTCGTCGAGAATCAATACGCCTTTGGTGGCGGCGGCATCGAGATAGTGGTACGCACCCGAAGCGTGGCCGAAGAAGACGTTTCCAACATAGCGCCCGAAGCGGTTATCGAACATGTTGCCTATACCATAACCGGAGAAGCCAAAGATGTTGTCTATGACTGTGAGCTGGGTTTGGCGTCCCTGGTATAGGTTATAGTTGTGGCCGTTCATCTCCCAGTCAAAGAGCAACGTGTTGTTCTTGATCAGCGCACATCCACCCTTGGGGGCGGTGGCCTGATCAAAGTTTCCAACGGTGAGGTCGATACTTTCCATCAAGGTATTGACGATGATGGTGTTTGACACCTCGCTCCAGTCGTCGCTCATGACGCCGAGCTCGTCTTTGTCGGGTTTGGTGCCGAGGGCGTTGATCCGGATGCCTGGTCCGCCGGTGTTGACAATGATGCAGTTGCGCACCTTGGCGCCGGGCTTGCTGAGCTCGATGGCCGGCGTGCCCAGGGGGCCATCCTTCAGGCTGAGGTCCTCGTTGGGCTTGTAGCGGTAGCGCGTGAAGGAATCAATCACGAAGCCATCGATGATGGTGCCGGTGTGGTCACCCTCACCGCGTACCATGGCGGTGCCGTCGTAGGAGCCCTTGTAGCCGGGGACCTGGTAGCGTTCAATGAGCGCCTTGCAGCGCGCGCTGTCCCGGCACATGGTGGGGTCGGGGTCCTCGCCCTGCATCAGGCGCGTGAGGTGCTTGAACGGGTGCCGCTCGGTAAAATCCTTGTTGTAGCCGCCCACCATGGTGAGATTCGGCTTGGCGATCTTCCACTTGCCGGAGCTCGCAGCCCCAAAGTACAACCCCGCGGCCACGTGAATGACGTCACCCGAATACGCATCCCGCAAGGCGAGGTCGGGGTCTCCGTAAGGATTCTCCTTGGTCCCATTGCCGTTGGAACCGGCGCGCACGTAGATATCTTTCGCCACGGCTGCTTGGCTGAGGCACAGGATCGCCAGGCTGCTCAACAAGGCAACGCTCATCCTTCGCATCGTCTCCTCCTCCGCATGGGCCAGCGCCGCGCCGGAGCGCCACATCTTGTGGCGCAGGTTCGCCAGAGTCCACGGCCGCACGATGGCGCGCGCCGTCCGCAACGTCGCTACCACAGTAACTCATGAACACCTACGCCTCGTCTTCTGGCAGGAGCCCTGCGACGACCGTTCCTCACCGAGGTGGCGATGGTCGCGCGGTTCAAGGCCCGATTCGTAGCTGCGCCGGGAGGGCGTGTCAAGTCCTCCGACAATCCTGGATTCACTGCTTGTTTGACCGCGAGCGGCGGGGAAAACGCATCACGAAGACCCTCCACTACCTTCCCCCGCACCCGGCGGGAGGGAGGACGGCGGGCGGCCGTCCCCGCCGCGACCTTGCCTCGCCGCCGCGGCGGCGGTATACCGCTCGCAACCTGTCACGGAAGGATTGCTCCAAGGAACCTGCCCATGCTCTCGATCGATGATCAGATTGCCGTCTTTCGCCGCGGCGCGACCGCGATCCTGCCGGACGAGGAAGCGCTGCGCAAGAAGCTCATCCAGGGGCGGACCCTGCGCCTGAAGCTCGGCGTGGACCCTACCAAACCGGACCTGCACCTCGGCCACACCGTGCAGCTTCGCAAGGCCCGGCAGTTGCAGGATCTCGGTCATCACCTCGATTTCATCATCGGCAACTTCACCGCGATGGTGGGAGATCCAACGGGGCAATCGGCGACTCGCCCGGCGCTCGGCGCCGCAGATGTCGACGCGTGCGCCCGGACCTACGTCGAGCAGGCCTTTCGCATTCTCGACCCGGCGCGCACGACCGTCTGGTACAACGCGGACTGGCTCGCGCCGCTGACGATGCGGGAAGTCATCGATCTGGCCAGTCGCGTCACTGTCGCCCGCATCCTCGAACGCGACGACTTTCTCAAGCGCTTTCAGGCCAGTCAGCCGATTCACCTTCACGAGCTGCTGTACCCGCTCTTGCAGGCCTACGATTCCGTGCATCTGCGCTCCGACGTGGAGCTCGGCGGGACCGATCAGACCTTCAATCTCCTGACCGCGCGCACGGTGCAGGAACGTTTTGGGGGCGAGGCCCAGGTGGTGCTCACGATGCCGCTCCTGCGCGGCACCGATGGGGACAAGAAGATGTCCAAGAGCCTCGGGAATGCCGTCGGTATTACCGATGCGCCACTGGAGATGTATTCAAGAGTGCTGTCGATACCCGACGACGTGATGCGGGAGTGGTTCGAGCTGGTGACTGAGGCGCCGCTGGCAGATATCGAGGGGCTTTTCGCGGCGCTTGCCGCCGGGTCGCGGCACCCCAAGGACGTCAAGAAACTGCTGGCGCGCAGCATCGTCGCCATGTACGCCGGACCGGACGAGAGCGAACCGGCGGAGCGCGAGTGGGAGAAGATCCACGAGGTGCGCGCCTTCCACGCCCCCGAGGACACGCAACCCTTTGCCCCGCCGGCGGTGGGCGAAGCACCGGCTGCTGCGCTGCGGTTGCTCGACCTCGCAGCGGCTGCCGGGTTTACCGCCAAGAGCGGGGAACCGCTTTCCCGCAGCGAGCTTCGCAGGCTCATTGAACAGGGCGGAGTCGCCGTCGATGGCGAGGCGGTTCGCGACTTTTCCGCGCAAATCGCGCTCCGTGACGGGCTCGTGCTCTCCAAAGGCAACAAGGTTTTTCGCCGTCTTCGCTTGCCGTGAGCGGCCCTGGCGGTGGGCGCGCCGCCGCGGCTACGAACGAGCCTTCAAGACCGTAATCATCCGCCAGCTCTTCGGGTCGTCGTCAAACGGCGCGCCGGCCGCATAGCGACCATGCTGGGAGGCAATATCGAACGCCGCGGAGAGCTCCACCGCCGCGGCCATCTCCGTCGCGAGCCATAGCTTTGTAGCCACAAGGTCCGTGCAGGTCTGCGGCTCGCACCCCGGCGCCTCGATGCGATAGGTAACCGTGTTGCGGCAAACCAGGGTGATGGGGTCCAGGTAGTCGTCCGGGCTTCCCCAGCACGTCGTCACGCGCAGGTGTTCATCCTGCTGCGTCCACTCCGTCAGGACGGTGGAGCCCGGCTGAAATACCCCGCGAGGATGGGATTGCTCGATGATGTAGATCCCGCCGGGGATCAGGGCGCGGCGCACTGCCCTCAGGTGGCGCACCATGTCGGCGACGGAGAGGATGTGCGCGGCGGAGTCCAACAGGCACAGCGCCAGTGCGAACGGCGCATCCTGCTCCAGGTCGAAGTCAATCATGTCCGCGCGGTACACGGCCAGCGCCACGCCGGCGGCCGCAGCGCGGGCGCGCGCGAAGTCACACATTTCCGCCGAGAGGTCGAGCGCTGCCGCGCGCAGTCCCCGCCTGGCCGCTTCGACCGCGTGCCGCGCCGGCCCCGCGGCCAACTCCAGCACGGAGCCCGGTTGCTCGAGGCCCGCCGCCGCTGCCCAGGCGAGATGCACGCTGAGCTCGGCAGGCACGTCGCGATACCCAAAGGCCACGTCGTAGATGTCCGGGCGAGCGTACAGGGTCGCCTCCGCTTCCCGCTGTGCGCGCATCATGCCGTTGCCTCGCCTTTGGGCCGCATCATGACCGCGTAAAACACCGTAGGATCCGTCGTGCCCTCGGCGAAGTGCGCGTTGACCATCTGCCAGCCGTCCTCGCCGAGCTTGTTCAGGTACGCTTCGATGTCCTCGATGCGCCGCGCCTTGAACATTCCGGGCTTTTCGACCTCGAGTGAGCTGACCAGGCGATACTCCCACTTTGCTGCCATGTCCACTACTCCGCTGTGAATGTAGTTCGGTTCCTGACGCCGAGCGTCCGGCGCAGCAGGCGAACCGCGTTGTCGCCCGCGATCTTGCGGGCAGGCTCGTCGCCGAGTCGCTTGGCGAGCTGCTCCACCAGGAGCGGCAGACCCGTGACGTCCCTGATCGGATCGACGGTCGATATGAATGCGTCCATGTCGCTTCCGATACACACGCAGTCAGGGCCGCCGATTGTCGCGATGTGCTCGGCGTGGCGGACCACGTCCGCGATCGTGCCGCGCCACAGCTTACCCGTAAGATACCGTTTGAAGAGAATGAGACCGATCAGCCCTCCGCGGTCTGCGATCGCACGAATCTGCTCGTCACTGAGGTTGCGCGGGTGGTCACAAAGGGCGCGGCAGCCGCCGTGCGAGGACAGCACCGGCCCCGCCGTCAGGTCCAACACCTCCCAGAACGCACCGGACGCGAGGTGCGCGAGGTCCGGCAGGATCCCCGCCGCGTCCATGGTGGCCACGACCTTTCTGCCGAATGCCGTCAGTCGCCGCTTACCGTGCGGGTCTGTGTGGCAAGATGGACCGATGAGGTTATCCGTGAAATGGAGCAACGTCATGTACCAGGCGCCCCATTCGGCGAGGTGCCAGACGCGGCTCGCGTCGTCGCCGATCGCGTGCCCGCCCTCGACGCCAAGAATCCCGGCGATCTTGCCAGCGGCGAGGCAGCGGTCGAGCTGGCCCGCGCTCCGCACCCAGCGCAGCCGCTCGGGATTGCGTTCGGCGAGATCACCGAATGCCCCGAAGTTGGCCAGCGTCCCCTCCCAGCAGTCTCTCCATGGGTAACTCCACGGGACGTACGTCGCGAAACCGAGAACGTCGACGCCGGCGTCCCACGCCCTCGCCAGATCCACCTGGTTGCCACCGGGGTGCAACACGCTCGGTGGCCGCCGCCGATAGGAGAGGTCCCGGCCAAAGAAGACCGAGCTCACGAGAGCATGAGTATGAATGTCGGCGAGGATCACGTCCGCGCTTTCCGGTTCGAGGATCTCGCGACATTAGCATCCAGCGTCCTGCTTGGCAATGGCGCGAGGCCTTGCTATACTTTCCCACTGCACAATTCTGAATGCAGCAGGAGCCCTCCCATGTTCACCGATCCCTCGCGTTTTCCTTCCCGGCCCGTCCCGTCGCGGCGGGGAAGCCCCCGTGCTGTCTCCTTGGCGCTGCTTGCGGCGACCGCCACCCTCGCTTTGGTCATGACCGCGGCATGCGGAGGTGAGGCACAGCAGGGCAGCGCGGGCGGTCAGGCTTCGGGCGCTTCCGCGGCCGCGGAAACGACGACCGGGACCGCTTCTGTCGGGGCGCTCGCGGGCGCGGCGAGCGCCGCCACCGCTGTGGCGCCCGTAGCTTCCGGCGCGGCGGTCACGATCGAAGCCTATCTCGACCCGTCGGATCCCGCCGGCAAGATGTATCTCGCCGAAACCATGCCGAAAATCGCCCAGCGGTATTCCGGACAGGTGGCGACCAACGTGCACGCGCTGCCGCGGCCTCAGCTCCAGGAGTCCATTCAGATCGCCGAAGCGCTCTTCTGCGCCGGCGAGCAGGGCAAGTACGACTCCTTTCTTGACAAGATCATCGCGTCCCAGGAGCTACCGAGCGAAGAGTGGGTGAAAAAAACCGGCACGGCCGCTGGCGTCGACCCCGCGGCGCTCCAGGAGTGCATCGGCAAGGGAACTGGGCGAGAGCTCGTAAAGAAGGCCTTTGCAGCCGCGCAGGAGGCGCGGATCCGAGCGCTGCCGACGTTCATCGTCGCAGGTGAGCGCATCGAGTCGATGTGGGCGACCGAGGTGGCCCTGAACACCCTCGACCGCCTCCTTGGCAGGGAGTCGGAGATTGAGCCGATCAAGCTCACGGTCGTCTACGACCCCGCCTGCCAGTCGTGCAAGGACGAGGACTTCCTCGCCGAGATCCAGCGCAACGTCTACCCGAAGCTCGATGCCAAGCGGCTGGCGTCAGACTCCATGGAAGGCGCGTCGCTGCTCAAGCAGGCTGGCATTACCGCGCTTCCCGCCTTTCTGTTCGATCCGGCGATCGAATCGGTTTCCTCCTTCGCGGGCATTCGGCCCATGTTCGAGAAGCGCCCCCAAGGTCTCTACATCACTCCGGCACAGTATCCGGGGCCGATCACGCTGGCCGCGACTCCGAGCATCGAGCTCGCGGTGAACCGCGGGTCGGCCGAAGCTCCTGTGGTGGTTACCGAGTTTTCGGATTTCCTCTGCCCGCACTGCAAGCACTTTGCGGAGACGATTGCCCCCGGGCTGATGGAGAAATTCGTCGACACGGGCAAGGTCAGATTTCAGTTCTTTCCCTTTCCGCTCGGCGACAATCGCGTGGTTTACTCACAGGCGGCGCTTTGCGTAGGAAAGCTCAAGAGCGATGCGTTTTGGGGGTATCACGACGCGCTGTTTGCAAATCAGGAGCGCCTGGACCGGAACGTCGCAATCGAGCTGGCCGAAAAGGCCGGGCTGGCCAGGCCGGCGTTCGAGCAATGCCTGGAGGACAAGGGGCTGACCGAGCAGATCAAGACCACCAAGAACAAGATTGCGGACGAGCAGTTCGTGACGTCGACTCCGACGCTCTACGTAAATCGCCTGCGGGTGAAGGGAATTCACTCTGTCGACGAGCTCGCCCGCTATATCGATGAGCAGGCGCCGCGCGGCGGCAAGTGACGCTCTTGGCGATTCCGAGTGCCCCGGCAGTACCGTGACCGCGCCTGAGTCCAGCGCTTCGTACCTCTCGTCCGTGAGTCCCCCGCCTGTTCGCCTAGCGACTGTTCGGAAAGCGCATCACGAAGACCCCCCACCTCACCTTCCCCCGCCACCGAGGGGAGGGACGGAAGGGGGTGCAGTCGCCTGGACTCTGACCCGGCGGTGGATTCAGGCGCCGCCCCCCGCCTGCGGGGGGCGGGGCATAGGGGGGCGCGGTCGCGTCGACATCAGGGCGGCGGCGGTCGGCGCCGCGGTGATCATGGCCGCTGTCGGCGCAGTGCTGTGCGCCTGTGGTGGCGCGAGGCCGGGACCGCCAGTGCCATTCCGACTGGTCTACACGGCGGGCACTCATGGCTACGCCGAGCCGTGCGGCTGCTCAACGATGCAGACGGGTGGTCTGGCCCGGCGCGCGACGATTCTCGCCGAGTTGACGGGGCCGCGGATTCTTCTGGATGCCGGTGGCATCTTGCCGCCCGCCGAGCACCTGGCGTATGCCCTCAGGAAAAGCCAGACCTTGGCGTACTATGCGGCCGCGGGATATGACGTCGCTAGCCTGGCCGCGGACGATGCGGCGCAGGTCGAAGCGGCGGCCGAGCTTGCTCGTTCCGTGCCTCTGGTCTGTTTGGGGCGTGAGAGCCTCGGCGCCATTCCGGTGCCCGACTATCGCCTGGTGCGCCCGCAGGGAGCGGACAGGCCGGTGCTGGCCGTCTTCGGCTACGGGGTCACCAGCAGCGCGCTGTCCGCCGAGGCGCTCGCCCGGCGCCTCGACACCCAGATTCCCGCCGCCCGCTCGCAGGCCGCCGATGCGATCGTCGTGCTGGCCGACGCCACAGTGGCGGGAGAGCTGCCCGATCTGGGCGCCGAGCTGCGTGTCGGCGACCTCGTTTTGGCTTATGGCGGGGCCTCCGTGACGCTGCTGTCCGGCGTCGAGGTTGTCGGTGTGCCGCGCGATTTCGGCGATCGCGTGGGGGTGATCGCGGCCACACCCGTGACCCGCGCCGGCGGATCGTCGACGCTGCGCTGGTCTCCGCCACAGATCATTGCGCTCGGCGCCGAAGTAGCCGGGGATGAGGCGACGCGCGACCTGCTGGTGCGCACCGCCGACGCTGTTGTTCCCACCTTGCCCAAGCCGGCGGTGCTCGCCCGCCCCGCCGGCATGGCCGGCTCGCCCGCGTGCGCGGGTTGCCACGCCTCCGCATTCGCTACCTGGAGCGCTTCCAAGCACGCCACCGCGTTCACGCCGCTGGTGGAGAAGGGCAAGAGCACCCGCCCCGACTGCGTTCCCTGCCACACTATCGGTTTCTCCCGCAGCCCCGTGCTCGGCTACGTTGCCGAGAATGTTCAGTGCGAGACCTGTCACGGTTTGGGCGCCGACCACGTCAGCTCCGGCGGCAAGACCCTGACGGTGCTGCGCGAGCCGCGAGCGCTGTGCGGAGGATGCCATGACAAGGCCGAGAGCCCCGAGTTCTATTTCCCCACTTATTGGCGCACGATCGAGCACGGTCGGGAAGCGCCGAAGGCCGCCGACGTCCCATGAGATACGACAGCATCATCGTCCATTATCACGAAATCGCGCTCAAGCAGAACAACCGCCAGCGGTTCGAGGAGCAGCTCCGGCGCAACATCGAGAGCACGCTTGTCGGACTGGTCCGCGGGCCGGTTCGGCGCAAGCGGGGTAGTATCGAGGTCGTCTTGCGCGAGGAATCGCCCGTGGAGACGATCCTCGAGCGCTTGCAGTGGGTATTCGGGATTCGCTTTTTCGCGCCGGCGCTGCACGTCGATCCCGACATCGAACCGATCAAGGAGCGCGCCTGGGAGCTTGTGAAAGAGCGCCCCTTCAAGTCCTTTGGAGTGCGCACCCAGCGTACCAACAAGGCGTTTCCAATGAATTCGATGGAGATCAGCGGGGAGGTCGGCGCGCACATCAAGGAGCTCAGCGGTGCCGCCGTCAATCTCACCAATCCGGACCTCTGGTGTAACATCCGCCTCGCGGAGAACCGCGCCGTAGTCTTCGCCGAGCGCGTGGAAGGGGCCGGCGGCTTGCCGGCGAAGTCGGGCGAGCTCGCCGCCAGCTTGCTCTCCTCCGGCATCGACTCCCCGGTCGCCGCCTATCGCATCATGCGGCGGGGCGAGCGGCTGATTTTCATCCACTTTCACAGCTATCCCTACACTTCGAAGCGCTCCCAGGAAAACGTCGAGTCTCTCGTCAAGATTCTCGCGCGCCATCAAGGGGATTCACGCCTGTTCCTGGTGCCGCTCCTCGAGATCCAGAAGAAAATCGTGGAGCGCGCCGACCCGGCGCTCCGGGTGCTCCTGTATCGGCGCGCCATGGTGCGTCTGGCGGAACGTATCGCCATACCGCTCGGCGCGGCGGCGCTGGTTACCGGCGAAAACGTGGGCCAGGTGGCGTCTCAGACGCTCAGCAACATCCGCGCCATCGATGACGTGGCCACACTGCCGATCCTGCGGCCCGTGGCTGGCGACGACAAGGAGCAGATCATCAATTCCGCCCGCCGCATCGGGACGTACGACATTTCCATCGAGCCGGACGACGACTGCTGTTCGCTGTTCGTGCCCCGCCGGCCAGAGACTCGCGCCCGACTCGAGATTGTCCGGGCGGAAGAGGCGCAGGTGGGTCTCGATGCCGAGCTCGACCGCGCCTTGGCGGCCGTGGAGGAGCGCCTCGTGCCGTTCAGTCCGTCGTGACGGAGGGGACCCGCCGGTGGCGGCACGGCGCTCGCGACCGCCCTCACCGCGCTTGCCGGCCGAGCGCGGCGAAGCTCACCAGCTCAATGTCGGGTGCCGCCAGCGCCGCCGCCACCCGCGCGTCCAGCAGCGCTCGCAAATCCGCCTCTCGCCACGGTTCGCCGCGGCCAGGGTGGCAAAGTATCTCCGTTGTCCATCCCGGCCGCAGCGCGCCCAGCAGCGAAATCAACGATTCCGCCGTGCGCTGGCCGTCAGTCGAAAACTCGTGTCGAAACGTACTGGGGTGCGCGACGCCGGCCCGGCGCACATGAGCTCTGAAGTACCACCCGAGCAGCCTGACGGGAAGCGCGGGAAAGCGGAAGCGCGCCGCGGCGGCTCGCGATCGCTCCCACCAATCATCCCCGAAGGGCAGCCGGATCGGTAGGCCGTACTCCGCTGCCAGGCGGATCGTCGCGCGAAATGCTGCCGGGCGAGCGTACGATATGGCGCAATGGTTGTCGAGATGGGTAGGTCGGTTCCCCGTGTCGGCGATGAAACGCTCGATCTGGGCTCTGAGCTCCGCGACGAGCGCCCGTTCGAGGTCAGAAGAGAGCCGCCTGAACAACACGCGGTCCGGAAGAAAACGCCCACCGCTGTCGACAAGCGGTGCCACGCGATCCGGCGGCAGCACTGGACGGCCCTCGTTGCAGACCAGGTGTACGCCTGCGGCGATCTGTGGCCGCTGTCGCAGCAGTGCCGCGGCCTGCGGCCATCCGGGCATGTTCGTCATGCACGAGACGCTCGAGATGGTTCCGGCACCGAGCGCCTCGCGGACGCCATCGTTGACAGCCTCCGCCATGCCGAAGTCATCAGCGTTGATGATCACCCGGCGCACGGTCACTCGGTCGCGCTCCTCCACCTTGACGCCTGATGCACATTGTCGGGCATGCGCACGCGTTGCGGCGCGATGAATCGCGCCGCCCTCGTCAGCGGGCGCCCGCCGCCGTCGCTACCGGCGCCGTCGCGGAGCTCGGTTGCATCCGCGGAGTCGGGTCCGTCTTGGCCAGATAGGCCTCCGCCTCGTCCACGAAATCGGCGATCTTCGGAAACACCTCATCCGCCGCCCGCAGACCCATGACCATGTCGACGTGGCCATAGTCCGCGCTGAAACCGTAGTTGCGGCCGAGCTGCAGATATCGCTTCAGCGGCGAGCGCAGCAGCTCAAATCCAGGCTCCACGTGAGTCGGCGGCGCCAGACCGTCGAGCGATCCGGCGACGATCAGCGCCGGGGTGGTGATCCGCTGTAGGTTTGCCCGAAAGTCAAAGCTATCGTCCACGTTCATCCATTGACCTGTCTTGAGCCACTTGATGAACTCCAGAGCGACACCGCGCGAGATATTATTGACCGCGTTTGCCGCTGCGTATTTTATCGTCTTTCGGTCCATGTTTTTTTTGTTCCAGATCAACAGGTCCCAGAACGTTTCACCCCAGGCGCTGAACGGTGCGATCATCTTGGTGCCTATGTTTCCGGGGACAAACGGCATGGTCTTGACTACAGTTTCGAAGGGGACGATGAACTGCAGGACCTTGCTTTCGCGATCGATCGGACCTTTTTTCGTCGGCGATCCGAGGGTCACGACCCAGCCGAGAGGCGGTTCGGACGCCGGTGGCAGGGGCGCCTTCGCCGCCTGTTCGGGGCCCGCGGGGTAGGACGCCATGTAGGCGAGAATGATCATGCCGCCCATGCTGTGCCCGATCCAGTTGACGCGCGCCTTGCCCGTCGTGGTGCGGACGTAGTCGATCGCGGCCGGAACGTCGTACTGGACATAGGTGTCGAAGCTCCAGTCGTAGTCCTTGCCACCGAACGCCTCCGGCCACTCGCTTTCGCCGGCCCCGCGCAGCTCCAGCAGCCAGACGTCGTGACCGCGCCGGCTGAGGAACACGGGCAGGCTGTTCTCGGCGTCGACGCCCCAGTTGAAACGGTTGGACGAGATGCCGTGACAGAAGATGATTGGATCGCCGGCCGGCGCCGTGCCGGTGACGGGGTAGCGATGCAGCGCCAGTTTCCAGCCATCGCTGGTCTGCGCCTTGTGGACCACGGGAGCCGTGTTCTTGACGGACTCCATGCGGTACAGACAACCCGTGTTGGCGGCAACAAGAGAGAGCGCCAGTAGCGAGAGGATCAGGGAAGGGCCAAGTCTGGCGCGGTGCTGGCCACGCGCCTGCAGGTTCGGGGAACGGTCCATGAGCAACCTCCTGAGCGGAATTGACGCCGTGCATCATAGCTCGACGTGCGAACGACCGCACGTTATCCTAGTTCGCAATCGGGGCACCGTGCTATACTCACGAGAGATGCCTGCGCGCTCATGACCACGCCGGCAAGAGAAGAGAGGAAGCGGGGGGTGGCAGGGAGCGCATGCGAGCCTGGATTCGTGGGACAACTCGTCATGAGCTCGAGCGAACCGCTTCCATCCTGGACTGATGACCATGATAGTCGATGCAAAGGCAAAGCTGGCGCGGTTACTCATCCATTACGGCGCCGAGGTGCACAAAGGCGATTTGGTCAGCCTGCAAAGCGAGATCGCCGGGTCGCCGCTCATCCGCGAGTTGTATCGCGAGACCGTGCGCGTCGGTGCGTACCCCGTCTGCCGGCTGTCGCTGCCCGATCAGCAGGAGATCTTCCTACGAGAAGCGCCGGAAGAGCTGCTGCGGCACTGCCCGGAGTACCTGCTGCGCGAGGTGCGCTCCTTCGATGTCAGCATTCGCATCCTCGCCAAGGAGAACACGCAGCAATTGGCGGGAGTGGACCCGGAGCGCGAGGCGATTCACCGCCAGGCGCTGAGCTCGGTAAATGACGCGTTCTGGAAGCGGATGGCGCCCAACGCCGAGCATCCGTTGCGCTGGGCCATCAGCCTTTACCCCACCAACGCCGTGGCGCAGGATGCCGGAATGTCGCTGTCCGGCTTCTACGACTTCGTCTGGCGCGCGTGTTTCGTCGACCAGGATGACCCCGTGGCCGCCTGGGTCGAGCTCGGCCGGCAGCAACGCGAGCTCATCGATCGTATCAAGGGGGGGCGCAAGCTGCGGATCGTCGGCGACGGCACGGACCTCGTCGTCAGCATCGATGGTCGCCGTTGGGTCAACGACGATGGCCGCAAGAACATGCCGGGAGGCGAGATTTTTACCTCTCCGGTGGAGAGCTCCGCCAATGGCCGCATTCGCTTCACGCCTCCCGCGAGCATGTTTGGCCGGCGCGTCGAAGGCGTTGACCTGGAGTTCCGCGACGGCCGCGTCGAAAAACACTCCGCGCGATATGAAGAGGCGTTTCTCGGGCAGATGCTGGCGCTCGATGCCGGTGCGCGCTACGTCGGCGAGATCGCCTTCGGGAATAATCCGAACATCAACCAGTTCACGGGTAATGTCCTGTTCGATGAAAAGGTGGCCGGGACCATGCACCTGGCGATCGGCGCGAGCATCCCGGAATGTGGCGGCAAGAACCAGTCGCTGCTGCACTGGGACATGGTTTGCGACCTGCGCTCAGGCGGTGAGGTCTATGTCGACGGGGAGCTGTTTCAGCGGGACGGGGCGTTCGTCACCTGATAATCCGGCCGCGGCGCGGCCGCCGCAACCGCCACTGCCGGCCCCACGGAGGACGTCATGAGCCAGGCGCGAAAGTTTCTCGAAGATGCGGCCCACACGGTCCACGAGTCGTTCGTCGCGGATCGCACCATTCTCTCATTCGACGAGTACCTGGAGCTGCTGTGGAACGACCCGGTGCGCCAACTGCGCGACTCCGCCTGCTACCTTCGCGACGTTTTCGATTTCGGTGGCACTGAGCAGGTCCGCACGCCGCTCGGCGAGCACCGCAGGTTTTGCCTGTTTGACGCTGCCACCGACGGCGATGCCGTCCCCCTGTTTGGTCAGGAGGGCGCCCAGGAGGCGGCCTACCGCCACCTGAACGGCTTCGTGCAGCTTGGCCGCGTCAATCGCCTGATCCTGCTCCACGGCCCGAATGGCTCGGGCAAGTCCACACTGGTCAACCTCCTGGTGCGTGCCATGGAAAACTACTCGCACACGCCGGAAGGCGCACTTTATCGATTTCACTGGATCTTGCCGAACGAGCGGCGCATGCGTTCCGGCATCGGTTTCGGCCAGCGAGGCCGCAACGACAGCGCGGAGTCTGCCGAAGTCGTTCTGGGTATCCACTCCTATGCGCGTATGCGCGGCGAAGAGCTCGATGCGCGGATCCGCTGCGATATGAAGGATCACCCCTTGCTGCTGCTGCGGCCCGAGGAACGGCAGCACCTGGTCGCGGAGCTCAAGGGGGCCGAGCGCCTTCCCGAGGATTTCGAGCTCCCCAACTATCTCGCTCGCGGTGATTTGTGTCACAAGTGCCGTGAGATCCACGACGCGCTGCTGGCCACCTACGACGGCGACTATCTCCAGGTGCTCGCGCACGCCCAGGTGGAGCGCTTCTACATCAGCCGGCGCTATCGCCGCGGGGCAGTGACCGTCGAGCCTCAGCTCGGTGTCGACGCGGACGTTCGGCAGGTCACCGCCGACCAATCTCTGCACCGACTGCCGGCCCCGCTGTCGCATACGCCTCTGCTCGAGGTGCTCGGCGATCTCGTCGATGCGAATCGTGGGATCATTGAGTTTTCCGACATTCTCAAGCGGCCCCCGCAGTCCTACAAGTACCTTCTGACCAGCATCGAAACCCAGCGCGTCAATCTGGGCGCGTGCCTGGTCTACCTCGATATGGTGCTGGTCGCCTCCACCAACGATGCACAGCTCTTCGAGTTCAAGGCGTCGCCTGAGTTCGCGTCGTTCAAAGGGCGAATGGAGCTCGTGCGCGTGCCATATTTGCTGCGCTGCGGCGACGAACGACGCCTTTACGAAAAGCAGCTTGAGCCCGCAGCCCTGCGCAAACACCTCTCGCCGAACGTCGGCCGCGTCGCCGCACTGTGGGCGGTGCTCACACGGATGCGCAAACCCGAAAAAGACGCCTTTACGCCCGACGTGCGCACGCTCGTCGATGGCCTGACGCCGCTGGAGAAGGCCCGGCTCTACGATCGGGGCGAGACGCCTAGGCGGCTGTCATCGGGCCAGGCGAAGCTGTTGTTAGCGAACTTGCGGACCGTCCACGATGAGGGCGTTCAGCGCCTCGACTATGAGGGCGCCATCGGCGCGTCGGCGCGCGAAATGTCCACCGTCTTGCTCGCCGCCGCGCAGTCCGCCGAGCATAGCTGCGTCAGCGTTCCCGCGCTGCTCAAGGAGCTCGAGCGCCTCGTGCAGGACCGCACGCTGTTTCCGTTTTTGCGCCAGGAGGTGCTCGGGAGCTATTACGACAACGCGAAGTTCATCGACCTCGCCCGCCAGGAGTGGCTCGACATCGTCGACGAGGAAGTGCGCACCAGCTCGGGATTGGTGGAAGACGCGCAGCACATCGAGCTGCTTCACCGCTACCTGCGCCAGGTCTCGGCGTGGCTCAAGAAGGACAAGATCCTCGATACGGTCACCGGCCAGCTCATACCTCCTGACGAGGCGTTCATGAAGCGCGTGGAGAGCGCTGTTGCTCCCCAGGGCGAGGACGTCAAGGACGTGCGACAGTCGCTGGTGTCGCGGGTCGCCAACTTCTCCGTGTCCCACCCCGGTGCGGTGCTTGACCTCGAGCAGGTGTTTGCTGCCGAGCTCACGCGCCTCAAGAGCGACTTCTACGAGCAGCACAAGAAGCGGCTAGCGAGGCTTCTGAAGTCGTTTCTCGAGCTCACCTCGGATCCGGACAAGGAGCTGTCCACGCCCGAGCTTCGGGAGGCGGCCCGCTTCCGCGAGACGTTTCTTTCCGCCAGAGGCTACTGCCGGTCCTGCGGCGCCGAGGCCGTGGGCTATCTACTGCGGCACCGCTACGAAGCTTGACGGTGCCGCGGCCTTCCGAGGGTCCGGCGACACGAGTTCGTCTGCCCGGACCGGGGTCGTTGCGCGTGGTATCGCGTCGGGGAACGCGCTTGCGCCGGGCGGGGTTCGGTGATAGGCGTCATCTGGCACGAGAGTGCGTTCGCCGGTCAACGCCGACGCCGATGCTTGAGCTGCTCGCTGAGCGTACACGACGGAGGTACGGATGAGGTTTGCGATTCGGCGCGATTCGCTGCTGAAGCCGCTTTTGGTCGTATTCGGCGCAGTCGGGGCCAGGTCATTCGTCGAGATGACGGGTGAGGGCTTGCGTTGTCGCTTCGGTTTCCTCTTCGACGAGATGATTCCTTACAGCGAGATTGTCGCGGTGGAAAGGGACAATTGGCCCTGGTATGGTGGCGCCGGCTGGCGCATGAACTTTGTTGGGACGGTTGCGCTTATCGGTTCCTTTAGGGGTATCGTGCGGATCGACATGCGTCGGGGGAGACGGGCGCGGCTATTCTTCCGGGTGGCGTGTCGACATCTTTTCGTGTCCTTGGAAAGGCCGGACGACTTCGTCGGAGAGTTGTCGCGCCGCAGTGAGCTTCCGCGCGCCTGAATCGCTCCGCGCCGCGGCGTCGAATGCAAAATACAGGTGCGGGCGCGGGGTTTGCGCGGCCGCGGCAAGTGCGTTAGAGTCACGCGAAGGTGCCTAGCTCGGCGGTGCCCAACGCCTGGGTCATCGAGTACCGACCGGGAGCGGGCGTTGCTGCCGGTACCTGGGTGGCGGGTACGGGCGGACGACGCGAAGGAAGGTCGAGTCACACGTGGATAGCCCCGGAGATGATGGAGAAGGGCGGGTTGGTGTAGCTCCCGTGAGAGTGCTCGTGGTGGAGGACAAGGAGCGCGACGTTGCGCAGGTTGTCGGCATGCTCAACGCGTACGGTTCTGCTCGCTTTGACGTGCGCTTTGCTACGACTGTAGGCGGCGCGAGCGCTGAGCTGGCCAAGCTGGACACTGACGTGGTGCTGCTGGACTTGTCGCTTCCCGACTGCTCGGGGCTAGAGACGGTACAGCGGGTGGCGGTGGCCGCGCCGGGCGTAGCAATCGTTGTGCTGACCGGTCTGGCCGACCTCGAGCGGGCCATGGAGGCGCTGCGGAGGGGCGCTCAGGATTATCTGATCAAAAACCGGGCGGACAGTGACTTGCTCGGGCGCGCGATCTGCTACGCGATTGAACGGAAGCGCGTGGAGCAGGAGCGGAACGAAGCGCTGGAGCGGCTGCGAATGGCGAGCCGGCAGAAAGACGAGTTTCTGTCGACAGTATCCCATGATCTGCGCTCCCCGTGCACCAATATCTGCGTGGCGACCGATATTCTTCTGACCGGAGTCGCTGGTGAGCTCAGTGAAGACCAGCGCAAGGTGGTTGAGCAGATCGATCGTAACGTTCGCCGCCAGGTGCGCCTGATCAGTGACCTCTTGGATTTGTCGCGGATGGAGTCCGGGACCTTTAGCGTCTTGATGGGCACATTTGACCTTCGCCGCTGTCTCCGCCAACTCGTGGACGAGCTGGCGCACGTCGCCGGCTCTCGCGGCGTGACTCTGCACCTCAACTGCGCCGAGGACAGCGTGCCTGTCGTTGGCGACGAAGACCGCCTCGTGCAGGTGTTCACCAATCTGATGGAGAACGCGATTCGCTTTGCCGAGAAGGAAGTCTCCTGCACGCTTCAGCCATCAGGCGCCAGCGTGGTGGTGCACGTTGACGACGATGGTCCAGGGGTCCCTGCGGAGATCCGTGAGCGCGTATTCGAGCGGTTCTTCAAGGGCGAAAACCAGGCTTACCGGGCCGGAACGGGCCTCGGCTTGACCATCGTGCGTGGGATTGTCTCCCACCACGGCGGAACCGTCGGGGCTGGAGATCGGCCGTGGGAGAGCGGAGACTCGGCTCCTCACGGGGCGCGCTTTTCGGTCGAGATCCCGATCCGCTCCTGACGGAGTGGCCGCGTCACGCTGGTCCGATGCCCGGGGGGCTCAGTCCTGCCATCGGGCGATGAAGATGTTGGTGTCGTGGCTGTCGGGCTGCGCTCGGTTCGAGCCCCAAACGAGCCATCTTCCGTCGGGGCTGAACACCGGGAAACCATCGAATCCTGCGGTGAAGGTAATGCGCTCCGGAAGTCCGCCTGACTTTTCGAGGAGCCACAGGTCGAACTCCCGGGGTTCGGCTCCGAGGTTTGAGCTATAGATGATGTGACTGCCGTCGGGGTGAAAGTAGGGAGCGAAATTTGCCGCGGCGTTGTTTGTGAGCTGTTTCGTGTTTGTCCCGTCCGCGTTCATGAGGAACAGCTCGAGTGTCCCCGGGCGCACAAGACCGCGGGCAAGCAGCTCGCGATATTCGACCAAGGCTTCGCCCTGCGGCCGGCTTGCGCGCCACACGATCTGCGAGCAGTCGGGACTGAAAAACGCGCCACCGTCATAGCCGGGAGTATTCGTCAGCCGGCTGACGTCGCCGGCTTCGTTCATGGCGTACAGGTCCAGATCGCCGTCGCGGGTGGAGGTGAACACGAGCTTGCCGCCGCGGTGACACCAGGTGGCCTCGGCATCGTAGCCTGGTGTCTCTGTGAGGCGTCGCGGCATAGCCCCGTCCGGCGAGACCTCGTACAGATCGAACGTGTCGTAGACGGCCCAAGCGTACCCTCGTGACTGGTCGGGTTTCGGGGGGCACTCGCTCCCGGCATGCTCGGTCGAGGCGTACACGATCCGGTCTGCCTCTGGCCAGTCGAAGTAGCCGCAGGTCGTGCGGCCGCGCCCGGTTGAGACCAACTTCGTCGCGCCGGTGGCGAGATCGAGGACGTACTGCTGATCGCAGTTGGCACTGGGAGGCGTTGCCTGGAAGATGAGCCGGCGGCCGTCCGGGGAGAAATAGGCTTCTGCGTTTTCCCCTCCAAAGGTCAGTTGGCGCACTTGTGAGAGGTGTGTTTCGGCGGAGTTGTCGTGAAATGGTTTGCCGGCGGACACGACAAACGAAGCACCGGGTCGGTTGTCGTAATGAGATTTCGGGAGTGCGTAGCGGGCCATTTCTTGCGGTGTTGGCCCTTTCGGTGCTGCGGTTGGGGCCGTCTTGTCCCTGGTTTCGGTGGTAACTTGATGAGGTCCGGTGGCTGGCGCGCCAGCGGGCGCGGTGCGGCTGCCGAGTGTCGCTCGCAGGGCGACGGCGGCACCTGCGCGCAGCACCGAAATGTCTATTGTTTCCCCGGGCTTGTGGTCACGCAGCACGAAGGTCATGTCGTATAGGTTTTGAACGCTCACACCGGCCATGGCGACAATGCGATCGTCTCTACGCAATCCGGCCAGTTCGGCGGGGCTTCCCGGGCGGACATCAGCCAGCAACACCCCACCCGTTTCCGCCCCCATTGACAGGTAGTTCGGAACGCTCCCGAGGTACGCGCCATAGCTGCGCTCATCTCCGGGCAGGGGTGGACTCGATTGCGCCCTGGCGATGTGGGGAGTGACCTGACCGCGTGCCAGGAACATGATCAACGAGGCGGTTAGCTCGGCAATGCGGCCGGCTCCTTGCGCGTTGAGCAGGGCGACGTCGTCGTCCGGGGTATGATACTGCTCGTGAGCCCCCGTGAACAGGTGAACCACCGGAATATTCTTGGCGTAGAAGCTCATCTGATCCGATGGCCCATAGCCGTCGCCACTGCTTGAGAGCTCGAGACCGGTCGCCCGTGCCGCTGCTTTCAGCGCCTCTTTCCACTCGGGTGCGCTGTCGGCGCCGAGTGCCGCAAGGTGGTTGTCGCGGAGCCTGCCCACCATGTCGAGGTTGATCATTGCGACAGTCCTGTCGAGCGGCAAAGGGGGAGTGGCGACAAAGTGACCCGAGCCCGCCAGCCCGGTCTCCTCAGCGGAGAAGAGGACGACCTGGACCGTTCGGTGGTTGTCGGCGGATGCCAACATCTCCTTGACCGTGGCTGCCGCGAGCAGGGCCACGGCGGTTCCCGAGGCGTTGTCGTCTGCGCCGTTGTGTACCGCAACCGCGTTTGGCCGCAAGGAGCCGGCGCCTCCCATGCCGAGGTGATCGTAGTGGGCGCCAATCACGATAACCTCGCGGGCGAGGTCACCGCGTCCGGGAATCACGCCGGCAACATTCGCAGTGCTGGCATAGGTTGCCTGGAGCGCTACCCGTCCGGCGAGGCGCAGTCCTCTAACCGGGGATGGGCGCGGGGTGAGGTCGAAGTCGATCTGCTCCTGTATCGCTTTCAGGTCAATGCCGGCGTCGGCGAGCAGCCGCTTTGCCACCGAGGTCCGGAGCTGCACCACAGGGATGCCCGCTGGGCTTTCCGGTCCGTCGTTCTTGAGTGGCGGTAGGCGGTCGTCGCCTTCATCTTGGAGAGGGCCGGTTACCAGGGCTACAGCGATTGCGCCGCGTTCGCGCGCGAGCATCGCCCGATAGCGGAGGTTTGACCACCGGCTTGCTTTGCGGCCGTCGAAGGGGGACGCCGGGTCGTCGTCTTGGGGCTCGTACCGCATCATCAGTGCAACCTTGCCGGTGAGATCGACCTCCGACAGCTCGTCGTAGCCAATCTCAGGTGCAACGATGCCATACCCCAGAAACACGACGTCTCCGTCAAAGGCGGCGCTGCTTGAGAAGGCGAGCGGCGTCCAGTCGGTGGGCGCAAGCCCAGCGAGCTCGTTGCCTGCTGCAGGGGTCACGCCGACCTTGACCTGAAAGGGCTGCAGAAAGGAATCCCCGAAGGCCGGGGCAAAACCGTCCTGTCTGAGTCGAGCCGCGAGCCACTCTGTGGCCCAGTCCAGTCCGTGACTTCCGAGTCCACGTCCTTGTGCGTCGTCGGCGGCGAGGGCAGTGACGTATTCCTGGAAGCGGGCGACGAGGTCCGCTCGTTGGTGGTCGTCCGCCAGGGCCGAGGAGTGGGGCAGAATAATCCATGCGCATAGGAAAAAAGTGCGGATCAGCGGTTGGATCGAGACTGTATGGTCTGCTTTCATACTTGATTACCTGGCGGTCGACGGGCCTGCTGGGAGAGGCTCTTGGCCCGGGTGGTCTTGGAGAAGGATCCAATTGGTGGTATAAGCGCCGCGTGGTCGTTGGACGTTCCACGTGAAACCTCTTGCACCCGGACATGATCCTAACCCCGTCGAGCTGGGAACGCGACCTCGAGAGGCACATCTCAGAGGCCGCTGCACGTTTGGATCTTCCCATGGTGGGCCAGATCCTCAAACACACCGTCGACTTTCTCGTGCTCCTCAAGCAGATCTCCACGGGCGCAAACCTCACTGCCGTAACCGCCCCTCGGGACTACGCCGACCGCCACTGGGCCGAGTCCATGCTTCTCTACAAGGTAACACAACATTGTTGCTGGTCCGCCGACCTGCTCGACCTCGGTTCGGGTGCCGGCGTCCCTGGCATCCCCCTGGCCATCTTCCTTGCACCAGCCCGCACTACCCTTGTAGAGCGATCGCGAAAGCGCGCCGCCTTCCTGCGCCTGGCGGTACGCTCGGCGCACCTTCCCACCAGCGTCGTGGTCCTCAATCTCGATCTCACCTTCTCCACAATAGCGCTCGCACCCAACCTCCTCGGCGCCTGTACGATCATGCTCGCCCGAGCCGTCGCTTCCCCCACCCGCCTCGTCCCTTTGGCAGAGCGGCTTCTTGCCCCCGGCGGCGCACTCGTTCTCTCCTACCCCACTCACGCCCCCACCACTCTTCCTGCCCTCCTCCGCTCGTGCCAGCCCCCGGCTCCGTTCCTCGCCCCCGCGATCCACCGCACCGCGCTGCCGCTCTCGGGCGCGCCAAGGACCATCGTCGAGCTCCGCAAGATCGCCGCCGACATTCCCCCCCCTCCCTAACTGTGGACCCCCATGTCACGCGTAATCGCTATTGCCAATCAGAAGGGTGGCGTCGGCAAGACAACCACCGCCATCAACCTGGCCGCCAGCCTGGCTGCCGCCGAACGCAAAACGCTCCTTCTCGACCTGGATCCGCAGGCGAATGCCACCAGTGGGCTCGGCATCGATGCCAAGAAACTGCGACGATCCATATACGAGCTTCTCCTCGCCGACACCCCGATCCAGGAAGTCATTCTTCCCACCTCCTTGCCAAACCTCTCACTCGTTCCGGCAAACGCTGACATGCCCGCCGCCGACATCGCCATGCTTCCTCTTGCTGGCCGCGAGCTTCGCGTGCGCAACGCCATCCATCCCCTACGTGGCGCATACGATTACATCCTGCTTGACTGCCCACCCTCGCTCGGGCTAATCACCGTCAATGGCATCGCCGCCGCCGATTCCGTCCTCGTGCCACTGCAATGCGAATACTACGCCCTCGAAGGAATCTCTTCACTGCACACCACCATCGCCGCCATCCGCCAACGGCTCAATCCCGCACTTTTCCTGGAAGGCGTTCTGCTGACGATGCATGACCGGCGTACCAACCTCTCCCAGCAGGTCGAAACTGAAGCGCGCAAGCACTTCGGCGACCGCGTCTTCGCCACCGTTGTCCCAAGAAACGTCCGACTCTCTGAAGCTCCGAGTCACGGTCTCCCCATCCTCCTCTATGACATCGCATCACCCGGCGCCCAAGCCTATCTCAATCTAGCCAAAGAGGTGATCAAAAATGAAACGACCAGCTCTCGGCCGAGGACTCGAAGCGCTGCTGCCGTCTGAACCGGTAGCCGAATCCGGAGCTCGACTGGTCCGCCTGGATCGCATCGAGGTGAATCCCGACCAGCCCCGGAGCGGCAATGACGAGTCAGCGCTGCGCGACCTTGCGGATTCCGTGCTCACCCATGGCGTTCTTCAGCCGATCGTCGTCACCCAGAACGGGCTCACCGACACCTTTACCATCATCGCCGGAGAACGCCGGTGGCGAGCCGCCAAACTCGCTGGACTCCACGAGATTCCCGTCGTCGTTCGCGAAGCTTCCACTCGTGATCGCCTCGAGCTCGCCCTCGTCGAAAACATCCAGCGCCAAGACCTCAACCCCATTGAGGAAGCGCGTGCCTTTCAGCGCCTTGCAGAGGAGTTCTCGCTGACACACCATGACATCGCTCGCCGCGTCGGCAAGGATCGAACCACGATTACCAATTCCATTCGCCTCCTGTCCACCTCGGCCACTATCCAACAGCTGCTCGCCGACGGCAAGCTATCCATGGGGCACGCGCGGGCTCTCGTCGGCCTTGACCCTGCAACCGCCGAGCGCATTGCCGCTGACGTTCTGTCAGAAAACCTCTCCGTAAGACAGACCGAGGAGCTCGCCGCCCGTGCTCGCTGCGCCCCTGAAGACCGCGTCGAGCCCGCCTCAGCTTCGCCCCCACCCGCCCCGACGCCTCTCGCAAACCTCGAGCGGGAGCTCCGAGAGACTCTCTCCACCCGAGTCCAACTCCGCGGCGGCGAAGACAAAGGCGCAATTACGATCTACTACCACAGCAGCGACGAGCTTGAACGCCTGCGAGAGCTCCTGATCGGCGCCCGGTCCCCCATATAGACGCCGGCAATGCGGCCCACCATCCCCCATCACTCACCCAACGCGAGCACCAGGAATGAGACGATTACTCCAGCCGGACCCTCCAAAAGGCGGCGGCATCTGCGCCTTTCTCGGGCCAGGAGCGATTTTCGACGGCGAGCTCCGCTTTCAAGGCACGGTGCGTATTGACGGTGCACTCAGGGGATCAGTCCGCTCGGAGGGTCATCTCGTCATCGGTGACGAAGGCACCGTGGATGCCGATATCGAGGTCGGCTCTATCAGCGTCAGCGGGAAGGTGAGCGGCACAATAACGGCGAAGGAGAAAATCGAGCTCCTCTCTCCGGCGCGCGTGTACGCCGACCTTGACACTCCCACGCTCTCCCTCGAACCCGGTGTGCTCTTTCAAGGCGCCTGCAAGATGTCTCATCACCCGTCAAGCACAGACAAGACCTCGCCCCCCTCGACGCCGTGACCGCTCAACCCGTGCACCCGACCATGGCCTCAACCGCACCCGACTCTCAGCCATTGCACCATCCGCACCGCTCTTGGCGTGCCATGCCTACCACTCCCTGCCCTATACGCAGACAAGCTCTCCCTCCGTCTCACCGCCGCCGAGCCGCATTTATGCCCCTCAGCACTGCTATACCCCGGGCCCGATCATGCGGACTGACACGCCGGTGTACCTCCGCCTCCTCGCACAGAGCGGAGCATGAAGCATGAACCGCCCTACTCGCCTCGCCGTAAAAATTGCCGCCGGACTGGCGCTCGCTGGCGCTGCCGTCCTCGTGGCCCGCGCCCTGCTCGCCCCCTCGGTGGTCTTGGTCGCGATCCAGCAAGTCGCACGGGGGCGCGTCGAGAGGACGGTGGCCAACACCCGCGCCGGCGCCGTTACGGCCTGCCACCGATCCCGCCTGGCTCCCAACGGCGGCGGTCAGGTCGCCAAGCTCCCAGTTCGCGAAGGCGACCACGTCGAAGCCGGCCAGGTGCTGCTTGAGCTTTGGAATGAAGATCTCGCCGCCCAACTAACCCTCGCGATGCGGGAAGCCGAGGCCGCCGATGCCAACGCCCAGCAGGCTTGCCTCATGGCCGGCCTCGCGCGCCGGGATGCGTCGCGGCTAAACCAGCTCAACCGCTCCGGCATCCTCGCGGAAAGCAGTGCAGACCAGGCAACCTCCAATGCCGATGCCGGTTCCGCAGCCTGTACCGGGGCCAAGGCAACCGCCGCCGTCGCCAAGGCGCGGGTCGAGGTCGTCCGCACCGGACTTGAACGTACGGTCCTCCGCGCCCCGTTCGCCGGAACCGTTGCCAAGCTCTTTCCCGAGCTAGGCGAGTACGTCACGCCCTCTCCACCGGGCATCCCTACCGAGCCAGCTATCGACCTCGTGCAGCTCGACTGCATCTACGTAACCGCCCCCCTCGACGAGGTCGACGCTCCCGCTCTACGCCCGGGCCAGGACGTTCGCATCACCCTGGACGCACTGCCGGGAAGGTCGTTCCCCGGGCGCCTTCGGCGCATCGCCTCGTACGTTGATGATCGCGAACGTCAAGCTCGCACCGTCGACGCCGAAGCTGAGTTTACCGACCCGCAATCCATCCAGGGCCTGCTTCCCGGCTACACCGCCGACATCGAAGTTATCCTCCAGGCCACCGACGACGCTGTACGCGTTCCCACCGACGCGGTGCGGGAGGGGAGCCGCGTGCTCGTCTACGGAGAGGGGCTCCCGCTCGAAGATCGCCGTTTTACGCCAGGATTGTCCAACTGGAGATTCACCGAGGTGCTGGACGGTCTCGAAGCCGGCGAACGGATCGTCGTCTCGCTCGATCGCGAGGGAGTCATTCCGGGCGCTCTTGCCCACGCCGAACCACCGTCTCCGCAGCCGTGACTGCACCCGCAATGATCGAGCTGCGCGGCGTGTCCCGCGTTTTCCGCGTCGCGGATCAGGACGTCTGGGCGCTGCGCTCGGTAAGCCTGCGCGTAGCCCCCGGAGAGTTCGTCGCCATCATGGGGCCCTCCGGCTCCGGGAAATCCACGCTGCTCAACGTTCTCGGGCTGCTCGACCGCCCGTCCGCCGGCGTCTACGAGCTCGCAGGGAGCCCGGTGAGCGCCCTCTCCGATCGACAGCAGGCCGAAACCCGACGCGACAAGATCGGTTTCGTTTTTCAATTCTTTCACCTGGTGCCGCGGCTCACCGCCCAGCAAAACGTCGAGCTCCCCATGGTGCTGGCAGGAGTCTCCCCAGCCGAGCGCCGCCAGCGCGCCAGCGACTTGCTCACGTCTTTCGGTCTGGCGGACCGACTGCATCACCGCCCGGAGCAGCTCTCGGGAGGACAACGGCAGCGGGTAGCGATTGCGCGAGCCATGATCCTTGAGCCCGCCCTCATCCTCGCAGACGAGCCCACCGGCAACCTCGACCGCAACTCCGGCAAAGAAATCCTGGCGGTCCTCGCCGAGGTCAACGCCGCAGGAAAGACGCTGCTCATCGTTACCCACGACCCGGAGATTGGCGGCCGAGCCAGCCGGCAGATCCGCATTGTCGACGGCAACATCGCTGCAGACACCGGACACGAGGCGGGCGATGCACGCACGTGACGTGATGGCGTTTTCTTGGCGCGCGCTCCGCGGCTATCGACTACGCTCGACGCTCATGGTCGTCGCCATGGCCATCGGTGTGGCGGCGGTCGTTGTCCTTACCGCACTAGGAGACGGCGCGCGCCGCTATGTCACCGGTGAATTCGCGGCGCTCGGCACAAACCTCATCATCGTCCTACCAGGGCGAACCGAAACAACCGGGGGAACGCCGCCACTCCTCGCCGAGACGCCCCGCGATCTGACGATCGAGGATGCCCTGGCCATGGAGCGTAGCCCGGCGGTTCGCCGCGTCGCTCCCATCGTCCTCGGCGCCGTTCCGGTATCATGGGGGCATCGCGAGCGCGAGGCTACAGTTTTCGGCTCGACCACGGCGCTTTTTGCCATCCGCCACCTGCAAATGGCCGTGGGGTCCTTCCTCCCCGACATCGACCCTCGCCGCGGTGCGCCAGTGTGCGTCCTTGGGGCGAAGATCAAGCGCGAGCTGCTCGGAAATGAGAGTCCTCTCGGACAGTGGGTGCGCATTGGCGATCGCCGCTATCGCGTCATCGGCGTTCTGGAGTCGGAAGGCCGGTCACTCGGCATCGACCTCCAGGAGATGGTCGTGATTCCGGTCGCCTCAGCGATGGCACTGTACAACACCCGTTCCCTTTTTCGCGTTATCGTGGAGGCGCGCAGCACGCTCGACATCGCGCCGGCCAAGGACGACATCACCCGGATTGTCGCGGCGCGGCACGACGGCGAGGACGACATCACGGTCATCGCGCAGGATGCCCTGCTCTCGACCTTCGACCGCATCTTCACGGCCCTCACACTTGCGGTCGGTGGCATCGCCGCAATCAGTCTGGCCGTCGCGGGCATCCTGATCATGAACGTCATGCTCGTGTCGGTAACCCAGCGCACCGCCGAGATCGGCCTCCTGAAAGCGCTCGGCGCGACAGGCGCGAGGATCCAGGTGTTCTTTCTCGTCGAGGCCGCCATGCAATCGATCTTAGGGGCAGCCGCCGGAGTGGCGCTTGGCTACGCGGGAACGGCTGTCGTGCGCCAAGTCTACCCGGCGCTTCCCGCAGCACCTCCGTGGTGGGCGGTGCTCGCCGCCATCGCGACTGCCATTGGCTGCGGCCTCGCCTTTGCCCTGCTGCCCTCGCGCCGCGCCGCTCGTCTCGACCCCGTCGCGGCGCTGGCGCGGAGGTGACCGGTGACCGGCAGAGATGCGCTCGCGTTCGCGCTAGGAGCTGTCGCGTTTCACCGCGCGCGCAGCCTGCTCACTGCTTCGGGGATCGCCGTGGGCATCGCCGCCGTCATGCTTCTCACCTCGATCGGCGAAGGGATTCACCGCTTCGTGCTCACCGAGTTCACGCAGTTCGGCACGCACCTGGTCATCGTTGCGCCAGGCCGGACCTCAACCGTGGGCTCTCCGGGGGGTGTCGTCGGGACAGTCCGTCCACTCAGCCTCGAGGATGCCCTCTCCATGCAGCGCCTCCCGAACTTGCGCGCGGTCATGCCCGTCGTTCAGGGCAACGCGCTCATCGAGGCGGGCGACCGCTCCCGCCGCTCAATGGTCAACGGCGTCGGCCCGCCCATGCCCGAAGTCTGGCAGTTTCGCCTGGCGCAGGGCAGCTTCCTGCCCGCCGACGATCCGCGCGCTCCGAGGTCTCTCGCAGTGCTGGGCTCGCGCTTGTGCACCGAGCTTTTCCCCGCCGCCAGTCCGCTCGGGCAGCGCATCGAAATCGGCGGATATCGCTATACGGTCATCGGCGTCATGGCCAGCAAGGGCCAGTTCCTCGGCTTCGACCTGGACGACGCTGTCTACGTACCGACCTCCAAGGCACTCGAGATGTTTCACCGCGACGGGGTCATGGAGATCGACGTCCTGTATGCGGCGAGCGCCTCGGTGAGCGCGGTCGTCGACAAAGTGCGAGCGCACTTGACCGCGCGTCACCGCAGTGAGGATTTCACCATCATCACCCAAAAACAGATGCTCGACGTGCTCGGATCCATCCTGGACATCCTGACTTTCGCCGTCGGCGCGCTCGGAGGCATCTCGCTGCTCGTCGGCGGTGTGGGCATTCTGACCATCATGACCATTGCGATCTCGGAGCGCCGCAGCGAGATTGGCTTGCTGCTCGCGCTTGGCGCAAGACGTCCCCAGATTCTCGGATTGTTCCTCTTCGAAGCCGCGATGCTGTCGGCACTCGGCGGTCTGGCGGGCCTCGGAGCGGGAGTCGCTATCGGCGAGCTCCTGAAGGTGATTGTTCCGGTGTTGCCGGTTCACGCGTCCTGGCAATACGCAGCGATTGCCGAGGGCATCGCCGTGACCGTCGGGCTCGTTGCCGGGGTCGCCCCGGCGCAAAAAGCCTCCCGGCTCGACCCGGTCGCCTCTCTGCGCGCCGAGTAGGCAATGCAGGCGGTTTTCGCCTGTCGGCGCGGTCGCGCTACTCCACGCCTGCAGCGACAGGCCGCGAGCCTTGCGCCCATTGACACGGTGCGTTATCATTGCCCAATTACGGTCTGTAGCGGACACCGCAGCGCACCATGCCTAGCAGTCAAAGGGTTTGCAGATGAGCACAATGGTCAGGCACGCAATGCGTCAAGGTCCGGTCCTCTCCGCCATGGGCAGGACGGCCTTCCTCGCGTTTTCCCAACAGTGGCGCCAAGGCGCCGGCAACGGCGGAGAGCCGCGGGACTATACCGCCGTGCTCCCCCCACGAGATCCCACGCTCGTGCGCGACTACATCCGTCTGGTCGGCGGTGACCCCGCCGGCTACTCGGGAGTCCTTCCCCCTCACTTTTTCCCACAATGGGGATTCCCCCTGATCGCACGCACTCTGGACACGGTCCCCTACCCACTCTCCCGAATTCTCAACGGTGGCTGCCGTCTCGAGATCAACAGGCCGCTTCCGGCACGCGAACCCCTCCACCTCGTCGCGCGCCTCCAGGGTATCGACGACAACGGCCGCCGTGCCGTTCTCCATCAGCGACTCGTCACCGGAACACCCAGCGCGCGCGGCGCCGTCGTCGCCTCCGTCTACGGCGTCGTCCCCCTGAAGAAGTCCGCGGAGGGTGCCGACAAGAGCAAGGAGCGCCCGCAGGTTCCCGTTCACGCCCAGGAAATCGGCTACTGGCGGCTGAAGGCCCGAGCCGGCTTTGATTTTGCCTGCGTCACCGGTGACTTCAATCCCATTCACTGGATTCCCCTCGCCGCCCGTGCCTCAGGATTCAAGAGTACGATTCTCCACGGCTTTGCGACCCTCGCCCGCGCCATCGAGGGCATGAATCGCGCATTGTGGTCCGGCGACGCAGGCCGATTGGCCGTGATCGATGTTCGCTTTACCAAGCCGCTCGTCCTGCCCGCCAAGGTTGGGCTCTACGTGCATGACGACGGGGTTTTTGTCGGCGATGCGCCGGGCGGTCCGGCATACCTCGCAGGGACCTTTCAGACTCGACAAGGGGAAGCCCAATGACTGATATCCTCATGGAACTGGGACAGAACGCGTTCATCCAGCAAGCCATCAAGACCCTTGGGTTGCCGATACCGATTCCGCAAAAGCTCCGCCGCTCAGACGGACCATGGGAAGATCGACCGCTCGCCGACCGCGATGTCGCCGTATTCGCGGCTCCCGGCGGCGCGCTGTCCGCAGTCGTCGCGCAAACGCTCGCCGGCATGGGCGCGCAACCGACGGTGTTCAATACCGCAGCGGAGTCCGCGGATCTGGCCGAGCTTGGCGAAGCGTTCGCCCGCCCTCCGGTGTTTCAATCCCTGCAGAGCATCCCGCAGGGCTTCAGGACAGATGCGCTGGTCTTCGATGGCACCGGCCTCGAGGACCCCGCGGGCTTACGGACGGTCTATGATTTCTTCAGCCCGCTCGTCCGCGGGCTGAAGCCCTGCGGCCGCATCGTGCTCCTCGGCCGCTCTCCGGAGGCCCTGAAGACGGCCGAGAAAGCCGCCGCCGCCCAGGGCTTGGAGGGGTTTACGCGCAGCGTCGCCCGTGAAGTCGGCAAGCGCGGCGCCACGGCGAACGTCGTGTACGTGGACGCCGGGGCAGAAAAGCGAGTCGAGGCGGTCGTGCGATTCCTCCTTTCGCCGCGCTCTGCATACATCACCGGCCAACCCTTCCACGTCTCCAAGAAAGTCCAGGACGCCGACACGATCCCCTGGACCCGCGTCCTCGACAAGAAAGTGGCCCTCGTCACTGGTGCCGCGCGCGGTATCGGAGAGGCGATAGCCCAGTCCCTGGCCGCCGAGGGCGCCCACGTCGTCTGTCTGGATCGCCCGGCCGACGACGCACCCGCCAGCCGGGTCGCCAGGTCCGTGGACGGATCCTTGCTGCTCGTGGACATCACCGAGCAAGAAGCGCCCAAGGTCATCGCCGAACGGCTGCTCGAAGACTTCGGTGGCGTGGACCTGGTCGTCCACAACGCCGGAATAACGCGCGACAAGACCTTGCAGAACATGAAGCCGGAGCTTTGGGATCAGGCCGTAGACGTCAATCTCGGGGCCGTAACCCGCATTACCGAGCGACTTCTTGACGGGGTCATGCGCGATGGCGGCCGCCTTGTCTGCCTTTCCTCCGTCGCGGGCATTGCCGGCAATTTCGGTCAGACGAACTACTCCAGCGCGAAATCCGGGATCGTCGGGTACGTCCGGGCGCTCAGCGCCAAAGTCAGCCGCCGCGGCATCGCGGTCAACGCCATCGCCCCGGGCTTCATCGAAACGCGGCTTACCGCCGCCATTCCGGCGGTCCAGAGAGAGATCGGGCGGCGCATGTCGGCGCTCGGCCAGGGCGGATTACCACGCGACGTGGCCGATCTGGCGACGTTCTTGGTCAGCCCAGGCGCTCAGGCGCTGACGGGCCAGGTGATTCGTATCTGCGGCGGCATGTTTATAGGAGCATAGATCATGGGTAGCTTCCTCAAAGATAACGAAGATCTTCGCTTTTACCTCGACAAGTGGCTCGATTGGGCGCCCCTTGCGCGCATCACCGAGCTCGACTTCACGGAGCCCGAAGGCTTCAAGAATAGCGAAGAAGCCGTAGCCTTCTACAAGGAAGTGCTGGGCACGATCGCCGAGTTCGTCGCCGACGAAGTCGCTCCGCTTGGACCAGAGATTGACCGCGAGCACCTTCGCCTCGAGAACGGCGAGGTCGTCCTGCCCCCGCAGCTCAAGAAGATAGATGACGCCATGCGCGGGTTGGACTTGCATGGGATGTGCCTGCCCCGGGCCCTCGGCGGCCTCAACTGCCCGGCTATCCTCTTCTCGATCGTCGGCGAATTGTTTGCCCGCGCCGATGTGTCCGTCGGTGCGCACTTCGGCTTTCATGGTGGCATGGCCATGGCCATGCTCATGTACTCGGTCTACGAGGGCACGACGAAGTTCGATCCCCAAACGGGTCAAATCACCGAGACCCGCTTTCGCGAGCTCATCGAGGAGATCGCGGCAGGCAAGGCGTGGGGCTGCATGGACATCACCGAGCCGCACGCGGGCAGCGACATGGCGCAGCTCAAGACCAAGGGCGAGCAGGATGAAGCCGGCAACTGGTTCGTCACCGGCGAGAAGATCTTCATCACGAGCGGCCATGGCAAGTACCACTTCGTCATCGCCCGCACCGAAGACGCCAAACCGGGAACCGACATGCTTGCTGGACTCAAGGGGCTCTCCCTGTTCCTGGTGCCGACCTACGCCGACCTGCCGGGCGGCGGCCGCAAGCGGCTCGCCACCATGGATCGTATCGAGGAAAAGCTCGGCCACCACGGCTCGGTTACCGCCACAGTCAAGTTCGAGCGGACCCCGGCGTACCTGATCGGCAAGCGCGGAGACGGCTTCAAGCACATGCTCCTGCTCATGAACAGCGCGCGCATCGGCGTCGGCTTCGAAGCGCTCGGGCTGGCGGAAGCGGCGTATCGACTCGCGGCGAGCTACGCCGCGGAACGCGTCAGCATGGGCAAGCCCATTGCCCAGCACGAGCTCATCGCAGACTATCTCGATGAGATGCGGACGGACATCCAAGGGCTGCGAGCACTCGCCATGGGTGCCGCGTATGCCGAGGAAATGTCGCGCAAGAGTGAGCTCGCCCTGCAGTGGGGTGGCGACAAGCTCGCCAACGGCGAGCGCCTCGAGCTCCAGCGCAACGTCCGCAAGTTCCGCAAGAAGTCCCGGTTCATGACGCCGCTGCTGAAATACCTCGGAGCGGAGAAGACGGTCGAGATCGCGCGCCGGGGATTGCAGATTCACGGCGGCTTCGGCTACATGCAGGACTATGGCGCCGAGAAGATCCTCCGGGACGCGCTCGTAGTGCCCATCTACGAGGGAACCAGCCAAATCCAGGCATTGATGGCGATGAAAGACAACCTTGTCGAAACCATCAAGAACCCCCAGGATTTCGTGCGCGCCATGGGGCAGATGCGCTGGCGAGCCTACGCCGGGCGCGATGCCCTCGATCGGCGCGTCGCCAAGCTCGAGCTCCTGGCGCTCAACGCCAAGCAACACCTCGTGCTCAGAACCGCCAAGGACAAGCTCGTCAGCGTCAGTCACAAGCCCATCACGGAGTGGACGGCAGCCTTCTTCAACGGGTGGGATCCCAAGCGCGACTTCGCCTTTGGCCTCCTGCACGCCGAGCGGCTGACGCGCATTCTCGCAGACGTCGCCGTCTGTCGTGAGCTTCTCGAGCAACAGGAGAAGTTCCCGGAACGGCGCGAGCTCCTCGAACGGTATCTCGAACGCGCGGAACCGCGCTGTCGCTGGCTCTACGAAGAGATCACCACAACCGGCGATCGCTTGCTCGAGCGACTCTCCAAGGAACAACAGCCCGCGATGAAGGCAGCATCGTGATGACTACGCAAGAAACTACCAGCGGCAATGGCAAGGGCGGCAGGCGAGCCGTCGTGGTGGGCGGCATGCGCACTCCCTTCGTGCGCGCATTCGGCGAGCTCATCGAGATGGATGCAATCGCCCTGGGGTGCGCAGCAGTGTCGGGTCTACTCAAGAAGCTCGATCTGCCTATCCGCGAAGTTGAATCTATCGTCTGGGGCGGCGTCATCCTTCCCGGCATGGCGCCCAACGTCGGCCGGGAAATCGCCATCGACCTGGGACTACCCCCGACAGTCGAGGCGATGACGGTGACGCGGGCCTGCGCTTCAGGCTTACAGGCGATAACGCTGGGAGCAGCCGCCATCGAGAGAGGTGAGGTTGACGTGGTCGTCGCCGGTGGCGCCGATTCCACGAGCAACGCCGAGCTCAAATTCCCGCAACGCCTCATCCACGTTATGGCGCCCGTCGCCTTGAGCCGAAAATCGACTCCAGCCGATTACCTGGGCGCACTGATGCAGCTCAGTCCGACCAGGGATATCCTCCCCTCGCGCCCGGAGATCGCCGAACGCAGCACTGGCCAGGTCATGGGCGAGGCCGCCGAAGAGATGGCGCAGCGAAATGGCATCACGCGGGTGGCGCAGGACGAGCTCGCTGTCCGCTCCCACCATCGGGCGGCGGCAGCGGTGGCCAGCAAGCGATTCCAGAACGAGGTGGTCGCGGTCGACACTCCCAAGGGTGAACGCGTCTACAATGATACGATCATTCGGGCGAACACCAGCTTGGCGCAGATGGCAAAGCTGCGCCCAGTCTTTTCCCGTAACGGCACCGTCACCGCCGGAAACTCCAGCGCGCTAACCGATGGCGCCGCGGCCGTGGTGCTCATGAGCGAGGAAAAGGCCAGGGCGCTCGGATACAAGCCACAGGCGGCGTTCAAGTCATGGGCCTACGTGGCAATCGATCCGCGTGACCAACTCCTGCTGGCGCCGGCCTTTGCGATGCCCAAGGCGCTCAAGCTGGCGGGCACATCCCTGCGCGACATCGACGTGATCGACATGCACGAGGCGTTTGCTGCCCAGGTGCTTTCGGTGGTAAAGATGCTCGGGAGTGACGCCTTCGCCAAGCAGCGCCTGGACCGGCGCAAAGCCGTGGGTGACGTCGATCCAGAGCGGTTGAATATCCACGGCGGATCGATCGCGCTTGGCCATCCATTTGGAGCGACAGGAGCGCGCATGGTCACAACCGTTGCGAACGAGCTCGCCCTGGGTGACAAGAGTCTCGCTCTGCTCGGGATTTGCGCTGCCGGAGCCCAGGGGGCCGCGGCGGTCATGGAGCGAGTCAGCTAAATCGGGATCCCAGACAACATAGCGTTAGTGACCTCCCTGCCGCTAGTGTGGGGAGGTCTTTTTCTTACGCGTGCCATTCACCAGGTTGGCCACGTGCTCGCGGCAGTTGTGGTGCGCTTGCGTGTGTATGGTGTAGCCATCGGCTGCGGTCCCTGTATCCTCGCCTGCGGTGGGCAACAGTGGCCGCGCATCCGCATTGGATTGATCCCCCTGGGCGGCTTCGTTTGCTACAGTTCCGATCTGTTCTTCCCGTGCCGTCGCCACCACGCGCTCTTCTTTCTGGCCGGTCCGCTGGCGAATCTTTGCACGGGAGCAATCGTGGCGGCACATGTCTTGACGGCTGCCCGGCCGGGGGGTCCAGGTGCCGTGCCCCTGCTGCTCGCCGCGGTCACGGCGGCCATGGCGTCGCCTGTCCTGGCGGCATTCGCAACCGTCAGCCTGGCCGCCGCGCTGATCGGGCTCACACCCCTGCCGTGGTCTTTCGCCGGCTTTCGCCTTCCCGGTGACGGCATGCGATTGTGGCGTGCGCTCGCGGGGGCCGACCTCTGGAGCACAGCGACCTCCTTCGAAGTCGAACGCCAAATCGCCAGGCACGACCGCTACGGCATCACCCGAGGTGCAGAGATGCTAAGGGTCGAGGCCGCAGTGGGCGCGCTCAAGGAAGGAGCCTCCGACCGCGCCGCGGCGTACGTAAACGACATCCGCGACGAGGCCGCGCTCAGCGTCGTCTCCCGGCTCAAGGCGGCCCTCGTTCTGGGCGCCGCCGAGCTGCTCAACGGCGATCTCCCCGCGGCCGACAAACAGCTCGCCCAGGCCAAAGCCACGTGCCGCGGCGGCGACCCTGCCGCGCTCCTCCTCTGCGCCGCGCTCCAAGGGTGGCGCGAGCTTGTCGCCAACCGACCGCGGAAAGCCCTGACCAGCCTCGCCCCCCACCTCGCGGCTCTCTCGGGGACGCCACCCGAATGCCGTGCGGCTGCCGCCTTGCTCGCCACCTCGGCACTACTGCGGCTGGGGGCACCCGCCGCGGCCTGTGAGCTGCTGCGCACCAGCACCTTGCCGCGTGAAGTCGACGCGATGACCCTAATATGGTTAGAGTTGCTTCATTGCCGCGCCGCGTCCCAGACCACCAAGACGCGCACAGCGGCAGCGTGTTACCTTACCGCGCTCGGTGCAGCCCGCATTCTGGCCGAGCATGTCCCGAGGCGCAACCGCCGCAGTTTTCGTCTCCACGTCGGACAATGGCTCGCAGCCGAACGGGAGCGCAACCATCTGACGCGCCTGCCGCCGCCGGCGCGGGCCCTTTCGCGAGCCGCGTGGATCGCCTTGCCCCGCCCTCCTCGCCTGCGCGGCCTCGCCACCCTTGCCACCCTCCTTGGCACACTGCCGCTGGTCACCCTCGCCGCACTTCGCTTTGTCACGCCGGAGCTCACCGATGCAAGCCTGGCATTCCTCCTGACCGTAAACGGCCTGGGACTTGCGCTTTCCGGTGCTGCATTCCTACTGGCACGGGGCTTCCGCGCCCGGGCGGCTCTCGGCTTGGCGACGAGTCTGGGCGTTCTCGCCGCAGTCGCAATCAACTATGTGGACGAGCTCCAGCTCCGCAGCCCGTGGCGCGACGCCTTCGCCCAACCGGCCACGAGCACGCTGGAGCAACACCCCTAGTTCGCACTATGATCACCTCCTCCATGGTGTGCCGAGAGCCGCACGCGCTCCAGTCGACAGTCGCGGCAACGGCGTCCGGACGACGGAGGGAAACTGAGGTCAACTACCCCGGCCGGAAGGCCGGAGCTTGCTCCGGAGGAAGGTCGTAAGCGGCGATGCTTGCATGTTGACCAGACCAAGTTGTTGAGATTGGCAATCGTTGAAACAGATGCGTTGGACAATCAGCAGAAGTAACACTCCGAGGTGCTTCCTCAGCCTCGGACCCTGTAAGTGCGCATTGCAGACAAACCGTAGGGTCGGCACGAAACGGATGTGCACAGACGGCTGCTGTTCAACAGGGTCGAGGGGAGACCGTCGAGCAAGCCAGCTTGGCGCGTCACAAGCCCTTTACGGGGACCTCTTCGGAGGTATTGGAGGTAAGGATGGTCTTTGTGTTAGACAAGCGCAAACGGCCGCTGATGCCGCGCGTGGAAGGGCGGGCGCGCTAGCTGGTCACGGCGGGACGTGCGCGGGTGCATCGCCTGCATCCCTTCACCATCCGCTTGGTCGATCGGCACCTTGAGGACGGCGTGGTCGCACCGGTGCGCCTGAAGCTCGATCCGGGGGCAAAAACAACCGGTGTCGCGATCGTCTGCGACGGAAGAAGTGCTGAGTTTCGAGTGCTGAGCACTAAGAAAAGGCAGAAGCCCGTGCTTGCCACCAAAGCCTGTGGCCGTGGCAGCTATCAGCGGACGCGCGTCGACAAGTTCGGCTTCCCGGGCAGCTATTTGATGCGGCAAAGGCGCGTCCACGGCTTTGCAACCGGCGATTTGGTTCGTGCGATGGTGCCACGGGGCAGAAAGCCGGTATTTACATTGGGCGCGTCGCCGCACGGGACTCGGGTAGCTTCAACGTCCAGACGGACGCGGGTACGATTCAAGGCATTTCGCACAAACACTGCCGTCTGCTCCAGCGAGCGGATGGCTACACCTACAGCCACAGAAAGAGGCGCTTCTTCCACCGGCTGAACCCGGTGGTTTCCGCGCCGGAGACTGGATGAAAATGATCGAAACCATCGGGACCTTGAGCCGGCCGGTAATCGTCATCGCTGCTTTCTGGCTCCTGGCTGGCGGCTGCTTTGGCTCGCCGTCCGGGGGCAAGCCGCAATGTTGCAGTGTGGACGATGTCGTGCGCATGAAGCAGCAAGCAGTCGCGGATGACCTCATTATCGCCGCGGTGCGCAGCGCCGAAAAGCGACCCGCCCTGACTGCCGACGACCTGATCAAGCTCAGCAATGCCGGGGTAAGCCAGGTTGTCATTGACGCCATGCTCGGCAAGGCTACCACGGCGGAGGCGCCGGAGCCTCCGGCCGCAGCCGTCGTCATGCCCGAGCCGACTCCGGATGCGGCACATGCACCGGATTCGGCGCCGGAGCCCGCCAGGGCCGAAGCTCCGGCTGCCGCCGACCTGGGCGGGTCTCAGGCGTTTGCTGGCAGCGCCGTGGTCGTCCCCGAGGCCGAGTCGACTCCCGCCGCGCCCCCGGCGCAGGCGACCGCTCCAGCGACTGAAAACACCCTGGACATCCGCATCGTCTACCATCCCGGCGACCGCCTGCTGAAGATGCTCAACCAGGGCAAGCGCTACACCGCGCTAAAGCTCACCATCAACGGCGCATACACCACGTACAAGGCCATCCTTGAGCCATACGAAGAGGATCACACCTGGCTCATGTCGTTCGAGGATCGGTACGGAAATCACTTCGATCGGGAACGAGGAATTCAAGTACTCGTGATCGAGGCAAACGAAGGGCAGATGACCTACCGCCCGCTGTGACTCTTGCGGCCAGGGACCGCCGCCCTCGCGGCGGGCGCCGTGCGCCGCACGATACCCTTGCGGAACAATGAAAAGAGCACGTCGTAGGCGCGCTCCCGCGGCATGCCGCTGGCGTGGACCATTTCACGCAGCGAGGCGCTCGACGCCACCCGCGACAGCACGAACCCTTCCTCTGCGCCCAGCTTCCGCGCCGCTTCCGTATCCAGCATTGCATTGACGATTTCGAGCCTGGTGTCGTCCCCTCCCCCGGCCATCGCCTCCACCTCATTGATGATGCGTCCAAACAACTGCGCGGCGAACGCTTCCAGGCGCAAGGCGACCCGCGTCAGGGCATCTGCCTCCGGCGGCTGGCGCTCAAAATCCAGCCGGACATCGACGAGCACAGACTGCGCCGCCTCCAGGTGGTTGTCCCGCAGCAGCCGCCGTCCAATCTCGATGCGCTGCTCCAGCTTCTCGGCGGCCGTAGGCACGCGCGGCGGCGTGGATACAGTGACCAGACTGTTGGACATCAGGCCGATCAGTTGCACCTGAAGATCAAGCGTGCTCGTCTTCACCCGGTTCAACACGGTCTTGAAATCGGACTGGCGCCCAATGGCCTCATAAACCGCCCGCGCAGACTCTCCGAGGAAGGGCAACGCGGTGCGATCGCCTGGCGCCGCGATCAGGACCTGTTCCGGCCCCGGCAGCGCGCCGTGGCGCGCGCGATATTCGTGCAGCAGCCACACCCCTTGCACGAGGACATCGGTCTTCTCGGGGCGCATTGCGCTCAAGACCTGCGGCGCTACCCGATTCGGCTGAAACGTGAAGATCCCACCTTCGTGCACGAAAATGTCGTAGACGATTTCGTCGACAAGCTGTCGCAGCCGCTCGATCATGAGCTCACGGGACAGCAGACCGACATCCACGATCACCTGGCTCAGGCGAGCTCTCCCGCCCTGGAGCTCCCACAGCTCGAGACAACGCGCAAGCTGCCGCGCATTGATATCGCCCTTGGCGACCAGGAACTGCCCCAGTCGAAGCGCGTTTCGCGTGGAGCTTGCAAATACCAGTCGCCCCCGCTGAAAAAAGAGCTCTTTCCGGCAGCCACCCAATACGCAGGCCAGCGTCCCCTGGCGTCGCGACCGGGACAGCCACCGCAAAAGCTCGGGGATGGGCACCATCGAGAGGTCGCCCTGGATCTCCTCCACACCCGCACCGGCGAGGTCTTCCAAGTCACTGATGTCGAGCCTGCGAAAGGCGTCGTATTGCGCGTCCATCGGGCTCAATCCTGCCAAGCGGTGGGGATGGGGCTCTCTTTACCGCCCCGATCCCTGCATGTCAACTCGCAGTCAATCCGCCTGGCGGTGGAGCCGGTCCTCGATGCGGTGCCGCACGATTTCACCTTCGATCATGTAGATCACTTCTTCGGCGATGTTCGTCGCGTGGTCGGCGATCCGCTCCAGATACCGCGATACCGTCAGGGTGCTGATCAGGCTCTGGATCCTCTCCGGCTGCCTCTGGATTTCTCCATCGACCCATGTATACATCCCCCGGTGCACCTCGTCCATGGCGTCGTCGGCGGCGCACACCGCGCGAGCCAGCGTCGGATCCTGGTTCACGAGCGCATCGAGGGCGCTCTTCACCATCGACAGGACGCTGTCCGCCATTCCGGCTGTCGCTGCGGGCACGCCGATCCACGGTTGTGTGGCCAGGAATGCCGCGCGCTCACCGATGTGCACTGCCAGGTCACCGATTCGCTCGAGATCCGAGTTCACCTTCAGGACTGTCACGATAAACCGCAGGTCTGCGGCCACCGGCTGACACAGCGCCAATACCTTCTGGCACTCCTCCTCGATTTCGAGCTCGCACGTGTCAATCGCGTCGTCACACGCCGCAAGCTGGCACGCCAGAGCCTCGTCGCGCTGCAGATAGGCCGCTACCGCGCGCTGCACGCTCTCTTCCACCAGCGCGCTCAGCGAGAGAATGCTCTTCTTGAGGCGGCCGATTTCGCGCTGCAGGCGTATTGACATGGGTACGCTCCACCTAGCCGAAGCGGCCGGTAATGTAGTCTTCTGTTCGCGGGTCTCGTGGGTTTGTGAAGATGGTCGTCGTCACGCCGAGCTCCACCAGCTCGCCCTGCAAGAAGAATCCCGTCAAGTCCGAAACGCGGGCCGCTTGTTGCATGTTGTGTGTCACGATCACGATCGTGTACCGCTCCTTCAGCTCGCGCATCAAGTCCTCGATCTTTCCGGTTGCGACCGGATCGAGAGCGGAGCAAGGCTCGTCCATCAGCAGCACTTCCGGTTCCACCGCCAGCGCTCGGGCGATACACAGGCGCTGCTGCTGTCCGCCGGAGAGGCGGAGAGCGCTTTCGTGCAGGCGGTCGCGCGCTTCGTCCCAGAGCGCCGCGGCGCGCAGACTTCGCTCGACGACATCATACAGATTCGCCCGGTCGCGAATTCCCAGGATGCGAGGCCCGTAGGTGACGTTTTCGTAGATCGTCTTCGGAAATGGGTTGGACCGCTGGAAAACCATCCCCACGCGTCTGCGCAAGTCCGTCGCATCCCATGTCGGGTCGTGGATGTCGCGACCGCCAATGCGGACGACACCAGTGATGCGGAAGCCGTCGACCAGGTCGTTCAGCCGGTTCAGGCACCTCAGCAGGGTGGACTTGCCGCAGCCGGATGGGCCGATAATGGCGCTAATGCGATGCGGCGGAATCGCCATCGAGACCTCGCGAAGTGCCGGCGCGGCCCCGTAATACGCGCACAAGCTTGTGATCTCTATCATGGCGACTTACGTGGACAGACCGGCATATCGGCGCTTCAGCTCAGTGCTCTGGTTTCCAGCGCGCGCACGACCAACAGCTCCGCAGACGAGCCCATTGCAACAACCACCGGTCAGCGATCCGTCGGTGCATACGCCAGCATGCGGAGCGGATATCGCTGCAGGTCTACGATGAGCGGCTCCTGCAGGAGGCGTAGCTCCGGCAGCGGCACTGCCACTTCCGTCGTCACGCCCAAAGGCGAGAAACGAAGACTGGCCGGGGCAACACGCCCGTCTGTCAGCCCCAGCGCCAGCGCGCCTTCTTCCGCCATTGCGATCGCGACAATCCCGGCACCGCCGAGGTCGATACCGCCCACGGCCGGTACCTCCGCCTCGTCGCCGCTCAGGCGCCAGAAGACCACCCCGGAACGCTGGATGCGAAACGCGACCCTCCGGTGCTCGTCGACGCCGACGGCCAGCGCGGCGGAACCGTCGCCCGAGCGGCGCACGCCTGCCGGAGCAAGCGTGGCATGGCGGAAGAGCGGTGCCGCTTCGCCGGCAATGACAGCCACAATGGCCAGAATTGAGGCGATGATCGCCATCCCACCAAGGGTAACGATCCGTGCCGCCAGCCGATCCGCGCACTGGCGACGCCGCACCCGCGGCTCCGGCCGCCGAGACGGCCCCAATGGTGCTTCACACTGTGCGATCATGCCGCCCATCATGGCCGGCGGTTGTTAGGGTTTCGTGAGCGGATCCTGGATCCGCTCGAGCACTTCGGCGACCACGCTCGCTGAAAGGGGGTAGTAGCCGTCCTTGATGACGGTCTCCTGGCCCTGTCGCGATTGAACGCGCTTCAGAAATTCGCGCGTTAACGGGTCAAGTGCCTTCGCTGGCGACTTGTTTACATGCACATAGAGAAACCGCGACAGCGGGTACGAGCCCGCATAGGAGTTGGCCGCCGTCGCCTCTACATATCCGTTCCCTTGGTAACTAGCGGCACGGCGCGCACGCCCGCCGTCGCGTACCCGATCCCGGACTAACCGATCGCGTAGCGGTCCGCCGTGACTCCCTGCACGACGGAGGCCGAGCCGGGCTGCTCTTTTGCCGTGTCCTTGTAGTCACCGTTTCCCAGCGCGTGCTCCCTGAAGAAGCCGTACGTGCCGGACGCGGAGTTGCGGCCGAACAGCGAGATGGGCCGAGTCGCCCAGTCATCCCCAAGCCCAAGCTGCCCCCACGTCACCAGGTCGTGGACGTACCCGAGTCGCCGCCCCTTGGAAAAGATCGCGTCCACCTGATCCAACGACAGCCCCGGGAGCGGATTGTCCTTGTTTACGAACACCGCCAGCGCGTCCACCGCCACGCGTATCGCTGTCGGCTTGTAGCCGAACACGTTCTCAAATGCGTCTTCCTCGGCCCCTTTCATCGTCCGCGACATGGGACCAAGCTGCGCGGAAGCGCTGATCAGGGCGGGAGGCGCGGTTGCCGATCCCTTGCCCTCGATCTGGATTTTCACATTCGGGTAGCCTTTCTGGAACCCCTCGGCCCAAAAAAGTCATCAAGTTGTTTGGCGTATCTGACCCCACCGACGAAATACTGCCCGAGATCCCTCCTGTCTTGGTGTACGCCGGTAGCCCGGGATCGACCATCGCCAGGCCCTCGGCGGCCGCGGCTTGCGCCGGCAACAGCAGCACCGCTACGAGTAGTGTCTTGCGCATCTGCACGTCCTTCTCCTTTCCAAGAAACGGCATTCGTTCAACATCCGCGCGAGAAAATGAGAGGCGTGCGTTCAGCCAGCATGAGCGGCGTGTGAGGATCTGGTCAGAATCACCGCGCCGGGGTGGTCCTCTGCCCGGCGCTCTTCGCAACCGGAGCAAGGCCGCCGGGATGGAGGCCAAGTCGCGCTAGGCCGACGCGCCGGAAGCATCCTCTCGGTGTCGCGGAAGGTGAATCGAGAACACGGATCCCTGGCCGAGGGTGCTCTCCACGCTCACCCGCCCTCCCGTGTGCCTGCGCGATGTGCTTGACGATAGCCAGTCCGAGGCCTGTGCCTCCGGAATCTCTGCTGCGAGCGGGATCGACTCGGTAGAAGCGCTCGAATAGCCTAGGCAGGTGTGCGGCAGCGATACCGCATCCCTGGTCGCACACGCGGATCTCGATCCAGCCGTTCGCGGGTCGCCCCACCACCTCTACGGCGCGATGGGGTTCGCTATGCTTCACGGCGTTCACCAGGAGGTTGACGACGGCCTGCTGCAGGAGCGAGTCGTTGATTCGCGCGCGCAGCTCATGCGGACAGCTCAGCCCGATCGCAATGCCGCGCTCCGCTGCGCGGCTGCCGCACAGGTCGACCGCCGCACGCAGGATCGGTGCGATCTGCGCCTCCTGCGGCGGCACCTCGGCGCGCTCGGCTTGCTGCTCGATGCGAGAGAGGCTGAGCAGGTCCTCGATGATTGCGCTTGGCCGGTCGGCGTGCCGGGCGATAATCTCCAGGAACCTCGCGGCGTGTTCGGGCTCGTACATCGCCCCGTCGCGAAGTGTCTCGACAAATCCCGTGACTGCCGTGATCGGGGTGCGCAGCTCGTGTGAAACGTTGGCAACAAAATCTCGGCGAACCATTTCCAGGCGTTTGAGGCGCGTCACGTCGTGAAGAACGACCAGCGCTCCGATCTTGTCGCCTGAGGCGCTGCGCAAGGGCGTGCCGTGCGCCTGCAGGAACCGCGTTCCCGGGTCGGCGCCTGGACTGTGCAGCACTACTTCACTCTCGACGGGATCATGGCTGCTCAGCGCCTGCCGCACGAAGCGCTGGAGGTCGGCGTTGCGCACCGCTTCCTGGATCGATTTCCCCGTGGCGGCCAGGGGGTCCACGCCCAGAAAACGACACGCCGCCTGGTTGAGCCGCAGGCACCGTTCGCCGGCATCCACCGCCACGACCCCCTCGACCATGCTGGAGAGCATCGCCTCTTGCTCATTGCGCTGCGCGAGGATGGTACTGATTCGGTCGTCGAGCTGCGCCGCCAGGTCGTTCATTGCCGAGGCCAGCGCGCCGATCTCGCCTGACACCAACACCGGCAGCCGCGGGTGAAAGTCGCCGCGCGCGAAGCGTTCCGCTCCCCGCCGCAGCTCCTCCACCGGCCGGCTAACCCGTCGTGACAACCACAAGCTGAGGATCGCGGCCACAACCGCGATGCTGAGCCCGGCGCCGGCAATGCGGATCTGGACCGCCCGTGTTGCCATCTCGACAGCCGCGATCGAGACGGCGGCACGAGCGACACCGCGCGTGAGGCCGGAGGAGCTCAGCGGCACGGCCACATACATCATCGTGGTCCCCACCGTAGCGCTGTAGCGGATGGCAGCCCCGAAGCCACCGGTGAGCGCCGCTTTCACTTCGGGCCGCGCTGCATGATTTTCCATTCGTGCGGGGTCTTCCATGGAATCTGCCAGGACGGCGCCTGATGGCCCTATGATCGTCAGCCGCGTGTCGGACGCCCGCGCAAGCTCGGTGCAGAGCGCCTGCATGGCCAGAGGCGGCGTGGCCGGAGAGCGTGCCGAAATCTCACGTGCCGCGAGGCGCGCCGTTGCAGACAGACGCGCGGACGTCTCCGCGACGAAGACGTCGCGCATCGTTCGCGATGCGTACCAGGTCGCGGCGGACAACCCCGCCAGCGTTACCAGCACCATCGAAGCGTAGATCTGCCAGAGGAGTCGGTGCCGAGACATCTATCTCCCGAGCATACGCCAAGGCGGCGTCAGCTCCTTCCGCGCATACTGCCACAAGCGCGCTCCGGCCACTCCAGATAGCGCTATTTCCAATCCCTGAGCCGGTATCCGACGCCCCGTATCGTTTCGATCCGGGGCCCGGCGGCGCCGAGCTTGCGGCGCAGACCGACGATGTGCACATCCACGGAGCGGTCGGTCACGTCAGCGTCATCGCCGCGCGCTGCCTCCACGATCTGATAGCGGGTGCGCACCCGGCCTGGCCGCGCGGCCAGGTAGAGCAGAATGCGAAACTCGGTGAAGGTCAGCGACACGGGCCGGCCCTGCACGGTGACCTCATGGCGCGCAGGGTCGATCACGACCTCATCGATGACCATCGGCGCCTGCTCGTCGCGCGACGGGATCCGCGGCCGCCTCAGGACGGCGCGAATCCGCGCTACGAGTACCTTCGGACCGAACGGTTTGGTCACGTAGTCGTCGGCGCCCATATCCAGGCCGGCGACCACGTCCGCTTCCTCATCCTTGGCGGTGACAATGACGACCGGCACGGTCCCCGTTCTGGGATCACGCTTGAGCACCCTGCAAACGTTCAGGCCATTGATCCCCGGCAGCATCAAATCCAGAATCACCAGATCAGGCGGCGCTGCTGTGGCCATGCGAACCCCTTCCTCGCCGGTGGCGGTACCCGTCACACAGTACCCCTCCTTCGCGAGGTTGTAGCGAATGAGCTCGAGGATATCGGCCTCATCTTCGATGACCAGGATGCGCTCTCGTGACGTTGCCACAAGCGTTTCATTGTCACCCAACTGTTAGGACAGCGTTAGGCCGCGCCACGGGCTCCTTCGCTGCCGCCCGCGCGCTCCTACCGCGCTCCGACGGCCTCCTCCTGGGCCTTCGCCGCTGGCGAAAATCAGGCCATCTGTGCCGGCCAGAAGTCGACCAGGGTGCGAATCCGAAATTTCAACTGAGTCGCGGTTTCAGGGGAGCATCAGGCAATCAAGAGCGACGGGAAAGGGCCTTGGCAACGGTC
>JACPHN010000152.1 GCA_016188575.1 Candidatus Schekmanbacteria bacterium
AAAGCATCTAAGCGGGAAGCTCTGCCTGAGAATAAGTATCCCGTGACTTCGGTCCGAGAGGCTCCTGGAAGATGACCAGGTCGATAGGCGGGGTGTGTACACATGGTAACATGTTTAGCTAACCCGTACTAATCAGCCGATTGGCTTGTCCACATCTTGGCTAAGTGCCTGCTTCCTCGATACCATATTCTCTTTTTCTCAGACTTGTCGGTGGTCATAGCGAAGGGGGTCCACCCGTTCCCATTCCGAACACGGAAGTTAAGCCCTTCAACGCCGATGGTACTGCGCTGGTAGCGGTGTGGGAGAGTAGGAAGCTGCCGACAGGATCAAAAAAGCCCAGCTTAGGCTGGGCTTTTCTGTTTTCAGGCCGCCTCGCTGCTCGCCCGCCTCACGGCTCACGCCCCTGGGCGCGGCTGACAAACGCCAGCCGCAACGTCGTAATGCTCGAATCAAGCAAGCTTGATTCCTCCCGCGTCAGGTTTCCACGCGTCTTCTCCCGGAGCGCATCCAAGAGATCAATCGTCTCTTCGGCATGGCCCAAGTCACGCTCACGACGTCCGGTCACCGGATTCGGCACTTGCCCCAGAGATATCTGGGCTGCATTCGCCAGTGAATAGATGAGCCCTACAAAATGGGGTGACGTCACACAACTGTTCTCGCTCATGCTCAACCTCCTCCTTTTGAATTGCGTCTCTTGTGCGTGCGCAGCTTCTTTCGCATCGTGGTGAGCTCGTCGTGCAGGAACCCGAGTGCGGCGCTTGATATCGCGGCGCTTCCAAAACGAGTAGCAACATAGGCGCAAATGATCCGACGTGCCGTGTTCCCTGCGAACGGTACCGTGCTCTCGATTCGTCCAAGATAGGCGAACGGACACTCGTGATCGAGCCTCCCGCACCCGACTTGCGATAACTCTGCGGTCAGCTCCTCATATAGGCGGACGCCCTGCGACTCACTCCGCCGATGCCGCCTACCAGGAAAGATTCTTGCGAATCTCCACCACCAGTTTGCCAAACTAAGGTGCACATAATACCGGAGGAAGCGTGACGCCAGGCGAAATCGGGTGTCCGGCGAAGCGCCGCGCCGACCTGGCGGAGCGCTACCCCAGAGGCGCCAGCGCCCGCCAAGAACGGCTGCCAGAAGGACTAGCGCCGCACCCCCAGTAGCCAAGAGCCTGGCTCGCCTGTCGACCAACTGGCCGAGTCGCCGCCACAGTTCGCGCTGGCTGGCGCGACTGATACCGAGGACACGATTGTGCCAGTTGAACTGCATTGCGTCCCAAAATGCGTGCAGCCAGCGAAGCGGCGCCCAGGAGGATGGCTTCGCTGCTGCCTCGAAAGCCGGCGAAGGATCGAGGCCTAGCCAGCCGTAGCCGGAGAAATACACCTCAGCCCAAGTGTGCGCATTGCTTTGTAGCACGGCATAGTAATTGCCAATGTCGTTGCGTTCGCCACCCGAGAATCCGCTGACCAGCCGGGCCGGCAGTCCTACGGAGCGAAATAGCAATACGGCTGCCGTAGCGAAGTATTCACAGTGTCCGCTCTTGGTCGTAAAGAGAAACTCGTCAAGAGGATCGACCCCCGGTTCGTGTGTGTGTTCAAGGCTGTACGCGTACCCACTTCTTAAGAAAAGGAGAATCGCATTTGCTCTGGACCATTCGTCGCTCGCTCCAGCAGCCGACACGACTTGCCGCCCTAGGTTGTGGACCCGACTCGATGCCTCGGAAGTGTCCAGATAGCGGTCAAGTTGCCGGCGCGTCAGCCTTGCGGTCCGGCCGCGGCTGGCCGGAGGCGATGCCGTCGGGTCGACGAGTGAGCGCTCCGTGTCGTATGAAAGCGTGTAGTCGAGGCCGGATGTTATCGGCTGCCCGGCGTAAACGGCATATTCTTCGTCATGGAACAGGATCGGCACTGGAATGTCAGCCCGGAGAGGAGCCGTGGGCACGAACAGCACGGCGCTGCCATACCGCTCTGTGGAGATGGCTATCGTCCCGACCGCCGAGGGCAACGGAAGGCCAGGGCGCCGAAAGTCGAAGGTTCCTGGCTCGGTTGTGGCGACTGGCCATCTTCGATCCGTGGTCGCCTCCCAGCCGCGCCCGTTGTAGTGGTCGAATGCGCGCCCTCTCAAGTACACCGGCGCCGGAGACCGTACTCGTAGCATGACATCGCGATTCAAGAGAAGCTGACCCATGTCGCCAAGCTGTATGGATTCGCTAAACCCGCTGAGCCGCCCGGCGAACACGGGCACCTGGATCGCACCAAGACCGAAGCGCGGTACGAGTGGATACAAGATTGTAGTCAGACCCAGTGAGGCCAGGATAGGCAAGACGGGCAGCCGAATGCTTGACGGGCTGTAGGTAGAGTCGCTCGCGCGCAGCAGGCGATGAGCCTCGCTGATCGCCAGAAAACCGAGTAGGCCCGCGGCGTAGAGTACGAAGAAGACGGCAAATTCAATTCCGGATATGAGTAGACTGGCTCCTGCAAATACAAAGAAAGAACAGATGCAGATCTCTGCTGTATTTCGTGTTGTCCTCGCTTGTAAAGATCTGATGACGATGATGATTGAGAGTGTATGGCAGGCCACGAGCACCGCTGATTGCGAGAGCACCGCCCAGTCGCAAATGGCCAGAGTAACGACAACGAGGCCAGGCGCCGTGTCAGGTGATGACGACTGTCCCGAGTGCGGATGGGAAAGCGGGCGCCAACCCGAGGTCCGGGCTGGATCGCGCGGCCCACATAGCGCCAGGCCGGCCAGCGTGATGGCGAGCAGGTAATAGACGATGGCCATCCCCTCGGCGTAGCCTGCATAGAGCAGACACACGGCGACTTGAACCAGAAGGTAGCGGGACGCGCGTCTGGCGATGCAGTTTTCATGCATGGCCTGTGGTCGACACCCATGTCAGCTCGCCAGTGGCCCCTACCAGGCCCACATTGGCGAAGCCGTCCGCCGCGGCCGCTCTGAGAAGAGGCGTTAGCATTTCGTCCTGGTTGTCGGCCACAATTCCCGTCAGCATGGCAAGTCCAGCAGCCGCCTCATGGAATTGTTGATCACTTTGTGCCGAGTGCGCGTCGATACGGTACCGCACTGCGACCAGCTCGGGAGTCACCTCATGCGCACTTCCGGGCTCCCCGAGATACAGTGTCAGGGAGAGATTCTCTTGGCGCGCCATATCGAGCAGCCACGTCAAGCGTCCAATCGTGAGCTCTCGGTTGCGGTCGACGCCATTCTGAATTGGCGCCATGTTTGCGAACACCAGTGCGCCAGACCCGGGCGAGGCGCTTTCAGGCTCTGTTACCATCAACTTCGCCATCCTGGCGGTCGAGCGCCAATGAATCCGCCTCAAGTCATCGCCCGGCTCGAATGCCCGCACCCGGGAAGCCGGTGCCCCAGCGATGGCGAAAGCGCCCGATCCACCCCCGCCGAGTATTTCATGGAAACGTTCGAGGAAGCTCATCCCGTCTGGCCACGGCACCCGCTCGGGATAGACAACGTGCTGTCGTGCGGGGAGATCCAACCGAAGTTTATATCGGACGAGACCAAACGGATAGGAGGATTCAACCTCAAAGGCTACAATTTTCCAAAGTCCCCTTCGATTGCGAACTGCTTCGTAGACAAATGATTGTCTACGATAAATGTGCAAGAAGAAGCTATTGAGGGATTTGTGATATATTGTGCTATGTTGTGGCGCAATTGCATGGAATACGTCTTGGGGAGCGACGTGACAAGAAACTTCCCTGAGAGATATGTGAAGGAACTGAAGAAACCTTGACCTGATCCAGGCGTTTACCCGAATAACCACAGTATCATTGACAAATACATCCGCAGGTTGTTGAATATCGCACTGAAAATTTCTAGTGGAATATATTGCCGTCAATAGGTTTACGGCAAGTATTGATATAGAAAAGCAAAATTGTATATAGAATAAGTTAAGGCCGGAGTTAATAGCGGCAACTGACAAAACCATACAGAAACCAAGCACAGCAGTTCCTGCATGCGTTAATGTGATACTTCTGAGCATGATTAATAGTCAGATAGGCGGATTCACCGCAGACGCAATGACATGCAGAGCGTCCGATTCAGACATGCCCTTTCGCCGCGCTTCCAGCGACAAGGTAACGCGATGACCCACCAGCGAAATGAAGAGCTCGCGTACATCATCCGGTACGGAATAGTATCTTCCATGAAGCAAAGCTCGTGCCTGAGCGCCGCGAAAGAGAGCGAGAGAGGCCCTGGGGCTCGCGGGGATGGAGAAAAGCTGACTGGCTCTGGTTGCTCCTACGAGGCGGGTCGCGTAGCGCGCGACAGAGGCGTCGACGAAAACGCTCCGGACCGCGCGCTGCAGCTTGGAAAAATCGTGGATCGAGCCCCAGGGGCTGAGGTCGTGCAGGGGGTGAGAGTTAGCTTGAGCGAACAAGATCTGCAGCTCGTCGTCCTCCGCCGGGTAGCCAAGGCTGATGCGGGAGAAGAAGCGATCAAGTTGAGCGACGGGGAGGCGAAATGTCCCTTCGAGCTCGGCCGGATTCTGCGTTGCAATAACGAGGTGCGGTGTGGGCAAAGGGCGCGTAGTTCCGTCCACCGTTACCTGGGACTCACTCATGCTCTCGAGCAGGCTCGATTGCGTCCTCGGCGAAGCGCGATTTATTTCGTCAGCGAGGACCACATTAGCGAACACGGGACCCTCCTGAAATCTGAACTGCTGCTCGCGCTGGTCGAATACGGAAACGCCGACAACATCCGATGGTAAGAGGTCGGGCGTAAACTGAATGCGTTTGAAGACTCCGCTGAGCAGTCTCGCGAGCGTGCGAGCAAGCATGGTTTTGCCAACGCCGGGCAGGTCTTCGATCAGGAGGTGTCCTTCACTGAGAAGTGTGATTACGGCAATTTCGATTTGTACGCTCTTGCCGACGATGACCGACTGTGCGGCCCGGCAAAACTCGGCGACGCGGGTAGAGCAGGCAATGAGATCGGCCTGTCGTGAGCGTGCGAGCGCATCCGAAGTGTGGGCCAGGGACGTGTTTGCCAATTCTCCTCCTTTGCCCCGCCGAAGGGGTCTCGGGGGCGGCGTTTCAATGGTCTCAGAGAAATCTAGCACCGTTCTCGGACTCTTTGCTGCCCTGCAAAGCGGAGGCGGCGCTTGACAGGGTTGCAGTCAAGGCATAAACTCCCCTCAGCCCCGCGCCCTAACTAGGAGGATATTGCCGTGCTGGTGCGATTCTGGGGAGTTCGAGGGTCCATCCCAGTGCCCGGACCGACAACCATGCATTTCGGCGGTAACACATCCTGCGTGGAGGTGCGGGCCGACGATGGTCAGTTGGTGATTATCGACGCGGGGACTGGACTGCGCGGATTGGGCAATGAGCTCATGCTGCCGGGCTACGCCCGAGGTCAGAAGGAAGGCTTCGTTCTCTTTTCGCACACGCATTGGGATCACATTCAAGGTTTTCCCTTCTTTCAGCCCGCATTTGGGAGCCGCCCCGAAGATCGGGGTATCGATCAGTTTCACCTGTTCGGATTTGACGCGGTCGACAAGCAACTGGAGAATACTCTTCGCGGGCAGATGGAGCATCCCTACTTTCCGGTCAAGCTGGAGCAGATGGGAGCCAGAATCAACTTCCACGGAATTCGGGAAGGCTCGTTTCGACTGGGGCCGAACGTTGTGGTCGAGGCCGGGCACCTCAATCACCCGAACGGATGCCTGGGTTTTCGCATTGTCGACGAATCGTCCGGGAAGGTAGTCTGTTACGCATCGGACACCGAGCCACTGGGGCCGGGGTTGCTCGATCAGAATGTCGTCAAGCTGGCGCACGAGGCCGATGTCTTCATATATGACGCCCAGTTTACGCCGAATGAATATGATCACCATGTCGGTTGGGGTCATAGCACCTGGGAAGACGGTGTCAGGCTAGCCAAAGCCGCGCGGGCGAAGATGCTTGCATTGACACATCATGCTCCCCAGCACGACGATGCGGCCGTGGCGGACATTGAAGCTCAGGCGCGGCGGTGCTTCGACAACGTGCTGGCAGCGTACGAGACGCTGGCGATCAAGGTGTAGGCCGTAGCGCCGGCAAGCAGCCACGGCAAGACGCACGCGGATGGCGCGGCGGCAGGGTCAGGGCGGGGCCGGCTGCTGTAGACGACCCTCGGCGATCACGTCGGCCTCGAAGACCTCGATTTCGGCGCCTTGGCGCCAGGCATCGGCCGGAAGACCCGCCTTCCGGCAGGTCTGGCTGAGGAAAGTCTCGCGGTCCCATCCGTGCTCAAGCGGCACCTGCGGTAGCATGACCGCGCGCCGAGCGCCGCGCGAGATGATGACTCCGTGCTGACCTACAACGACGTCATTGGGCGAGAGAACTGCGCGCGGTGGAGTCAGCACCGACACCTCAATGGTTGCACACCGAATTTCGCCGGGGGTCATGGGTGGGAAACGCGGGTCGCGCATGGCGGCGGCCAGCGCAACTTGCTGGACTTCAGCGTACAGCGGTTGCCGGGGGATAAGGTGACCGATGCAGCCGCGCAGCCGCCCATCAATGCGGAGTGTCACAAATAGCCCACGTGGCGCGCTCAGCTCGAACATGGGCGCTAGTTCCGCTGCTGGGCTGGCGTTGTCGACGCTATTCTCCAGCGCTTGGCGCGCAAGATGCAGTAGCTCCTCTCGTGCGGGCGGCGGTAACGACGTATCCACTCTCTGGCGTGCCTCCTGCCTTCATGATTACCTGCGCGCGCGGGCTTGTCAACTCGATGGATTTTCCGGCATTCGCTCGGGTACCGGCCCTCTGCGCGGGTAAGCCCCCGAGTCCGCGGCTCAGTGGCCAGGTGCTTGCGGGTTGCGCGGAAAATCTCTAATTTCCGTGCAATACGCTACACGGAGATCTTGAGTGCCTATGATCGGTCCGGTGTTGCGAGTCATGAGCGTCATGCTCGCGGTTCTTGTTGTGGGAGTCGCTGTGCTCTTGGGGGTGCGGTCCGCCATTGACGTCGAGCCCGCTCGGGCCGGGCTGGACGCCGACCGGCAGATGATTGGCGAAATTTCTCGAGCCTTCATTGAGGACATCAGGTTTGCGGACTTCGAGAGCATCCGGAGCTATGTGGCGCGAGGCGATCTACCGATGCAGAAGACCGAGCAACGCGTGGCGCTTCTCTTTGGAGTTGACGCTTCGCTGCTTCGCACCGCGAAATTTACCCTCGGGCGGGCAGTCATGGCGAACGGGGGTGACCGCGCTCACATCGCTGGCACGCTTGTACTCTCCGCCCGGCGAAGCGATTTGATGGAAATAGTGCACTTTCGGCTCGATTTTCGTCGTGCGTCCGGGCGTTGGCTGCTGAGTTTGCCAAGCTGACCCGCCGGGCTAGAATGATTCGATGGCCTCTTCCTTTGTCGTGTACAGTGCGGTGAACTTGGTGAGGCCGACCATCTTGAAGATCTTTCGGAAGTACGGCTTCAGACCGCAAATCGCTACCTTTTGCGCGTGCTGCTCGGACCGCATGAAAAGATCAATGAAGACGGCGATCCCCGCGCTGTTGATGTAGTCGACCCCCTCGAGGCTCAAGATCAACTTGCCCAGGCCCTGCTCGAGAACTTCCTTGTGCGCCTGTGCCAGATCGTTTTCGGAAAAGCCGGTAATGTCTCCCGCCACTGTAAGGATGGCGACGTCGCCTTCTGTTGAGCGACTGATTCTGGTTTCCTTGTCCATGGTACAAACGCCTTTCCTCACTTCGCTATGCGCTCGCGGGCGAGTCTACTTGCAAATCGCGGGGCTGTCAATCAACGGCGCGAGGCTATAGACTCAGTCCGGCCTGGCCCCGGGCTGCCGCCGAACCCGCAATCGGCTTCCGGAACTGACGCGCGGAGTTGCGCATTCCGCGGGCGCTGGCTATACGAATGGACATGGACTCTGAGCTCTCACCCCAGTCCTCCCCACCTGTCGCGCGGCTCGATTGCCGCCATTTCAGAGGCGACAAGCCGTGTGTAGCGCATCGGCTCTGCCCGGGGTGCGAGGAGTATTCACCGATGGGAGCGCGAATTTGCATCGTCAAGCTGGGGGCTCTGGGTGATGTGCTCAGAACGACCACGTTGCTCCGCGGGCTCCACGAAGCCTATCCGCGCTGTCACCTGACGTGGCTGACGTCGCTTGCCGCGATACCACTCCTGGTTCCAAACCGCCTCATCGACCGCGTCTTGGCGATGGGCTTGGAAGCTGTATTGGCATTGACACCGGAGCGGTTTGACCTCGTGATCAGCCTCGACAAGGAGCCGGCCCCTACGGGATTGGCCGTGTCGCTACGTGCAGACCGCAAGGTCGGCTTTGGGCGGTCACCATACGGTTCGCTCTGCCCGCTCAATGATGAGTCGCGCCATTGCTTTCAGATGGGATTCGACGATGAGCTGAAGTTTGTTCGAAACCTGAAGAGCTATCCGCAGCTTGTTTACGAGATGGCCGGACTTCGCTATGCGAGGCAACGATATGTTTTTGAGCCGCGCCCCAAAGACGCGCACTGGGCTCGCGAGAGGCTTGCGCAAGCGGCCAGCGCCGCTACATTCCGCGATGCGGCGCCACTTGTCGGGCTGAATGTCGGAGCCGGTCCCGTCTATCATGCGAAGTGTTGGCATCCGGCCGGATTTGCGCGGCTCGCGGTGCTGCTCGAGGGGATCGGCCTGCGCTCAGTGCTGCTCGGAGGACCCGACGACCGCGAGAGGATGGAGGCTGTCCGTGCCGCCACTGCTGCGCCAGTCCTCAGTGTAGGATGCGAGCAGGATCTGCGCCAGTTTTCGGGCCTTGTCTCGTGTTGCGATGCGATCGTAACCGGGGACACGCTGGCGATGCATCTGGCGATTGCGCTGGATGTTCCGACGGTCGTATTGGTGGGTGCAACCTCTGCGCAAGAGATCGAGTTGTATGATCGCGGCGAGCTCATGGTCGCAGATTATCCGTGCAGTCCTTGTTATCTGAGCAAGTGTGACGAGGCGCGTAGACCGCCCGGCCGCCCGCATTGCCTGGAAGCGATCGCCGCCGAAACGGTGGCGGATGCCGTCGTACGGGTGCTGGCCAAGCGGAGGGGGCGGCCCAGCGAACCGGAGGAGCGAGGAAGAAGATCATGAAATCGTTGTCGCGGTCCGTGGTCGATTTTCATCTTCACTTGATCACGAGGGCGACACTTGTCGGCAGGGAGCTGCAAGCACCGCCCCACAAGCGGCACCTTCTCGCCAAAGACGACGAGAGGCATCGCCGTCATGTCAGCAGAATCGGCAATGCCCCCATGCAAGTTGTGGACGAGCCCATCGAAACTACCGCATCGCGATGGGTCGCGGAGCTCGATAGCGCGGGCGTGGACGTGGGCACGTTCTATGTTACCGGCGGGAACCGGAATGATGTGCTGGCTCTCGTATCCAAAGCGCCACGCAGGATCGTCGGATTCACTTGGATCGATGACCCCTGTGGGCCGGGAGCGGTGTCGCAACTCGAACGCGATGTGGCGGACGGATTCGCCGGTGTCAAGCTCTACCCACCGCTACAGCTCTATCACGCCTATGACGAGCGCGCCTATCCCTTGTACGAGAAGATTCAGGAGTTGTGCCTGCCAGTCGTTTTTCACATGGGCGTCAGCATTGGCTACCTCACCGACTTGCGATATGCGAACCCCACGGATCTGCAGCCGGTTGCCCGGGACTTTCCGGAGATGCCGGTAGTCATGGCGCATTTTGGGACAGGCTATATGCGGGAGGCACTGTTTACCGCCTACCATTGTCACAATGTCATGTTCGATACGTCAAGCTCGAATATTTGGCGAGAATTCCTTCCCGCACGGCCGAGCCTGAGAGACGTATTCGCCCAGTTTCTGGATGCCGTTGGGGCGCACCGCATTCTTTTCGGAAGCGACTCCAGTTACTTCCCCAGGGGCTATCGCAGAGATCTCTTGGCCGAGCAAACCGAGATCCTGCATCAACTCGGCATATCGGATGACGACATGGCGGCAATCATGGGGGGAAACGCGCGGCGGCTGTTGGCGAGGTCAGACCTTGAGCTCTCCGGCAGTGGCGAGCGCGATTCGCATCTGCAATCTGGCGATATCGAAAAGTAGATCGGTCATGGCGCCCAGTCGCTTCTTGACGGTGCCGACCTTTTCCGCGGACAGAGCAGCGGATGACAGCACCACTGAGCCGCCTTCGGACTTGGTCGCCTTGAGGACGGCACCGGCCTCCCGCTGAATCGCCGCGATTTTGTCCTTCTCCAGACCTCTGGTCTGTCCATCTTTGATCAACGCCACCATCGAATCGCGTGACAGAGTGCCGGCATCGAAGCCTTGTTGGACATCGAGAATCGCGCGCAGCGGGAACCCATGTTCCTGAAGCAAGCTGACGAGTCGGCCCAAGCTCCCCTCGACCTGGCCCGCGGAGCCGGCGAGGTCGACGCCACTTGCGGTATCAGGAGTCAGCGAGGTCAGGGTGGAATCCAGGTCGCCAACGGCTTCCCGGAGCCGTTGCAGCAGCGAAAGGAGCACGGTTCGTCCGCTCACGGGGCCGCCACCGGCGCTGGAATCGCCAAGAGCGAGGTCCGCCTCCGGGTCGCCGCTGATTTGCCAGGGCTGCACCTTTACCGGCTGGGGCCGGAAGGGTCGGTCGGCTGCCTCCAGATCGGCTGGTAGCGGCATGCTGAACGTCGGCATCGGTGCGCTGTCGGTAGGCCGGACTAGTGGGCTGCCGGGGGCTCGCAGGAGAACCTGGATGTCGTTTACGAGGTGGCCGATTTCGTCGAAGAAATCTTGCCCCGCCGTGAGCACGCCCTGAAACTCTTGCTTGAATAGCGCCGTGCCCCCCACAATCTCGGCCAGCTCGGCGGGGGTTCTGACCTCTGGAGGCAAGATCTCCGGCTGAGGTAATCCGAATCCGAGCCCTCTCCAAATTCCTCCCAGCATGATGCGATCTCCGAGGAGTTTCGGTTCTGCGGTGCCAGTAGCGGCGCCGAATGCAGTCGCCAAATTAGGTTATCGCTGCGACGCGGCCGCGAGTTGCGTCAGGTGCGGCCGGACGGCAGACGTCCTTTTTTCATAGCGCGAACTGCGGGCGTAGGCAAGTTGAGGAAATCCTGTGCGGCAGCTTATCCTTTCATTTGCGGATCTTCGGCGATACCATGAAACAGGTCACTTCCCAATCCTAATCCAGACCAGAGCCCATGAAAGAGATTCCGGCTGGTCCGCTCCGAAAGCAGCGGCAGCTCCATGCCGCGGCGTCGGAAGCATCGCAGGCGCGCGGCATAACGACAGGTCTTGACCGTTATCGCCTTGTTCATCAGGGACTTCCCGAGCTCTCCCTGGAATCCGTGGATACGAGCACGACCTTCCTGGGGCACGCGCTCAGCGCGCCGCTCATCATCGCGTCGATGACTGGAGGCACAGATGAAGCCGGCATCATCAATCGGCGACTGGCGATTGCTGCTCAGGAAACCGGCATCGCCATGGGCGTTGGGTCGCAGCGGGTGGCGCTGGAGAACGGCTCCGTAGCGGCGACTTTTCAGGTCCGAGGGTACGCACCAGACATCATGCTTTTCGCTAACCTTGGGGCGGTTCAGCTCAACTACGGTTATGGTCCGGACCAGTGTCGTCGCGCCATCGAGATGATAGAGGGGGACGCTCTATTCTTGCACATCAACCCGATGCAGGAAAGTGTGCAGGTGGGGGGAGACACCGATTTTTGCGGGTTGCTGGGGAAGATCGGGTCGATCGTCCGGGCACTTGACCCGGTTCCGGTGCTGGCGAAAGAGGTCGGCAACGGCGTGAGCGAGCGCATGGCGCGGCAGTTGATTGACGTGGGCGTCGCCGGAATCGATGTCGGTGGCGCCGGAGGTACCGCATTTCAACAAGTTGAGGAGTTGGTGGGGGAGGATGCGGAGCTCGCGGCGATCGCCAGCGCGTTCATGGGCTGGGGAATTCCGCTCGTGGATTCGCTGCGCGCCGTGCGGAGCTGCTCCATGCACCTGCCACTGATTGCTACAGGGGGGATACGGAGTGGGGTAGACGTGGCCAAAGCGCTGGCGCTAGGTGCGAACCTCTGTGGGATGGCGTCGCCGTTTCTACGCGCGGCGATGGAATCGGAAGCGGCGGTGGTGGCCAGAATCCGGGAGCTCGTCGGGGTGCTGCGGAGGGTCATGTTTCTGACCGCCGCGTCGAGCGTCGAGGAGCTCCGCGGTCACCCCGAGGTGCTGGTGCGCGTCAGTCCCTAGCCAGCGCGAGCACCATGGTCACGTTCGCCGCGTGGGCTCAGCGACGGCCTCACGCGCCGAACCCCTCTGCGGGCGTCCGACGTATCGGCGTACCGATGGAGCTTCCCCACTGCTCAGCGAGGCTCCGGGCAGTGTGGTCGCTGCATAACCCGCGCTGCACAGAACGCTCCAGCGATTCCCACAAGCGGCTTTCTCGCACCCCTTCGTCGAGCATGCCGAGCGCAACGCGATGCACGCCGGGCAAGGAAACGATGTGCTCGGCGTGCAGCACGAGCGCAGCCTGGAGCATGTCATCAACGGCGCGGATTCTCGAATCGTGGGCTTCGGTACATTCATAGGGGACGCATCTGCCGCCCGTCGTATCGCGCCGAATGATTACGCGCGCGACGGCTCGTCGCGCAGCGGTGGCGTTGCGCGCCCGCTCGGCCAGCATCTCCAAGTAGCGCGCATCCGACCGGCGCAGCCCATGACAGGAGACGAGGGCGCAAATGTCTGTTGCGGCGGACGAAGGCTCCAAGATCCTGCTGTACGTAGCGTAGATGAGCGGATCTTGCTCGAGGTCGTCGCCGAACAGGACTTCGGATGCCGCGGCCGGGAAGACCAAACGATTTCCGAGGAGGGCGAGGAGCTTGTACGCGAATGCGGTCCTGATCGCGCCCAGTCGGCCGCTGAGCAACAATCCGGTCCAGTTTCTCAACGTGATCCCATCAAACTCGATTTCATCGAGCAATAACCGGCGTTCGAGCACCGGTCGCATGGCGGCGGGGCTGGCGCTGACGAAGTATATGGGCCGCCGCTCCCCCCCGCGCTGAAGCTCGCCGCTCTCCGATCGCTCGCGCCGCAGCTCGCGCAACAGCCAGACGGCACCTGGAACTGGCTTCTTGTCGACGGCGAATTCGACGGCGGTACCGATCATGCCAAGAAGCGAGTGCAGGTTCGTGCTGAGATAGGTGTTGTCGACGTCCCAGGTGAAGATGGGACCCGCATATCCTTCATCCGGCTTGCGGTAGATCGTTTGCGCGGTATACGTTTCGTTCATCGGGTGTCGTGTCGAGGCGCCGGAGGCGGCGGGATTGGATGAAGAGTCTGACCGCTCTTTCGGTCGATGGCAAGGGCACGGCGATGGCGGTCGACATGACTTCGCGGCCGCGACGAGGTATACTTTGAAACAAGACCGATCCCATCTGCGGGCCAGACTCCCCATACCAACATCCCAAGGAGGCGCGAGAGACTGTGGATCGACACCGAGGTGATGGCATGTCGGACCCTACTGAAAAGCAGATCTCCGGACGGTGTTTGGTTTGTGGAAAGCCGGCGGAGGCGAGCATTTGCAGCCCTTGCCAGGACCGCATCCGCGCTGAGGCAGCGGGGCGGAAGATTGCGGTGGAGCGGGGTGGCCGCACGGACCGCGAACGCGGTGTCAGGAAAGGCCCGCCGCCGGCGACACTGCCAGATAACGACGAGCTCTGATTGATTTGGGCAAGCGTAGCGCCGAGCGCGGAACGGCATGACACGTCGGATTCAACCTCGAGAGGGCCTGATCGTAGCCAATATCAGTCATCGGGGAAACGTGCGCCGAAACAATGAGGACTCGTATGGCTACTTCGAGCACCCGGACGAGGGGGAGTTCGCAGCGCGCGGTCGACTTGCAGTGGTTGCAGACGGCATGGGGGGCCAAGCGGCTGGAGAAGTGGCGAGCTGCATGGCAATCCGGTGTATTCGTACGGCCTACTACGGGGCGTTGTTTGGCGGGCAACGACCGGAAGCCGCGCTCGAGGAGGCCATTCAGCAGGCGAATGCGCTCATTGCCAAGGAAGCTGACCGGGACGAATCGAAGGCCGGGATGGGTACTACGGTTACGGCTGTCCTGGTCTGCGGCGAGCGCGCCTGGGTGGCGCACGTCGGTGATAGCCGCGCGTACCTGATGCGCCGGTGGGTGCTGCGGCAGGTCACGGAAGATCACTCACGCGTGTGGGAGCTCGTCAGAAGCGGGTTCATCGGCACTGATGCCGTCAAGACACATCCGTTCGCGTCTGCCATCTACCGTTCGCTTGGCGTGGCGCACGAAGTGGAAGTCGATGTCACCGGGCCAATAGCACTTGAGCCCAATGATCGCTTTCTGATCTGTAGCGATGGCCTGACGGATATGGTGAACGACGAGGCGATTGCGGAAGTCCTGGGCACGCAAGCGCCACCGTCCGCGTGCAAGACACTGGTCGAGCTGGCACGCGAACATGGCGGCAAAGACAACATCACCGTTCAGATCCTCGCGGTGCCTGCGGAGAACGGGAAGCTTGGCCCACGCCCCGAGACTGCCCAGGAGGGAAGCCGGCGGCGGCCCACGCAAGATACGGGGCTGCGCTCGCTGGTCAGACGCCTCGTGCGCGGCGCTCCTTGAACTGGCGCAGCGGAGGTGCTGGCCGCAGGGCAGGGGGAACGACTCGCACCGCGTGCCGTCCGCTTGCGCGACCTTCTCAGTGGGGTCGTCGCTGCAGCCCCGCCGCAATCTCGCGGACGAGCCGCGGTCCTTCGTAGGTGAAGGCCGTATACACCTGTAGCAGGTCAGCTCCGGCCTGCAGCCGACGGCGAGCTTCGAAGGCGCCGTCGATACCGCCGGCGCCGATCAGGACGAGGCGATTGCCAGCCGCGCGGCGAAGGCCCGCGAGTGCCGACGTGGCGGCGGCAGCGAGGGGAGGGCCTGAGAGGCCACCTTGCTCTGCGGCGAGGGGCGCAGAGCTGACTGCCGGGCGGGCCACGGTCGTGTTTGTCGCGATGAAACCGGCCGCGCCTTCAGCGAGGGCCGCGTCGACGAGGCGCTCAAGGCCTGCCTCGGCGACATCGGGGGAGATCTTCACGAGCACGGCTGGGCGCCGAGCCCACCGGCCCTGAAGATCGGCGTCGGCGAGCGCCGCCAGGATGCTCCGAATGCCTGTTGGGCTTTCGAGGTCGCGCAGACCTGGGGTATTCGGCGAGCTCACGTTGACGCATACATAGGTGGCGTAGCCGGAAAGCTGTCGCGCGACTGCCAGGTAGTCTCGCCACGCTTGTTCGTTGGCGGTGTCGCGGTTTTTCCCGACATTCACTCCAAGGGGGATGCGGTCGAGCATGCCGGTGGCCGCAGCCGCTGCAAGCCGCGCCTCGACCGCATCTTTTCCCGCGCTCGGGAAGCCCATCCGATTGATGAGTGCGGCGTGTTCCGGAATGCGGAAGATGCGTGGGCGAGGGTTGCCGCCCTGCGGCCGAGGAGTCACCGTGCCAATTTCGGCGAAGCCGAAGCCAAGCGACGCCCAGGCAAGGACAGCCTCGGCATCCTTGTCGAGGCCAGCGGCGAGCCCGAGTCGGTTAGGAAAGTTGGCTCCCCACAATCTCGTGGGTTGTTCGCAAGGCGCTGCGGCGCCAGCGGCGCGACCGAGCAATCGCAGGCGATGAGTCAGAAACGGCCCAGGCCCCGCGGCGAGCTTCAGCGCGAGCATTGCGGTGCGATGCGCGCGTTCGGGATCGAGGCTCCCCAGTACTCCGAGGGGGCTCATGCGCTCTCGTCGTCCGCTGTAGGTGCTTGTTGAAGGGTTACTCGGCGAATACCGTGGACGCCGCGGTCGTCGAGATCGTAGACGGCAAACCCCGCGACTCCGCTCATGGTTGACGATCCGCAGTTGGAAATGGTAACCGCGCGCCCGGGAACGGCACGGATGAACGGGTGGTGCTGATGGCCGTGCAGAATCAAGGAGACACCGTGGTCAGCGGCCACGGTGATCAGCTCGGCATGGTCGATTAACCCATGATGGGGCGCATCGATGGTGCCGTCGTGGCGGTAGGGGCCATGATGTAAGCACAGGACGATGGTTCTGCCGCGCAGAGCCGAGTGGCGCAAGGCTGCAGTCAGCGAGCGCAGTTGAGCTTCTCCGATCGCACCCCGCGCGACAAAAGGTAGACGCGATGGAATCGTCGAGTCCACGCCGATGAGGGCGACACCGTCGTCGAACAATCGAACCCACGGGAAAAGTGAGCCAGGCACCGCCACAGGAAGATCGCTGCCCAGAGCCTCCGCGAACGCGGCGGCGAAGCGGCGGTGGCGGACGGCGCCAAGGGTGTACATGTCGTGATTGCCCGGGATTGCGGACAGCGCACCTCGCGATCTCAGCAGATCACCGAAGATTTCGCGCACCGCGGCGAATTCTTGCTCGAACGCGAGTGCCGTGGCGTCGCCGGTGAACGTTACATGGTTGGCGCCCAGGTCCGCGGCTTGTCCCAGGATCTCACGGAGCGTCGCCGCCGCCAGGGCGAAGCGCGACTGGCGTCCCAACACCTTCAGATTGAAGAGCCCGGCCAGCCGCCGACCCCAAAAGCGGCGCGCAGGGATCGAATGATAGGGAACCTGCAAGTGGACGTCGCTGATATGGACAAGCTTCATGGCCGATGGGTAATCAGAGGTGGCTGAGCTTTCTCTCTCGCGCGCTGCGGCGCGCTTCGCGCGGTAACCGCGGTAATTGATTATTCCACGAAGGCTCGGGTGATGCCAGCTTGCGCCGCGCCGCGCGCACCTATCGTAGAGTGCTGAACCTACCGCCTGTGAGCCGGCAAGCTGCGCGGCAAGCGCATCATGAAGACTCCCCACCTCACTTCCGCCCGCAAGCGCGGGGAGGGACGGAGAGGGGCGCCGTGACGTCGACGTCGAACCGGCGGTGGGTGCAGTGAGCCGGCGGGCCTTGACCTCGCTGCTCCACCAGCGTATGAACCGAGACCGGTGCGCAATCGGCGCGTGCGGTCGGCGACGGGCTGCGGGCCCGGGGCGCGGCTGTCGGTGAGCTTCGGCAACGCCGCGTGTGCGGCGCCCGCGGGTTCGGGAGCGGCACCTGCGGCGATCCAAGGTGGCAAGCCGGCAAGGTAGGAGTGCTTCCGAGAAAGAAGAGGGAGAGAGTTGAGCGTCTACAATCTGCAGTCGGTGAGCCTGCCGCGGCTGACTGGGCGACCCTTGGCGGCGCTGGCGGCGACTCTGGGCAACGGTTGGACACGCCCCCTGCTCATGGGCAAGCTGCTGCGGCAGGGCGGGCTGGACGGCCTCAGAAGCAAGGTTTTCGAGGAAGCCCCCGCATATTGGCCGGAGCTGTCTCCGATTGGGGACGAAGATCCTGCGGCTGCTGCCGAGGGGGCCTCCATGACCGCACAACGCGGGTTGGGTGATGGCGAGGGCGATGGTGATGACAGTGCGATTTCCATTGGCCGAATCGCCGCCGCCTTCAGGCGCGGTGAGGCGACGCCACTCGCCGTCGCCGAGCGAGTGCTGGACGCGGTAGCTGTGAGCGAACGCGGCGACTCGCCGCTGCGCGCATTCGTCGCCCAGGACCGCGGCGATGTGTTGGCGCAGGCGCGCGCGGCAACTGCTCGCCATGCCTCCGGGACGCCCCTTTCGGTGCTCGACGGCGTGCCCATCGCGGTCAAGGACGAGCTCGACCAGGTGCCGTATCACACCAAAGCGGGAACGGCGTTTCTCGGGGCGCGGCCGGCGGTGACGGATGCGACCGTGGTGCAGCGATTGCGCGCCGCAGGCGCCGTGTTGATCGGCAAGGCGAACATGGCGGAGATTGGCATCAATCCTACGGGGTTTAACCCGCACCACGGGATCGCCAGGAATCCGTGGAACCTGGGGCACGATCCCGGCGGGAGCTCTAGTGGCTCGGCGGTTGCGGTCGCGGCCGGTCTTTGCCCCGCGGCGATTGGCGCCGATGGCGGCGGCTCGATTCGGATTCCGGCGTCCTTGTGTGGCATCGTCGGCCTCAAAGCCACCTTCGGGCGCATTCCGGAGCATGGCGTCGCGCCGCTGTGCTGGAGCGTCGGTCACGTGGGGCCGCTGGCTTGTTGCGCGGCGGACGCTGCCATTCTCTACGGCGTCATCGCCGGTCCGGATGGCGGCGATCCCAACAGTCTCCGCCAGCCACGGCCAACGCTAGAGGGCATTGACAAGGCCGACCTGGCTGGGCTCCGCCTTGGTGTTTATTCGGCATGGTTTGACCACTGTGACCCGGAGGTTGCCGCGGTGTGTCACGGGCAAGTGGCTCAGTTGCAGGACCTGGGCGCGCTGGTGGTGGAAGTGGAGATCGCCGAGCTTGAGGAGATGCGGATTGCCCACGCGATTTCCATCCTGTCCGAGATGGCGGCCAGTCTCGGTCAATTTCGAGAGCACTGGGACACGTTCGCCCCGGCGACGCGGATCAATCTCGAGATTGGGGCCGCCTTCGGCGCTGCGGATTTCGTTCACGCTCAGCGCATGCGGCGCCGGGCGGTGGAGATTTTTCGGTCTGTATTCGAGCAGGTGGACGCGATCGTGTCACCGGCGACCGCGGTCCCATCGCCGCCGATCCCGCCGGGGGGCGCGGCCTGCGGCTGGTCCGATCTTGCCACCGTGACGGAGCTGATGCGGTATTGCTTCGCCGGAAACTTGACGGGGCTGCCGGCGATCAGCTTTCCGGCGGGCTTCTCCGCGGGCGGGCTGCCGATCGGCATGCAGGCCATGGGCCGGCCGTGGGAGGAGCATCTGCTGCTCCGCATCGCGCGGGCGGCGGAGAAGACATCGGAGCGCCGTCGACCACCGGTGTGCTTCGACCTGCTGGCCAGATAGCGCGAAGGCTGGCCGAGCGGCGAGCACGCGCGCCGGGAGCCGTCGCGGTGCTCGCCGGAGCTCGTCTCGCGCGGAGAAGCTCCGCACGCGGAGCGCAGGCGTGTCGAGTCGCAGTATCTGCTCGGATACCGGCAAGAGCGCGGGGATTCAGCTCGCCCGCATCCATTTCCAGAGCTCCCAGGGCGACGGAGGTTTGCCGTACATCAGCACGCCGATGCGAAACACGCGGGCTGCAACCCATACCATCGCGACGCTGGCGGCATACCCTTCGACCAGGCTCAGCGCAATCTGCCAGAGGGCGACCGGTTCGGTCGACGTGATGCGCACAATCATGACAAATGGGGTCATCAGCGGCACGAAGCTCGTGACGGTGGCAAGTACGCCGTTTGGGGACTCGCTGATCGGCAGCCACAGTAACAGGGGAACCATCAGCACCAGCGCCGCAGGCAACATCAAGGCCTGCGCCTCACGCAGCTCGTTGACGGCGCTGCCGACCGCTGCCATGATTGCCGCGATCATGAAGTACGCCATGATGTAGTACAGGCCCACATAAATCAGGTCAGTCCAGTTGATGAGATCCACGAAGGCGAAGGCGACGAGTGCGGCGATGCCGGCGGCGATGTAGACGCTCAGCATCACCAGACCAACAAAGGCTTGACCGATGATTTTCCCTGCCATGAGCTGAAGTGGGCTGACGGCGCTCAACAAGACCTCCATGACCTTGTTCGATTTTTCTTCGATCGTAAGCGTCAGCAGGTAGTTCCCGCTCATGAACGATCCCATCCAGACAAGCATCATGAAGATCATTGGCACGACGATTCTGAAGACCTTGACATCGCGGTCCTCGGTTACCTGCTTACCCTCGTCGTTGATTCTTACGGTCTTCACGAGCGGAGCCCGTGAGAGCTCGCGGACGCGCTCGACGGAGAGGCCGGCGGCCTCGATGTGGATGCGGGACAGGGCAGTCGCCAGGGTGTCCTCGATTACCGAGGAGTGGCGAATATTCGTCTGCGCTTGCACATATAGCGTTAGCTCTTCTTGCCGCTGGTCGCCGGCCGGCGCGGCTGCGCTTGTGGCCGGGACCTCCGCCGGTGGTACGTAGACGGCGACCGCGACCAGCGAGCCTTCGCCGAGACTCGCCTGCAGTCGCGGCAGCGCTTCCAGGCCCGCTTCGCCAACGACCTCGATGGCCACGTCGGTGACGAGCCCAGCGGTGATGAGCGCCTCCGGGGAGCTTTCCCCCGCGGCGGGGTTCGGCGCCGTGGGCCCGAGAGTCTGGTTGCCTGGAAGCTTGGTAACCTGCGTCCGGCGGATGAGCTCGTCGCGGAGCCGCCCGAGGAGGCGATCGCGCTGAAACTCGACGCGCGCGGCCGTGAGCAGGCGGCCGGTGGGATCGACGATAGCCAACTGGCCCTTCAGAGGTGCGATCTTCGAGGCGAAGAGTCGGGGGCCGTAGATGGCCATGGCACCCATGAGCACCGGGGCTGCGACTGCCGAGAGGATGAAGGCCTTGGTCAGGGCCGTGGACTTGAACTCCCTCCAGGCCACGATAGCGATCTTATGCATCAGTCAGCTCCCGTCGCATCCGCACCACGTCTTCAGCGGCCAGGTCGGCGCGCACGAGGCGGACGAAGACTTCCTCGAGGGTGATGCGGCGCAGTCGCAAGCTCCTGACGTCACACCGCTCGATGACCTGTTTCATGATTGACCGGGGCTCGGCGCCATCCTTGAGGAAAAGCTCCAGGCTGCGGCCATTGGAGACGGAGTCAATGCCAGGGATGTCGAGCAGCGAGGATGCCGCATCGTCGGCATTGAGCGGTTCGACCTCGATCGTGCGGGGGTCGAACTGCGCGCGGATATCGGCGATCGTGGCATCCAGGAGCTTGATGCCGTTATTGATGAGGAAGCAACGGTCACAAAGCTGTTCCGCCTGGTGGAGAATGTGGGTGGAGAAGATGATTGTCTTTCCGCGCTGGTGAAGCTCCTCGATCAGCCGGCTCACCAGAGACGTGTTGACGGGATCCAGGCCCGAGAACGGCTCGTCGAGAATAAGCAGATCGGGATCGTGAATGATCGCGGCGAGGAACTGGATTTTTTGCTGCATCCCCTTGGACAGCTCCTGGCACCGTTGGCGATACGTCAGTGGCAGCTCGAGTCGGTCCAACCACTGCTTGATGTCATGCGCAAGGCCGCGCCGGGTTACCCCTTTGAGGGCCGCGACGTATTCCAGGAACTCGCCGACTCGCATTCGCCGGTAGAGGCCGCGTTCTTCCGGGAGATATCCGATGCGATCCTTGTTGTCCAGAGCGCTGCCGCCGAGCACTTCGACAGTGCCGCTGTCCGGCAGCAGGATCGACATGATGATGCGGATCGCAGTGGTTTTACCGGCGCCGTTTGGGCCGAGAAAACCGCACAGGCTTCCTGCGGGCACCTCAAGCTCGAGGTCTTGCACCGCCTTGTTCGCCCCGAACGACTTGCACACAGCCCGGAGTTTCAGAGGAGGCAGGTTCACGATGTGGCACCTTCGGTGATGGTGGGTTCAGTGGCGGCCTCGTCTGTGGGAACGGTTGCCGCGGCGTGGGCGGGAACGCCGATGCGCTGGAGCTCCTGGGCGACTGTCTCGGCAGTTCCCGAAGGCACGTGCAGGCCAAACGGTTTGCCTGCGGGCGTGGTGAGAGCTTTTTCCGGGATCGCGGGATTGAGTCGTTGCAGCTCCCCGACCGAGGTCACGGCGAGCTCGGCGAGCATGCGCAAGCTCACCGGCCGCTCGACAATCACGGTCTCGTATGCGGGCGCGGTGCTCATCGTTTCCAGCGGGTCTTCGCCGGAGATGCCGAAGGCGTCCGGCGCCGCCGAGATGATAGCGATGGCCATAATGCGCGGAACGTATTCGGTGGTCTCGGTCGCGAGCAGGCGCTGCTCGACGAGTCGCCAGAAGCTTCTGGTGCCCAGCGGGTCATCGAGCTGTTTGAGTGCCCAGCGGACCTTGCCGTCGCCCGCGTTGTATGCCGCCATGGCCAGAAAGAAGGATCCGGATCCGAAGATCGAGAGATGGTCGAGAAAGATCTCGCGTGCGGCCTCCGTGGACTTGAGCGGGTCGGTGCGCTCGTCGACGGCCTTGGTCACGCGCAAGCCGTAGTCCTTTGCCGTTCCCGGCATCAGTTGCCACAGACCGACGGCGCCAGCCTTGGACCGTGCCTGGGGGTAGAAGTTGCTTTCGACGAAGGCGACGTAGATGAGGTTTTCGGGCAGCTTTCGGCGGGCCAGGACTTGCTTGAGCAACGCGTTGTACTTCCTGCCACGCTGCAATCCGCGCACGTATTGCTCGCGCATGCCGCCGGCCGAGTACTCGTCGACGAACCGCTCCACGGAGCTTGTGAACCCGGCCTGGTTTGCCGGCGCGCGTTCGCCGAACCCTTCGGATAGCCGCGTGATCTCGTCGCGAATGCGCGCGCGTCGCGCTTCAGGCGAAAGTGGACCGAGGGGTTGGCGTGGCGGCGCCTTGCTGCCTGCGACGACCGGTTCGTTGCTCGGAGACCGCCCGCCGAGCCGCGCTTCCTGAAGGCGCGCGAGCTGTTCGGGTGGCATTTTCGCTACCTGCTCCTGGAGAGTGGCGTAGAGTCCGGCGAGGTCAAGGCCCGCGTCCTCCGGAGGCAGGCCGAGGCGGAGGATTTGCCAACCTTTCAGGCGCGACGGGAGGTTTGCGAGGTCGAGGCAGTCGAGGGCGGCCTGCATGTTCTCGAATGCCACCACCGTCTCGCTGGATCGGCTTGCGAGCAGCGCGGCGCTGACGTGCTGGTGGGCGGCATCGAGGAGCTCCGCGGTCTGGTAGGTCGAGAGGCGATCGCGCGCGCGCTGAAACCGCTCCTGCTGGCGAGAAAGGTAGAGGTAGCCCGCAAGCAACCCCAGCGCCACGACCGCCGCCGTGAGGCCCAGCGGGAGAAGCCACGACAATGGCCCGGCGCGCCGGCGGGATGCGGGGAGCAAGCTGTCCGGCGACGCCCCCGGCGGGAGGACGCGATAGACGAATGGGTAGGCGTCGAAAGAGACGGTCTCCCCGGGCTGCAGGAGGTGCTGGGTGACGCGGCGGCCGTTCACGAAGGTGCCGTTGGTGCTGCCGAGATCCTCGAGGAGCAGCCCGGTGGGCGCGCGCATCAGGCGGGCATGCTGCTTGGAGATGCTGGCCTCCGGCAGGACGATCTGCGCGTCCTGCTCTCGTCCGACAATGGATACGGTGCCGGCGAGCTCGATGGCGCGCAGCCCGCTTCCGGGTATCGATCCGACCAGAAAGTGCCGGTTTGCGTCGGCGAGGGAGCGGACGACGGTTCCCTGACCTTTCAGCATCCAGGCGTCGGGAGCGGATGGGGAAGGCGGCGCGGGTGCGGCGGTCGGCGTGGGGCGGGGTGGGACAGGAGTGGAGTCGGGGGCGACCTGCACCGCGGGGGCGCGGCGGGCGGTACGCAGCTCGTCAGTCGGAGAGACGGGCAGCGCCAGCGCCTCGCCGCCGCTCACGAAGCGAAGCGTTGTGCGGGGGCCAAGCTGCACGCGGCTTCCCGACGGTAGGGGCGCGGCGTCCGCCAGTCTGCGGCCGTTCAGTATGGTCCCATTGGTGCTGCTCTCGTCCCGGATCATGGCCTGGCCATGATGCAAGTAGAGCGTGGCGTGGTGCCGGGAGACCGAGGAGTCGGCAATCTGGACCGTGCAGGAGGCTGACTTGCCGATGCTGACCTGCTCGGTGTCGCGGAGCGTGACGTCGAAGGCGCGGCCGGCAGCCGGTCCGCCCTCGACCACGAGTCGACCTTCCAGGATCATGCGGCCTTCCTCGCGCTGGCGCGAGCCGCTGCAGCGCCCTCCGCATTCCGCCGCGGGAGTGGCAGCCGCGGCGCCGTGTCCGACAAGAGCATACCTCCAAGTGAGCGGTTTTCCGCAGCCGTCGCGGTGCGTGCGCCGCGGTGGCGGGGCACAGCGTGGGCCCCGATCGACCGTACAGCAACCTTATCATCGCCGGAACCTCAGGTCAAAGGTCGGGAGCCTGGTTGTGTGGCGTGGCGGTGCGGCACCGGTCGAGGCGCGCGGGTGGCGAGCTGCCACGAGGGCGATGCCGATGACGGCCGCGAGCAGCAAAGACGATCCTGATGGGACGGCGGGCGCGCCGTCTTGAATTGTGACGGTTACAGCGCTTGGGTCAACTTGAACCGCGTCCTGCGGGTCGGTAAACGTTACGGCAAAGGTCTCGGCGGCCTCGGCTTCCGCGCCGCTCAGGAGGCTGACCGAGATTGTCTGGGAGGCGCCGTCGGGGCTGCCAGTGGCGAAGACGAGAGTACCGCTGGTCGCGGTGAAGTCCTGCCCGGCGCTGGCGGTGCCGTCCGCGGTGGCGTAGTCGACCCGGATCTCCGCGGCGGAGGGCGCCCCATCCCAGGTGCGCAGCCGCACGGGGATGTCGAAACCGCTCATGCTCTCCCAGACGGTGCGCGCGGCTTTCGTCGGGCCGACCATCGCCGCGGCGAGCGCCGTCGTTGCCGACGCGGAGTCGTTGTCGTCTCGCGGGTCGGCCTGGTCAGCGGCGGCCGCCGCGGTGAGGGTGACGGATCCGGGGGCGGCGGGCGCGGTCAGCTCCAGCGCCACAGTGGCGGTGCCGCCCGCGGCGATGCCGTCGAGCGCGCATGCCAGCGGCGCCGTGCCGCTGCATTCGCCCTGGCTCGGCGTCGCGGTGACGAGAACGGCGCCTTCCGGCAGGGTGGCGGTGAGCGTGACGCCGGTGGCCGCGAGCTCACCGAGGTTGCGGGCGGTGAGGGTGTAGCGCAGCGGGCCGCCGGCGAGCACCGGGTCGGCGTCTTCCGCGATGGCCGCGGCGACGTCCGCGCCGGGCGCGAGCACCACGAGAAAGCCATCGTATTCGCCCTGCAGAGTCGTTTGCAAACCGCCCGCTATCGGGAAGTCGGCGGACGCGGTGGCCCCCCCGACCACCGTTCGCCCATCCGCGGTCACGGCGACCGCCTTTGCGCCGTCCTCCAGCACTCCGCCGAGAAACGTCGAGAATCCGAGCGTGCCGTCGGGGCCGAAACGCGCGGCGAAGGCGTCCCATCCGCCGGCGTGGTCCGCAATCGTCCCCAACACCGGTAGCCCGTCGCCGTTGGTGCGCCCGGCGATGTGAATGTTGCCCGCCACGTCGACCGCGATGTCCCGGACCTCGTCGTCCCGCGATCCGCCAAAGTAGGTCGAGAAGCGCAACGCCGTGCCCGCGGCGTTGAGAACGGCGACGAATACATCATCGTAGTCGCCTGGAGTCGGCTGGAAGGCGTTCACGACCGGGAAGTCGGTGGAACCAGTGTCGCCGGTCATGGCGAAGTTGCCGCTGGAGTCCACAGCGACGGCCAGGCATTCATCTCTCCCAATGCCGCCGAGGAACGTGGCGTACAGGATCGCCGATCCCGCCGTGTCGAGTACCGCCAGGAGCGCCTGCGTGTTTCCCTTCATGCCTGAGTCGAACGCATCGTCGGTGAGCGGAAAGTCGGCAGAACCGGAAATGCCGCAGGCGATGAGCCGGCCGGCGCCGTCAAGCGCGATGCCGCCGAAGTCATCGCTACTGCTGCCGCCGAGATAGGTGGCGTAGGCGAGGCCGCCGTCGGGCAAGACCTTCACGAGGAAGCCGTCAGACGTACCTCCCAGGGTCGTGTCAAGCGCGTTTACGACGGGGAAGTCCAGCGAGTCCGTGCCACCGCCGGCGTACAGGTTTCCGGCACCGTCCGCGGCGACGTCGGACACTATATCACCGCCGGAACCGCCGAGATAGCTCGCGTAGACCAGCTCTGAACCCGACGGCGAGATGGAGGCGACAAAGCCGGTGAAGACGAGCTCGGCGCTGGCCTTCTCCGGCTGGAAGGCGTTCATGACAGGAAAGTCGCTCGATAGCGTGCTCCCCGCCAGGAAAATACCTCCGGCCGGTCCCAGCGCCATGACATTGGGAGACTCCCAGTCGCTACCGCCAAGAACCGTCGAATAGAGGAGCTGCCGCCCGTCGGGAGACAGCTTGCTGACAAAGGCATCCGACTGCCAGGGTCCGCCTGAATACAGGGGGTCGGTTACTGGGAACCCATCGCCAGCGGTGCTGCCGCTGACGTAGATGTTGCCGTCGCCATCGATCTTCACGTCGTCGATCACGTCACCGAGGCCGCCGCCCCAGTAGGTCGCGTATTCGAGCACCGGGTCGATGACCAGCGGCAAGCCGGGCTCGACCGCGGCGGAATCCAGGTCGAAGCCGACCCGCCAGGCTCGCGTCCCGCCAGGAGCGGGGCTGATGCGGTAGGTACAGGGGATGAAACGCCGTCCGTGGGCGTCGTCTTGATAGGCTACGGGCCGGCGGAGGCGCAGCTCTCCGGCTGGAACGGTCAGTACCAGGTCGCCGTCCGCCGCGATCGCCGCGCTGGCGGCGCCTTCCACGTCGAGAGCCGCGGCCCCCGGGTCGGCTCCCGGCCGGACGGTGACGTCGAGCTCCACGGCGCCCTGTCGTCCATAGTAGGTGAGGTCGACGCCCGGGTACACCTCGCGCGCTTCGACGCGAGCGAAATGGGGCACATCCCGGCGCCAGCGCGAGGGGTCGCGGCCGACCAGATAATGGCTGCGACCGGGCAACGGGTTTGCCCCGGCGAGCGCGGCGTCAGGGCGGGCCCCGGCGAACCGGAGGTGAATCGCCGCGCCGCCGCGCGGAGTGACGATCGCTTCCGCCGGCGTGATGGTGACGCGGTAGCCGCGGGCGCGGGCGACGAAGGCTTTCTCGCCGCTGCCCAAGGTGCGCGGCTCGAAGCACAGCGGCAAGCCCGCGAGCAGGCTCGGGGCGCTGGAGGCGGGAAGCGCGCCGGTCCCCCAGGCCGTCAACAACAGGGCGAAAAGCGACGCGACCAGGCGAACGTGCAGCGACTTCATCGGCGGGGCTCCTTTCTCGTCACG
>JACPHN010000151.1 GCA_016188575.1 Candidatus Schekmanbacteria bacterium
GGCGCGATGCCAGGGACTGTCCATGGGAATACCGTCCTCGTAGATCAGCTCGACTTGCGGAGCGCCGACCGCCGGCGCTGGGGTTTCGAGCACGGATGGAGGGGCGGCAACAGCAGCCATCGGCGAAGTGACCTCCCGATACTATGGCAAGAGGGACGAGGGGGATTGTAGGTGGCGCCGGCGCGAGAATCAATTCAAAGGTGACCTGAGCGGGGATCACCTTAGAAGGTGTTGACATTTTCCCGCAACGAGTGTCTTCCGCATGGCTCAGGGAGAGATGTACCATGGAGAAGATCCAGGATGAGATGAAGTCCGAGCAGGGCGAGTCAGGATCTGCTCAGCGTCGCGCGGGTCGCCGGCCGGTTCTCGGGGAGGAGGACCGGGACTGGATTTGCCAGACTCTTGAGGTTCAACCGTCCTTGACCCTCTCGGAGCTCAAGCTGCTCTTTCAGAAGGAGCGTGGACGCGCAGTGGGTCGCAGCACCTTGGGCAATTGCCTCCCATGACAGAAGAAGTCCAACAGAACTATCCCGAGCTGAAGAAACTCCGGTTGGACGAGGGGTACGCTGGCGAATGCGAGCAGTGGCTCGAAACCGTTGGCTATGAGGTGGACATCACAACCAGGAATGACGGACTTGGAGCCTGGGTCGCGGAAGGCGAGGAGCCGGCACCTCGCACCCCAGGCTTCGTCCTTCAGAAGATCCGCTGGGCGGGCGCGCGCTGCGGGCGCCGAGCCCTCACCGCCCGAGACCGATGGGCCAGCTTGCCGCCGCGGGAAGGCAGCGGCACGGCCCGGCGTACGGGGGGATGACAGCGCTCTTCCGGCGTGTCATACTCTCTCGAATCGGGCGTGGAAAATCCCCTCGAGCTGCGCAGGAGGCCTTGTTCATGCGGTTTGCGACAAGCGGAAGATGACACGGAAGCGCACGATCCGACTGACCATCGCGGGAATCTCCCTCGCCGTCGCGTGGAGCCTGATTTGGAGCGCCGAGGCGCTGACCGCGCGCGCTGAAGCGGCGGCCGGTCCGCGACGCCCCAAGAGCCGCAAGAGCTACGCAGCCCAAGACAGCAAACCCAAACCGAGCCTGGCGCCGAGCATCGCCCCCCCCCCTGCCCCCAGCCGTGCTCGCCTGCAAAACCCGCCGGCGGACCGCCCGGACCGCAGTCTCATCGGCAGAGCGAAAGCGACCTACTACTGCCTGCGCTCCGCATCCCCCGACATGGGCAAGCCGGACACCCGCCTCTGTGAGGCCGATGGTTCGCTGCTCGCGGTCGGGCCGCGGCGCTTCGCCGAGCAAGCCCGACTGCAGGGATCGGCGAAGCTCGCGGATGGGCGTGTCATCAACGTCGCCACGCGCAACTGCGCTTGTGGTTTCAGGCCCTGCTTCAGCGTGGTCGACCCGGACCACAGCATCTGGGGCATGGGCGCTTACGACAACCCCCTGCTCCCCTACCGCACCGTCGCCGTGGACCGCAAGATGATCGCCCTGGGCACCCCGCTGTATGTTCCCGAGCTCGACGGCCTGCCGATTCCGTCGCGGTATCGCGCGGAGAATGGCGGGGCGACGCATCACGACGGCTGTGTCGAAGCAGGCGACGTGGGCAGCGGCATTCGCGGTCCCCACATCGATCTGTTCACGGGGGATTGCGCCGAATCACGCCAGAGCGTGGGCATTCCGCACCACGTCCACCTGTTTGCCGCCGGCGACCGCTGCTCGTAGCCGTCCTTCGCCGCAGCGCCCGTTCGCGCATCAATCAGGCTCGCCCCGCGTTCTCCTGATTGAGCGTCTTCAGGAAGCCGGCCAGGTCGGATCGCGTGACGGGACGTCCGAGCTCTTGGATGAGCTCGAGCAAGGCCATTTGCAGCTCCGCGCCGTCGGCGTAGCGATCCTCGCGACGAGGCGCCAGGCAACGCCTGACCACGGCGTCGATGGACGGCGGTAGCCCCTCGACGAGGGAGCTCGGCGTGGGCACTTCCGCGCGCCGCACTGCTTCCAGGGTCGCCAGGTTGTTTTCGCGCGCGAACAGATGCCGTCCCGTCAGCATTTCGAACAACACGATGCCGAGCGAAAACAGGTCGCTGCGCCCATCGAGCACTTTTCCGACGGCCTGCTCGGGCGACATATAAGCCACCTTGCCGGTAATGATGCCAGTGTCCGTCTCCCGGCTGCGGCTGGCCGCCTTGGCGATCCCGAAATCGACAATCTTGACCTCGCCCGCCAGGGACACGAGGACGTTCTTTGGGTTGATATCGCGATGAATGATCGCGAAGTGGCGGCCATCCTCATCGCGGAGCTGATGGGCGTAGCTTAGCCCGCAAGCAATCTCGGAACAGATGAACAGCGTGAGCGGATAGGGGATGCGCCCGCCGCCCTGGGCCACGCGGTTGACGAGCGCGTGCAGGTCGTGACCCTGGACGTACTCCATGGCCAGGAAGTACGACTGGCCCATCTTGCCGATATCGAAGACCTGCACGATATTGGGATGCTGCAAGCGCGAGACGAGCCGACACTCGTCGAGAAACATGGTCACGAACTCTTCGTCGTCGGTGAGGTGTGGCAGCATGCGCTTGATGGCGACGAGGCGCTGGAAGTCCTCCAAGCCGCGCTTCTTGGCGAGGAAGAGCTCCGCCATTCCGCCCCTGGCGATGCGCCGGATAAGCTCGTAGTTGGCGCTCGAGGCGGCCTGGGGAGCCTGAGGGGTCTGGACGGCCTGGGCGGGCGGCAGGGAGGGCACCGGCTTTTCGCGGGGTTCGGCTTCGGGCTGCGCAGGATGACCGCCCCCCACCTCGCCTCCTCCCGCGAGCGGGGGGAGGGCAGCCGGGGCTGGCTTTTCGGGTGGTCGGGTTTCGGGCAGCGCTGGATGCATGCCTCCTACCTCACTTCCCCCGGCGACCTGAGCGGGGGCAGGGATGGGGGCACTGACGCGGGGCTGGCGCACCGGCGCCGCGGGCTCGCCGATATCGATTTGCTCCGTTCGCATCGTCGACACCGCCGCGATCACTTCGGGGCGTGTGCCGGTGAAGAGCTCCTGCAGCGACCTCTTCGGCGCCTCGGTGGCCGGCGGCGATGTGCCGCCGAGCACCTTCCGTACCCGCTCGCGCAACACCGACGTGCGCGGCGGCTTGACGATGAAGTCGCGAATGCCGTATCGCATCGCCTGTTGGACGCGGTCCTTGGTGCCATACGCCGTGATCATCATGACGGGCAGGTCCGGTTCGATGCCGCGCAGCTCTTTCAGCGCCTCGATGCCGTCCATGTCCGGCAAACCGATGTCCAGCAGCAGCAGGTCCGGCGGGTCGGCGAGCAACCGATTGCGGGCGTCCGCCCAGGTCCCAAAGGTCTCCACGTCGTACCCTTCCTTGCCCAGACAAACCTGGTAGAAGCGCTGCAGGTTTTCTTCATCCTCCACGATCATGATGCGCGTCACGCTGATTCTCCGGGCTCGCTCCGCAGGCGCAGCGGAAGCAGGATGGTGAACCGCGTGCCGACTCCTACCTCGCTGACCAGGTTGATCACGCCTCCGTGCTCCGAAATGATGCGGTTGGTGATGGCCAGACCCAAGCCGGTGCCCCCCTGTCGGTCGGTCGTGAAAAAGGGATCGAAGATCTTGTCGCGGATGGCTTCCGGGATGCCCCTGCCGGAGTCCTCGACGTGAATCGCCACGCGATTGGCGCGCGCCTTGGGCGCGCCGTGGTCGCTAGCCCAGACCGGCGGCGCCGCCACCTCCTGTTCGGCAAACTCCAGGGCGGTGACCAGTCGCACCGCGCCGCCGGGCTCGACGGCGCGCAGCGCGTTGCGGATCAAGTTGATGAGCGCCTGAGTGATCTGGCCGCTGTCGAAGGCAAAAGCCGGAAGTGTGGGGCTGAGCGATAGCTCGAGGCGCGCGTGGCGCGCGGCGACGTCGCGCTCCAGTTGCACGGCGAGCCGCCGCAGGAGCGCATTGAGGTCACCCATCTTGAGCTCGGGTTGTGGGGGCCGGGCAAATGCCATGACGCTGGAAACGAGGTTGTTGAGCCGCTCGATCTCGCTCTGCATGATTTCCGTGTAGGGGCGCGCCGGATCGCCCTCCGCGAGCTCCTCGGTGAGCAGATCGACGAAGCCGGCGATAGAGCTGAGGGGGTTGCGAATTTCGTGGGCCACGCCCGTCGCCATCTCGCCTAGTGACGCGAGCCACTTGGCGCGCCGCGTTTGCTCTTCCAACTTCTTGATCTCGGTGAGATCCCGGAATATCCCCAGGCACCCGGTGATCTCCCCATCTTCGTCACGCAATAGCGCCGTGGAGAGCCCCAGGGGAATGCGTCGCCCCTTGCCGCTCAGCACCGTCACCTCTTGGCGAACGAGCTCCTCGCGACTGCGGCTGTGGGCGGTCGCGAGCATGTGGGCGAGCTCGCGGCTCACTTCCTTCAGCGCCGGAATGTCGTAAATCGGCGTGTTCTCGAGGCTGCCCGGCTCGAGCTCCAGCGTGCGCTCGCCCTCACGATTGATCGTCGTGATGACGAAATCGAGATCGACGACGAGCACGCCGGCGGTCATGCTCTCGAGAATGTTCCGATTGTAGGCGGACAGGTGGCGGAGGCGGTCGGTCATCTGTTTGAGGTCGGTGATGTCCTTGAACGTTTCCACCGCCCCCACGATTCTGCCGTCGGGATCGCGCAGCTTGACGGCGGTCATGATCGTCGGAATCGCGCGGCCGCCCTTGTGCGCGAGGGTGGCTTCGAGGTCGGCGCGGTCGGGCGTATCCTCGCGCAGAATGCACGACGTACCGCAAAAGGGCCGGTCGAAGAAGGTGCGGCAGTGGCCGCCGACCATTTCCTCGGCGCTGAAACCCAGAATGTCCTCGGCGGCGCTGTTGGCGGAGGTGGTGACGCAGTCCCGGTCGACGGTGAACAGGCCGACGCCGACGCTCTGAAGAATCGCCGCGGACTTGTTGCGCTCCTTTTCGAGCCGCAGGATCAGCCGGGCGTTGGCCAGCGCCACGGCGGCCTGGCCGCAGAGGACCTCGATGAGGTCGAGCTCCTGGCGAACGAAGGCGTCCGCACTGCGCTCGGTAGCGAGGACGCAGGCGCCGTAGCGCTCACTGCCGGCGACCATCGGCCCGATGACGAAGTTGACGCGGCTGCCCTGCCCCTCGCCCGCGATGTCGGGGACGATGGTGCAGCGACCCGCGCGGATTCCCCAGTCGAGGATACCGTCTTCGGCCATCAACATGATTGAACGGCGCTGGCTTTCGGTGAGCCGATCCTCGGCGCCGATCGTCAGCTCGCCGCTGCCCTCTACGGTCAAGAACACGGCGCCGCCGCAGAGCTCGACGATTTGCCCACACGCGCCGAGGAGCTGGCCAAGCACTCCCGCCGTATCCCGGCGCTCGCTGATGGAGCGCTGCAGGCTCTGCACGAGCTCGAGCTCGGCAAAGGCGCGGCGTAGCTCGCCGATCTCTCGCTGCAGCCGCGAGATCTGCTCCGCCGCGTGATCGCTTTCGCGCGGCGCTTCACGGGGCGCCGTGCCGGTCGCGGCGGAGGCGACCGTGGTGTCCGCTCCCCTGCTTCCCTCCGCAAGCGGGGGGAGGCCAGGTAGGGGGACTTCGCAATGCGCCTCTGAGCTCACTTGCCTTTCTCGTCCTTGCCCACGTCGAGCACTCTGAGGAATGCCTGCGCACCTTCCATGCGGCCAGGGAGCTCCGCGACCACCTCATCGACGGCGAGTTGGTGGAGCCGGAGCTTGTGACCAGTCTTGGACTTCAGGAGCTCCGCATCGACCTCGGCCCGGTCGCCGCCGCCGCCGTCGCCAAAGCCCGCTCGCCGGACGACGACGTTGCCGATGTGCACCATCGCCACCAGCCCGGAGTCCTCCTCCGACGCGGCCAGCGGGCGGTGGTGGTAGCGAATCGCGGCCGCCATCGCCGGCGGGAAGTTCCACGCCTCGGCGAGCCAACCGCCGACTTCCGCGTGGTCGACGCCGATTACGCCGAGCTCCGCCTGCCGCATGGAGAGCCGCTCTTCCTTGGCGTTGTGCACGCACAGCTCGGTCAGGTCCGGGTAGTGACGCGCGAGCAAGAGCTTGCCGATGTCGTGCAAAACACCCGCCGCAAACGCCTCGCCGCTGGCCCGATACCGCAGATGCTCCGCGACTGCCTTGGTGGCCACAGCGCAGCCGAGCGAGTGGAGCCAGAACGCTTCGGGATCGAACGCCGCCAGCGAATCTGCCGAGAACTCCTTCATCACCGAAGCCGTGACGACCAGATCCTTGACGGTATCGAGGCCGAGCAGAATCAATGCGTGGGTCACGGTGGCGATTTCGCGCGGGAAACCGTAGTAGGCGGAGTTGACCAGCTTGAGCACCTTGGCGGTGAGCGCCTGATCCATGGAGATGGCGCGGCCGACCTCGGCGAAGCTGGCGCGCGGATTTTCCAGCAGGGTCAGCACGCTGGTGACGACTGCCGGCACGCTCGGAAGGCCACCGCCGCTCTGCAGGAGCTTGCGGACGCTTTCGGCGTCCAGGGGGGGCGGCGCGGCAGCGCTCCTCATCTCAGAACAGGCCCTTTCCGATGCCCGTACCGCTGTCGGTGAGCATCTGACGGAGTGATTCCGCCGCGGGAGGCGTCACGCCGAGCGCTCCCAGGGCGGCGATCGCGCGATCCGCGGGCGCGTCGACAGCGCGGGTCGCGTATTTGGGCGGCGACCCCAGGCCCCACAGGTGCAGGCAGGTCGAGATCGCCCCGACAATCGACACCAGCGCCAGGTGCGCGGCGTCTTCGGTGGCCGCGGCGTCGGGTTCATGGTGAAACAGCGCCACGGTCTGAAACGGCACCGGGAGTCCCCAGAATTTCAGGAGTTGATGCCCGACGTGGCGATGGTCCACGCCCAGCACCGCGGCCTCCGTTTCCAGGTAGGTTCCGGCCCCCTCCCACACGCGCCGCAAGACCTCTCCATACTCGTCGGGAAAGCGCGCCAGCATGACCACCTTGCCGACATCATGCAGCAATGCCCCCAAAAACGCTTCCTCGGCGTCGACGCGCAGCGCGCTTCCGAGGTCCTGCGCGACCTGCCGCGCCGCCAAGCCCGCCAGCACCGAGTGCTGCCACAAGACATCGGCACCCGCGATTGCCTTCCGCGCGCCCCGGAACAGCGACTGTGTCGCGACAGTGACGAGCACCGAGCGCACCTTCTTGAACCCGAGCCGCACGATGGCGTCGCGCAGCGAGCTGACCACGCGCGCCCGGGAATACAGCGCGGTGTTGGAGATCCGAAGCATCTCCGTGGCGAGCGCCGCATCGACCTCGATCACCTTCTGCAGCTCGGCGAGGGTAGTTTCCGGGTCCGCGATGAGCTCCATCGCTTTCGCCGCCACCGCCGGCATGGCCGGAAGATGATCCGTGTTGGCCGCGAGATCGGCCGGAGTGAATGCTGCCGCTCTGCTCATGAGTGCCGCGATGTGCTTTGTTGCTCCCGGCGAGCGCCTGTGTGTGCCCCGTGCCTGTCATAGTACATGAAAGGGCATCCTGACCGCCAGGCGTCCGGAACCGCCCGGATTGGCCGCCTGGCACTTTCCCCCGAGCATCGATTCTCCCCAGACCCAGAAGGGCACAGGATTCAGGCGGCCGTGACCTTGCAGCCGAACCCCGCTCGGCATACGCTCCCTGGCGGTGTGATTTCCCTGCTGTGAGAGCGATATGCCTGGAAAACGAAATCTGGGACACGCGCGCGAATGTCGGTGACCACGAGCGTTCGCGACGCAATTCATGGCCGCATCGATCTGTCGCCCCTCGAGCGTCACCTCGTTTCGACGCGGCTCCTCCATCGACTTCGGCGTATCCGACAGCACCCGTTCGCCGGCGCCATCTATCCGGGATCAGGCTGGTCGGTCTTCGACCACAGCCTGGGGGCTGCTGCCGCCGCCGGTCGCCTGGTCCGACACGTTCTCGAGTCATCGCCAACTGCCGCGGTCGCCCGGTTCGCCGCGGCGCTCTACGCAGAGCTCGATCTGACCCGGCCGCAGACACGTGAGCAAACCGTCAAGGAACTGGTCGATGCGGCGCGACTACACGCCATGTGCTACCACCTTGGCGCCCTACCGTACTCGACCTCCATCGGCCCCGTTCTCGCCGAGGGCGCGGCTGCCGGCAACGCGGATCATCTCCCACTGGACCCCGCGGTGGCGGCCCGTTTCCACCACCTGCCGGCTACCGCGGACTACCGCGACTTGCTCCGACTCAACAGCGCGGCGATCGTGGCTCGCGGACCCGAGATCAGCGACGTGCTGCGCGAGTGCCCGCGTCTGCGCGCTCTGGTAGAGGGTGCACTCACCGTTGCCGAGGGCGAAACGCGACCCGCTCTCAGCGTCTTCACCGAGTTTGTAGAAGGGCCGCTCGGCGCCCTCGCGCTCGACTCCGTCTGGCGGGATGGCGGCTCCATCGGAGCATCCCAGTGCCGACCGGACGTGACGGACTTGACTGGCGCCATGCACCTGAGAAGCGCAGCGGCGAATGCGTTCGAGCTCGTGGTGGACGGCTCCTCTCTGGACGTCTTGGAGACCTTCGTCCTTGACGCCTATCGCATTCAGCGCCAGTTGTATCAGGACCCGAGCGTCCTGGCTCGCGCCGCGATGCTGGCGGCGATTGCAGGCGCGTTGTTTGCGCCGCACTCGGAACTGGCCGCCGCCAACCGCTGCCGGCCCGGCGCCTGCGTCGATCTCTCGCGACTGAATCCTCTTACCCCGCCGCCTGGCGCTGCCGACGACGAGGAATCGATGCGCCTGGGCCTGATCCAGCTTCACGATCAGCTTGGCCGTCATTCGCAAGCGCGCGCCGCAGCGCCAGACGGCGACGGCCTGACGGGAGATGTCGCCGCGGAGCTGCTGGAAAACCTCTTCTTTCGGACCTGGATTCCGGGCTGGCTCTGGCGTGACTATCGCGAGTATCGAGAGCTGGACCCGGTGCTCGGCTCCCACCTCCGCGCGGTGCTCGGGGCGGTTGATACCGAACGGCCTCCGGTACGCGAAACGCTGCTGCCCATTCCCGATGCTTCCAGTCTGCTCATCCTGAATCGAATTGCGGAAACGCTGTTGCGCGGCGTTGGCCAAAGCGACTTGCAGTGCTATATGCTTAAGAAAGAAAGTAGATTCCGGGACGGAGCCTTCGTCGTCACAAGCGGGGCAAATTACCCGGCGTTCTGGACTCGATGTCCATGGCGGAGGGAACGGGGTCAGTCGCTAGCTGAGATGATCGTGGTCGAGGAGTCGTGGGGGAACGTGTACAGGCTTTCAGATAAGCTGTCTGCCCTGGCCCACTTGCCAGCGAGCGTGGAGCCCGCCGTCCTGCCCTGGGCGGTGTTGGTCAGTCGGTCCTCCGCCGCGGCGGCCGCGGGAAAGACTGAGGCGGAGAGCGCCGAAGCGCAGTGCTTTTTTGCCGAACGCCTGGTGAGCTGGGTGTGTGCTCGTACAGGCAGGCAGGGCACAGCGGCACTCGAAGAATGGCTAGCTCCGCCCGCATCGCATCCTGCACAACCAGAGGAGGCACACTAAGATGGCGCAGACGTCCGCTGTTTCTGGGGCTGCAGCGCAAGCTTCCGGCGGCACGACCTTTGCGGCGAAAGGCCGGCCCTCGCCGGCCGCTGCGGAGCAACGCGAGGATGCTCTTGAGCTTGAAAGCAGCCGCGACCGCATTCATGAAGCGCGTGAGAAAGCGGCGCAGAATGCGCGCGGAGATCAAGAGCAGCTTCGCAAGGCCGATGAGCAGATCCGCCGCAACGCCGACGCGGAGCGCGGTCGCGGGCAGTTGGTCAATACGCTCGCCTGACGGGGCGTACTCCGTGTTCTACGGGAACCTTCAAGCCGACTCGGAGGACCCGCGGTGCGAGGTGTGGAGCGCGCGCTGGCTAATGGGAAACTCGAGGTGCGAGGTCGTCCGTTTCATCCGGCGCGGGTCGGCGGAGTCGGTGGAAAACTGATGAGGAACCGCCTGCCGCCGATAGTGTAAACACCCTCTCAAAGGCTGTCCAACGGACTGCCAACCCCATTCCCGCCCAGCGTTCGGGTACTTCCGCGCCAGCGTCTCGGGTGGCGGCGCCCCCGCGCAGCCTCGCGCCAGATCCGCTTCGTGCCATGCACGCACTTTCGCCAGGTGTCCCTGCAGATCTGCCTGAACGACGCTGGCAGCAGCGTCGTGCGATCCCGGTCGCCTTTTCCGCCGCGGACGACGACCAGCCCGGCATCGAAATCGAGGTCCTTGACCCGCAACCGCAGCAAGTCCATCAGCCGCAGCACCGTTCCGTAGGGGAATCTGACCATCAACTGGTACTCGGATTTCACCGCTGCGAGCAGCGCCTTCACCTCGGCTAGCGAAAAGACAGTCGGCAGCCTACGCCCACGCTTGGCCCGCACCGTCCGGGCCATCTCCGCCAAGTCCATGCGCAGCACCTCGCGAAAGAGGAGGAGCAAGGCGCTGAACGCCTGGTTCTGAGTCGAGGCACTCACCTTCTGTACCATCGCCAGGCGGGTGAGAAAGGCCTGGAGATCGGCCGCGGTCGGCTCACCGGCCAGGCCGGTCTGCCCGCGATACTCCAGGAAACGGCGCGACCAATCCAGATACGCCTTCTCGGTGGCCCTGACATAGTGCCGTAGCCGGATCACCTCCCGCAGGCGCTGGAGCAGGTCTTGATCGTCGGCCGGCACGGCGTCGTTGGTCAACTCGGGAGCGCTCGACTGCCCGGGCTCCCTAGCAGCCCGATATTGGTAGCGGTAGATGCGCACAGCGTCGGCCGACTGGCGCACCTGCCAGGGCTCCGTACCGACTCGATTGCCGACCTCGGCCAGGAAGGCGTCCAGCGTTCGCTCAAAGGTGTATCCCCGCTGTTGCCGTGCGAAGCGCAGGAGCTCGCGCACCCAACGCACCAGGAAGGACTGTTGCTGGGGCGGAGCCAGCTGCCGCTGGCGAAGGAAGCTCGCGTATCCATCCAGAACGGCCCCTAGTGGGTCGCCAGCTTCAGTCATAACGGCCCTCCGGCATCATACCCATAACCATAACCACGTCGAGTGCCAGACTATGGTAGCCCACGCGCGCCGTCTGTTACCCCCCGCAGCCCGGCATGGGACGCTTGACAGCACCCACCGCCGATGCTACGCGCCTTTGCCGATGCTGAGCTCCTACCTCCGAGAAATGGGGATTTTGGGCAGAAGAAGGAGTTCTTCCGACGCTGCGCGTCGGAAGAACGGCGCCGGGCAAGGTTCGGTTGTCCCGCCGCGCTGATTCGCGCGGCAGAACAACCGGCTGCAGCGGACAGCGCCCTGCGGTAGTAAGCTACCTCCGAGCGCTGCCGCTGACCCGGCGCCCCGTTCGGCCCACGGGATGCGCACCTCAGTCGCGTTGATGGCGCGATAACGGCGTGATTTTGCGGTTTCCATTCGGTTTGCCGTGCGCGAGGTTTGATCAAGCCGCGTGCAGTTGAAGCATCTGTTGGATGGGTATGGGGATGCCCGTCAGATGCACGTGTCGCACCCGCCCCTTGGCCACCAAGGCGTTCCGCTGTTGACGTTCCGTCCACGTCAGTCGTCGATGGGCTCGTTGATCGCGATTGAGCGAGACGACGTTCAATGGCGACGGGTTGATTTCGGCCAGGCGTTCCTCGATCGTGACCGTCTGCCCGAGCAGTTGCTGGTGAAGGCGCCCGCTCATCTGCGCAGCCGGCACATCGAGCCAGTAAACAGGCGGACGTTCGATGCGCTCGAGGAGCGATTCCGCCTGCGGCCCATTTCCTGGCTGCGGCATCGTTTCGGTGCGTCGAATCCTCACCGTGATGCTTCGGCCACTCTGTCGACCCGAGCCACTGCCCAGGCACCTGTCGGCCAACGGAAACGCGCGACAATCTCTGCGCCGTGCCGTGTAGCGCGCCTGCTCCACATCTCCGCTCGTCGTCCGCGTGCTCGGCCGCATGGCGTTGCCGGCTGGACAGCGGACGGTGCTTTCGTCGATCCACTCGAAATCGTCTCCGCCGAGCTTCTCCGCCGACGGCCCTCGCCCTGCGGCGATCTCGATCTCGGTGCTTGGCTCGGGCAGCGGTGCCGGCAAGGAATCCGTGCTCTCGCTTGCGACTTCGACGATATCGGCTGGCGACCATTCCGTGCGGCGCCGCCGCGCCTCGCTGATCTCCTCGCCAAGGCGTACCCGCGCATTGAGCGCCGCCAGGCAGACGTGGGCGAAGAACGCCTGGCCGCAAAGCGCCGTGCTGACGAGACGATCGGCATCGCCTTGCTTGTCTTCGCTGCCGAAACACCGCTCCTGGTCACCACGGCCGAGATACAAACTGACGACATCGAGCGCCGAGAGCTGTTCGACGGTACGATCGGTTACAAACAGCTCATAGATCTTCGGCCCGATCCGCTTTCCGATCTTGCTCCGTTTCGCCGCCTCGGGACCGGGATCGCGGATCGTGACCACCAGTCGGGTGCTGATTACCAGAGGCGATCGGCCGCCGGCCCGCCACGTGATGGTCCCGACATCGACCACCTGACGCGGCGTCACTTCACCATGAGGTCGGAAATCCGGCGTCGGACCTTGGGCGATGGCTTTGCGCACCGCCACGGACTTGACCAGTCGGTAGTCGGCGCTTCGGCAAAGATACCCGAGACCGAAGGCCGTGATTGCCGCAATGAGCTTGACGAAACCATGAGCGCCGTCGAGGCGCACGACTCCTTCGCTCCGCGCGATCTGGTGATGATCGAGGTAGTCGGCAATCGTCCCGCAGCAGGTCGACAGCTCGTCTTCGAGCGCGCCGTTGCCCGGAGCCAGCACCGAGTCGAGCCATTCCTTGGTCTGGGCATTCTGCGGCACCATGCGGGACCGGACCGCTTCGCCGCGCTTCCGCCCGGTGTAGCCCGGAGCGAAGCTCCAAGCGCTCCGGCGACGCGCCGGCGGGCGATCTTCGCCGTCCACGAGATGGCGTACGCGGATTGCTTGCCGGGTGCCGTCGGTGTCGAACATCAACCACCGCTGGCCCTTTCGGTCCAGCAAACCCAGGGTCTCGTCGAGCGGGGGTGCCCCAACGACGCGCAGAAATCGACTGAGGGCACTCGCAGATGGCACAGCTTCACGATCCCAGGCCGCGGCCAAGGCCTGTTCGTACCCTTCGAGCCGCTTGCGAAAGTGGCGAACATGGAGATGACCGCTGAGGGAGAACGCGAGAAGCATCAGCACGTAATCGCACACCTCATAATCACCCGCCTTTCCGCGCGGAGCTCGAACCGACTCGTCGATCGCATCGAGAATGCCGATCATACGCCAGAATCGGGCAACGACGATGGCTTCGACAAGCCAATCCGGCGTCGTGATCGACGGGGTCGCGGTTGATGTGACCACGCTGGTCTCAGTAGGCTCTACGGCGGACGTCATCACGGGCATCGGACTCGCTCCAGTCGAGAGAGTAATTGTGAATTTCGACTAGAGCACCGATGCCCGTTTTTTTCTCGACTCCCGCATCCTCAATCCAACAGAGCGTGACCTTTTTGCGTTCCCGCCAGAGTGCGGAGATCTACGCATTCTAGCTCCATCCAGGAATACCCTGCTGTGCTATGAAGGGCATAGGAAAAAAATTGGCCCGACCTTTCACACAGCAGGGGGTTGAGATGAATGCGTATGACGCGGAGCTCAGTGTAGCGCAGGGACGAACAGCACTGCAGGACCTCTTCA
>JACPHN010000167.1 GCA_016188575.1 Candidatus Schekmanbacteria bacterium
CGGCGCTGGATCGACGCCGTCGACCGGCGGGGCCGCCGCTTGCCGTCGCGATCGCAGGTCTTCGTGGAGGCCGCGCGGGCGCGACTCGATTTCCTCTATGAACCCGAAATGGCCGCCGTCTTCATTGACGGACCGCCCCACAACGAGCAGCTCGCGCGGGAAAAGGACCGGGCGCAGACGGAGGCGCTCGAGGATCTCGGCTATCAGGTCATCCGCTTCCACCACGCCACGGACTGGGAAGCGATCTTCGCCCGCTACCCGTCGATCTTCGGGGCCGGCGCGCCCGCGGCGGATCCCGTCTGAATCCGCCGCCTGTTCGGCGTCGAGCTCTTTGGATCACCGAACCAGGCGTTCGTGGCGTCGCTAGCGCGCGATGAATCGCGCGCCTGCGCTCTTCGCGTGACCGTAGCGGCGCGATTCATCGTGCCGCAATGCACGTGCGGGCGCGACAGCGTGCCGCACGCGTTGAAGGGCGGGGTTTCAGACCGGCTGACGAATGGATGAAGCATCGTTGCGGAACGAGTGGGCCGCTTGCGCGGGAGAGTCAGGGCGGGGGGTCTTCGTCATGCGCTTTCCGCATAGCTCGCGCAGGCGGTGGATTCAGCGCAACTGAATCCCGTCCGGACGCACCGCGGCAATGCGGGGTGGCCCTGCTACTCGCTCACCGGTTGCAAAGGCCACCCAGGGGTCGCCAGGTGCCGTTTGCACGGCGTGACCGAGGCACCGCATGACCACGGGGTGGCGCGCGCCTTTCTTGCTGGAGTCGATTCGGGCCGGCCGTTGGGATATGTTGGTAGACGTTGGGTGCCTTTCTTCGACGGTCGAGCCGGCAGCCCATTGCCAGGCACTCGCAGGGTGTTCCAAGGCGACGGTCAAGCTCCCGTCTTCCTTGCAGCCGCTGGCGAGCGCCATGGCGAACCTTCGAACCGTCTGCGCGGCTGTGACGAGACTTGGATCCCCGCAGCCCCTTATGGCGATGACGATGCACCCGTGCTGAATGAGCACCGCCAACAGCTTCGCATACACCATCGCAGCTCTTACTCACCGAGCAGGGCTATTCGTACCGGATCGTCCTGGTGGACGGCGGCGCGTAGCAGCGGTGGAAAGCGGAACCTATGGCCGCCGGGAATGGCCCAAGCCCGAGCCTGTCACCCCGCCTCTTGGCCTCGCTGGCCCCTGAATCGCCCGTCTGATCAATCGATGGCGTGTTCTAGGCGGCATGCCCGAGCAATCGTCTCATTGTGTCGGGGTCTCGCTCGATTGCGCGCAGCAGAGCTCTGGCGGGGGCATCGGGCGCGCTTCGGCCCTGTTCCCAGTCTCGAAGTGTACCAATTGGCAACAGGAATGCTTCAGCGAACTCGCTTTGGGTCATGCCGAGTCGTTGGCGCAACAACTTCACCGGCGAGACGCGCCGCATTGTCGCGAGCTCTTCGGCGCTCAAGGGCTGCGCATCGGGATCGGATATCGCTGCAGCCAAGGTCTCGTCATCCGTCATCGCATTGAGCCGAGCCCAGTCGGTCTCGCCGAGCGGCGGGGGATCACCCGTTCTCACGGTCGTCTTTGTAGTATCGGTCTTGCTCATACCGTGTAGCCCTCCGTGCAGAGATGACGCGGCAAATGTCACCGCCGCGCATGGTCGTCACGACGAAAAGAATGCCTCCGCTGGCCATCCCGATCACCCGGTCTCTCGCCTCGTTGCACTCGAAGCGGTCATCGATTTCTTCAAGGCGATCAGGATCCTCGAGAGCCGGGATGGCGTCGGAAAAATCGACGCCGTGCTTATGACGGTTCGCAGCGGCCTTGGCATTGTCCCATTCGTAGTACATCGTTGAGATACTACGGGTGAACAGTAGTCATGTCAACGTGATCGCGCCTACCGACCTTCTACCGTGGGATGCAGGTAGGCGAGAACAAGCCACTTTGGATCCAAGACCTGCTGAGCGAGGACGAGCTGGAGTTTCTGTTCGATGTCGCCGCGGCACCCTTTTTTCGGCGTCGGCCGAATGTCCGGTTTCGTCCCTTACACTTCTTCCCGCCGCAGGCTTCGGTGAGCAGGGGCGGGGATCATCGGGCCGAAAATGATCCGCCCCGATTACCGGCCGCGATGACCGGGCGCGATGAATCGCTCCCCTGCGTGGGGCCTCAGGTGTAAAGCAAATTCGGCCGACGCGAAAATCGGGTAGTGTCCTGTTCGGGGGACGCACCTCGGCTGTCCGGGAATGAGCGCGCAGTGTGCGCGTTTCTCGACAGCGGGAACCGAGCCCACGGTTGACGGTGCGCACGTGCCGGTTATCTGTACAGTACTTAACTGGAGGAACCGGCAATGCAGACAGACAATGGGACCTCCGTCGGAGGGTTCGGAATGCAGCCTCGACCGTTGGATGAGCTGTGCTGCGTGAACCCTTCCTGCCCCGACCGGGGTGTTGTGAACCATGGGAATCTTTCGGTCCGCGCGGGCAAGGGACGGGGACGATGGCGGATACTGCGCTGTTCATCCTGCCACCGCGAATGCTCCGAGCGCAAAGGAACGGCACTATGGGGGACGAGGATGTCACCCGAGAAGGCGCTGGCCATCGCGGACCACTTGAAAGAAGGGTGCGGCATCCGTAAGACAGCACGTCTGGTTGGTGCTTCCAAAGATGGGGTGACCAGCATCGCGGTGCGCCTGGGTCTCCATGCCTTTGCCTTGCACGACGCGCGTGTTCGAGCGCTGGACGTGCAAGAGGTCCAGTTTGACGAGAAGTGGGCCTTCGTGGGGAAAAAAAGAGAAGAACTGTGATGCCCAGGTTCCCGAGGATGAGCGGAAAGGGGATCAGTGGGACCACACCGCCATTGATGTGGAAATTCGTTTGGTGGTCTCGCTCATCATCGGAAAGCGCGACCACGACACGCTCGCGGAGGTGGTCGCGGATTTTGCCGAGCGCACAGGTAACGTCCCACCTCGTCTTACCACTACCGACGACTGTGCCACGTACTCGGACATCCTTCTCGAGCAGTACGGTCAGACCATCGTTCCTTCGAAGACGGGCAAGCGCGGCCGACCTCGAAAGCCCTACCGCCAATGGCCTGCTGGCGCCGCCTACGCCACCGTGAACAAAACCTTCCGGGAGGGCCGGGTGACGGCGGTGGCGCGCACACTCGTGCACGGAACCGAGGATGACCTGGCTCGGGGTCTGACTGCCTCCAGC
>JACPHN010000165.1 GCA_016188575.1 Candidatus Schekmanbacteria bacterium
GGTAGCCGAGCACGATCCCCTCGAACTGCCGGTTGCCGACCTCGCGGTGGATGACGATGGCCTGCTCATGGAGCTGCCGCGCCTCCTCCATCCGGCCCTGGGCCTGGTGCAGGGTGGCGAGGTAGCCGAGCGCGTTCGCCTCGCTCGGCCGGTTGCCGACCTCGCGGAGGATGACGAGGGCCTGCTCGTAGAGCTGCCGCGCCTCCTCCATCCGGCCCTGCTCCCGGTGCAGGGTGGCGAGGTTGCCGAGCACGATCCCCTCGCCCGGCCGGTTGCCGACCTCGCGGAGGATGACGAGGGCCTGGTCGTAGAGCTGCCGCGCCTCCTCCATCCGGCCCTGCTCCTGGTGCAGGATGGCGAGGTTGCCGAGCACGTTCCCCTCCTCCCGCCGGTTGCCGACCTCGCGGTGGATGACGAGGGCCTGCTCGTAGAGCTTCTGCGCCTCCTCCATCCGGCCCTGCTCCCGGTGCAGGATGGCGAGGTTGCCGAGCGCGTTCCCCTCGCCCCGCCGGTCGCCGATCCCGCGTGCCTCCGCGAGCGCCTTCCCGAGCACGACTCCGGCTTCGGGCAGCTGTCCGAGGACGCGGAGGACCTGGGAGGCGAGCTCCCTTCGCGCCTCGATGCTCTCGGCCGTTGGTTCCTCGATGAGTGCAAGGTACGCCTCGAACAACGGTACCGCCGCCGCGAGGGTCCACCGCTCCCTGGCCTGCCGCGCCGCTGCGAGGAAGCATGCCCGGGCCTTCCCCCGCTCACCCGCCGCTCGCCAGTGCCGGCCGAGCTCCGCGAGGTGATGCTCCCGGTCCGCCCTGTGGAGCGCCTCGATCCCCTCCGCCGCGGCGCGGTGCAGGGCCGGGCGCCGGCCATCTTCGATCCGCTCCTCCGCGACCTCCCGGATCTTGTCGTGCACGAACCGCAGCTCACCGGCGGCGCTCTCCTCGAGGACCTGCCGCCGGACGAGCTCCCCGGTCGCCTCGACGAGGTCCTCCTCCTCGAGGCGTGTCATCTCCCAGAGGAGGAGCACTCCGGCCTCTCTCCCGATGACGGCCCCCGCCTCGATGAGCCTTGCCGCCGCCTCGGAGAGCCCCGCGAGCCGCCGCCCCACGAGGTCCCGCAGAGACCGGGGAATCGGGAGCTCTGCGTAGGTCTCCTCGGTCACCTCCGTCTCCTCGACGGCGACCTCCCACTCTCCACGGACGTTCCGGAAGAAGACTCCCTCCTCCACGGCCAGACGGAGGTACTCGGCGGCGAAGAACGGGTTGCCTTCCGAGTGCCGGGCGAGGTATCGGGAGAAGAGCTCGGGCGGCGAGGAGAGCGCGAGCATGTCGCCGACGATCCCCGCGACCGCTCCTTCGGCGAGCCGGTCGAGCACGATCCGGCGGATCCCCGGCGTCTCGATGAGCTCCCCGAGGTCCTCCCCCACCTCCTCGGTGCGGTAGGTCCCGAGCACGGCGAGCGGCACGCGCTCCAGCCGCCCGCTCCGGAGGAGGAAGGCGAGGACGTCGAGCGAGAGCACATCCGCCCACTGGAGGTCGTCGAGGACGAGGAGGACCTCCTCGTCCGCGGCGAGGGCCTCGAAGGTGTCCGCGAGATAAGTGAGGATGCGCAGCCGGGCCGCATCCCCCGTGAGCTCTGCGGGCTCGGGATGGGACTCCTGCCCCGGGAGTCCGGCGAGGGCCGGCTCGAATATCGCCAGGAGCTTGCCGCGGCGGCCGAGGAGCCGGTCCGTCTCCTCGCACCCTCGCTCCCGGCACCGGTCCGCGATCGCCTGGAGCGGTTTGCGGAACGGCTGCAAGGCGCTCCCACCCACGTCCAGGCACTCGCCGCCGAGGCCGAGCACGCCTCGCCCGAGCGCCTCCCGGGCGATCTCCGTGGCGAGGCGTGTCTTTCCGACCCCGCTCTCGCCCCCGAGCAGGGCGATCCCGCCCGCGCCATCCTCGAGCCGCTGGAGATGGCCGCGGAGGAGAGACATCTCTGCGGAGCGCCCGGAAAGCCCGGACCGGTAGAGGTACGCGCGAGGCGCCGGGCCGCGGTCCTCCGGACCCGCCTCCGCCCCGAGCTCCGCGAGGGCGCTCGCGACGACGTCCGCGTACCCGATCCGGTCCCGCGGGGCCTTGGCGAGCAGCCGGTGGACGAGCTCGTCAAGCGCCGCCGGGATGTCCTCGACGTGCTGACGCAGCGGCATGGGCGCGTGGAACTGCTGTGCACGGAGCACCTCGAAGGGCCCCGCGCCCGCGAACGGCCGGCGCTTCGTGAGGAGCTCATAGAGGATGCACCCGAGCGCATAGAGGTCGGCCCTGGCATCGACGAGCTCGCCCCGGATCTGCTCGGGAGCCATGTAGGAGACGGTGCCGGCCATCCCCGCCTCGACCGAGAGCGCCTCCCGACTCGCCCCCCCTGCGAAGGAGGCGGCGAGGCCGAAGTCCACGATCACGGGCCGCCCGTCCGGCCGCACGAGGATGTTCTCGGGCTTGAGGTCACGGTGGACGATCCCCTCCCCGTGGAGGAAGGCCAGCGGCGCGCACAGCCGCCGGACGAGCGTGAGGATCGGCCCGAGCCGGCTCGGTGTCCGGGCTTCGGCCGGTGGCGGTGTCGGCGATGTGCGCGGACGATCCCAGCCGGACGAGTCATCGAGCGTCTCCTCGTTCCCGGCGAGCGATTGGGTCCACCAGTCATCCCGTCGCTCGGAGACCTCGCCGGCCGTCTCGAGGCCGGCACCGAGGCTCCCGGTCCAACGACGCAGCGTGACCCCTTCGGGGTGCTCCATCGCGTACCATGGCATCCCCTCGTGGAGCCCTTCGGCGACGATCCGGATGATGCCGGGGTGCCGGAGTCGAGCGAGCGCACGGATCTCCCGGCGGATGCTCTGGAGGAGCCCCGCGTCCGGGAGCCGGACGGTCTTCAGCGCGACGGTCTCTGCCGTCTCTGCGTGCTCGGCCCGGTAGACGACCCCCATGCCGCCCTGGCCGAGCGGCGCGAGGAGGCGGTAGGGCCCGATCCTGTCGGCTGAGTCGTATCGCACGAGGAGCGATCATAGGACGCCGGCCCTCGCGCGTCCACGCGCATCGCGCTCGCCATGGTGTAAGCCACATTCTGCCGACGCCGTTTCTTGGCACCTGATGTTCGCCAGGTGATCGGATTCTTTGGTCATGCGCCACTGGCCAACAGCAGCCCCTCGTCCGCCGCGCGTGACGATAGATTCGGTTCATTCGCCTCTGCAGCTCGCTCGCCAGCGGCCACTGGCAGGCACCGCCCACATCCAGGGCAGGCGCCGGTGCCGCGCACCAGATCTTCCAATCCCAGGCGGATCACCTGGCCGGGGCGTTGGATGCCGTAAGCCGGCCGGCCGCCGATTTCGGTGACCTGGTTGCCGCCGAGCAGGCACGTGGTTTTTTCGCGCAGCAGGCGGCGGAACCAGGGCGCGCGATCCAGTGGCGGCCGCAGCGCCTCCACGACGCACGCCGTCGTGACTGCGGCGAGCCGGGCGGTGTCCACGGGAGTCGCCGGCTCGGCGACCAGGTCCCGGTACGCCTGCTCGCGATCAGCCCCGGATAGCTCCTGATACAGAAACGAAGCCAGCTCGTCTCGCACCGGCGGCGGCGCCGCCGGTCCCGCCGCCAGGTGGCTCCGCAAGCAATGCAGACATGGCGTCCCGTGCTGCGGTAAGACGACATTGACTTCGAAGTACCGCGCTTGGGGGTAGGCCCACGCCACCACGTGCGGCACGCCCATGCGCCAGAGCACGCGGGCCAGCGGGCCCTGCTCGCTGGTGCCGGCGCTGAGCACGACGAGGTGCGGGCGGGCCCGCCTCAACACGGACCGGAAGTCGTCCAGACGTTCCGCATCGCAGGCCCGGTCGATGGCGAGCACCTCCGCAGGCGCGAGACGCCGGCGCAGAGCGAGCACCTTGCGCGTGCCGATTTCCGCAGTTCCGAACCACTGCCGGTGCGGGTTGAACACACTGACGCACCCGTTGTCGACCAACGTCCAGTGGCTGATTCTCCCCGCCAGGAGGCGGACGACCTCGCTGCCGACGCTGCCGCAGCCGACGACCATCACGCGCCGGGCTGCAGGTATGGCCGGGGGGAGTGTCGACGGCATCGGGCCGCTCGCCGTCGTCGCCCACCCACGTGATATGAGGCATTCTCCCAGCCCAGGAGGTCGCCGTGAGGCACGCCGAAGGTGACGCGTCGTCGACTGCCGTCCCAATCCACGTAGGCGGAGGCTCCGGGGCTCAGCAGCTCACCGGCGACACCGGCGTCGGCAAGGCCGCCGGGGAGGCAGGCTACCGGGAGGAAGCCGTTTTTCCAGGCGAGATGGGACTGTATAGCCTCTCGCTCGGTGCCACCGCCACCGCCACCGTTGTCCGCGGCCGGAAAAGCCCAGCGGTCTCGATCAAGCGGCCAGGTCGCAGGGCGCGCGGTCGCGGGTGCCACGAATCGCGCCACGCCACATCCCGCGAGCAGCTCGACCACCCGTGCGCATGCCGACAGGTTCTCGATCCGCACGGTCTTGTCGCTCAGGCCGAGGCCAATAACCGGCTGAACGCGGGAGAAATAATCCTGCGCGGCGGGCGAAGCCCCCTTCCCAGGGGGGGGCGGCGCCGGCGCAAGCACGCGAAGCAGCGCTTCCGGGTCCGTGGCGCCACGGGGCTCGAGCGGGGCCGCTCGGGTCGACCCCGCCGCGCTACCCCCGAGGTACACCCGCGCACCGGAACGTGGAAAGTCGGGCGGAATGAGGAGCACCGCGCGCGCCTGTCGTGGGTGCGTGGTGACGATCCGAATCCAGCCGTCGAACAAGGCGTCCTCCTCGTAGGTCGCGCCCCGGTCGCGCAGCCCGGTGCGCAACCTCCGCAGAACACGAGCGGCATCCGGGCGCGACTCGTGAGGCGGCATCAGGCTCCGCGCGAGCGCCGCTCGCTCCCCGGCACCCTGCTCTCGCGCGGCGAAGCCGAGGTCCAGCACCGGGCCGACTTCGGAGGCGAGCGCAAATGCCTGCAGCTTCCAGCCCGGTGCGACCGGGTCGCGGCACGCTATCAGGCTCAGCGACAGGTCGAGGTTGCAAGCGCGATTGCGTGCGAGCAGGGGAAGCATGTGCCCCTCGATATCCCCACCGGGTCCCGAGCTTGGCCACGTGGAGCCTTGGGCAAACGGATGGGAGTGAATGTAGCCGCAGGCGCGCAGCCGGGGATACCGGTCGAGCAAGTCCTGCACCTCGAGCCCGACGATTTCGTCGGTCGCCGCGCGCACGCACACCGCCGCCGCCCGGTTGATCTGGCGGTCAGGGGGCATCAGCACCACGCGCGCCACCAAGATCTCCGCAAGGTCTTGCAGCTTGATCATGGCACACGGGTTGCGGTCGGGGTTCCGCATGGTGAGCGCGATTGCCGGCACCAGTACGGCCTCGCGCGGGCAGACCCGGTCCAGCTCCGCGCACATCCGCGCGAAGGCAGTCGCGGCAATCTTGACTTCGGGGCGATGGGGAGTCATGGCATTGTCTCCTGCTCGTGGCGCTCAGCTCACGATCGCAAAGGCATTCTTCTTACCATTGGCGAAATTGAGCAGCTTGATGACATGGGCGTAGGCGCGTTGCTCGATCACCTGCCGGCACGTCATCTCCTCCCGCCAGTCGTTGGCCGCAAAAAGGCACATCTGGCCGTCGGACAGCAGGTGACACACATGGCTCGGCTTGGCTGGAGGCATTCCCCGGATGGTAAAGAACGTCGGGAGATAGCTCACCGCCACCGGCCGACTGGGGAATCCGGGCGGGTAGCTGGCCACCAGCGGCACGAGCAGGTAACTCCCGATTCCCTCCGCCCGCCCGACGGGATGAAGCTGCGGCGGGGAGACTAGCAAGCTGTCGCGCAGCTCCGACAGCGTGTCGACGCCGATGGGGGGCAACAGGCCGAACCAGGCGAGCGTCGCCCGCCCCGTCGGGACGCGCCGTCCCGGCTCCTTTTCGCAGGCCACACAGCGGAGCCCATGGCTGAAGACCAGGGTCGAGTCGCATGAGGGGCAAGGGATCCGGCGCAGGTCCTCGCTGACGGTAAGCACCCACCGGGGAAGATGTCGCTGCATTTCCTCCAGCTCGCGCCGCAACCTCGCGCCGCCATCTGGTCCCATGGGGTGGAAGCGCAGCGCGGCCGGCTCGTCGACGGCCCAGGTCTGATGCACCAGGGCGCCGCCGCGCCGCACGGGGAAAAGCTGACAAACCGCCGTCTCAGCCATGCTACAACCTCCTTGGCGCGCCGGCAAACGTGGCCTGTTCGAGCGAGATGCGCGTCTTCGCTTCGGTCTTCTTGGGGCGATCACTGAGCAGATCCAGCTCCGGGAGGTTTGCCGCTGCGGCGCCCGCCGCGGGCGAACCGGTCTCGCCGTGACGCGCTTGCGCGCCATCTCCGGGCCGCACCGGGCTTCCGAGCGCCAACAGCACCGGCGCCCGGCCGCCCTGTGGGTCCTCCGGCGACGCCAGCTCGTAGACCCCGTCGCCGCGGTCCTCATGAAGCGCACCCGTGCCCGGGCATCGGCGCAGCGTCAGGCCGAGGTCCCGCGCCTGAACCAGCTCGCGCGCCACTTCGCAACACACACAGTATGCAGAAAAGACGCCCACGGTTTTCCATTGGGCGGCGGTCATTCGGACGACTGCGGACATGACGGTCTCCTTCCTCGTGTTTGAAAACGCCGCTACGATCGGCGCGCGCGGGAAATCCCCGAGGCGCCGATTTCTGCCAGCCCAGCATCGAGCAAGGCGTCGATCGCGGTGGCGTCGAAAACCGGCTCGCTGGGCACCAACACCCACCGCCCCTGTTCCGAGCGGTGTTTTTCTCCCGACTTTTGGCACACGACCGCCGCATCCTTCCGGAGGAGCGGACGCCGCGGGCGACAGCATTGGCAAAGGCCAAAAGGCAGGTCCTCGATAAGCTGATAGCCCGGGCCATCGGCCAGCGGGATGTGCTCCTTGCCGGAATGGGCACACACCAGGCTGTCACTTCCTTGCCGTCGCACCAGGATCTTGCGCGGCAGGCAGCACTTGCAGGTGCCGAAACGGAGCGTGCGCGTCTCGAGGAAGGCGCCGCGGCCGTTCGGAATGAACTCGGCGCGACACCCGGAGCACAGCAGCCGATACTCTTGCCAGTGCACGTCGCCAGCGCAGTGACAGCAGCGCAATTTCTGAGCCGGCCCGCTGCTGGCGCCTTCGCCGCCACCGCCGCCACCGCCGCCGCCTTCACCAGCCACGTCGTCCTCGAAGACGGCCAGCTCCGGTCCAAGCTCGACGAATGGATAGACGAGGTGGCGCGATCGAAAGCGGCAGTTCTGGGCGCGCTCTTCCCCGCGAGGCGCCGGGCAACACACGGCTGTTTCGGGGCAAGGGATCGCGAAGCTGGCAAAGAGCGTGGCGAGACGCAGCTCGTAGGGTGCACCGTTCTGCAGCTCGAGACCGCGGCCGCGGTCCACCGACAGACTGGTGACCTCGGGTTCGAGATCGAACGCCTTGACGAGCTGCTGGTCGCGCAGGATCTCCAGACGGACGCGGTCTACAAACCCTGGCTGCAGGCGCCAGTAGGCGGTGAGGCGACGGTCCTGGGGCATGACCGACACGTTGGTCACGGTCGCCAGGTATGGTTCGATGCCCGGCTCGTCCATGCACCGGCGCGGCCGCAGCCCCGCTTGCGGCGTAACGCTGAGCCAGGACGAGGCGCGGCTGGCACCGTCGCGGCTGCCCAGCACGCTGATGCGGTAGCGTTGGTGGCGACCCAGGTTGCTCAGCGTATAGGAGCAGGTCTCGCCACCCAGGCGAATGGCGGTGAACGCCCGGACCGCTCCCGTTCTCACGATCAGCAGGTGGTACAGCCCCGAGCTTCTGCTGTCGCTCCACGAGAGCGCAATCTCGCCGTCGGCGACGACATCGGCGGCCAGATCAATGTCCGGCTCGGCGATCTTCGGAATGATCGAGCTTCCCATCGGTTTCTCCTTGTCAGGCGCGCGCCCGCCGTTCCTTCACCAGCGCCGAGATCGCACAGAAAAGCTGCGGCGAGGCTTCCACGATGCGCTTGAAGTCGGCGCCGCGAATCGCCAGGACTTCGCATTCGTCGAGCGTTACGATGGAGGCGTTGCGAGCCTGGCGGAGAAACGGTGCGGTCTCCCCGAGCAGACTCCCGGGGCCAAGGATGATCGGCGCTCCGGAAACCAATAGCGGCTCGCTTCCCCGGTAAATCTGCACGCGTCCGGCCGAAAGGACGAAGACGGTGTCGCTCTGCGATCCCTCCCGAATCAAGGTCGAACCGGGCTCGATGCTGCGCCGCACCGCGGCCCGCGCCAGCCGGTTCCGGACCGCGACCGACGCTTCGGCCAACACCCCGGCGCGCTCGAGCCTGGCCCGCTTCTCCCAAATCTCGGGTAAGGAGGTCACCAGCTCGGCATCCCGAGCAAAGGTAGCGAAGAGCTGTCCAGGAATGCGCAGGACTCGCGCGGGAGTCTGAGCCACGATCGAGGCGGACCGTCCCAGACGGCGGATGCTCGCCATTTCGCCGAACACGTCTCCCGGGTGGAGGTCGGCGACCCGGGCCGGGCTTCCGGGCTGTTGGCAGGCCTGGAAGGCGCCAAGCTCTCCGGTAAGCAACACGAATACATCCGTGTTCTCTGCCCCTTGCCGGATCACGACTTGCCCCGGGTTGAGGTTTTCGGCAGCCGCGGCGTCGAGCAGCGCGTTGTGCCAGTCCAGGCTGGTGGCGGCGAAGGCCTCCGAGAGCGCTCGCTCTGCCATCCCCCGTTCGAGCGCGGTGGGACGGCTGCGGTCCGAAATGATCGCGTAGCGGTGCCCAGGCTCGGCCAGGGTGTACAGACAGCGGTCGGTTTCGCCGAGGTTGGTAGCGTTCGCAAACACGAGGGTCCCGGCCGGGCTCTTCGCCTGATCCGCGGCGAGGCCATGCAGGTTGACGCCGCCAGCGTCGGCGACGAGCAAGTCGCCGGCGAAGGAATAGTAGGAACGCAGCTCCTCGGCGCGGGGTGCGGACACGATTCCGGTGGCCACGGCCTTCTCCACCGCGGCCCGGGGTGCATGGTGAGCCAGCAACAGGACGCGCCGCTTGCGGCCTCCCTCCCACATGCTAAGCTCCGGCGCCACGCAGGAGGCGGTGTGCAAGGCGTAATGGAAGCGCAGGCTCAGCCCCAAGAGCTCGTAGTCCCGTCCCGGCTCGACGTAGGTAATGTCGAACACGTCGTCCAGAATGCGGTCGGGAGCGTCGAGCTCGGGGTTGAAGATGGCGAGCTTGCGACGCACGGCCAGCGCAGTTTCCTTGGTGAGGAACAGCCGGAGCCGGTGTCGCAGGCGCAGTAGCGCGTTGAGACCGATGGCCTGCTCCTCGTGCGCGTGCGTCAGGATCAGGACATCGATCTGCTGCAGACTGAGGCCGGCGTGGGCGAGCACGGCCTGCGTGTACGGACCGGCGTCCACCAGTATGAAGCGGCCGCTGGCTTGTATCGCCATGGACGTCGGTGGGCCGCCAGGGTCGACACCGTTCCCGGCACCGAGTATCATGACTTCGAAGCGCTCGGGCATCACGGGGGTCGTCGCCGGCTGCATGGCGGCCGTGTAGGGCGGGTGAAACTGCGATGCCGGCTCCAACCGATGCTCTTCGATCCGGTCCGCGGCGGTCAAGAAAGAGTAGATGTTGCTCCCGTGCGAGCGGATGCACAGCCCGAGCGTTTCGGCGACGCCCTCGCTGTCGAAGAATACCGGATCGAGCAGGTCCTGGACCTCTTCGGTCCGTCCCTCCGCGGCCTGGAGCTCGCCGGCGAGGAAGTCCGCCTCGACCCTGAGCCGCCTGACGAGCTCCGCGGCCACGCCGGCTTTTTCGAGCTCCTTCGGAGTGGGGCCCGGATAGGAGAGGCGCAAGCTGTCGACCACCGCCGGCCATACCTCGCGGCGGACGACAACCTTGATCTTTTCCTTGACCGGCCTGGTTGCCATCGCCCGCAGCGCCGAATGGAACGGCCCTTCCAACGCCCACTGGACAATGCCGTGCGCAGTGCGGATGTCGGGAATGATCCAGGCGTCCGGCTCGACGCCCGCCTGTGTCCAGACTTTGACCACGTCCTCGGGAAAGCCGAGTGCAAAGGTGCGGTTGCCGGCGCGAATGAGGTCAGCCCCGGGCATGACCGATCGCAGGCTGAGCGAACCGCCGCATCGAGCGATCTCGGGGAGGAGCGCCGGCGTGTCGCCGGAACCGGTCGATTCTACACGAGCGGGGGGAGCCGACTTCTTCGCCTCGGCGCGGCTCCCTGTGATGGCTCGAATCATCTGGCGCATCGTTTTCTCCTTTCCTGAGCGGAGTGGGAATCACTTCTCGAGAAAGCAAGAGCGATGCCAGGGATGAAGAAGGTCGAGAAGACGCGATCCGCGCATCGCGGCGATCAGCCGCATGGAGCCGGCTGCGTCATTGTGGAGCGAGCTGGTCGAAGATGGCGCGAAGTGCCCGTCGATCCTGGAACAGGTCGGGCACCTCGCGCATTCTCGGAGGTCGCCTCGAGGCTGCTTGGCCAGGCGCGGCCGCCACCTCTAATCGAAGTCCGGCAGAGTCTCGTCGTTCCAGACCGCGTGACTCTGACGAAAAGTGCCCGCTCGGTAGCAAACCGGACCAAACCTCACCACAGTGTAATCATGCCGGTTTCACCGTCGCGTTTCCGCGCCAGGAAGCCCCCCAAGCGGCCAATCATGCGGACAGCATCGCGAAGGGAAAGCGGTTCGCCGACGGGCGGTTTTCCCGTCACCGTCCACACCAGCGCTCGGTGCTCGTGGTTCTCCAGCAAGATCGCACAAGGCAGCTTCGGGGTTTCACGGCCGGCCCTCATCAGGTACAGGATGCGCCAAGCCACCACCATGTCGATGGCCAGCGCCGTCTCCAGGCGATGGGCGGTCTCCAGTTGTGGGTCCTGGATTCGACACCCACTCTTGAGCACCTGATGAAAAAGCCCAGTATGCCATCGTGAATACCTCTGTAGATGGAAACTTGACGCCTGGCGGCATGACGCCGAGATTGGGTAGAGAGGCCTTGGTGGGCCTTGCAAACTGGGTCAGGAGGCGTCATGAAAACGATCAGTGCACCATCAACCCCGCCGTGGGGATCGATTCCGCCCAAGCGGCGCCAGAAGCTGCTGGCGGCGTTGGAGCAGATGATAGCCGAGAGCACCGAAGGACGACGTCTGGAGCGAGGTCGGCTCTGCGCGCTGCCGATCGGCGGTTTGCGGCGGCCGGCTTGCCGGCGGTATGATTTTCTCGCCGGCACCACCGCGCGACGCACCCCACGGGATCCATGGCGATGGTTGAGAAAGGAGAGGCACGCGTCGATCCGACGATCGACCTCATTTTCAAGGCGCTCTTCGGCCAGGAGCGGAACAAGGACCTGCTGATCAGCTAGCTCACCGGGGTTCTGCACCTCGGCCCCGCGGAGCGGCCGGCGGCCGTCGAGATCCTCAACCCGTTTTCGGCGCTCCAGGTCGTGGGCGACAAGCAATCGGTGCTGGACGTGCGCGTGACCGATCAGGCCGGGCGGCGCTACGACGTGGAGATGATGTGCTATGCGCACCCCGCGCTCGCCGAGCGCATCGTCTATTACGCCTGCCGGATGGTGCGCGAGCAGCTCGGCGAGAGCGACCCGTACACGCGGCTGCGGCCGGTGATCGTGTTGGTGTTTACGACGTCTCCGCTGGTGCCGGCGGAGCCGCGCTACCACACCACCTTTCGCCTGCGCGACGGCGAAAGCGCAGCGGTGCTGTCGCCGCTCATGCGCATCGACATCGTCGAGCTGCCGAAATACGACAAGCCGGCCGGGGCGGCGGCGAGCCTCGAGGAGATGTGGATATCCT
>JACPHN010000168.1 GCA_016188575.1 Candidatus Schekmanbacteria bacterium
CCGCCGAGGTGCGCCTGTCCTGCGCGAATCCGGACGACGGGCTGAGCTGCACCTTCGACCAGAGCGTGTTCACGCTGGAGGCGGGCGGCACAGTAGAGAAGGTGCTGACGGTCGGTGTGGGCCGGGGAACGGCGGGGGGGGCGCACACCCTGGCGGTGACGGCGGCGAGCGGCGACTTCTCGCAGGCGTTCTCGCTGTCCGTGGAGGCGGAAGTGGCAGCAGTGCCGGTGGATGGACTCCTGGGCCTGGCGCTAACGGGTGCGCTGACGGCGAGTCTGTGGATGCGGCGAAGGAGACCTATGAAGAAGTAGCCACTCTCCCCCCAAGGAAGCTCCCGAGGAAAGGCAAGACGTCTATGGCCATCCTGTCTGGTTTGCGCTCAAGCATCTCCTTCTGCATGATATCGGCAAGGTCTGGTACCGCTTCGACAAGAGCTCGAGGAGCGGTGACACTGCACTTGACCGTGGTAGGCGAAATTCGAGGCATCGGCAGCCTCTGGGAGACTCTGCCGATGCCCTGCTAGTGCATTCAGACCAAGCCGACCCAGGCGCCGCTTGGGCTTCCACGGTCAACTGTGGTGTCACCCGAGGAGCAGCTCGACCGCATTGAACACCGGACCAAGCCAGGCAAGCCATGACCGTATTGCCAAGGCACACCGTCTCATCTCCTCATGGGTCGCGACGATGAGATTTTGTGTCGCACAAGTGGAGCTCGTGCTCGACTCGCTCATGCTCGAGGCCGGCGGATTCAGCAAGCTCGAACTGAGCAACTCGTGCCTGTCTGTATCTCAAGCGCCTGCAGCGGGTGAGCGCATCGTGGCTCGTGGCAATCCAGCCCGAGCGGTGTTAGACTGATTCTATGGATCCAGTGGTTTACATCGAAACGACGATCATCAGCTACCTCACTTCTGAGCTGAGCGCCAATCTTGTAGTTGCCGGCCATCAGCAGGTGACTCACGAGTGGTGGTTGCGGCGTCGATCCCGCTTTCGCCTGGTCACGTCCGCCGTGGTCCTCCGTGAAGCGGGCGCGGGGGACCCGGCGATGAGCCGACAGCGATTGGCTCTTCTCCAAGGTCTTCCCCTGCTGGAAATCACGGAGGCGACCTTGGTGCTGGCCGAGGCCTTGGTCGAGGCCGGGATCGTCCCCGCGAAGGTGTTCAACGACGCCCTCCATCTCGCCACCGCGACGATTGGTCGTGCGGACTACCTCATGACGTGGAATCTGGCTCACCTCGCAGGGGCCCAGGCTCGCCGTCGGATTGAGCGGGAGTTGCGCCAACGGGGGTTCGAGCCTCCGACCTTGTGCACTCCCGAAGAACTAGGAGTAGGAAATGACTGATCGAGAGAACGAACACGATGCTACCGCGGACCAAACGGATCCCATCGTGGCGGAGGTTCGCGGACAACGCGAGGCGATTGTCGCCGCTGCTGGCGGCGATCCTCGGCGGATCTATGCTGATCTTAAGTCGCTGGAGCAGCAAGAACGTGACGCGGGACGCACGATTCTTCCCCCCCCCACGGTTTCCCAATCAGAAGCAGCTGCGTAGTCCTTCGCCGTGGACATGGGGCTGCCGAACAAGCGCATGCAGCCGACGGCGGGCGCAAGACGGAGTAGATCGTCCTTTTCGCGCCCGCCGCGGCTGAACGGGGGCGTTCCCGCATACGTGGGAGTTGCGAGCGGGCCTCGGTCCCTCAGTCCGCCTCCTCCCATCGCGTTCCCAGGTGCCGGAGCCCAGTTGGAAGATCGAGCACTCAGCTCAACCGAACGGCGGGATCTCCAAGCAGGACGTACGGAGCCCAATGGAGCAAATGCGACAGGATCTGCCGGATCGAGGCCCATGGCATCGGCCAGACGCCGCGAGAAGCCGTGCTGGCGCTGCTGGCTAGCAACCGGGAGCAACCGTTCGCGCTGGCCGCGATGAGCGCGCGAGAGATGGGCGAAGTGCAAGCGTGGTTGCAAAAAAGGATCCCGCTGGGACGCTGCAGACCGAGGTGCCTTGGTTCTTGGTCGTGCTCTTGGATCGCTTGGAACCACCGAAGGACTCGGCCGCTCACCTGCGCTGGCGCAAAGTGCGCTGCGTCAGTGTATAGTTCACTCTCCATAAAGAGCGGCTCGAATGAGGGACATCGAAACGTACTCGTCTTTGCTTGGTGAGAGACGCCTTTCGGGTAGCAAGCGACTATTATCTATTGACACGCCCTTGGCCTAGACCCTGAGCACTGGCGGGACTGCCGGAGGAGGCGGTGCTGTCGGTCGCCGGGCGCCCGGGGGCGGCGCTGGCAGAAGGCACGCCGCCGGCCGTGGTCCGGATGAGCCTGGTCGGGGCCGCCACCGATCCGGCGGTGAGGGGGCTCGAGCAGATGCCGGGGACGAGCAGCTACTTCGTCGGGAACGACCCAGGGAGGTGGTCTGCCGGCGTCCCCCACTTCGCCCGGGTGGAGTACTCGCAGGTCTATCCCGGGATCGACCTCGTCTTTCACGGGCAGGGGGAGGATGGCCGTCTCGAGTATGACTTCGTGGTGGCGCCAGGCGCAGACCCGAGTGTGATCGGGATCCGGTTCGCAGGCGTCGAACGGGTCGAGATCGCGGAGAGCGGCGACCTCGTGCTGCACACGCCGGCGGGCGAGATCCGCCAGCGCCGGCCCGTTGCGTATCAGCAGGCGGGACGCGAAAGGAGCGAGGTCTCCGTCCGCTACGACCTGAGTGCCGCGAGGCAGGGAACGCTTGTCGCCCTGGACGTGGGAGAGTACGACCGCGAGCGGCCTCTCGTCATCGACCCGGTGCTCGTCTTCTCGACGTTCCGCGGCGGCGCGGGTGCGGAGTCCGCCAAAGGCATCGCCCTGGACCCCGCCGGGAACGTCATCGTGGTGGGCCAGACGAGTTCCACGGACTTCCCCGTCAAGGCGCCCTTCACGGTCGGTGGAGGCGGCATCGACACGTTCGTGGCAAAGATCGACCCCAGCGGTCCGACGCTCGTTTACTCCACCTTCCTCGGGGGTACCGGTTACGACTACAGCGACAGCGTTGCGGTGGACACCGCGGGATGCGTCTTCGTCGCGGGAGGCACAGAGTCAATCGACTTCCCTACCGTTCGCCCCCTGCAGGAAACCCGCGCCGGTCGCGGCGACGCGTTCCTCGCCAAGCTCGACCCGGACGGCGCGGCCCTCACCTGCTCGACCTACCTGGGGGGCAGCGAGTGGGACGAAGTGGCGGGCTTGGTCGTGGACGGCTCCGGGAACGTCTACCTGACGGGCTGGACGCAGAGCAGCAACTTCCCGGTGGCCTATCCGCTCGACGGTTCCACGGTGAGCGGGGGATGCCTTCGTCACCAAGATGAACCCGGCGGGCTCGGGCCTCGTCTTCTCCACCTTCCTCGGGGGCTCCGGCGACGACTAAGGCAACGCGATCACCGTCGACCCGTCCGGGCGGGTGTTCGTCGGCGGCGTGACCGTCTCCGCGGACTTCCCTACGGTTTCTCCCCTCCAGCCTTCTCTCCGGGGATACACCGATGCGTTCATCGTACGGCTCGATCCGCTCGGGTCCAAGCTGGAGCTCTCCACGTACCTCGGAGGAACGATGGACAAATACGGATCGGGAGAGAGGGTGAACGCCATCGCGGTCGATTCTTCGGGGATGGTCTTCGTAGCCGGGCACACGTCTTCCACGGACTTCCCCACCGCGAACCGGCTGTCCGGCGCCGCGGGAGGGATGGACTCTTTCATCGCCGAGGTCCAGCCCAGGATCGAAGGGTTAGGGTTGATCGCCGTGCGGCCAGCGGCCGGCGGGGACACCGGCTTCGTAACGGTGCGGATCATCGGCAGCGGCTTCGTGGATGGCGCGGCGGTCAAGCTGCGGGCGCCGGAGCGGCCCGACATCGCGGCGTGGCGAGTTGCTGTCCTGGCGCAGGGGAGCGAGATCAGCGCGACCTTCGACCTGCGCGGCCAGGCCCTCGGCGTCCGCGACCTCGTCGTCACGAACCCGGATGGGCAAACAGCGACGC
>JACPHN010000157.1 GCA_016188575.1 Candidatus Schekmanbacteria bacterium
CGCTGTGCCAGCACCACTCTGAAGAAGCGGTCGTGGGGGTCGGTGATGGCGCTGCTCGACATCGGCTCGGCGGCCTCGGAGTGAGTGCGAAAGAGCTGTTCTTGCCGCAATTCTAGCAGCTCGCCGGGGGGCTGGGAAGGTCTGTGGCGGCGCCGAAGAACGTCCGCCGCACGCACGGGTGGTGTTGCCTGGACGCGCTGGCGTGGGTCCAGGAGGTCAGGAGCACGAGAGGGCGCGAGGGCAACTCCTGGTACAAGAAGTGACTGCAGCTCTTGGCCGGCGAGCACCTGGAAGGGCAGGGTTGCCGCCGACGTTCCGGTCGGGGGCTGGCCGGCGCGTGCGGCTTGCCGAAGCCCGGGGCAAGTAGATGAACGCGCGCAGGCGCCCTCCACCTGCCGCCGCCGCTGGTGGTGCATGCCGCCGGGAGCAAGCAAACGTTGCGCCGCCGCTTCATTTGCTTGCGCATCGACAGCGCCGCCAGAGCGGCTTAAGGTAACGCGGCAGAGGCGTACGAACATGAGCTTGAGCACACAGCGAAGGCCGGTGATCTGTGATGGCGGCGTGGCGACGACGCCGGCGCACACACACGAACGCCTGGTGGCACGCCGCCGCCGCGGTCACTCGGGAAGTTTTGTGCAGACCGCGCCGCGTTCGGGCCGCGCGCGGGGCGGCGCCCGTGGCACGCCCTGTGCAGCATCCCCCGGCATGAGCTCGCAAGGCACTCTCAGAATACTGCACCTACACCTCCTGGAGCTGTCGCGATTCGCCTCGGCGTGCATCGCTCTCGCCCACCAGATCCTCCGTGAGGATGCCGAGCAGAGCGGGGCGCGAACCTGGGGTGTCGTTCGATCCGGTGCGCGCGCTCCATACGCATGCGACAGAAGCCTGCGCCGGATCATCGCAACTTCCACGGAGGCGTCGACAAATGGCGAATGACATGTCGACGGCACATGAAAACAGTTGCGGGGCCCGAGTGGGTGAGGAATAATGGTGGGCAAGGGCACCGGGCGGGGATGCTCTCCGGGGCCACAGATTGCCCGCCGTGGAACGGAAGCGCGACGAGGATGGGTGCGATGAGGCAATGCAGTCGAGTTTTCGGTTGGTCCATGGGGCGAGCTCGGACGCTGGCGAAGGCGCGAGCCATTGTCACCGTGATGGTCGCCGCTACCGCCCTGTGCGCCACGGCTTCCCGCGCCGATATCGCGTCCGGCCTCGTCCCGCTCCGTGAATTCCATGGGAACGCGAACGATAGCTCGGGGGATGGGGACAACGGCACGGCGGTCGGCGTGTTGATCGCGATGCTCGGCGCCCTGCTCCTGGGAGCGCGGCTACCGCTGGCGCGCGTCCTATGGGCGCGCGGCAACCACCGCGGCGAGCTCGTCGCAGGCGGAGAGGATCCTGAGCGAATGGCTCCTTCGTACCTCGCGGCGCTGGCGGCCGTGCTGCTCGCCGTGGTCGGAACAGCGTCGGCGAGCCACGCCGCACGCGCTACCGGTGGCCGGACCGCGGCCGTAATAGCCAAATTCAAGGCCGAAACGGACTGGCGCACCGAGGTGGTGAGCGGCATGGCGCCGCGACCGCTACACGGGCATCTATCGCGAGCGATGGCGCGCGCCATCCCTGCCGACCGCCTCGCTGGTCTGGCCAGCACGCTCGTTTTCGACGCCGAGTCCGCCGCGCAGGCCGCTCACATCCTCGCGGAGCTCGCGCGCCGGCCGGACGTCGAATGGGCCGAGCTGGACGGCACGATGCGCGCCGCGGAGCTGCTTCCGAATGACGCCCGCTTTGCGGCTCAGTATGGCTTGCACAATACCGGTCAGGACGGCGGGAGCCCGGACGTGGACATCGACGCTCCCGCGGCCTGGGACGTCACGACTGGGAGCGACGCGGTCATCCTCGCCATTCTTGACACCGGCATCGATTACGAGCACGAGGACATCCGCGACCGCATCGCGCTGGTGAGCGGCGCCGACCTGGTCAACGGCGACAGCGACCCGAGCGACGACGCCGGGCATGGCACCCACGTCGCCGGCATCGCCGCCGGGCGCGGCGACAATGGCATCGGGATCGCGGGCGTCTGCTGGCAATGCCCGATCATGCCGATCAAGGTGCTCGACGCTCAGGGCACGGGCACCTTCTCCGACATCGCTGCCGGAATCACCCTGGCCGCCGGCAGCGGAGCGCGAGCGATCAACCTGTCGCTCGGCGCGGCGACGCCCTCTCAGGCCATCCAGGACGCGATCGACGCGGCCTGGGCCGCCGGTGCGGTGATCGTGGCGGCCGCGGGCAACGCCGGCACGAGCGCGCCCTTCTACCCGGCGGCCAACAATCATGTGTATGCAGTGGCCGCGATCGACCACACCGGGGCACGCACCAGCTTCTCGAGCTACGGCGGCTTCGTCGACATCGCCGCACCTGGCGCCGACATCCAGAGCACCCTGCCGGGAAATGCCTACGCCGGTTGGAACGGCACGAGCATGGCGGCGCCCTTCGTGACGGGCATCATCGGGCTGCTGGCCGCGCAGCACCCGAGTTGGAACCCGCACCTGTTGACCGAGCAGGTGAGCCGGACGGCGAAGTCGGTTCCGGCGACCGATGTCGGGGCGGGGCTTGCGACTGCCGGCGCCGCGCTGCAGACGGCGGTGCTGCCGGTGATCAGCGTCGCCGCGGCGACCGTGTCCGACCCGGGGCCGAGCGGCGACGGCGATGGGCGCCTCGACCTCGGCGAATCCATCGCGCTGACGGTGACGCTGCGGAGCGACTTCGGCGACCTTGCCGGCCTGACTGGCACGCTGTCCACCGCGGCGGCCGGAGTGTGGATCTCCGATGACGGTGGCACCTGGGAAGCCGTCCGCTCCGGCGAGTCGGCGAGCACCGGCGGCGATCCGTTCCTGCTGAGCGCGACCGCGCCGGCCAGGGCGGGGGACGTGATCCAGCTCTCGCTGGCGGTCACGGATGGCGCCGGCTTCAGCGCCGACTTGAGCTTGGAGCTGACCATCGACGGCGGCGTGGAGCTGCCGACCAACGTTTTTTGCAGCGACTACACCATCACCAAGAACATCTACATGGTGCGCGATCACGTGGTGGTGTGCGAGGGCAAGACGCTCACGATCGAGCCGGGGACGGTGCTGAGGTTCGTCAAGGGCGCGGCGTCGGATGGGCAGCCCATCGAATTCGCCGTAGATGGCAAGCTATGGGCTGTGGGCACGGCAGAGGAACCGATTGTGTTTACTTCGGCCGAGGCAAACCCGGCGGTCGGGGACTGGGGGGCGCTGCACTTTCGGGATAGCAGTGCGGATTCATTTGGCTGGGCGGCGAAACAGGACTTGACGGTTGGGACAGATCCCTATGGCGTAGCGGTGGCCGACCTCGACGGTGACGGCGATAACGACATCGTCGCGGCGAACTACGAGTCGGGCACGGTGGGCGTGTTGCTTCGCGAGGCGGCGGGCTGGGCAGTGAAACAGGATCTGGCGGTGGGGAGTCCTCATGACGTTGCGGTGGGCGACCTGGACGGTGACGGCGACAACGACATCGTCGCGGCGAACTACGACTCGGCTACGGTGAGCGTGCTGCTTCGCGGGGCGGCGGGCTGGGCAGCGAAACAGGACTTGGCGGTCGGGATCGCTCCTTGGGGCGTAGCCGTGGGCGACCTCGACGGGGACGGTGACAACGACATCGTCGCGGCGAACGCGGGCTCGGACACGGTGAGCGTGCTGCTTCGCGAGGCGGCGGGCTGGGCGCCAAAGCAGGACCTGACGGTGGGCATCACGCTTCGTAAGGTAGCGGTGGGCGACCTCGACGGCGACGGCGACAACGACATCGCGGCTACCGTTAACGCGGACTCGGGCACGGTGAGCGTGCAGCTTCGCATGGCGGCGGGCTGGGCACCGAAACAGGATCTGACGGTCGGGACCACTCCTCTTGACGTAGCCGTGGGCGACCTCGACGGGGACGGCGACAACGACATCGTCGCGGCGAACAGAAACTCGCACACGGTGAGCGTGTTGCTTCGCGAGGCGGCGGGCTGGGCACCCAAGCAGGATCTGACGGTGGGGACCGAACCTCTGGGCGTGGCGGTGGGCGACCTCGACGAGGACGGCGACAACGACATCGTCGCGACGAACTCCGGCTCGGCCACGGTGAGCGTGTTGCTTCGCAATGCCGCAGGCTGGGCCGCGAAACAGGACTTGGCGGCCGGGAGCTTTCCTAGGGGCGTAGCCGTGGGCGATGTCGACGGCAACGGCAACAACGACCTCATCTGGACGGTCGGCGCCACGGTGAGCGTGTTGCGTCGATTTGGCACGCTCGACGGCTCGAACCTGCGGTTTTCCGCAGTTGAGTATGGCGCCGGGCTCAAGGCCAGTTCAAGCAGTCCCTACGTCGTTGACGTCACAGTGCGGCAATCGACCAATGGTTTCGCAGGTGATGGCACTTCGCACCCTCAGCTTGAGCGTCTTGCTATCTCTAATGTTTCGGCCACTGCGGCGAGCGGCGGCGCCTACTCCGTCCTGCGGGATTCGACCGCCACGAGCGGCTCCATTTCCGTCGGCAAGATCTCTGGTGGCTCCTTCTCTACGTCTGGCTCGATCTCGGCGTCTTCGATCGACAGCGCCACCATCTCTTCCTCTGTCAGTGTCAACGGCTCCCTCGCCGACTCGACGATCATCAGCAATGGCACCATCACCGCTTCCTCCGTCAAGAGCTCGCGCATTTCGGGCAACGCGGGCGGCGTGACCGGTGTCACCGGAGCCGTGTCGAACTCCCTCATCATCGGCAACACCGGGGATGGAGTCACCGGCTCCCCCACGATCGTCAACTCCACCATCGCAGGCAACACCGGTTCCGGAGTCGTCCTCACGGGAGCCGGCAGTGCCACCGGCTCGATCATCGACAACGGCGACGGTTCCGGCGGGCGATATGCCGTCAAGCATACGGCAACGGGGAGCTCCAACTTCGAGGGCAACTACTGGGGCCGCACGACGACCGCCCAATTCGACGCAGCGGACACCAACGGAAACCGCGCGAACGACGAGATCAACCTCAACCGCGAGGCGATCTGGGACTGGTACGACAAGATTCTGACCAGCGACGGGAAGGTCGACTACGACAACTGGCTCCCCGCAGCCCCGAGCACCGCTCCTGCCTACCTCGAAAGCGTCACGTTGACCCCTCCGAGCCCTGTGGGCGCTCAACCCGTGTCGTTCACGCTGCAGTTCAGCCGGTCCATGGACGCTAGTGTTACTCCGGCCGTGACCTTCGGCCTCGATGCTCCGTTCGACGATTTCGCACTGTCGAACCCCACCTGGTCGACCACCGTCGCCACGAGTGACACGCTCACGCTGCAGTACACGATCGTCAGCGAAACCCCGGACGGGCTGAGCACAATTCGGGTCTCGGGCGCAAAGGATGGCGCGGGCCGCACGCTTCCCGACGACACCTCCACGACCTTCACCATCGATACGCCGATCGGCATCGCGCGCGGCATCGCCGTAGGACTGGGTGCGTTTGGCGGACCACAAGCGAGAGCGACGGTTTCCGCGATCGTGTCCTGGCAACCGGTCCAGGAGAACGACCTGGGCAGTTATACGGTGCTCTGGGGCCGCAGCTCTGGCCAGCTTACCAATAGCGAGGACGCGGGCCTTGCCACCTACCAGGTAATCGGTGGCCTGGCTCCGCAGACCGACTATTGCTTCGCCGTGCAGACGAGGGAAATCAGTAGTAACCCGGGGCCAATTTCGGATGTCGTCTGCGTAACGACCACGGCCGGCCTGACAGCCACACCGACTGCCACGCCAACCGTAACGCCCATCGCCCCGACGGCAACAGTTACTACCACGCCGGCGCCACCGGCCACTCCCACCGTAACTGCGGTTGCCGCAACGCCAACAACCACGGGCACACCGACCGCCACGCCGACTGCCACCCCGCCATCCACCGCAGTCCCCGTCGGCGGCCACCCATTGATCTGGCCGCTGCTCGGACTGCTCGGGCTGACGCTGGTCTCGGCGCTTCGCACCGTGCCTTCTCGGCGCCGACTTGGATGACCTGCGAGCGCTCCATACGCATGCGAACCGGCGATCGCGCCAGCCCCGAGGCGGTAACAGCCCGCTTCGACCCCGTCTTGTTGTGCCGGTGTTTGGTGAGTAGCTCGCCCCGCGCGATGGTGCCGAGTCCGGTTTGCTTCGCGAGGGGATGGCTCCTGGCTGGGGTAAGCCCGCACCCGGCGCTGTCGGGTGCGGGTTAGGAGCCATTACACCGGCAGGGATGCGCGAGAAACCAGGGGAGGAAGCGAAAAAAAGCTTGACCAGGGCCTCGGCCGGTGTTCTGGTCGGCGAAGAGAGGTCCGGCGCCGCTTCGGCAGCGTGGATTCCTCGTGGAAATGACGATGCATAATCGCGCCTACGCACTTCGCGCGACAATGTGCATCACACGTTTTTCGGCTGGGGTAGGACGGGCTTAGAGGTCGGCTGACGACGGGATGAAATCCGGTGCAATCGGAGCGTGCCGCGGGTTGCGCGGCAGAGGCCGCGCGCCTACTGGGCAAGAAGCTGGTCGAGCTCTTCGCGAAACACCGCCAGGCTCTGCGCGACGATTGCCCGGCGGAGCAGCGCATCCAGCACCTGCAAGTCGTCGAGCCCCTGGACTTGTCGGGCAAGACCCGCCGGCACCACGGTAAAGCGCGTGGTGAGCACG
>JACPHN010000158.1 GCA_016188575.1 Candidatus Schekmanbacteria bacterium
GCACACCGCGAATTGCCGGCGACCGTGACCTGGGCGGGAGAAGCATGTGCTTCACCGCCCAAAAGCGTGTTCCGAGGGCCGTTTTTTCGCCTTTTGTTCGTGCAATAGAGTCGCCCACCCACCTCGGGCAGGTCACGAGCACCCTCTACAACGTGCCGTGCACAGCCAATTGCGCCCCCCCGTCGTGCCAGATCGCTCAGCCATGCGGTTATCGGGTGCTCAAGCCGATAACCCTCTACTCATGACAATCTCGGTATGGGCTTCATGTTCGACGGCGGGGATGCAACCGAGCCCAACAGCGCCAATGTCATACGACACAACGTCAGCGAAAACAACGGGAGCGAGACTCAGGAAGGCGGAATGCTCGTCACTGGCGGTGAGGCCTCAATAGAGATCTACAACAATACGGTGTACACCCCAAGCTCGGTTCCAGTCCTCATGAGCGCGGAATCCGACCATGGCGTTGGCCCATTCGATGTCCACCTGCACAACAATGTTCTGATCTCCCATCGCTTCCCCGTCGTCAGAGCGCTCCCTGGCCCGTACAGCGGCCTTCGCCTCGAAAACAACGCCTATTTCGACGTCGGCGAGCCACCCAGCTATGAGCTCGACTGGATGGGCGAGTACTTCGGACCCGGAGATGCGGAGGTGATTGCGTCCTGGAGCGCGCTCACTGGCCAGGAACAGGTAGGTGGCTCGCCAGCGCACCGCACCGGAGACCCTGTGTTCATCGCGCCGATTGGCTCCGGAGGCCAGGTTTTTCCAGCGCCGCTGTCCGAGCTGGCAGCGTACCGGCTGCAGCTTACCCCACCTTCGCCGCTCGTCGGCGCGGGCATGAACCTCATGATTCCTCCCCAGTCACTTGACATTGGCGCCCGCGACTTCTTTGCAACGCCCATCTCGTGGACCGTGAGGTGCGGGCCGGACATTGGTGCCCATCAGGCCAGAATGGCCTGCCCCTGAGCTCGAGACTGGAAACGGCTTCCCCATCTCGCCGACAGGAGGATTCGAATGCGCCGCGATGTGATTGCAGCGACGCACGGGTCTGAATAGAATCCCTTGCGCCCCGAGCCCCGCGCGACCCCGAGGTCGGCGGGCGCGAATGCCCGCCCCGGCGATGTCTGCGGCTGTCCCATCTCGCCGCACGCGGGGCAGAGTTTCCGGAACCCTCGGCGTCAGAGAGCAGCGGCGTGACAGGAGTCTTGAACGGAGCGGTGCGGTCAAGTTTGACCACCAAGATCGGCGTCGTGGTGTTGGCGGCGTCTCTGCTGTCGGCAAGCGCTGCGGCCCTCGTCGCCTACCTCGTGACGGCTGACATCCTGGCGGCGCGCACGCTGGACGATCTCGGCCGCGGCTTGCGGCTTTGCGAGGAGCGACTGCGCCGCGAAATCGAGCGGCTCGATGGCCAGATGGACCGGGTGGCGCAGGTGCTCGCGAATACCCCGGAGAACGCGGCCGACGGCAATCCGGCCGCTTGCGCTCACCTTGCCGCGCTCGTGGCACCGCTGTTCGGCGCGGCGGAGCCACCCACGGTGGCACACCTCCATCCCCTCGGCGGAGCGTCTCTCGGATGCGCGATTCGCATCGTCGACGGGCGCGGATTCGTGGTCGCCGCCGGCGACCAGTCGCGCGAGGACATGGTCTCTTCCGCGGCAGGTCTCGGTGGCGCTGCCAGGCAGCTCAGTCTATTCGTTGAAGAAAAAGCGACCGGCACCGCGTCCTCCCACCTGGTCGCCGCGGCCCGCGTCCAGCGGTCGGCAGGGCCGGTGAGGCTCGTCCTGGAGCGCTCAATAACTGGAATCGTTCACCACCTGTCGGAGCTCCTGCCGTATTGGATCGTCCCGTATGTTGTAGATGGTGGTGGGGCCGTGCATCTGGGGGCGCCCGTCGCGGAGCTTCCTGGGCGGAGCCAGCAGGGTGCCGCGAGCGAAGGGCAAGCGCCGCGCGGACGGCAACTAGCCGCGTTGGCGCGCGAGGCGTTGCGGCGGCCGGGCGGATCGGAGGTCGAAACAGCGGTATTTGCGGCGCCGCTTGCTGCTACTGATCATGAAGGAAACGCCGCGCTCGTCGCCGTGATCCGCGCGGACGAGAAAGCGCCGGGATACGCGCCGGCGCCCACCGCGCTGCGGGCGGCCGGCTTCGTTGCCGCTCTGGCTTTCGTGGCGACGGCGGTAGCGAGCCTCGTCGTTGGCCGCCTCGTCCGACCGTTGCGCTACGCGGCGGCAGTCGCCGACCGCATTCGCGGCGGGGAGCGCGAGATCGCCATCGAAGCGCGCACCACGGATGAATCCGGACACCTGCTGCGCGCCATGGCCGAAATGCTCGACGCGATCCACGAGACGGAAAGGGAGCTCAAGCAGAGCCATGCGGAGCTTGAGAGACGCGTCGCGGAGCGAACGGCGGCGCTCAGCGCGGCCAATGAACGCCTCAAGCGGGAGATCTCCGAGCGCGCCGCGGCGGAGGCGTCGTTGCGCCGGCAGGGCGAGTTCATCACGGCAGTTCTCGACACGGCCGGCGCTCTCGTTGTGGTACTGGATGCGTCGGGCAGGATCGTTCGCTTCAACCGGCAGTGTGAGAAGGTCACCGGCTTCGACGCCAGTGAAGTGGCCAACAAGCGCCCGTGGGAGCTGCTCTCCGCCACCGAGCATGCAACCGAGGATCGCTCGCTATTCAATAACGTGGTCGGCGGCGACTATCCCCAGGACAGCGAAAGCGCCTGGATGGACAAGAAAGGCGGCCGCCACCTCGTCGCCTGGTCGCACACCGCGCTGACAGACAACCGCGGAGTCGTGGAATACGTCATTCAGACCGGCCTGGACCGTACCGAACGTCGGGCGCTGGAGGAGCAATACCGCCACTCGCAGCGTATGGAAGCCATCGGCCGGATCGCCAGCGGCGTGGCCCACGATTTCAATAACTTGATCGCCATCGTGCTGGGCTTCTCGGATATCGTGCTGAGGCAGCTCGCGCCGGACACCTCGCTGTACCACCAGGTCGAAGAGATCAAGAACTCGGCAAACCGGGCCGCAACGCTGACGCGACAGTTGCTGGTGTTCAGCCGCAAGCAACCGTTGCAGCCGCGCTCGCTTGACCTCAACCACGTCGTGGCCGCGATGGAGAAACTGCTACGGCGCGTCATCGGCGAGGACGTCGACCTGCTCACGGCGCCTGCAGACGAGCTGTGGTTGGTGCGAGCCGACGCCGGCTCCATCGAGCAGGTCATCATTAATCTCGCCATCAATGCGCGTGATGCCATGCCGAAAGGAGGCAAGCTCACCCTGGAGACGGCTAACGTGACCCTCGATGGGGATTATTCGCGCCTGCATCTGAACGTTGTTCCCGGTCAGTATGTGATGTTGGCGGTGAGCGATAGCGGTACGGGCATGGACGGTGAGACGCTCAAGCACATCTTCGAACCGTTCTTTACGACCAAGGAAGGCGGCAAAGGGACGGGGCTGGGCCTTTCCACGGTGTACGGCATCGTCATGCAGAGCGGCGGCCATGTCTGCGTATATAGCGAAGTGGAGCGCGGCACGACCTTCAAGATCTACTTGCCGCGCTCCGGCCGCCCGGACGAGATCAGCGGCGTCACGGCGCCTGCTTCGCGAAGCGGCGGCAGTGAAACGATCCTCCTTGTCGAGGACGAGGTCACGCTCAGGAAGCTCATCCGCAACTTGCTGAGCCGCGAAGGGTACACCATTCTCGAGGCGCTGACCAGCGAGGAGGCAATCGCGCTCAGCGACCACTACCCGGAGCAAATCCACTTGCTGCTTACGGACGTTGTCATGCCGGACCTCAGCGGCCCAGAGGTCGCCGAGCAGCTCAGGAAGCGACGGAGCGCGCTCAAGGTGCTCTACATCTCGGGTTATCCCGGAGACGCGATCGTCCATCACGGTTTTCTGGACAGCAAGATGAATTTCCTGCCAAAGCCATTCACGGCGGAGCTTCTGGCCGGGCGCGTGCGCGAGGTCCTCGATTCATGAGCGGCGCGAGACGCCGCTAGTCCGCTCCTATCCGCCCCGACCTGCAATCCCAGCTCTTGGCCTCCCCCCCACCTTGACCATCCTCCCGGTCGCAGGGGTGGGTAGGAATGGTTGCCTGCAACCGCCTGCGCGGTCGTCAGCCGATGTCAATCATGACCTTGCCGAATTGCCCGCCGTCCTCCAGGTACTCGTGAGCAGCGCGGATATCCTCCAGAGCGAAGGAGCGATCGATTACCGGCTGCAGGCGCCGGGCAAAGACCAGCTCGAGCACCTTGTGAAACTCGGAAGCACTCGCCATCGTCGAACCGATGATGCGGATTTGTTTCCAGAACACCAGGCGAACGTCGGTGTCCGCGAACGGGCCGGTGGTGGCCCCGTACGTCACCAGCCGGCCTCCGCGCGCCAACGACCGCAGACATTGCCGCCAGTGTGCTGCGCCCACACTGTCGACGACCACGTCCACGCCTCGCCGGCCGGTATCCGCCCAGAGAGTCGAGCACCAATCCTCGATTCCACGATCGTATACCACGTCGGCACCGAGCCGACGGGCCGCCTCGACCCGCTCCTCACCTTTCGTGACCGCGTACACACGGGCACCTGCCAGGTGCGCGATCTGGATCGCCGCAGAGGCCACGCCACCGGATGCCCCCGTAACCAGCACCGTCTCACCCGCGCGCAGCCCCCCCTGAGTCATCAGGCCGCGCCACGCCGTCTGATACACCAGCGGCACCGCGGCCGCCTCGGGATAGCTCATCCAGGCCGGGATCTTGTGCACATTCCCGGGCGGAACGACGACGTGCTCCGCGAATCCCCCATTGACGTGCTCGCCGACGATGCGAAAGCCCGCACATAGACTGTGCTCGCCGCGCTGGCACCATTCGCACTGGCCACACCACAAGGAAGGGTTGATCAGCACGCGGTCTCCGGGCGCGAGCTTCCAGGCGGGTGAGACCTCAGACCCGAGGTCTGCGATCTCGCCGGCGATGTCTGCGCCACCGATGTGCGGATAGGAGAGCTCGAGATCGATGCCGCGCCGTATCCACAGATCGAGGTGGTTCAGCGCGGCGGCTCTGATCCGGACAAGCACGCCGTCGCGGCCTGCGCAGGGATCCGGAACCTCAGCGACCTGCATGACCTCGGGTGACCCGTGCTCGAAGAATACTCCTGCTCTCATTCTGTTCCTCGCTGCCCCTTGGGAATCACTGCGCTCACAGTGTATCGTGGCGAGGCGATCGCGCCAAGGCGGGCGGCATCCTGAATCCACCGCCTCTTCGACGTCGGCGTGACAATGCCCCCGTCCCCGTCGCTCCCCCCGCTTGCCGGTGGAGCTGAGGTGAAGCGTATTCGTAATGCGCTTTCCGCACAGCTCGCAGGCCCCGAGGCGGTGGACTCAGGGCATTGACAATCTTCGTTATAACGACTATATGTTTACATCACTTCCGCGGGACGCCGATTTCGCCCGCCTCGGGCGCAGCCAGGGCGCCGCAACTTCCACCGTCCTTCAAAGGAGCCGTTCATGTCGAAAGTGGCGCGCAGCGCACTCGTCCTCGCCGTTCTTGTTCGCCTTCTCACCACTGCCACGGCGTATGCCGCCGACCCGTACGAAATTGATGCGACACACAGCATGGTGGGGTTTGCCGTGACCCACATGGTGATCTCGACGGTGAAAGGGTCCTTCACGGACTTCGCCGGGACGATCTCGTACGACCCCGCCAACCTCGAGAAGTCATCCGTGGAGGTCCGCATCAAGGTCGCCAGCATCGACACGCGAAACCAGAAGCGCGACGATCACCTGCGCAGCGCGGAATTCCTCCATGCCGAGAAGTTCCCCGAGATCGTTTTCAAGAGCGTGAAAATCACCAAGGATAGCGACAAGTATGTCGCTGCGGGCGACCTGACGATTCGGGGTGTCACCAAGCAGGTGGCGCTGCCATTTCGCGTGACCGGCGCGGTGAAGGACCCGTGGGGGAACGAGCGGATCGGCGTGGCGCTCGACCCGATCACGATCAACCGCATGGACTACGGCGTGAGCTGGAGCGAGACGCTGGACGCCGGGGGATTGGTGGTCAGCAACGAGGTCACGCTCGAGCTGGCGGTCGAGGCGATCAAGAAGTCCTGACCGCCGGGGCACCCGCTCTGAATGGCCCGAGGTTGCGCGACGGCGAGCGCTATCGTAGAATGCTCCGCATGCTGAAACGCTTGACTGTCATTGCCATTGCAGGCGCGCTGCTGCTCCCCGCGAGCGGGTGCGGGGATCGGGAGGGCGCCTTGTTCGGAAAGGTCCGGGACGCTACGGACCTCATTCTGCTGCCGGACGTCACGGTCGCCGCCAAGTCTCGCAAGAATGGCGCGCTTGCGGAAACCAAGACCGATCAGGCCGGTCAATACCGGTTCACGAGTCTCGCGGACGGCCCCTACGAGATCAAGGCGAAGCTCGAAGGATACGCCGACGCGACGACGTATGCGGAGATCTTCACGGATAGCAACGTCCGGGCGGATGTGACCTTGTCGCCGAGCGCGACCTCGGTGGAAACATCGCTCATCGTCACGGTCCTTGACCAGCGGACGCGACTGCCGATCGTCGGCGCGCGGGTAAACCTCTTCGTCGGACCGGTTCCAGGGGGTCTGTCGCACGCCGAGTCCAAGGACGTCGAAGCAGAAGACGGCACCGTTGAATTTGAAACCGATGCGATCGGGAAGAACGTCGTCCGCTACTACATGCTCCAGGTCGTAGCGGTCGGGTATCTGAACGAGATCGTCGAGCTGCAGATGTCCGATGTCACCCCGGATCTGCGCCCCACGGTGCTGCTCACCGCGGTGTAGCGGCCACGGAGCCCAATGAAAGATCGCCGCCCGTATCGTAGCTTCGTGCTTCATCCGGCGCATCTGGTGAGAGCATTGGCCGCGGGCGGAGTCGAGGCGCAGGCGTGTGAGCTGGAGGCGCCGCCGCTGCCGGGCGGCGCGGGGCCAATGGCGCAGCTCGCGCAGGCACTCTCGCAACTCGCCGCCACAAACGGGTTGCCGGTGCCGCGACAGGCGGCCGACAGGCCGCCAACGGCGAGCTCGACGGCGCCGCTAGGGCGGGACGAAGCGGTTTTTCTCGCTCGGTTGCTCGCGCTTTGGGGACGCGACCCGCTGATCGACGAGCTGTATATGATACCGGGCGTAAAGATCCTGGCGGCGGGCCATCGCCGGCATCCCGGTACTGCGCGTCACGAGCTGCTTGTCGAGCTTGGGCAGCTCCCACCGGCGACCTGGGTGGGGATCCGTGAGCTAGTCGATCACCTCTCGGCCGTCGCACCGCTCATCTACCGGCCGCTGCGGGACGAGCAGAACTGGCGCGTCCGCGGCGAGATTCCCGGACTTGGCCAGGTCGACGACGGTTCGTTCCGCGCGGTGGAAGGTTCCTGGGCAGTATATGTCATCGCCACATGCCTGACGTTGTTTGGCGCCGTAGCGCTGGGATTCGATCGCAGCGGCCGGCTCGACTGCTTTCGGCTCACGAATTTCGGCAAGCAACTGCTGAGCGAGGAACCTGAGCCGCAGTGGACGCCCGAGCAGGAGAACTGGCTCGTCGTCCAGCCCAACTTCGAGATATTGGTGCCACTAGGGGCCGACGCTCGGATCGACGAGGAGGTGGCGACGTTCTCGCGGCTGGTGGGAGGCGATGCGTATCGGATCTACCGCCTGCAGCCACACTCGCTGGTAGCCGCCTTCATGGCCGGCATGACTCCCGCGGCGGTGCTCGCGGCGCTGACGGCGCTGAGCCGTGGCGCGATTCCACAGAATGTTCGCTACGAGATCGAACAGTGGGGCGCGACCTATGGGGCCATTCGACTGTCGCCTGCCGTGCTGCTCGAATGTCGCGATCCGCACGTGCTCAGCGAGTTTCTACATCATCAGAGTTTGCGGGGAAGGGTTACCGCCCTGAGCAAGACCTCGGCGGTGGTGGCCGCGTCGGCCGTGCGCGAGCTCAGCCAGAGTGCTCTGGAGCGCTCCATGCTTCCCGAGATTCGTGGCGTGCTGCTGCGAACAGCGGCAGGGCTGTGGCCGGCTCCGAGCTCGGGAGGAACGGAGGCAGGCGACGATATCAACCGCCTTGCTGCCGAAATTGAGGGCATCGCCGTCCGGCTGCGCCTGCAGAAGGACCGCGCGCAGGCGGCGGTGGAGCTACTCGAGTTACTCGGGCGCCAGGCGAAGTGAGCGCAACAGGCGGACGCGGCGGCGCAACCGGTGCTACGCTACATTTTCACGCGAAATGTCGAGCTGCCGACCCGAACGCTGTCACCGTCCTTTATGGGCGCGACCGAAACGCGCTTGCCGTTGACGAAAGTGCCGTTGGTGCTGTCCAGGTCCTTGACATAGAGGGCGTCGTCGCGATTGAACTCGAGCTGCGCGTGCTTGCGCGAGACGTCGGCGTCCGGGATGCGCAGGTGCCCGGCCGTGCGGCCGATCGTCGTCGCGCGCACCATGACCGGAATAGTCCGTCCTTGCCAGGGTCCCGAAACGAACTGCAGCTCGATCTGCAGCGGCGCGGGAGCGTTGCTTCCGGGGGGCAAATCGACGCGCAGGCGCGTTTGCTTGCCATCGGCGTCAGCGGCCATACCCGCCGGCGGCAGCAGGAGATGCGGGTGCGTCTCCGCTTCGTCTGCGCCGGAAGCGATACTCTCGAGCGCCGCGTCGACACTTGAGAAGATGAGCAGCGAGCGTCCGATGCGAATCTCGTCCATGCTGGCAAGGATCGCCTGCTCCACGCGCTTGCCGTTGACGTAGGTGCCGTTCGAGCTGCCGAGATCGCGAAGCACGGCCTGTCCGCCGAAGAGCTCGATGACCGCGTGGCTGGCCGACGCCGCGGAATCTTCAAGCGAAATGTCGACTCCCAGGCGGCCGAGCAGGATGCTCGGCTTGGTGAACGGGATTTTGCGGCCCTGCAGAGGACCCTCGAGGACCGTGAGGCTGAACCTGCGGTCCTTGGGAAGGGCGAGGTCGCGTTCTCCGCAGGGTCCGGCCAGGCGAGCAGCAGGCCGGCGCGGTCTGGCCCGCTGGGAGTCAGCAGCGGTGGGCGGCGGGACCGCCGCCGAGTCCGGGGGCGTGCTGGAGTCGCCCAGGCGGGGGGCGACGTTCAGCCCCCCGCAGCCCGGGCAGGTGATGGTTGGGCGCACATTCGCCGTCGCCCCCGCTGACAGCGGTCCACCGCAGTACTTGCAGCGCTCTCCCGGCAGTCCTGCCATCGGTCACCACCTCTTGGAAGTTGCGTTCCTACGGCGTCCACCGCAGGATTGGCTTGCGCGCGGCGCGAGCCTCATCGAGCCTCCGCACAGGCGTGGTATGCGGCGCATTATGCACGAGCTCGGGGTCAAGGGTCGCCTCGGCCACGATGGCCGCCATCGCGTCGGCAAAGGCGTCAAGACGGTGCAGCGGCTCGCTTTCCGTCGGCTCGACCATGAATGCTCCGGCGACAATCAGCGGGAAATACACTGTCGGTGGGTGGAAGCCATAGTCGAGCAGGCGCTTGGCCATGTCAAGCGTTTTGATGCCTGCGGCGTGCTGCCGCTCGTCATTGAGCACCGTCTCGTGCATGCACCGGCCCGGATAGGGGAGATGCAAGAGGTCCTTCAGGCGCTCCTGAAGGTAGTTCGCGTTGAGCACAGCGGCCTCGCTGGTCGCTGCAATACCCTCGGCGCCAAGCATCGAGATGTAGGCGTATGCGCGCACGGCCATGGCGAAGTTCCCGTAGAAGCTCGTCACCTTGCCGATCGAATCCAGCCGCTCCCAATCGAGGCGAAACTGCTCGCCGTCGCAGGCGATGACGGGAACTGGCAGGAAGCGGGCCAGATCCTTTCTGACGGCCACGGGGCCCGATCCCGGCCCGCCGCCTCCGTGTGGTGTCGAAAACGTCTTGTGCAGGTTGAAATGCATGACGTCCACACCCCAGTCGGCCGGGCGCGTGTGGCCCATGATCGCGTTCATGTTGGCGCCATCCAGATAGACCAGGGCGCCCGCGCGGTGGACGGCCTCGCAGATGGAGACGATATGCCGCTCGAACAGGCCAAGCGTGTTCGGGTTGGTAATCATGACCGCGGCGACGTCGCTGGAGAGAGCGGGGGCGAGGTCTTCCGGAGTCAGCACGCCGCTCGGGCCAACGGCGATCTCCACGCTGGAATAACCCGCCAGCGTGCAACTCGCGGGATTGGTGCCGTGGGCGCTGGCCGGAATGAGCACGGTGCGCGGATCTCGGCCGGCAGCCCGGTGGTGTGCGCGAATGATCATCATGCCGGTCAGCTCGCCCTGGGCGCCGGCGGCGGGTTGTAGAGACACCGCGTCGAGGCCGCTGATTTCGCACAACGCGTGCTCGAGTTTGGAGGCGAGCGCGAGGGCTCCTTGCTGCAGCGCCAGCGGCGCGTACGGATGAAGCTGCGCCAGCCCCGGCTGCGAGGCGACGGCCTCGTTCACTCTGGGGTTGTACTTCATCGTGCACGAGCCGAGCGGGTACATTTCGGTGTCGATGGAGTAGTTCAGTTGGCTGAGGCGCGTGAAGTGGCGGACAACTTCCAGCTCCGCGAGCTCCGGGAAACCGTCGATGTCTGCCCGCAACAGCTCGTTGGGGAGGCTCGGCACGGCTCCGGGGCGCGCGCGGCCGCTCTCGTCGGTGCCGGACACCCGGTAGGTGGCCGCGCCAGGTTTAGCGAGCTCAAAGATGAGCGGTTCCGGTGACCGCCCGGGTTTCAGCTCAGCCATCGCCGCACCTCCTGGAACAGGCCGTCGATGTCGGCCTCGCCGTTGACTTCGGTCGTACACATCAGCAGTCCGCCGGCGAGCTCGGGATACCCGGCTTCGGCAAGCCTGATGCCGCCGGCGAAACCTTGCGCGAGGAGTCGCTGCTCGAGGTTAGCCATCGCGGACGCGGTATGAGCGCCCGGGATGCGCAATGCGAGCTCATTGAAAGACGGGCCGTGAAACAGCAGCTCGCAGCCTGCCGCGCGCGCTGCGTCGCGGGCGTGCTCACAGCGCTGGGCGCAGACCGATGCCAGCGAACGCAAGCCGCGGCGCCCGAGCAGCGTCAAGAAGATCGCTGCCTGCAGCACGGTGTGGCCCTGGTTGGTGCAAATGTTCGAAGTGGCGCGCTCGCGCCGGATGTGTTGCTCGCGCGTCGATAGTGTCAGGCAGAAACCGCGCTTGCCATCGCGGTCTTCCGTCTGTCCGACGAGGCGCCCGGGACATTGCCGCAGGTAGGTTTCGCGCGTCGCGAAAAGACCCAGCGCCGGGCCGCCGAAACTCGGCGCGATGCCGAATCCCTGGCCTTCGCCGGCGACCACATCGAAGTCGAAGTCGCCGGGCGGCCGGAGCAATCCGAGCGACACCGGCTCATTGACGACGGCGATACGGTGGGCGCCGGCCTTTCGGGCGGCGGCAGAGAGCGCGTCCAGATCCTCGATCACTCCGAAGAAGTTGGGCGATTGAACGGCAACCGCGAGCGCTCCTGGGAGCACATCGGCGAGGCGATCCGCGGCGACTCGCCCGTCCGCTCCCCAGGCGACCTCGACAATATCGAGCTCGAGGTTTTTCAGGTAGGTGGCCAGCACACGCCGATAATGCGGATGAACGGAGCGGGCGATGACGACGCGCGCCCGCTCGCCCGTTTTGCGGCCGCGCTGAGCGGCGCGGTCGAGCATGAGCACGGCTTCGGTCAGCGCAGTGGCCCCATCGTACAGCGACGCATTGGCGACCGGCATGCCGGTGAGCTGGGTGATGAGGGTCTGGAACTCAAAGACGACCTGGAGTGTCCCCTGTGATACTTCCGGTTGATAGGGAGTGTACGCGGTCAGGAACTCGCCGCGCGACGCCAGAGCGCTCACCGCGGCTGGGCGGTAGTGGTTATAGATGCCGCCGCCGAGGAAGGATCGTTCGGGCGCGACGAGGGTGCCGGGCCGGGCGTAGTCCGCAAGCTCGGCAACGACCTCTTGCTCACTGCGGCCCCGGGGAAGGTCCAACCGCGGCGTGCTCAGCAGCTCCGGCGGGATGGCCTCGGCCAGGACCTGAGCGCCGTCGGCCGCACGCAGGGTCCTGAGGATCCGTGCCCGGTCGTCGGGCGTATGCGGGACGAAGGTGGCCATGGGGTTACTCCCGATTCTCCACCATCGCGGTATACGCGCCGGCATCGAGCAGCGCGTGAAGCTCTGACGGATCGCTCAGGGCGATGACGATCATCCATCCCTTGCCGTAGGGGTCTTCGTTGACCAGCTCCGGCCGCGTCTCGAGCTCACCGTTGACGTCCACGACCTTGCCGGAGGCGGGCGCATACAGATCGCTGACCGCCTTGACGGACTCCACAACGCCGAAGTTCGCCCCCTGCGTAACGGTGGTGCCAATCTCTGGAAGCTCGACGAAAACAATGTCACCCAGCTCCGCCTGGGCGTGCTCGGTGATGCCGACGCGTCCCGAGGCTCCGTCCACGGCGATCCACTCGTGCTCGGTCGAATACTGCAAATGAATCGGGTACGTTGCCACTGCCAAAGTCTCCTTACGCGGCCCACGGTGAGCAACTGGCGCGCGCACACCATGGGCTGGCTACATCAGTTTTTGGATCGCTTGTAGAAGGGTCGTTTGCAGACGCGCGCCGCGATGGGCCGGCCGCGGATCTCGATGTCCAGAGCGGTGCCTTCCGCGGCAAGCTCGGCCGGCACGTAGGCCAGCGAGATGGCGATACCGAGAGTGGGGGCGTGGGTGCCACTCGTCACGGTACCGACCTGAGCAGCGCCGTGCAGGACCGGGTAGCCGTGCCGCGCGATGCCGCGGCCGACGGTCTCGAGCCCGACGAGACGCCGCCGCACGCCGGCCGCTTGTTGCCGGATGAGGGCGGACTTGCCGATGAAGCTCTCCTTGCCGAGCTTGACGAAGGGCTCGAGACCGGCCTCCAGAGGTGAGGTCGTGCGATCGATGTCGGTACCCGAGAGCAGCATGCCGGCTTCGAGCCGAAGGGTATCGCGCGCCCCCAAACCGGCGGGCAACACGCGCGGCTGTGCGTCCTCCACGAGATGCCGAAACACCGCAACGGCGGCGTCGGCCGGAAGGTAGAGCTCGAAGCCGTCCTCGCCGGTGTAGCCCGTGCGGGACAGCAGGCAGGGGACGTCGAGTGCGTCCGTTTCCACGAATCGGTAGTACTTGATGGTGTCGAGCCTGGCTCTGGTCAGCGGCGCGAGCACCGCCGTGGCGGCCGGGCCCTGCACGGCGAGCAATGCCGTCTCGTCGCTGATGTCGCAAATCGTGGCCCGCGGGCACTGTTGCCGGATCCACGCGAGGTCCGAGTCCTTGGTGGCGGCGTTGACGACGAGGAGGTAGTGCTCCGGCGCCTTGAAGTAGACGAGCAGGTCATCGATGATGCCGCCGTCTTCGTCGAGCAGGCAGTTGTATTGAGCGCGACCGGGCTCGAGCGTGGAGATGTCGTTGGTGACGAGGTGCTGAATCTCGGCGGCAGCCGTGGCGCCAGTCACCTCGATCTCGCCCATGTGCGAGACGTCGAAGACGCCGGCCGCGGAGCGGACTGCCATGTGCTCCTCCACCACCGAGGTGTAGAGCACGGGCATCTCATACCCGGCAAAGGGCACCATCCGGGCGCCGCGCCGAATGTGCTCGTCATACAGGGGAGTCCTGCGTAGAATTGGATCCATACCACCAGCTCCAGGAGTAGTATTCGCTAGAAGAACGTGACTTCTTCGTCGCTATTGATGGCGGACAGAAATTGTTCGCCTGCTCTCGTCCCCTGCAGAAGGACCTTATGTTCTTTCCAGGCCGGAAATCGGGACTTGAGCAACGAGAGCGCGCCCCGCAGACAGGCCTTGGCCCGCTCCTGATCGAACTCGGCCTCGGGTTTTGCCCGGAGCTCCATCTGCTGCAGCCCCTCGGTGATCGCCACGTGCTCGATGTCGAAGCTGGCGGTGCTTTTTTCGCGGTAGATGACGCGGGCCGCCTCCTTGGCCGCCTCGGTGTCGCCGGACCACCAGGGGCTGAGCGTGTCTTCCTCGAGGAGATCAGCGTAGACCCAACCGGACGTCAGGTCACCGGCGCGGCGCGCACGGACCCAGGCGCCGCGCTGCTCGACCATCATCAGGCGATCGCCCTTGACGAGCGTGGCGACGACGGAGGCGCGAACGTCCGGGGCATCGAGAAACGCCGCGTCGCGGGCCGCACGGTAGCGAAAATCGGCCGTCGCGGGAGCGAGGTCGGTGGTGACTTCGCTCTTGGGCTGCTGGCACCCGGCGCCGATCGCCGCCGCGACCAGGAGCATCGTCGCGCTGGCCGCGAAAGCGCGGCACATATTGCGGGCGCGCATCCCGAGCTGCATACTCCATCTGCGTTGCATGGGCAACCTCCTCACCGTTCGCACGCGCAGCGCTCAGCACAATCACGCTATGAACGGAACTGGCGAAGCACCTCGCTCACAATAGCCTTGATCTTGTCCTCGGGGATTTCCAGCCGCGCGGGCACCGGCCCGGCGGGTTTCGGGCAGCGCGCCTCGGCCGCGACGGGGAGGTCGGGGGAAGGCCACGCGGGGGTGCTCGCCAGCATCGATTCCGCAAACGACCAGGGCACAGCGCCGTCCGAAATCGGCTTGCCCTCGAGATCGCGTATCCCCCAGGCGACGCGCTTTACATTGAGCAGGTGGCGGGGTGTGACGTTGTCGGCGGTGATGTTGCCGCCGAGGGTGCCGCAGCCGAGGGTAAGCGCCGGGGAAAGTCCCGTGGTAAAACCCACGGTGCCCTGGGAAGATCCCGTGTTGACCAGAATGCGGAAGGCCGGTTTCTTGAATGCAAACGCCCTGATGACTTCGGGGTTGCGCGAGTGGATGGCTAGGCTATGCCCCATGCCGCCGAAGCGAAGCAGCTCGATGCACCGCTTGCAGCCCTCGAGCCAGTCGTTCTCGACGTAGAAGCCGAGCACTGGAGAGAGCTTCTCCATGGACAGTGGTGCCTCCCAGCCCACACGGTCGAGATCGGCGATCAGCACGCGCGTGGCGTCGGGGATCTGAAAGCCGGCGGCCTCGGCCAGAACTTTGGGAGCGCGCCCAACGAGAGCAGGGTTGATTCTCTGATCGACAATCAGGACGCTCTGGAGCTTGCGCGCCTGCTCGGGTGACAGGAACAGGCCGCCCTGGCGTTGCACCTCGAGGCGCACCGCGTCGCCGATGGCAGCTTCGGTGACGATGGCTTGCTCCGAAGAGCAGAGTGTGCCGTAGTCGAAGGTCTTGGAAGCGATAACGTAGCGGACGGCGTCGGGGATGTCCGCGCTCCGCTCGATGAACGCCGGGACATTACCGGGGCCGACGCCGTAGGCAGGCTTGCCGGCCGAGTACGCGGCGCGCACGAGGCCACCACCGCCCGTGGCGAGAATGACGCTGGTGGCGGGGTGGTGCATGAGCTCTCGGGTACCCGCCATGTCGACTCTGGCCATGCAGGCGACCGCGTCTGCCGGGGCACCGGCCTCGACTGCGGCCTTGCGGAGGACGTCGGTGGAGGCGGCGATGCACCGGGCGGCGGCGGGGTGCGGGGAGATCACGACCGCGTTGCGCGACTTGATGCTGATGATGGCCTTGTACATGGCCGTCGAGGTGGGGTTAGTGGAGGGCACGATCGCCGCCACGACGCCCATGGGCTCGGCAATCTCGACGACGCGCCGTTCCCTGTCCTCGGAAATGACGCCCACGGTCTTGAGATCGCGAATGGACTCCCAGAGGAGCTCGGTCGCGACGCGGTTCTTGGTGGTCTTGTCGGCCACCTTGCCGTAGCCGGTTTCGTCGACGGCGAGCCGCGCGAGCTCCTCGGCGTGGCGCCAGCCTGCCTCGGTCATGGCCTTGCATACGCGGTCGACGTCGGTCTGCGAAAAGGAGGCAAGAGTCCTCTGGGCTTCGACGGCCCGGGCCAGAAGGTCGCGGACGTCCTGAATGCTGGCGAGATCTTTGTCCATCAGGCACTCCCGGCTGCAATCCAATGACAAGTGACGAGAGCGAGGCGCGAGCCCTGGGGGGGTCGGGGCGCGGCGCTAGTATAACACAGCGCCCAAACCAGAGGAAGGGGGAGCGACGACCTAAATCCACCGGCCCGGGGGAGATTTCCTCTCGGTTGCGTCCAGTCGGTGCCAAACGCATTCCTGGGACACTCCTGTAAGGGGTCGCCAGACGTTGTGGTGGAGGGTCTCTGCCGCTTTTCATGTCATTTTCGCATCTTTTTCGCGTCGCGGTGTGCCGGATGGGGCGCGCCGCGCACACC
>JACPHN010000176.1 GCA_016188575.1 Candidatus Schekmanbacteria bacterium
CGACATTCAGGTTGGACTTGTACTCAAGATCGAAGCGCATGAGCTAAAATATACCATGATCGCCCATCTAATGCAAGAGAGAGAAGAGCCGCTTCCTCCCCAGGGCTAAAGCCCGGGGCAACCGCGGCGAGACTTCGGTGTCTTCCGGAGGCAGAGCGAATTCCGCGACCGCTGTCGGTCGACCTCGATTTGACGACTATCGACCTGGACACTACGGCAACGACGAGAGTGCAACCGCCGTCGAAAGCGCCGTCGCCACGCTGTCCATCGACAGCGGCTACACGCGCCGGCTCGACGTGCACGCGGCGTTGGCGCCTGGCCGCGGCATGCTTGCCGTGGATTGCTACGCCATCATCGGCGAGCGAGCCATGCCCGTCGCGGTATGGCCGGCGCCCGTGGTGTCGCTGAATGATCCGAACGGCAACCTGAGCAGGCTGCCGGGATCTGTCGCCTCGTGCGACTTCGATCCCTCGTTTGACTCCTACCCGAAGCGGCTGGCGCTCACCAACGCCGCAACCGCTACCGTGGGGATCGACCGCGTCGTGGAGACCGTGGACTGGAGCGGCGGAGTGGGGCAGCGCTGAGGCGTAACCCTGAGTCCACCGCCCCGCTCCATTCCCACAAGCGCCCGGATAAGGAGTGGCGGCGCGCAATGACCCTCCTCCGCTCACGCGGGGGAGGCCGCGAGAGGAGAACAACGGCGAGCCCGCCGCTGTCCGCCCCCCGCCCCGACCCTCCCCCGCAAGCGGCTGAGCCTCAGGTATAGGTGAGGCGGGTGGCCGGTCCGTCTCGTGCTGGGGGACCAAAGAGAAGGTAACACTCGGCGATGTCAGCGAGCCGCACCAGGCCTCGCCACAGTGTAATCATGCCGGGTTCACCGTCACGTTTGCGCGCCAGGAAGCCCCCCAGGCGAGCAATCATGCGGACAGCATCGCGCCGCGAGAGCGGTTCGCCGACGGGCGGTTTTCGCGTCACCTTCCACACCAGCGCTCGGTGCTCGTGGTCTTCGAGCAAGGACCCGTAACGAAATAACTGTGTCAAGCACCGAGGCCGAGCGAGAAGGCCGCTGGCGAGGAACGACGACGAAGCGTATCAATGGAGCGATACGGCGAGGCGGAGAGACGAAGCCGGCGGCCTTCGCAGCCGGCAGAATGCAACAGCTATTGCGTTACGGGTCCCACGATCGTGCAGGGCAGCTTGGGGGTTTCACGGCCGGGCTTCATCAGGTGCAGGATGCGCCCGGCCACCACCATGTCGATGGCGAGCGCCGTCTCCAGGCGAGCGGCGGTCTCCAGTTGCCGGTCCTGGATTCGACACCCGCTCTTGAGCACCCGACCAATACGGATGCCGGCCTTCAGGCCGGCGACATGTTAGGGCGGGGTTTCGGATCGGCTGACGAAGGGATGAAAAAGCTCGATTCCCCACCTCTGGGTATACCCGCGCACCGCCGCAATGGCCTCCGCGAAGGTCGAGACGGTAACCGTGGTCAACAGCATCCACTCCACGGGCTCCCGAACCTCCGCGGGCCAGGTGACGTGCGTCTTCGACCGCCGGCGCCGGGTGCTTCGTATCCGGCCGAATGACCCAGCTCGATCCAGCTTGGCGCACGATAGCACGTGCCGACATGGGTTGTGCAGTCAATGAAGGTCTCGATCAACACCGGCGAGTATCCGTAGCGCTCTTGCCAGTCACCGGGCAGACGCCGCGGCGTCTTGGCCAGGAGATGGGAGGCCAGATTGGGAACGTGAGCTCCGCGAGCGATGGCGAACCGACTGTTGCAAACCACCTTGCGGATATTGGCTCGCCCCGCCGGCGCCGACCACTCGATCCACTGGTCGCGGATCGGCATGGACTGACCAACGCAAGCGGGGGGAGGTGAGCAGTTACCATCGGGTGTAAGGTATGCCGGTTCGTCGCGACTACTGTGGTGCGAGCTCATTTACTGAGGGTTCATGTTTCAGTCGCACCGGAGGTCCCGCCGTGATACGCAACCAAGCAGCTCCGACCGCGCCCCGCAACGCCGTCCTGGCGATGCTCTTGCTCGTGGAGGCGGAGTCGTCGGTCGCGCCTGACGGTGCCAGAATCGTCGCTGGCAAGGCTGAGGTCAAGGACGGTACTGAATGGGTTGAGGTGAGGCTCAGCACAAAGGCGTGGAGTCCGGGCGATCCGGCAGGGCGCTATTCGAGGCACCCTGGCGACTCCAGGGGAGCCAGGCGATGGAACCTCTAACTGACGTGGCGGGGATGCCGGCCCCGGTGGCGCTCGTCCTTTCGGGCGGCGCCAGCCTCGGGGCTCTGCAGGTTGGGCAGTTGCGCGCGCTTGCGGAGGCTGGGCTGGCGCCGGACTTGATCGTCGGGACTTCCGTCGGCGCTATCAATGGCCTGTTCATGGCGCAGGGGTTTACCCGTGACCGGGTCGAGGCGCTCGCATCGGTATGGTGCGCCCTGCGAAAGCAGGACGTCTTTGGCGCGCTGGGGCTCAGCAGCGCCCTGCGTCTGGCCCGGGGCGGGCAGACTCTGGCCACGTCCGCGCGGCTCGAGCATCTGCTCCGCCGCGAGCTCCCTGCGAGCCAGGCCGAGCTCACGGTGCACGCCCACGTGGTCGCCGTCGACTACTTGACCGGCGAGGCCGTTCTCCTCGGGGATGGCAATCCGCGGCGCAACGCTCTCGCCAGTGCCGCCATCCCCAACGTCTTCCCGGCCGTGGACATCAACGGCCGGCTCCTGGTCGATGGCGGTATCTCCGCCAATGTTCCCGTGTTGCCCGCGGCGCGGCTCGGAGCGCGGACGATCATCGTGCTCGACACCGGCTATCCCTGCGCTCTTGCCAGACCGCCCGCGGGAATCGTGGCCGGGATCCTTCATACCATGACTCTCACTCTCCGCAGCCAGGTGCACAGCGCGTTGCCGGCGCTCGCCAGAGACCATTTCGTCGTTTACCTGCCCGCGCCGTGTCCATTGTCCACGGGGCTCCACGATTTCTCCCGGACCCCAGAGCTCATCAGCACCGGTTACGAGCTCGCCCGCGCCTTTCTGCGGAACCTCGAGGTGCGCGGCCCGGGAGTCCATGGTCATCCACACTTTCACCAGGAGACCGAAGCATGATGTCTGGCCACGACCGACTCCCCGTAACCACCGCCCCAACCCTCTCCCCAAACTCTGCCGAGCCCAGGGAGGGCGGCGGCATTCCGCCCATTGCGGACCTTTGCCGCGTGGTAACGCGGCGGATGATTCTTCGCAGCGTGCTTACCGCGGTAGCCGTCGGCGGGCTGCTCTTCGCCATCAACTCGGGAGCAGCGGTCGCCAGGGAAGGCATGACGAGCGGCCTGGCAACCAAGCTGCTGTTGACCATGTTGATCCCATTCCTGGTGTCACTCTCATCCGCGGCCATCACCCGCCACGAGATGATCACGCAAACGGCGGCCGCCGGCGCCTGCGCCGAGCGGAGGGTCCGGCGATGATCGCGACCGCCGACCCGCGGCCCGCCATCCGGGAAGCCCGCGCGGATTTCTCCGGAAAGCTGCGCGCGGCGGGTGTCGGAGAGCTCGTCCGCAAGCGCGTCATCACGCTTCAGCTCAACGTCGGCAAGCTCTGCAACATGGCTTGCCACCACTGCCACGTGGACGCCGGACCGAAGCGGACGGAGATCATGGCTCCTGAAGTAGCGATTCGGGTAGTCCAGATCCTTGCCGACAACCCCGGGGTCGAGTGCCTGGACTTGACGGGTGGCGCACCAGAGCTCAACCCCGGCTTTCGCTGGCTGGTTTCCGAAGCGCGCCGTCTCCGGCGGCGGGTCATCGATCGCTGCAACCTCACCGTGCTGGCCGAGCCGGGCATGGACGACCTTGCCTGGTTCCTGGCCGAGCATCGGGTGGAGGTGGTAGCGAGCCTTCCCTGCTATCTACCCGAAAACGTCGAAAGGCAGCGTGGCAAGGGTGCTTTCTCCAAGAGCATCGAGGCGCTGCGGGCGCTAAACGCGCTGGGCTATGGGCGGAGCGACTCCGGACTCGTCCTGAACCTGGTTTACAACCCTCTGGGCCCCTCGCTGCCGCCCCCCCAGGATGACCTGCAAGCAGCGTACAGGCGGGAGCTCGGAGACGTGTTCGGGATTGCGTTCAACCGGCTGCTCACCATAACCAACATGCCCATAAAGCGATTCGCGGCTTTGCTCGCGCGCACAGGGCGGTACGAGGCATACATGAGCCTTCTGGTGAATCACTTCAACGCGGTCACGGTCCCCGAGCTGATGTGCCGGACGTTGCTCAGCGTCGCCTGGGACGGCGGGCTCTACGACTGCGACTTCAACCAGATGCTCGGGTTGCGCCTCGGGGCGGAGACCGGCCGAGCGCCCCGCACAATCTGGGACGTCGGCTCGCTCGACGCGCTGTTCGGGGCTCGGGTTGCCACCGGCCCCCACTGTTTCGGCTGCACGGCGGGCGCGGGCTCGAGCTGCGGCGGCGCGCTACTGTGATTGGCACCAGGAATCGAACGGTAGACGCTTGGAGGGCGGGCCGCGAGACGACCAAAGGGGTGAATCATGACTCTTGAAGCACTGCTCATCACGGCTGCCGTCGCCGCGCTGGCGTACGCGAACGGCGCGAATGACGTCTCGAAGGGCATCGCGACGCTCGTGGGCAGCGGTGTCGCCAGCTACCGGCATGCCATGCTCTGGGGGGCAGTGTGGACCGGCGTGGGCGGCTGGCTGGGGGCGATCTTCGCAAAAGGCATGCTGACCACTTTCGGCGCTGGACTCCGCGGCCCCGGCGTGGCGCCGACACTTGCCGGGTCGCTGGCGGCGCTTGTAGGTGCGACCGGCTGGGTGTTGGTAGCGACGCGCACCGGCCTCCCCGTATCCACGACCCACGCGATCGTGGGCTCGCTCGGCGGCGTCGCAGTCCTGGCGTACGGCGCGGGTGGGATGCAATGGAGCACGTTCGGCGGCAAGATTCTGCTCCCGCTGTTGATGAGCCCGCTTCTCGCGCTCGCCTTCACCGGCCTTGCCCTACGGGCGGGGGGGCCCCGAACCAGTGGTAGCAACGCGGCCGCCGACTGCCTGTGCGCTGAGGTAGCCGGGGTGGCCGTCGCCGAGGCGGGAGCTCCTGGCGTCGCGGCTGCTGTCCTGCTCCCCGGAGCTCCGGAGCTGCGGGTCGCTCGCGGATCGGTCGGGAGCTGTGCGACCGAGCACCCGCAGGCGCTGCGCCTGACCCTTGGTCATGCGCACTGGGCAACAAGCGGCGCGACAAGCCTGGCACGCGGCATGAACGACGCCCCAAAGATTGTCGCGTTGGCGCTCGCAGCTTCCGCTTTGGGCGCGGGAGTCACGGCGTCGACGGCCCTGCTGTTCGCGCTCGTTACCGCCGGAATGGTCGCTGGTAGCGTGCTCGCCGGTCGGCGCGTGACCCGTGTCCTCGCCGAGCGCGTGACGCCGATGGACAATCGCGAGGGTTTCGCGGCAAACCTCGTGACGGCCGCGCTGGTCATCACGGGTGCCGTGCATGGGCTCCCGATGTCGACCACGCACGTCGCGGCCGGAGGCATCTTTGGCGCCGGAGCCGCGCGCGGGACGCTCGACACCCGGACACTCCGGGACATCGTCCTGGCCTGGGTGGTGACGTTGCCCGCCGCGGGGCTGCTGGGCGCGGCGAGCTACGCGATCGCAAGCATCTTTTCCAGTTGATTCGCCCCCACGACGCCTGATGCACATTGTCACCTGCCCGCGGGCGCTGCGGCGCGACAGTGATAGTATCGTCTGCCGGCGCGGAATCCCGGATTGTGCCGGGGGTGACGGAAACAACGTGCATCGCGCGTACGGTGGTAGAGGTAATCACCTCCGCGAGGCGCGGCTCGCTCACGGCAGCGTGACGAAGTCACTGATCAGCGCTGATACCTGCATGACCTGCCCAGTCTGCGTCCTGGTCAGGCCGCGTTCCTTCAGGGTGGGCATCACGAGGCCGACCGACGCCCGCGATGATGGAGTGACAGACGGCGCCGCGGATGCCATACTACAAGAACCGTACTCAAGACTTCGAGAGACGATGGCTCCAAGCCCGACCATTCAGCCCAAGACGTATACAGTCTACACGCGCCGCAACTTCGAGCGGCTACCCGCGCTCCGGCGGCTCTCACCCGGCGAGCTGCTCTCCATGAAGGCAGTCTCCGCGGTTCTCCCGTTTCGAGTCAATAACTACGTCGTCGATGAGCTCATTCGCTGGAACCGAGTGCCTGATGACCCGATCTATCGCTTGACCTTCCCGCACCGTGAAATGCTCGCCCCGGACGCGATCGCGCGGCTGGAGAGCATGATCAGCTCGGGGACATCCGAAGCCGCGCTGCACGCCTGCGCGCGCGAGATACAGGCGCAGCTCAATCCTCACCCAGCGGGTCAGATGGAGCTCAACGTGCCGTTCGTGGACGGCAAGCCGTTGCTCGGAATGCAGCACAAGTATCGAGAGACGGTCTTGTTCTTCCCGAGCGACGGTCAGACGTGCCACGCCTATTGCACCTACTGTTTCCGCTGGCCGCAGTTCGTGGGCATCGACCACCTCAGGTTCGCGAGCCGCCAGGCGGAGTCGCTGGCCGCCTACGTCGGCGCGCACCCGGAGGTCAATGGCGTGCTGATTACCGGCGGCGATCCGTTGATCATGAAGACCGCGGTGCTGCGCAAATATGTCGAACCGCTCCTCGCGTCGCACCTGGAGCACCTCGTCAGCATCCGCATCGGGACGAAGGCGCCGGCCTACTGGCCATACCGGTTTCTCACCGATCCGGACGCCGATGACCTGATTCGCCTTTTCGAGCAGGTGCGGGGAGCCGGCCGCCATCTGGCAATTATGGCGCACTATTCCCATCCGCGTGAGCTCGAGACCCCGGCTGCTCAGGCCGCGCTCCGCCGTATCCTGACGACGGGTGCCGTCGTTCGCTGTCAGGCGCCACTCGTTCGGCGGGTCAACGACGACCCGCAGGTGTGGGCAGACCTCTGGCGCCTCGAGGAGCAGCTCGGAGCGGTTCCGTACTACATGTTCGTCGAGCGTGACACGGGGCCAAAGGGCTATTTCGAGGTGCCGCTCGCGCGGGCTTGTGACATCTTTCGTACGGCATCTCGCCGCGTGAGCGGCCTGGCCCGAACCGTTCGCGGACCGTCCATGTCGGCGACGCCAGGAAAGGTCGAGGTCGTGGGTAGGGCGAACGCCGGAGGCGAGGACGTTTTTGTCTTGCGATTCATTCAAGGACGGAACCCCGATTGGGTGGGGCGTCCATTCTTTGCAGCATGGGACGAGCATGCCACCTGGCTCGACCAGCTTCGGCCGGCCTTCGGCGAGACGGAGTTTTTCTGGGAGCCGGAAATGCGGGAAATCCGCGAGGCGCACCAGGCTCCGGCATGGGGGCTGCGCGTGCCGAAGCGCCGGAAGCTCGTGCTTTTCGGCCACGTCGAGTGGGAGTAGCCGCGGCTGGCGCCAGCGCACATCTACCGGACGGGCGTGCAGTGCTCCATCCATAGCGCGCTAGCGCTTGGGTGGTGGTGAAGCACGCCTCTTTTTTTCTCTTTCTTCGTCTTGGCCTTGATGTTCAATGTCTTGGTCTTGCATTGACATGAGCGTGATGCTAGAGTGATCGTATAGCAATCGTCAAGCGTAAGGTAACCTATCGCCTGTACCCGACAAAAGTTCAGGCCGCGATGCTGTGGCAGGTTTTCGTGCTGCGTCAGCGCCTGTACAATGCCGCGCTCGAGCAGCGGATTTGGGCCTGGAAACAAAACGGCGTGTCTCTGACCTTCGCCGACCAGTGCAAGGAGCTCACCGAGCTGCGGGCCGACGATCCCGAGTATGCTGCTCTCAATGCCCAATCCTGCCAGGTAACACTCAAGCGCTTGGATCTCGCGTTCCAGGCCTTCTTTCGCCGGGTTAGGGCCGGACAGACGCCAGGCTTTCCGCGCTTCAAGTCGCTGCGCCGCTTCACAGGCTGGGGGTACAAGACACACGGCGACGGCTGGAAGCTGAACCAAGGGCTCAAGTTGAAGCACGGTTCCATGCGCATCTCTGGCGTGGGCGAGATCAAGATCCGTGGCGAAGCTCGTGACGCTGGCGAACCAAAGACTGTGGAAATCCAGCTCAAGCGCGGCCGTTGGTTCGCCTCAGTGACGCAAGACTGTGAGCCACAGCGCGCGCACGGCACTGAACGTATCGGTTTCGATTGGGGCATCGAACGGTTCGGGAACCCTCCCACCGCCTGCGGCGGCGGGCGCCGCCCTAGACCTCGCTGCGCTCGGTTCCTCACCTTCGATGATGGCACCGGCGTTGAGAATCCGCGGTTTCTGAGGAAGTCCGAACGCCAGCTCAAGGCCCGGCAGCGAGTGGTGTCCCGCAAAAAACGCGGATCGAAGAACCGGCGAAAGGCCGTGGCGTGTCTAGGCCGCGAGCATGAACGCATCGCGAACCGGCGCACGGACTTCTTGCATCAACAGTCCGCAAAGCTCATCGCGCGCGCCGAGCTCCTTGCCACGGAACAACTTGCGGTCGCCAACATGACCCGCAGCGCTCGCGGTACGGTCGAAGCCCCTGGCAAGAACGTCCGGCAAAAGGCCGGTTTGAATAGGAGTATCCTTGACGGTGCCCCGTCGGCGTTTGTCAGCATGGTACGCACCAAAGCGGCAGAAGCTGGATGCGTGCTCGTGGAAGCCCCGACGCGGAAGATCAAACCGTCGCAGTCCTGTCCGGCGTGTCCTCGGCAACAAAAGAAGACGCTTGCGGAGCGGGTCCACCGCTGCGCATGCGGCTGCGTGTTGCCGCGCGATCAGGCCAGCGCACAGGTTTGCTTGCATTATGCGTTAGCCCTTTCGGGGCCAGGAACTGGCCCAGGTGTAGAGGGGGCTCTGCCCCCGTCGAAGCACGAAACTCCATCCATAGCGGCGTAGCCGTTTGGATGGCAGTAGCTCATCTGAACACCAACGTGCGCGGTCTGCCGATCTCCCCGACGGTCGCCATCAGCTAGCTGAGTGACCTCCTGCGACCGCAGGGACAGCGAATCTTCAAGCCAGGGCTCGGTCAGTCGCCCTTCCCGGTTCCGACTACAGTGGTCGAGGCGCTGCGGGCAAACGCCCATCAGAAGGCGTATCTCCCCGTCTTGGGCCTGCCGGCCCTGCGCGAGGCCTCGCCGAGTATCATCGGCGTAATCACGGCGTCGCATGCAACGCGGATGACATCATCATCGGGCGTGGCTCCAAGGCGCTGATGTTTCTGCTCCAGGTCGTCTACTGCGGCGAGCTCATCGCGCCGGCGCCGGCCTGGGTGTCCTACGTTCCGCAGGCGCGCATCGTGGGGCCTACGGTCCGCTCGCTCCCTACGCGACTCGAGGACGGACGGCGGGTCGACCCGGGCACCCTCGAACGCCTCTGCCGCGAGCTCCCAGACCAGCCTCGCATGCTGATTCTCAACTATTCCAACAACCCGACCGGCACGACGTCCTCCCCAGCCGAGCTCGCCGCGCTCGCCGCCATCGCCAGCCGGGCTGGCGTCATCATCCTTTCCGACGAAATATGCGGGGAGCTGTGCTACACTGGAGCACACAGCTCAGTCGCTACCCTCTATCCGGAGGGAACGATCCTGAGCAATGGCCTGAGCAAGTGGTGCGGCGCCGGCGGCTGGCGGCTCGGAACGTTTGTTTTCCCGAGCTCTCTACGCTGGCTTCTCGATGCGATGGCCGTGGTGGCTTCCGAAACCTACACCACGACGAGCGCGCCCATTCAGTACGCGGCAGTGAAGGCATTCCGGGGGGATTCGCAGCGAGCGCTACCTGTGGAGAGCGCGTCGCATCCTCGCGGCGCTCGGCCGCGAGAGCGCGGCGAGACTGCGAGCGGCCGGGCTGCGGCTCGCGGAGCCCGCGGGGGGGGGTTTTACCTGTTTCCGGATCTGGGCCAGCACCGCGCCGCTCTGTCGCATCGGGGAATCCTGACGGCCTCCGCGTTGACCACCAGGTTGCTCGAAGAGACCGGCGTGGCGGTGCTGCCGGGCAGCGCGTTCGGTCAAGACGAATCGGAGCTGTCGGTCCGCATCGCTCATGTCGACTTCGATGGGCTGCGCGCGCTGGCGGCGCTCGGGCGCGAGGCGCCGGATTAGGCCATCGACCTGGCCTTTCTCACCGCCCACTGCGCCGATGTGCTCGAGGCCATCGACCGCATCTGTGGCTGGCTGGCCGCAAGCGACGGCCTCGGCCTGGCAGGACCCTTGACACAGTAGGCCGCGGCCGCGGTTCGGATCACCGGTATGTGGACGCCGAGGAATGTGCGGACCGCGTGACGGACTGACGACTTGTTGGCGTTGCCCGCAGGAGCGCCGGCGACGTTCGCCAGGCGCGGTTACTCAGTCCTCGATCGCGCTGTGTGGGTCTTGACCTGCACCGGCCCGCCGCACCATTCCGTAGCTCTTCAGCCGCCGCCACAGCGTATTCTCGCCGATGCCAAGCGCTTTGGCGGTGGCCTTCCGGTTGCCGCCGAGGCGCTCGAGCGATGCCAGGATGTGCCGCCGTTCGACCTCGGCAAGCGTGAGGACGGGGGCGCCACCGGCCGAGGCTGGTTGTGGCGCCGGCGCGGTTCCACGTACCTCGGGCGGGAGGTCGCCGAGCTCGATGCGCGGCTTTCCCTCGGCCAGAACCACTGCCCGCTCGATCGCGTTTTCGAGCTCGCGGATATTCCCCGGCCACGCGTAGCGGTGGAACGCGTCGAGCACGTCCGAGGAGAGCGCGCACGGCCCGCAGTGGTTTTCGGTGCAGGTGCGGGCAACCAGCGCGCGGGCTAGCGGCAAGAGGTCCTCCGGCCGGTCGCGCAGTGCCGGAATCTCCAGCGGCACCACGCGGAGGCGGAAATACAGATCCTGGCGAAATGCGCCGGCCAAGACCAGCGCGTGCAGATCGCGGTGTGTGGCGGCGATGATCCGTACGTCCACGGGCACGTCCCGGTTCGTCCCGACGGGACGGACCGCGCGCTCCTGAATGGCACGCAGCAGCCGCACCTGCACCGCGGGCGTGGTCTCGCCGATTTCGTCGAGGAAGATCGTGCCCTGCTCGGCTGCCTCAAAGAGCCCCGCGCGAGCAGACTCGGCCCCGGTAAACGCCCCCTTCGCGTGGCCGAACAGCTCGCTTTCGAGAAGGCCCTCCGGAAGCGCCCCGCAGTCGATCGCTACGAAGGGGCCGGCAGCCCGCCGCGAATGGGCGTGGATGTAGCGCGCCAGTCGCTCCTTGCCCGTCCCGCTCTCGCCGGTGACGAGCACCGTTGCTTCTGTCGGGGCGGCGCGATCGGCCAGCTCGATCACCCGACGCATGGCGGGGCTGCGAGCGACGATCGCGGGTGCGTCCAGAGCCTTTGCAGCGCGGGGGTTCATCAATATGGAATTATGTCTTGACCAGTCTGGAAGTCAAGCCCCGCCATTTTGGAGCTCGCGGTCGCCGGCCGATCCGCGCCTCGCTCCGAAGTCACGCACCGGAAGCGGTTCTCGGCACGACGCAGAGATGGCACTGATTGTGCATTGGTGTCGCGGGCCGCGAGCGAAATCGGCCCTGACAAGCACTCACAAGAAGGAGAGCCACATGGGCTCACATAATGCTGACGCCTGCGGAAGCCAGGTAGTATTGGGCGACCTGGAACAAGCTGCACGTGAGAGCAGCGACCGGCGCCGGTCCCTGGCGCTCGGCGCCGGCGCGGTCGGCTCCGCGTTCGTGGCCTCGGCCTGTTGCGTTGGTCCGCTCGTGCTCACGCTGCTCGGGATCGGCGGTGGTGCGCTGCTCGTGGGGCTCGAGCCCTATCGGCCGCTGCTCACCGGCTTGACCGCAGTGTTCCTGGGCGGCGCATTCTGGCTTCGATACCGGAAGCTGCGCGCCGCCGCCAGGGCCGGCGGCGGCAGCGCGTGCGCGTGCCCGGCGCCGAGGGCGAGCAAGGTGGCGCACATCGCGCTGTGGGCTACCACGGCGCTGGTCCTGGCGGTTCTCGCGTTTCCCTACATCGCCCCGCTGATCTGGGGCTGAGCGAAAGGAGTCGAACATGGTCATCAGCAACTTCGTGGACCGGACCATCAATCGCGGTGAAGAGCTGGACCTGCTCGTCGTCGGGGCCGGCTCGGCGGGATTTGCCGCCGCCATCCGGGCGGCCGAGCTCGGCGCCCGGGTGGCCCTGGTCGAGCAGGGCGGACTGGGCGGAAGCTGCGTCAATGTCGGTTGCGTGCCGTCGAAGACGCTGATGCGCGCCGCCGAAGCCCATCACCGGGCCGGTCACAGCGCCTTCGCGGGGATTCGCAGCCATCCGGAGGTGCCGGATTTCGCGGCCGTCATCGAACAGAAACGGCTGCTCGTCGCCGAGCTCCAGCAGGCCAAGTACTGGGATGTGCTCGCGTCGTACCCCTCCATCGCACTGCTTCGCGGTGCGGCTCGGTTTCTTCCGGCCGGGAGCGTCACCGTCGCCGGCGAGCCCGTGCGCGCCCGCAAAGTCGTGATCGCGACGGGCGCGGCTCCGTGGATGCCGCCGATCCCCGGGCTTGCTGCCTCGGGGTTTCTGACGAGCACGACCCTGATGGAGCTCGAGGACCTGCCGCGGCGCCTCATCGCCATCGGCGGTGGCGCCGTCAGCCTCGAGCTCTGCCAGACCTTCGCCCGCTTCGGTAGCCAGGTCACCGTGCTCGAAGCTCTGCCGCGGATCCTTCCGGGAGAAGACGCCGAGGTGAGCGAGGCGCTCGCGGCCTACCTGCGCGAAGAAGGCATTGTGGTGCGCACCGGCGTGCGGATCGCGGAAGCTCTGGGCGGAGTCGGCGCGCACCGCGTCGCGATCGAGGATGGCGAGCGACGCCTCGTCATCGAGGGAGACCGGCTGCTTGTCGCTGCAGGGCGCAGGCCACGCACCTCCGGAATCGGCCTGGAAGAAGCGGGAATCGAGCTTGGGCCACAGGGCAACGTGATTGTCGATGAGCACCTGAGGACCTCGCGGGCTGATGTCTACGCGGCCGGCGACGTCATCGGCGACCCGGCCCTGGTCTACGTGGCCGCGTATGCGGGAGGCATGGCCGCCGAGAATGCTCTGAACGGCGACGTGCGGCGGTACGATCTGACAAGCGTGCCGCGCGTCACGTTCACGGCTCCCGCCGCCGCGGCGGTGGGCCTCACCGAGGCCGAGGCGCGAGCGCGGGGCGTCGCGGTGGCGGTATCCAGACTGCCGATGAGCCACGTGCCGCGGGCGATTGCCGCACGTGACACCCGCGGCTTCATCAAGCTAGTCGCGGACGAGAAGACGGGCCACCTCGTCGGCGCCCACATCCTGGCGCCCGAGGCGGGCGAGCTGATCGCACAGGCGGCCATGGCCATGCGTTTCAGCATCCGCACCGAAGAGCTAGCAGCGTTGCTTTACCCGTATCTGACCAATGCGGAAGGTCTGAAGCTCGCCTGTCAGGCCTTCCAGAAAGATGTGGCGCGACTGTCGTGCTGCGCCGCATGAGCAGGAGGTAATCGACAATGGAGCCCGCAATGCATCCAGCCAACAAGGTAGCTCGCGATCACGTTGCGTGGCGCGCGCTCCTCGTGCTCGCTGTGGCGGCAGCGGTCGGTCTCGCGGCGTGTGCGTGCAATGACCGCGCCACGCCCCCGCCGCCTGCCTCGGCGGCCGAGGCGGCGTTCTCCGTTCAGGGGATGACCTGCGCCTCGTGTGCGGTCGCGGTCCGCGCGGCCGCCAAGGGCGTGCCCGGGGTCTATGACGCGCGCGCCGACGCCGAACAGGGCAGCGCGTGGGCGAGCTACGATGCGCAACGCACGACCGTCCAGGCCATCGCGCGCGCGATCAGCGACGCCGGCTACCCGGCCACGGCGCAATAACCGGCGTCGGCCGAATGTCCCGGTCCCAAACCTGCAGCCGAAGCCGTCCCGTGTCCCCTAAAAGCCGCCTGGGATGCGAGATGTGCCAGGATGGGCGCAGCTAGAGCATAAAGCACATTCGGCCGACGCTGTTTTTACCTCCGCGGGGTTGTCCTTGTGTCCGGCCACGATGTAGATCTCGTCACACTCGACGGTGCCTTCGAGCTTGATGGGTCGCTTGGCCTCGACGATGCGTTCTCGGAGCTGGTCCGTCATCTTCCGCGGGTCGTCCTTGCCGAGTGCCGAGTCCCAGCTCGCGGGCGATCTGCTGATTCGACAGGTTCAGCCCCATCAGATAGAGGCACAGCACCCAGACTCGAAGCGGCTGATGGTGCCCGGCGAAAATCGTCCCCGGCAGGTCGTCGAAGCGCCGCTCACAGGCCTTGCACAGGTAGCGCTGCCGCTCCCGCTGAGTCTCGTCTCGCCCTTGCCTGGTCACTTGTTCCGAGCCGCGGTCCGGGCAGCGGGCTCCGTCTGGCCAGCGCATCTGCCGCACCGTCTCGAACCACCTCGCGTCGTCGATGCGAGTCTGGATGTTTGTCATGCCGCAAGTATCGCCATGGGGAGCGCGCCGCGCAACCCCGCCTCCTCTCTCCAGAGCACCGGGAGCCACCGATCTACTCGACGCGGGCCAGCTCCCCGGATTCCGTAAGGTTGGTATCACCGCCGGCGAATCCAATGGAGTCCCGAGCCGTCCAGCGCCCCACCGCCGCGTCGTAGTCCCGGGCGCCAAACCGCACCATGCCCGTATCCGAATCGTAGAGCCCGCCCGCGAATCCGAACGGCTGAAAGCCAGGGTTGGTGTCGGTCAAGACGCGCCCCCCAGGCGTCGTAGTCCAGCCGTTGCGCCACGGCGCCGGTGGCCGCGTTCACTACCATGCGCACGCTCCCGAGGTGGTCGCTCAGGATGCGGCAAGTCGTGCCGTCGCGCACCATCGCGTCCGGCACGTGGGGACGGCTGGCGTAGACGAACACTGACACAACGGCACCGCTGCCGTCGAGCTCCGCCACGGGTTCGAGCGCGTCCTGATAGAGCCACGCCTGTTGCAAAACCCCGTTGATCTTCTTGCCGACGCGCCGCCCGACTCCGTCGACCTCGTAGGTGATCGCCGGTCCGTCGGGGAGGGACACCGAACGGAGGTTGCCGAGCACGTCGAACACGTAGCCCGTCGTCCCCTTCGGTCCCGTCTTGCCGGCGAGCTGCCCGGCGGCGCCGAAGGCGCAGGTCGTGTCCCCGTAGGCCGCCAGCCGATCCTGTCCGTCGTAGCTCGCCGCGATCGTCCCCGCGGGCGTGGTTTCCGACAGTCGGTTGCCGTTGGCGTCGTAGGTCCAGCTCGCCGCGGGTGCCCCGTCTTCCGTCACCGCCGCGAGGCGCCCTGCCGCATCGTACGCGTAGGCCACATCAAGCGCCTCTCCCTGCACCGTCTCCTGCTTGGCGACAATCCGGCCGAGGTCGTCGCGCTGATAGGTCACGGCGTACAGCGCGTCGCCTCCGGCGGACGCCGAGTAGGAGCTCAGGTCTCCGTAGCTATCGTACGCGTACGTGTCCGTGACGCCGCCGAGCGCCGTGCCGCTCAGGAAACCCGTCGCCGCGTCGCGCGTCAGAGTCACCGGCCCGGCCCCGGTCACCAGCCCGTCATCGTCGTAGGTGTACGCGGTCTCGTTGCCGCCGTTGGCACGCCGCGAGCTGATCCGGAAGTCGTCGTTCCAGGTGACGTCGACACTGCCGGCCACGGTCCCGGTCCACGCCACACCCAGAGGCAGCACCCCGTCCGAGCTCAGCGTCAGGTCGGTGCCGTCGGGTCCGGCGATCACGGCGAGCCGGCCGGTGTCGCCGTCGTGGGTGACAGCGATCTCTCTGCCATCCGGAAGCTCCAGGCGCGCGAGACGACCTCCGGCGTTGTATTGAAGGTTCACCGCACGACCTAGCGCGTCGGTCACCGGTTCCGCACGACGGTCGAGATCGTAGCTCGCGGTGGTGCTCCATCTGTCAGGGCCGGGTTCGGTGGTCGCATCCGGCGCCGGCGGGTCGTACGACGCCGCCAGGTCCACCGGCGTGTAGGTGAAGAGGTGCGCCTCCCGGTCCGGCGGCGTCACCGCGGTCACGTTCGCGCCGGCATCCCACGCGAGCCCGATCGCGCCGCCATCGGGAGCCGTAACCCCGAGCGTCCTGCCGACGAGGTCGTAGGCAAACGCCGTGACCCTCTCGAGCGGGTCCCGTGACCGACGCCACGTTCCAACGAAGATCGTAGGCGACCGTGGTCGTCCGCGTGCCCTGGCTCACCCCGGTCAGTCTGCCCTGCGTGTCCCACGTGAAGCTCGCGGGCAGCATCCCGGCGCGGGACGACTCCACGATGCGGTCCTCGCCGTCGAGCGTCACGGTAGCCGTCCGCCCCAGTGGCGATGTCAGGGTCCACCGCCGGGCTGCGGCGTCATAGACGGCCTGCCAGGTCCGCCCGCCGATCGTCGCGGCTTGCCGCAGCTCGGTCGCGCTGAGCGGGCCGCCCGGGTCGGCGAGCGTCGCCTGCCGGTCGATCGTCGCCACCCGCTCGCGGCCTCCCGGCATGCGCGCGGCGATCCGCGAGGTGTACGCCGCCTCCGTGCCCCACCGCGGGTCCGCGGCGATCTCCGTCGTCACTGCCCTCCCCGACGGCGCCGTCACTTCGGTGCGCCCTGACCGGTAGGTCTCGGTGCGCGTCACCAGGCCCGCAGGGTCGGTCACGACGCTCACCGAGTGCTCGTTCCCCAGCTTCTCCGAGCGGTAAGTCGTCGTCAACCCCTCCGCCGTCGTCAGCGACACCTCGTGGTCGTTCGTGGCCGCGATCAGCGCGCGCGCGAGCCGCTTGCCGCCACCCGCGGCGCCTTCGGCGTAGACCAGCAGCCCGAGCTCGTCGTACTGATAGGTCGAGGTGAAGCCACGCGGCGTCGTGAAGCTGGCGAGCAGGTCACCGCTGTCGTAGGTCATGGCCGACACCCCGCCCGCCTCGTCGGTCACCGACGCGAGCCGGCCGCGGGCGTCGACCGCCAGCGCAGTCCGGTGGCCGTTCGGGGAGACGATGGCAGTCGGGACGCCGCCGGCGTCGCGTGCGATCGCCGTGGCGTTGCCCGCGCCATCGGTCACGCCGGTGAGCCGGTTCTCCGCGTCGTACGAGAACGTCCAGGTGACCCGGCCCGTCAGCCCGTCGAGCGTGCGCAGATGTCGGCCACGCGACGAGAAGACGTACACCTCGCCACCGTCGCGCGAAACGACGGCGATTTCGTCCGTGCCGGTGCCAGCGATGGAGCGGATCTCGCGGATCCGGCTGTTGCCGCGGTCGGCGACGTAGATGCGCCCGTTCGGCGCAACCGTCACGCCTGCCGGCGAGTCGAAGGTCGCGACCGCGGCGAGCTCACCATCTCCGGCGGTACCCGCCGCGCCGGACCCGGCGACCGTGGCGAGCTTGCGACTCTGCTCCACGGCGCGCACGCGCCCCTGTTCGGTATCG
>JACPHN010000181.1 GCA_016188575.1 Candidatus Schekmanbacteria bacterium
CTCGACCTCCAGCACCGCCGCGCTCCCGTCCGCGAGCGGCGCCGAACGCGCCGCGTAGGTGCCGTCGGCCGCGTCACCGGCGATTACCTGCCACGACCCCGCGGGGCTCGCTTGCCACGGCATCGCGGAGAAATCACCGGCTTCGAAGGACTCGATCGCGGCGCTCGCCGCCGTCGGGACGGTGCCCACGACGAGAAAACCGGCGCTCGCCACCACCCCCAAGGCAATACCCCGCAGAGAGAGACACACACACACATGACGCGCCGCGGCATTCGGACTTCCCAGGACATCGGGGACGATCGCTCATTACGGTTGTACGGCGAAGCGCCGCGCGGCGCAAGCGCCGGAATCCACCGGAATTCCGCATGTTCTTGCGCCAACAACATGCGGAATTCAGGGTGGCGCGACGAATCAGGAGCCGGCGGCGCGGGAGGCGGAATCCACCACCGTTAGCGTCGGCTCGGCCCCGCGGTAGGTAAGCATCCGAACCCGCGCGGGAGGGAAGTCGAGTGCGCCGTCAAAGGCGTCGGTGCGCGCCGCGGCGACCGCGGCGGCAACCTGCTCCGCCTCCGCAGGGGTCAGCGCCCCGTCAATTGCCGGCGCCACCGGCGCAAACCTCACCGTCACCTCATGAACGCCCGGCTCCAGCGCGAGATCCTCGTGGACGAACAGCGGGCGATCTCGATGTACCCCCGGTGGAGTCAGCGTTCGGGTCCGCACCTCGCGGCCGTCGACGGCGACGCTGAGGGAGTAGGCCAGCGTCCACTCCCGGCACTCTTGGGGTCGTCTCATGTGTATGGGAACGCGCGCGAGCTCTTCCTCGGAAAGCTCATGGCACAGCTTTACGCGCTCGCCGGGGAGCCGCCATGCGAGCCGAAGCACCGCGTGGTGCGGCTCGGTGCCGCTGGGCCACTGCCCCAAGAGCGCGGTAGCGCCCAACAACCCGGCCGAGGCTGCGACCTGGGCGGCGCGGCGAATCAGGAGCTCAAACATGGTCTACCTCCGCGGTCGAGCAATCCGAGATGAGATCGACGTCCTCAGGCAGGCTGCTGCCGGCGCGACCGCGGACTTCGCGGACGAAGTCGGAAAGCTGGCGACGAGCGGCCGGACGCTCACCGCGGGAGGCCATGACCAGGCGCACACAGCGGCGATCGACGCGGTCCTTGAGCTCCGCCTCGCGGTTGTGAAAGACCCGTTGCTCCAGCCACTTCGGTCCTTCCCGGAACGCGCAATCACGGGCCGCGCACGTGAGAATGAAAACGCCTCCTGCTCCCGAGCGCAGGACGAGCTCGATGACGGAGGTGTGCAGCGAGCCGGCGCACTCTACGGGATAGGTCATGACACCGTCGAGGTGACCGAGCGCCGGGTCGGCGCCGATACCTTCGCTGCACGTGAAGAGAACGACAGTGGTGCTGTCCAGCTTGTGAGCGGCTGCAAAGGCGCGCGCTTCGGCGAGCTCGTCGCGCCCGGTCCGCGCCGGCGGACCGACCCCCATGGGTGCGCAGGACCCCACGCAAATGCCGCATGAGACGCAGAGCTCCGGGGTTACACGCGCGACCAGCGCCGACTTTTCCGAGGGGACCTCCCGGGGCACCATCTGGATCGCTTCGTAGGGACAGTCAAGGTAGCATTGAGCACAACCCTGGCAGATGCGCTCGATCACATGTGAGGGATGCCGGCGGTTCGCCTGGCGAGGTCGCAAGATCCAGGGAACCGCCAGCAGCAAGGCGGTTGCGATGAGCCAGAATGCGGCGTGAACATGCGGGCCGAAGCGCTGCGCGAAAGGCACCCAAAAACCGTAGAACAGGTCCAGCGGCACCTTTCCCGGCAACGTGAAGACGTCGGCCTCCGGCAGTTGGGGGTACGGAAACGCCATGGCCATCAGCGTCAACAGGGCGGTGATTGCGATCGCCAGGCGTCTGGGCGGAAAGATGATGGGGCGCGCCATGCGGGAGGTATGAAGCCAGAGGAGAAAGGTGACTCCGAGAGGCAGCGCGACATGGAGAAAGAGGTTCATAAAGAAAAACGAGCTCGGTACCGGCTGGTCGCCGGCGAACGTGCGGCTGATCGGTTCGGAGAAGATCGGAAGCACGTCGAGAAGCCGTGCCAGCTCGATGCCCATCAGTTGGGCTTGCGTATCCCAGACCATGATGAAGCCGGTCCAGCCGCACAGCAGCATGGCACCTGTCAGAATCATCCCGCTGACCCACGCGAGAGTTCGTGGTCCCCAGCTACGGCCACCTGCAAACATCTTCAGCGCGTGAAAGCCGACGGCGAGCAGAGCGGCGTCCGCGGAGTAGCGGTGCAAGGCGCGAATCCATCGCCCTCCCCACCATTGGGCGTCGAGCGTCAGGACGGCGCTGTACGGTTGGGAAACCGAGTAGAATAGGAACATGTAAAGGCCGGTCACCGTCATGATGGCCAGCAACAAGACAGCGGTCACTCCGCTCTGATAGAGCGGATTGAGTGGCGATCCGTAGATGCGATCAAACACCGCCTCGACGGCGCGAATCGCACGGCCGACGGCGGCGGCGACGGCAGTGCGGCGCGAGTCCCCTGAAATCATTGGAGGTATCCTCGGGAGTGCACGAGAAGCTCGTCGCGACGCCAGTCGCGACAGGCTCGCGTCATATCTTGGTGCGGATCGGGCCACGGTGGTATGACATCGATCATAGACGCGGGCCGGCCGATTCCTTACGATAGGGTACCGACAATCAGCGCGACCGGGCAACAGCCGTGGTCCAACGTACTCAGGACAATGGACAACAAGGATTATCGACGTGGCCATCTCTCTGGAACGTGACTATCCGCTCATCGAGCTCAGGCAAGAAGGAAGCGTTTACCATCTCGACGTCCGCGCGCTCATCGAGCAGGGTGGGGAGCCATATCCCTGCATCATGAGCTGCGTCGGGCAACTCGATGCCCAGACCGAGCTCGTCGTTCACGCGCCTTTCAAACCAGCTCCGCTGGTCCGCCAGCTCGAGCGCATGGGTCTTGAATCCTCGGCAGCCCATGTCGGCCCGGACCACTGGACACTGACGATCCGGCGCTAGTGCTCGAGATTGTGGATCATGCGCTCGAGCCGGCCGGGATCGAGCACGAGGAAACCATCGCTCGTGGTTTCCACGAACTGCTCCTTGCGCCATTTGCTGAACACGCGGATGACGGTCTCGATGCGTGCCCCGACGAGGTCGGCGAGCTCCTGGCGGGAAAGCTGCACCGGCACCCGCCAGCCCGTGCCTTCGCGGCTACCCGACTGCCTTCCGAACGCGAGCAAGACGCGCGCAAGGCGATATTCGACGCCTCCGCCGCCGAGGTCGTGCACGCGGTTGCTAAGCGTGCGCATCCGCATGATGAGGTCACGAATGAAGGCCAGGGGGGCCTCAGGGAAGCGGCGCAGCAGCTCGAGATAGTCCGCTCTCGGAAGGACCAGCGTCACCGTGTCCTCATGAGCCGTGGCGTTCGCGGGATAGCCTGCGCCGTCGATCAGTGCGACCTCGCCGATCGCCTCGCCGCGTCCGAAAAGGTCGAGAATAAGCTCTCGGCCGTTCTCCAGGAATTTCGAAATCTTGACCGTACCGCGCAAGATAAGGTGGAAGTGCACACACGGCTCGCCTTCCGCGAAGATCTGCTCGCCGCGCGCGTATTCGTTGCGCAACGAGTGCTCGGCCAGCCAGGCATGCCCGTCAGGGGAAATGCCGGCAAATCGGGGAATTTGCGCGATCGTGGCGAGCTCGATCATGGCGGTAGACGTAGCACGGTCGCGCGGAGTTTGCACGCCGGTGAGGCGACCCGGATCCACCGGCGGTGGATTCAGCCGGGCAGCACGTTGTGGTGTAGCGCGCTCACGGCTATGATGAACCAACGGCAAACCGGACAGGGTCCGCCCAGGAATCGGCGATGAACAGTAGCACGTTCCTCAGACCAAGGCCTCGTCGCGCGCGCGGCGCGGGTGTTTCGGCCCTCGGGCTGGCGGCGTTGCTGCTGATGCCGTCGTGCGGCCCCGCGGACGATGCGAAACTGCCGGGTTCCGCCGCGCAGGGCCGTGCCGGCGTCCGGGAAGACGCTGGTGGTGCGCCCCAGGGGCGGGGCTTTCGTGTCGGCACTCTCGAGCTTTCGATCACGCTGCCCGGCACCGAGAACGTCACCGGTCCACCGGCTGCGGAGGTTGCCGGGGTGACGACGTACGATGGTGCTCTCGATGATCGCTATGCAGACATTCCGGAATTCGCGAAGCATCGATATGAGGAGGACAAGGGGCGCAGGCGTATGCTCGACGATATCATCCAGGAGCAGCTCGTCCTGCGCGCCGCGGTCGACGACGGCATGCATCGCGATCCTGAGGTCGTGCAACAGCTTTCGGGGTACCTGAGCAGGCTGCTGGCGCAGGTGTACTTTGAACGCCGCACCGAGGAAATCGCGGGTCTGGGACCGGGCTCCATCGAGCGCTACATCGCCGGTCATCCGACGGAGGTCGCAAAGAAACAGGCGGAGCTCGACTCGCAGCACGGCAATCAGCACGTTCTGACCGGGGCGCTGGCGCACTCGAAGTCAAGCAGCGCCGACCAGCTTCGCTCGTGGATCGAGCGCCGCATTTTGGTCGGAGATGATCAGGTCCAGCGATACTATGACGAGCATCCAGAGGAATTTCGCCTCGCGGAAAGCATCACGGCGCGCCACATTCAGCTCGCGACGGAGGCGGACGCCGCGGCCGTGCGAGCGCGCCTGCTCGCCGGCGAGGGAGCGCTTGCGGAACGGTTTTCGGAGAGCGCTCGAAAGCAGTCTACGGATCGCGCGACGGGCGCCAAGGGCGGGTTTCTCGGTGTCATCCCGCAAGGAGGCATGATACCTTTTCTGGGCACCGAGCCCGAGATCCTCAGCATGCTGTTTGCGACATCTGATGGCCAATTGACGCCGGTGGCACAATCTCGGCGAGGCTGGCACGTCTTTCTCGTCGAAAGCCACCACGACGCCGGCCGTCAGGCGCTCGCGGCCGTGGCCGAGCGCATTCGCGACCAGCTTTTCTTTCGCCGCCAGGAGGAAATCAAGGCGGAAGTGTTTGCCGAGCTGCGGGCGCGATACGGTGCCAGGCGTCTTCTGTACAACGATGTGCCCGGTGTCCCCACCGATGCGCAGTAGGGGACTTCCGGTCATGCCCGGGAGGCGGGAGGCCGTGCGGGAGCTGGGAGATGGCCGTGAGCGAGACGCACGGGTTTGAAGTGCCGCCCGAGCCGCTGACTGGGAGCGCGCAACAAACCGTTCTGGTGGTCGACGACGACCCGAGCATCGTCGAGTTCGTGTCGATCTGTCTGGAGGAAACTCCGCACCGGATTCTCACCTCGACCAGCAGCCGCGCCGCTCTGGAGCTGTGTCGTCTGGAACGACCCGCGCTCGTGGTTTTGGACTACATGATGCCTGAGCTGAACGGCCTGGACTTGCTGAGAGGGTTCAAGGCCATCGACGATTTCATCGAAGGGCTCGTAATTACGGGCCGGGGCAATGAGCGGGTGGCGGTCGAGCTGATGAAAGCCGGGGCATTCGACTACCTGCCCAAGCCGTTCCAGCTCTCGGACCTGCTCAACCGGGTCAATGCGGCGCTTGCACACCGGGCGCGGCGCCTTGCAGAGCGCCTGCCGTACGAGGAGCTCGTGCTCGGTACGTCGCGTGCCATGGGCGAGGTGATGCGGATCGTGGACCGGGCAGCTCCCCACCGCATGACCATCCTCGTGCATGGCGAGACAGGAACGGGCAAGGAGCTAATCGCGCGCCTCATTCACCGGAAGAGCCCGCGCGCCGAGCTCCCTTTCTACGCGATCAACTGCGCCGCCATCCCGACAACGCTAATGGAGTCGGAGCTATTCGGCCACACCAAGGGCGCGTTTACGGGAGCTGGCGACAGCAAGATTGGGCTGTTCGAGCAAGCGCACGGCAGCTCCCTGTTTCTGGACGAGATCGGCGAAATCGACATGACGGTGCAGGCGAAGCTGCTACGCGCCATTCAGTTCGGGGAAATCAAGCCCGTAGGAGCCAGCAACTCCAAGACCGTCGATGTCCGCCTGATCGCGGCGACCAACCGCAACCTCGCGGATGCCGTCGTTGAGGGGAGGTTTCGGGAGGATCTGTACTACCGGCTGAACGTGATCGCCTTGCGGATGCCGCCGCTGCGGGAGCGCATGGAGGACGTCGGCCTGCTCGCCGTCAACTTCATCAACAAGTACCGGTATCGGCTGAAAAAGGACCTCTCGGGCTTGAGCCGCGAGGCGCTCGCATGGCTCGAGGGATATTCCTGGCCGGGAAACGTTCGCGAGCTTGAGAACATGATCGAACGCGCGGCGGTGCTCTGCCAGCACCGGGTGATCGGCCTCGAGGACCTCGACAGTGGGCAGCAGCTCGCCGACGCCACTGCCGGGCACGAGACGCTCGGGGCGGAGCTCCAGCGCGTAGGATTCTATGAGGTCAAGCGGCGAGTGGTCGCGGACATCGAATCGCGACTCCTGAGGGAAGCGCTTCGCCTGTCGAGCGGCAACGTGTACGACGCCGCGGGGCTCGCTCAGATACCCGCCTCGTACTTTTACCGGCTACTCAAGAAGTACGCCATAGACTTTTCTTCGTCCGCGGAGTGACCGATGCGCGTGCTCATTACGGGAGTTTCCGGCTATATCGGGTCCTTTCTGGCCGAGCTGTTCGACCAGGATGCGCAGGTCGAGACCATCGTCGGGATAGACGTGGCGCCTCCGCGGCGCCGCCTGGACAAGCTCGTCCACGTGCAGCGCAGCGTCACCGCACCGTTCGCTGACGTGCTTGTCGAGCATGGTGTCGACGCTGCGATCCACCTCGCGTTCATCGTCGACCCGATGCGCGATAGTGATCGCCAGCGGCGCATCAACATCGGCGGCACCGCCAACTTTCTCGCGGCCTGCTCCGAGGCGCGGATCAGAAACGTTACGCTGGCAAGCTCCGCGACCGCCTACGGAGCGCATCAGGACAATCCTGTGCCCATGGCGGAGTCGCAGCCCTTGCGGGCGGACCCGAGTTTCCCGTATGCGTTCGAGAAGGTCGTGCTCGAGCAGCTCGCGGCGGCCTTCGGGAGTGCGCACCCGCGCGCCTGTGTGAAGGTCGTGCGCCCCACGATCGTCGCCGGACCGCATGTGTCCAACTTCATCAGTCGCTCCTTCGAGCGGACCCTGATGCCGATTGTCTCGGGAATGGATCCGCTGTACCAGATGGTGTTCGAGGAAGACGCGGCGCGGGCCTTCTATGAGATCGCCCGCCATGGCGGTCCCGGAGCTTTCAACGTCGCGCCGGACGATGCCGTGGCACTTGGCGAGCTATCGCGCCTGGCAGGGGCGCGAACCATGCCCATGCCGTATCCGCTCGCCCGGCTGCTGGTCGAAATTGGCTGGCGCGCCGGGATCACTGCAATTACGGAGGCGCCTCCGGGGCTGATGCGCTTCCTCACGTATCCGTGGGTCATTTCGCCCGAGCGGCTGATCAGCGAGCTCGGTTTTCAATTCAGGTTCGGAACCCGGCAGACCTTGCAGACGTTCTTGAACGGCAAGGCATGAGCCGCGGCGAGTGCCGCAGGGGCCGCTGCCGCCTGGCGGCGTGACCGCGCTGATCGCGGTACCGACGTCTTCAGTCGCGGAGGGCAGCGCGCGCGATGCCGTGCCGCGCACTCTTGGAGATCAGAGAGCAGTGAAGAAAGTACATGTCGTTTCGCTAGGCTGTCCGAAGGCGCGTGTTGACACGGAGGTCATGGTCGGCCTCCTGCAGCGCGAAGGGTGCACGCTGGTTGCGGATCCCGCGGCGGCCGAGGTGATCGTGGTAAACACCTGCGGCTTCTTACAGACGGCCGCGCAGGAATCCGTCGACACGATTCTGGAGCTGGCGCAACACAAGCAGCAAGGCAACTGCCGGCGGCTCATTGTCACCGGTTGTCTGGTACAGCGGTACGCCGGAGAGATCGAGCCGGAGCTGCCGGAAGTGGATACGTTTCTCGGGACCGGCTCTTTCCAGCGCATCGCTGCAGCGGTGAATGGGACTTTGCGGCGGCGCAGTTACATCCGGTCCGGGTCGTTTCTGTACGATGAGGAAATGCCGCGGACGAATACGGTGCGTGGGGCGACCGCGTATGTAAAGGTGGCGGAGGGATGCTCGCGGTCGTGCAGTTTTTGTATCATTCCGAAGATCCGCGGGCGGCAGCGGTCGCGACCGCTCGACTCGGTGGTGGCGGAGGCGCGGCGTCTGGCGGCGACCGGGGTTGCGGAAATCATTCTTGTCGCGCAGGATCTCACGAGCTACGGGACCGACATCGGGCTCGGGCGGGACGGCCTCGGCGATTTGGTGGATGCGCTGGAGTCCGTGGACGGGCTGCACTGGGTGCGACTGCTGTATCTCTACCCGTGGAACGTGAGCGAGCGTCTGATCTCGGCCCTGGGTCGCGGCGGCAAGTTGCTCCCCTACGTCGACATGCCGTTGCAGCACATCAACGACCGGGTGCTCAAGGCGATGCGCCGAAATGTTCTGCGGGGTGAGCAGGAGCGGCTCATCGCGGCGCTGCGCCGAGGCGTCCCTGACTTGACTTTGCGGACCACGTTCATCGCGGGCTTTCCTGGGGAGACGGAGCAGGAGTTTGGGGAGCTCTTGTCGTGGGTGCAGGAGGCGTCCTTCGATCGCGTAGGTGTGTTTCCGTACTCGCCGGAGGAGGGCACTCCGGCTCACGAGCTCCCGGATCAGGTACCGGAGGAGATTCGCCAGGAGCGGGCGAACCTGCTGATGGCGGCGCAGCAGCCGATTGCCTTGCGCCGGAATGAGGCGTTGCTTGGGCGCGAGCTCGAGGTGCTGGTGGATGGGGTGAGCGAGGAGCACGAGTATGTGCTGGAGGCGCGCCACAAGGGGCAGGCGCCGGAGATAGACGGCTGCGTGTATTTGTCGTTTGACGAGTACGGCGAGCCGGTGGAGGCGGGGCAGCGGGCGCGGGTGCTGATCGAGGAAGCGACGCCCTATGATTTGCGGGGGGTGGTGATGGAGGCGGTGGTGGGGCGGTGAGCGCGGATACGGGGTGCATGATTCCCGTAGGGGTGAAAACTTCCCATTCGGGGCGGTGATTGCTCGGGGTTGCGGCGCCCCGCTGCGCGCGACATGCCGCCCATCACATCGCTATCTCGCACATTATTGGTGCGTTTCTTGCACCAGCACCCGCGGATCCGTGTAAAAGGCAAACCACCTGAAAAGTTGGGACGCAAAGCTACGGGCCTTCGTTGGTGCTGCCAACATGGTCGCCGAGCCGCCGCGGAAGACGCCGCCGTGAGCATTGTCAGGCGGTGATCAAGGCGTCGTTGTGCCGTCCCTTCTCGTCGGGAAGCGACAGAAAGTGAAGGGCAGAGGTGCACAACAGCCAACGATCAGAGCGCATCCCAAGGAGCGGCGGCGTCGCCGGTTCCACCTTCGTGCCCGCAGTGCGGACGCGGCGCGCCTGCCGGCCGGGTGCGCGGCGAGTTGGTCTCGTTTCGGCGCTATTGCCGGCGCAGCTCTTGTGGATCGCCGCCGCGGCATCGCTGCTCGGGGCGGTTGTCGCCAGGGCCGAAGACGGGTCTGTGGCCAGAGTCGAGTACCGTGATCCGCTGAGCGGCCAGGCGCTCGAGCAGTTCAATCTCGACGCTGAACAGCTCATGCTGGCGGTTTCCAGCGCCGCTGGCAGCTCGCTCGACCTGGTTCCGGCGGCCTCATCAACGATCGTTGCCCGGGATCCGTCGCGGGCTGCCGGACGCAAGACGTATGTCGTGCAGCTCAAGCAGCCGGCGTTGGTCCGACTCATGCCCCAGGGGATCGCCGCCAACGGTCGGCTCGACCCCCGCGACCGCGAGTCGAAGCTCGCGCACAGTCGCTTTCTGCGCCGGGATCCTGACGGCAAGATGCGCGTGATCGGCGAGCTGGCGCAGACGATGGCGCGCGCTCGCGAGTCGATGTCGTTGGAGCGAGAACGGGTTCTGGGCAGTCTTGGCCTGGCGCGTGAGCTCCCGCCGACGGCATCGCGCCTGGCCGCGAGCGGAGGAAAGGCGGCGGTGGGTGGCGGCGAGCGCGTCGTCTTCGACTACCGCCTGACCCTCAACGCCCTGGCGTTACGACTGGACGACGCGGAGGCCGCGGCCCTGGCGCAGCACCCGGACGTGGCCGCGGTCGCCGTTGACCAGACGGTTCGCGCCGTGCTCAGAGACAGCGTACCGCTGATCGGCGCCGATCAGTTTCGCAGCGACACTGGAGTGACGGGGGCCGGCAAGCGGATCGCCATCATCGATACGGGCGTCGACTACATGCACCCCGATCTCGGCGGCGGCCTGGGCGCGAGCTACAAGGTGGCGGGTGGCTACGACTTTGTCAACCGCGATGCCAATCCCATGGACGACCACGGTCACGGCACCCATGTGGCAGGCACGGCGGCGGGCAACGGCCCGGTGCTTCAGGGCGTCGCCAGCGGCGCGCGCATCCTGGCGTACAAGGTGTTGAGCGCTTCGGGGTCCGGATCGTGGAGTGGCGTCATCGCCGGCATCGAGGCCGCGGCAGACCCCGACGGCGATCCCGACACGCTCGACGGCGTCGACATCATTTCGATGAGCCTCGGCGGCGCCGGCAGCCCCGATGATCCCGTGGCGACTGCCGTGGACAATGCCACCGGCGGCGGCATTTTGTCGGTCATCGCCGCCGGCAACTCCGGACCCGGCTACGGCACGATCGGCTCGCCGGGCGTCGCGGTGACCGCGCTTACGGTCGGCGCCACAGACAAGATCGACAGCCTGGCCAGCTTCAGCTCGCGCGGTCCCGTCGGCGCCAGTGCCATCAAGCCGGACCTCACCGCGCCGGGCGTGGACATCTGCGCAGCGCAATGGGCCACGGCCTGGAATTCGCGGCTCTGCGTGGACGATGAGCACGTCGCGATCAGCGGCACGTCGATGGCGACACCGCACGTCGCGGGTGCGGCCGCGCTCCTGTGGGAGCTCGAGCCGCAGCTCGGCCCGCTCGAGGTCAAAGCCTGGCTGATGGGCTCGGCTCAGCCGCTGCCCGGCAAGGGGCCATTCGAGGTCGGCAGTGGCCGGGCCAGCGTGACGCGGGCGCAGGCCACCACCGCGGTCGTAACGCCCGCCAGCGTGGATTTTGGCGCCGACGACGCCGCCGAACCGTTGTGGGAAGTGTCGCGGACGCTCGTTCTTCGCAACTTCTCGGACGCGCCGGCGCCGTACTCCATCGCGCTCGAGCGCGCGCTGCCCGTGGGGCTTTCGCACGAGATCGTGCCATCGATCATCGAGCTCGCGCCCGGAGAGGCCGCGCCCTTCATCCTCACGCTGCAGGTCGACAACACCGTTGTTCCCGACGCCACCAGCCCTCCTTATGCCTACTACGGAGCCATCTCCGCCATGCCTACCGGCGTCGGACCCGGCCAGGCAGGTGCTCTGCGCGTCCCCTTCAGCTTCATCAAGAGCCCGCGCCTCATCATCCATTATGACGAGGCACCCTATGCCACCTTCATTCACGACCGCGACCGCCAGTGGCTGTTTATCTCCTATCCGTGCAAGGACCTCGTCGTACGCTTGCCCGGTGGCACCTGGGACGTGGTTTCGCTGTTCTGGAGCAATCGCGTTGTCGTGCGCGAAGGGGTCCTGGTCAGCAACGTGACCGAGATCCCGGTCCATGCCACCGAGGCGGCATACCAGCTCTCCTGGACCTACAAAAATGAAAGCGGAGGGGTGGTGCCGATTGGCCGGGGGGCTGCCAGCTTCGGGCACCTGCCTTCCGGGCTCAAGCTGATCTACCTGGGGCTCAACAACGCAGCGTGGCGCTTCAACGAGGTCTCTACCGACTATCGTTTCGACTGGAAGTTCGTCAGCGCCGACTACCTCATGCCGAAAACCTACGCTTTCGCCGATTTCCGCGACGGCATTGTGGCATCCGAGGCGATCACGAGCACCGCGGCTGACCTGCTCCTCACCCGGCAGGTCATTGACACGGAGGGAAAGGCCAATCAGGCGTTTGTGCTCGACTGGCTATCCGAAGGGCCGAAGGGCGGATGGTCGTTCACGGGCTACAACATCTACGAAGCATACCGCGCCGTCCCCGGCAGCGGTGGAACGATCCAGGCCTATCGCAAACCTACGCCTCCAGAGGTGACCTTCGGGTGGGAGTATCAAACCGGCAACCCGTATCGCGGCGCCCCATTCGATCTTTATTCCGAGCCGCGAATCTGGGAGAGCCCCTATCTGCGCACGCCCGCGGATGCGGCCGGCCATGCGGTGATGGGGCAAGCGGTGGCGGGCCAGGACGCCGGACCCGTGGTGAACGAGGGGTTCCCGCTGCTGTTTGCGACCCCGCAGACCCCGCTCTTCCGCATCCAGAACGGGGCCACCGCCACCGGCGGGCTGGCGCGGCACTGGAACGTATCCTTCGTGAGCTCGTGGCAAACAATTCGCATGCAAGCAGCGGCCGGAAAGCGCAATCTTTTCGTGCTGGACGGCCGTGAGAACTTCCGGCCGTGGACGGGGCTGTCCTATCGCCTGTACAGCGAGGTGGGCGCCCTGATCCGCCAGGCGTTGCTGCCGAGCGCCGGCGGCAGCGGGTATGGTCCGCTGTCCGAGCAGGTCGCGCTGGACGCGGCGGGCAAATACCGGATCGAGCTGACCGATAGCGAGGCCCGCATCGCCGGACGCCAGGCGCAGCTCACGGTGAGCGCGACGCTCGATACGCGGCTCGGCGATCCAAATCCCCCGACGTTCTCGGCCTTGCAGACTGCCGGCACGGTGGCCTCGAGCGGCGGCCCGAAGGGCGCTCCCCGGAGCGTATTCGCCGCGAACGAAGTCGTGCGAGTCGGTTTTGCCGTTGCGGATCAGGCGCTCAGCTCCGTCACGGCGCGTCTCGCCGTCGCCTACCAGCCCGGCGAGGAGGAGCTGGCCGTGCATGCCGAATCCGCTACCAGCAGCGGTGGCACGTACTTCATGGAGCTGCCAGCGGGACGGTACGAAGGGTTTGTCGATCTCACGATCGAGGCAACGGACAGCAGCGGAAATTCGTTACGGCACAGCTCGCGACCCGTGGCCTATATTTCCCCGACGCCGCCGACCGCGCCGGTGGTTACGGATGCCGGGGCCTTCGCGGTGCGTCGCGATCAGCTTACCGCGCAGGCTTATGCCGACGACGCGGAGAGTGGGGTGACGAGCTTCGAGGCGGCTCTGGGCTCCAGCGCCGGGGCGACGAACATTGCCGGCTGGCGGAGCTTTGCCGCGACGCCCGCGACCGGACCGGGCGGCGAGCGCCGCGGCGTCGCGGAGCTCACGTTTACCGGGCTGGCGCTGACCGATGGCGCGACCGTGTTCGTCACGGCCAGGGCGATCAACGGCGCCGGCAGCACCGGTCCCCAGGCATCCTCCGACGGGGTGGTCGTCGACGCCAGCGCGCCGACTATCGCCTACGTGACCGATCCCGGTGCGTATACCGCGGATGGCACGAAGCTCTCGGTCAACGCCGCCGCGGCTGACGGCCAGTCGGGAGTCAGCCAGTGGCAGAGCTGCGTGGGAACGCTGCCCACGGCGTGCGATCTGGCAGACTGGACCGTCCACGGCGCCACTGCCTCACCGGTAGCGCTGCAGCATACCGGCCTGTCGCTCGCCGACGGCGCGCGGGCCTACGTTCAGGTCAAGGCGCGTAACGGTGCCGGCCTTTGGAGCGCCCCTGCGCCCAGCGATGGGGTCGTTGTCGACAGCTCGGCGCCGGGCGCCGCCGACGTCACGGTCGCCGGTTCCTTCTGGGGATCGACGGCGACACTCGGGTTCAGCGTGCGGGCTGCCGATGCGCAGTCCGGCGTGGCGCGCTATCAGATCTGCGCGGGTGCTACCGCAACGACCTGCGATGTGCGCAACTGGGTCACCGTCGCGTCGCTCGACCCTGCCCCCGGTGCCGACGTCGCTTCGCCGCAGACGCTTACGGGTCTTTCGCTCGTCGATGGACGCCTGGTGTACATTCGTGCCCGCGCCGAGAATGGAGCGGGTCTCGTCGGTCCGCCTGGTGCCCTGGGTTCGCTGACCGTGGATGCGACGCCGGCGTCGACGCCGCTGGTGACGGATGACGGGGACTACACGACCAGTCTGGTGCAGCTCCACGCGAGCTGGTCGAGCGCCGACGCGCAAAGTGGCATTGCCGAGTATTCGTATTGCATCGGCACCGGCCCGAGCGTGTGCAACGTCGCCGACTGGACCTCGACGAGCCAGGTGGCGGCGGTGACGCGCGGCGGGTTGAATCTCACGGACGGCGGCCGCTACACCTTCAACGTCAAGGCGCGCAACGGCGCCAATACCTGGAGTCTGGTCGGCTACTCCAACCGTATCATTGTCGACTCGACGCCGCCGGCCGTGCCGGTTGTGAGTGACAGCGGCGATTTTGCGTCGAGCGCCTCGGGCGTCACGTTTACGGCGACCTCTGGCGATGCGCACAGCGGCATCGCCCGCTATCGATATTGCCTGGGGACGGCCGCCGGCGACTGCAGCGTGCAGGACTGGCAGACCAGCACCTCCGGCGCCTTCGGCGCTGCGGGCCTGAACATCGCGGACTACACCACGGTCGTCGCAACGGTCATCGCGGTCAACGGCGCGGGCCTGGAGAGCGGCCCCGGTGTCTCCGACGGCATCGTCATGGACACGCACCTTCCGGTGGCCCCGTTGGTCACGGACGACGGTGCCTACCAACACGCTCGCGATCGCATGCACGTGACCTGGACGTCCAGCGACGACCCCGCTCGCCTGTCCGGATTCGAGGTCGCCCTCGGCCGCACGGCTGGCGCCGCGGACCTGCGCGACTGGGAAGCCTGCGGCAAGGTGTTCGAGAAGACGCTGACGGGCCTCGCGCTCGCCGATGGCGTTACCGTCTTCGTGGCGGTGCGCGCCACCAGTCTCGGCGGCAGCCGCGGCCCGGCGGGGGCGACGGACGGCATTCTGGTGGACGGCAGCCCGCCGCGCACCGTGATCCAGACGCACGACCCGTTCACGCCCAACAAGACGGCGCTGTCCGTGACGTTGAACACGGCCGACCCCAACACGCCGGTCGTCGCCTTCGAGGTGGCGCTAGGGTCCAGCGCCGGCGCGACGGACGTGCTCGGCTGGACGCGCCACGCGGTGACGCCGCGGGTAGGCGTGGTCGAGCAGCTCGTGCAGCTCACCGGTCTGAGCTTGCAGCAGGGAGTGACCTATTACCTGATCGCGCGGGCGGAGAACGGGGTGGGGCTGAAGTGCGATCCCGGCGCTGCCACGACGGTTGCGGTGGACACCACGCCGCCTGTCATCCAGGAAGTCGGTGACGGCGGTGACTATTCGCGCGACACCAACCGCCTGCAGGCGACGGTGCGCGCGGCGGACGAGACGAGCGGGCTCGGGGCGCTCGAGCTGTGGGTCGGAACCACCGCGGGAGCGGAGGATGTGCTTGGGCACCAGGCATTTTCCGGCGATCGCTTCGTCAACGGGGTCGCGTCGGTCTCGCTCACGGGTTTCAACGTCCAGAGCGGCCGGCGCGTGTTCGTGACGGCGCGCGTGCGCAACCGCGCCGGTCTGTGGTGTGCACCCGTGTCGAGCGACGGGATCACAATTGATGGCACCGCCGCCTCCACCCCGGTAGTGGAGGATGCCGGTGCCTACACGACCAGCGCGACGGCGCTGACGTTCCAGGTCAGCAGCGCCGATGCTGAATCCGGGGTAGCCGGCTATCGGATCGCGGTCGGGACGGCCGCCGGTCTTGCCGACGCCGTGGCGTGGCGCGCCGCCCAGGGGCCGTCCATCAGCCTGACGGGGCTCTCCCTGGTGAACGGCCGCAGATTCTTCGCCTCCGCCATCGCCATCAACGGCGCCGGCATCGACAGCCCGAGCGGCGTGAGCGACGGCATCACCGTGGACACGACCGCCCCCGCGCGGCCGTCCGTCAGTCTGGGCGGGCGGTTCAGCAACGGCTCCGCCGCGACGGTTACGGTCGTGGCGTCCGACCCGGAGAGCGGCATCGCTCGCTACCGAATCGGGCTGGGTACTGCTCCCGGGCTCGACGACCTGGTTTCATTCCGCGAGGTCGAGACCGCGGTGACGACGCTTACCGGGCTGGGATTGAGCGACGGGCGGCAGTACTACGCCACCGCGACCGTGCGCAATGGCGCCGGGTCGTGGAGCGAGCCCGGCACGAGCGGCGCGTGCACCGCGGATTCGCGCGCTCCGGCGAAACCGGTGGTCGCCGCCGACCGCCGCATCAGCACCGATGGCGAAATCGGCGCGAGTTATTCGTCCTCGGATGCGAGTGGCAGCGTTCTGCGCTTCGACGTCGCCGTCGGCACGGCCAAGGATGTCGCCGACGTGTTGGTGTGGAGAGCGGCGCCAAGCTCCGGGGCAGTGTTGCTCGGCGACCTCGCGCTGGTCGACGGCACCCGCTATCTGGTGCAGGTTCGCGCCATCGACGAGGCGGGCAACACCAGCGAGACGGGCGTGAGCGAGCTCGTGCTCGCCGACAGATCGCCCGCGGATCCCGCGTCCGTGGCGACAGCGAGCCGATTCGTCGCCGAAACCTCGCGGCTCACAGCCACGGCGACGGCGGCGGACGGTCACAGCGACATCGCGTCGTTCGCCCTGGCGCTGGGCACCAGCGCGGGTGCGAGCGACGTCGCGGCATGGCGTACAGTCGACGCGCCGGGCGATGCGGTCGTCGGCAATCCCGACACCTTCCAGGCGGGCGTGCAGCGGCAGACCGCCTACACCTTCGAGGGGCTATCGCTGCTCGCCGGCGTCGAGTACTACGTCGCGCTGCGAGTCACCAACGGCGCCGGCCTGGTGCGCGCGGTCGCATCCGGCAGCGTGATGGTCGATGCGACGTCGCCGCAGGCGCCGTCGGTCAGCGATGGCGGGACATTCCAAAAGGACAGAACGGCGCTGCCGTTTGCGGTCGCGGCGCGGGACGACGAGTCGGGAGTGCAGGCACTGGCGTACTGGGCGGGGACTGCGGCGGGGCTGGCGGATCTCGCGAGCCCGCGCGAAGTCGCGCTCGATGGGGGCAAGACGGTGAGCTGGAACGGCGCCGTGAGCGGGCTGAATCTCGCGCATGGCAGCTCGTATTTCGTCTCCGCCAAGGTCCAGGATCGGGCGGGCCACTGGTCCGCGGTGGGTGCAAGCGATGGGATTCGCGTGGACGTGGTCGCGCCGGCGACGCCGGAAGTCACCGCGGACGCGCGCGTGAGCGCGGATCGCGGCATCAGCGGCGCGTATCACGCGCAAGACGACCTGGCGGCAACAGTCCGCTACGAAGTCGGAGTCGGCACCTCGCCGCTACGGCAGGATGTTGTTCCGTGGCGCGAGGCGCCGGCCGCGGGCCACGTGAGCTTGACGGGGCTCAGCCTTGCGGACGGCGTCGGCTATTACCTCCTGGCGCGAGCCACCGACGAGGCGCGGAATGTAAGCCCCGCGGGAGCGAGCTCCAAGATCGTCGCGGACACGAGCCCGGCGACGCCGCTCACCCTTGATGCCCCGAGCTTTACTCGCGATCCGGCGGGGCTCGGCGCGGCGATGTCGGCTGCCGATGCGCACTCCGACGTCGTCAGCTTTGCCTGCGCGCTCGGCACCTCGCCGGGCGCCGCCGACGTCGCCGCATGGCGGCCGGTGGATGCGTCCGGGACCGCCGCCGCTGGCGATCCCTCGACGTGGCAGCCCGGAACCACCCGCACCGCGCAGCTCGCGCTCGCAGACCTGTCGTTGCAGCGCGGCGTTTCATACTTCCTGACCATGCGCGCGGTAAACGGCGCCGGGCTGGTCGCGCCGCTCAGCTCTGCCGCCATCCGCCTGGACAATGCGGTCCCGGCGACGCCTGTGGTCAGCGATGGCGGCGCGCACACGGCTCTCACCAATCGGCTCGACCTGCGCGTCGCGGCGCGGGACGAAGACAGCGGTATCGTCAAGGTCCGCTACCGCGTTGGCACGAGCGCCGGAGCCGATGACGTGGCGGCCGACCGGGAGGTTGCGGTGACGCAGGCGATGGAGATTTCCTGGCAAGGCGTCGCGACTGGGCTTTCACTCCAGTCTGGTGGGGTCTACTTCGTCGCGGCCGCGGTCGCGGATGCGGCCGGCAACTGGTCGCCGCTGGGCGCTGCCGATGGCATTCGCGTGGACACCTCCGCGCCCGGTGCCCCCACCGTTACCGACGACGGCGAGGTGACCGCCGTCTCCGCGCACGTGCACTTCCGCTTCGAGGGCGCGGATCCCGAAAGCGGAATCGCAGCGGGCGAGGTCGCGCTCGGGTCCACGGCCGGCGGCGCGGACATTGCGCCGTGGCAGGCGCTGCCCGCGGCAGCACTCGGTGCGCACGAGCACACCGTGACCGGACTCTCGCTGGCGAGCGGCAAGACCGTGTTTGTCGCCGTGCGCCTGACCAACGGCGCCGGTCTCACCGGCGCAGCCGGGACGAGCGACGGCATCCTCGTCGATTATACGATTCCTGTCGTCGAGAGCGTGGTCGACGACGGCGCCTTTACGACGCGACGCGACCGACTTTCCTTTACCGTTCACACCGCGGATTCCGGCAATACGGTGCGCGAGCTGCACTACGCGCTCGGCACGGCTGCCGGCGGGGAAGACGTGGTCTCCAGCCGGGTCATTGAAAACCCGGCGACGACCGAGATGATCACGCTGGACGGTCTGAGCCTCGCCGACGGCGGTGCTTATTATCTGACGGCGCGCGCCAAGAACGCTCTGGAGCGGTTCTCCGACCCGGTCAGCAGCAATGGCATCACGGTCGATGGCTCGGCGCCAGGACTGCCCGCGGTGGACGATGGCGGCGCCTACTTCGGCGACGCGATCAACGTCACGGTAACCATCGCGGACCCGCACTCGGGTATCGCCAGGGCGGAAGCGTGCGTCGGTGCCACGCGCGGGTTGTGTGACGTGCTCACCTACCGCGACTGCATCGTCGGCACGGACGGCAAGATCACGGCCGCCATCGCGGATGAGCGGCTCGTGCCTGGAACCGCCTACTACGTCACGGCGCGCGCCATCAACGGCGCGGGCCTGCAAAGTCCCGCGGGCAGTGCGGACGGCATTCGGCGCGATACAACCGCGCCGCCGGCTCCCACCATTGTCAAACAACCGGCCTGGACGCGCAGCACCAGCCGCATTGAGCTGCGGTTGCGCGGAAGTGATCTCGGGAGTGGGATCAGCGCCTTCGAAGTCGCGTTCGGCAGGACCCAAGGGGCGACAGACGTCGCCGCGTGGAAGCGCCTGCCCGTGTCTGGAGGCGTGTCGGGCGTGGATCTGGAAGCCGACGTCGCCTACGATGGGCTGCTCTTGACCCATGGCCAGATCATCTACCCGGCGGTGCGCAGCGTCGATGGTGCGGGGCTGAAGTCCGGAGTCATCACGGGTGTGGCGATCGGCGTCGATACCATCGCGCCCTCGCCCGCTCAAGCTATCGTCCTGGCGGCTGGTGGGGCGCCGATAGCGCACGATCCCGAAGTCCCCGTCGAGTGGTCCGGCTTTGTGGACTCGGGTCCCTCCGGCATTGCGGGGTACTACTTTGGCCTGGCCAACGGCGGCGGCACGACGAATGGCAGCTACACGGAGACCGCCCGCGGTCTCGTCGCTGCCGGCACCAGCAAGACCATCACGGTTTACGTGTGGGCAGCGGATCGGGCGGGGAACATCGGGCTGGCTGCCAAGGACGCGGTCGAAATCGACCTCGTGCACCCGCAGGCGCCCTGGATTTACCCCGAGCCGACCTACACGGCGGGAACCAAGAACACCCTGCAGTGGGTGGCGTCGTGCTCGTTCTGCTCGCACAAGCATCTGATCGAGGCCTCCCAGGACGATTTTGCCAGCGTGGCGTTCAGCTCGGGCTGGCTGTCTGCCTCCGCCGACTCGCGTCCGGCCACGAGCTATGCGTTCACGGGCCTCGAGGACGGCGTCACCTATCGGTATCGGGTGCGCGCGAAAGACGTGACGGGCGACATGAGCCCGTGGAGCGGCGATCGCACGTCGACACAGGACGATACGGCCCCGAAATCGGGGGCAAAGGCGATTCCGTCGCGCACGGTAGGCGCCATCGTCGATGTTCCGTTCGAGGCCAGTGACGAGCGCAGCGGGCTATCGCACGTCGAGCTGTACTACTCGCGAGCGGACTCCACGGGCGGCGGCGGTGGTGGTGACGACGATGACCATGCCACGTGGTGTGCGCGCACCCAGGGCGGCTGGGGCAGCGAATGCAGTGGCGGCAACGTCGGGTGTCTGCGCGACGCGAGCTTCGCCGCTGTGTTCCCACAGAGCTTCAGCGTGGGAGGTCAGTACGCCATGACGTTCACCTCCTCGCAGGCGGTTGAGGCGTATCTTCCGGCCGAGTACGGGCCGGGCGTCCTGACCGCATCGGTTACCAACCCGCTCGCGACGCCGGCGGGCGTTCTTGGCGGCCAGGTGACGGCGCTTGCACTGAACGTCGCGTTTTCTGCCGAAGATCTGTTGCCGCATCCGCTGCAGAAGCCGCTCGGCAGCCGGCGTTTGCCGGACGGGAAGTTTGCGGGGCTCAAGGTGGACGAGCTGCTTGGCCTGGCGAGCGCGGTGCTCGGCGGTAACACGTCCCTGCTACCGCCGTTCGGCGCCAGTCTTGGTGACCTGGTCGCGGCGGTCGCGTTTGTAAACGAGCACGATGCGGGCTGCGACGCGAGCGGCGGCGCGCCGGCGGCCTTCGGGCCGGCCGAGGAAGCTCCGTCATACGGACCGTTCGTGCGCTATCCGGGCTTCCAGAGGACGAGCCCCATCGAATTCGACACGCGCAAGACGGGTGGAGCGGGTCTGTACCGCTTCTACACCGTGGCCGTGGATCGCGTCGGCAACCGCGAGGCGGCGGCCGAGGTCGCGCAGGCGAGCACGGAGGTCGTGTACGAGGCGACCGTGCTCGTGGTGGACGACGATGGCGACGGTGCGAGCGAATCGGCGGCGGTGGGAGCGCTCATGCACACGGCCTTCGTGCCTGCGGTGTGGGACGTCGCCGCGACGGGTCGGGCGCCGAGCGCCGCGGAGCTGACGCCGTATCGCGCCGTGGTCTGGGATCGCGGCCTCGGATCGCTCAACGGCGACCTCGCCAGCGGCGAAACCGGGCTGTCGGCCGAGTCGCAGGCGGCATTGCAGGGGTACGTCGAGTCGGGAGGCGGAGTCGTGGCGGTCGGGTCGGACCTGGTTGCCGGGAGCTCTGCTGCTGCTTTCATCCGGCAGCTCTTCCACGCTGGAGCGACGGTGTCGCCCGACCTGGAGGTGGTGTCGGTGCGCGGGGTGACCGCGACGGCGCTGGCCCCGGTCAACGCCGAGCTCGATGCCGCGGTTGGAGATCAGGGGGCGCTGCCCGATGGCGTCGCCGCGGATGAGCGCAGCGCGGCGGTGCTCAAGACCGACGGCGGTGCGGTGGTTGGGCTGGCGTTCGGCGGCGCCTACCGCAGCATGCTGTTGACCGTGCCGGTGGCGGCGTTCGCACTGGAAAGCGGCTACCCGAACGACGCCGCGTCGGTGCTGGCGGCCGTGCTGCAGTGGATCTTGCTTCCGGACTTCGATCTGAACGATGATCAGGTCGTGGACTTGCTGGACTGGCAGGTGTTGGCCGCGGAGCTCGGGTGCCGGGCGGGAGAAGGATGTTACCGCGACGATCACGACTTCAATGCGGATGGCCTGGTGGACGGGGTCGACCTGGTGATGTTGCAGAACGCCATGGCGCCGTGAGCGGCGGGCGGCGCGGCGCCGTCGCCGCCGCGATGGCGGTGGCGGCGCTGGTCGTGTCCTTATGGATCGCTGCGCCCGTGAGCGCGGTTGCGGAGCGGGCGTGCAGCGGCGCCGGGGCACTGGTCGGGTTCGCCCCCGCGGTGGTCGAGGCCGCGGGGTACTTCGCGCTGACGGCAGACCTCGAGTGCGCGGAGAACCTGCACTTCGTGCGATTGACCGTCGAATACGGCGGCGGCGGCGAGCTGATGCTCGAGTCGGTGGCGGAAGGCGCGTTTCTGCGCAGCGGAGGGGACACGATCTTTTCCTGGCAGATCACCGCGCCGGGGCGTGTCGAGATCATTGTGTCGCTGGCGGCGCCCGGCGCCGTCGTCGCCGGCTCGGGAACGGTGGCGGTGCTGAAGTACGCCGTGCAGTCGCGGGTTGAGGGACTGCTCATCACCTACGACGAGTCGGCATCGCAGCTCATCGGTCCGGTCGGCGAGGTGCTGCCGGTCATCGGCTACGGCGCCGCGGAGATTCATGGGCTGGCGGTGCCGGCGGCGGCGCCCCTGCTGCTATGGGTCGCGGCGTCGGTGGCGCTGCGCGGCGTTGGGCCTGGGCGCGGTCGATCGCGCCGATGCGCAGCCCCCAGGTTGCTCCGGTCGCGGTCGGCGAAAGCGGGTCTGCGCACGGCGACAGGCGTCGCCTGTTGCGCGGTCCTGGCGTGCTCCGGCGACCAGCCAGGTGCGTGTCAGGCTGACGACTACGTTTTGGACGCGCCGGGGCGGCAAAAAATTCAGCGAAAGCTCGATGAGCTCGTCGCCGAAGGTGGCGGCAATGGCGGCGGAATCCTGCTGATCGCGTCAACCACGGAGGGCGTGATCATGCAGGGGACTTCGGGAACGCGAGTGGCCGGCGAGGACGCCGCCATCGGTGCCGAGGATACCTTCGAGATTGCGAGCATTTCCAAGACCTTCACCGCCGCTACCGTGCTACGCCTTTTCGAAGCAGGGCGTTTCGACCTGGACGCGCGGCTCGACTCGATTCTCCCCGCGCAGCTCGTCGCGGGGCTGCTCGTGATCGACGGCCAGAGCTACGGCCCCGGTCTCACCGCGCGGCAGCTACTCAACCACACGGGCGGGCTGCCAGATTACTGGAACGATCCGCCCTTCGTGCGGCCAAAGGTCAACGCGTTCTACGCGGCGTACGAGGCCGACGAAACCCGATTCTGGAGGCCCGAGGAGATCCTTCCCTATGTCGCCGAGCTGACGCCGATCGCCACACCCGGGAGCACCTTCCACTATGGCGATTCGGGGTACCTCCTGCTCGGGCTCGCCCTCGAGCGCATCACTGGAAAAGCGCTTCACGACGTCTACCGCGAAGAGCTCTATGGCGGCCTGTCCATGCAGGATAGCTATCTACCGTATCGCGAGCCGCGCACGACGCAGCTTCCCGAGTCTCACCGGTACGAAGGAGGTCACGACATGACGGGCAAGGTACACCAGACGGCCGATTGGGCCGGCGGGGGGCTGGTGAGCACTGCCGCCGACCTTGGGAGGTTTGTGCGTGGGCTCCTGGAAAACCGCGTGTTTCGTCTGCCGGCAACGCTGGACGCGATGCGCCAACAAGTCTCCACGGGCTGGGAGGATCTGAGCTACGGTCTGGGTCTCTTTCGCGTCGACCTCGGGGAGGACCTCGGCGAGCTCTGGGGGCATGAGGGCTACGGCGCGTCGTTTGCCTACTACTGGCCGCGACATGGAGTCTCTTTTACCGGGACGCTCAACCAGACCGAGACCGAATGGTGGCCGCTGGTCGAGACGGCGATCGTCGCGGGGACATGCGGTGAGGGGCGATAGGCGGCGACCGCGAGCGGCGCCGGTGGCGGTGCGCGTGTCTACGGTAGCTCGGTAGCTCGGAGACGTACTGAGGTCGCCACCTGGTCAGGCGTCGGTTGTTGCTTACGCTGTCATATGCCAAGCACATTATATGGAATTGCTACAGCACCACACGAATTCGCTACCATCTTGTATATATAGTGTTGATCCAGGTTGATCGTTATCAGCGCCAGATCGTAGCAATGTGAAAGCGCAGACGCAATGGGAATCACTGTGTGTCCTGAAGTTTCAGTTCCCCACAATTCTGCTCTATGATCTGTCAGCGTAATCTTGAAATCATTTCGGAGTGCGAATGCAGACTGTTCTACGAAGTAATCAAAGAATTTGGTTGCCCCAATGCACAGGATCGACTGGTGAGAATGTAGGGGCGGCAGACTGCTATTACAACCGACGTAAAAAAGAGGAAAGTGACGCATCGTTCTTCGACTCAGGTCTTCGGCTATCTCATCGGTTATTCCATACTCACTCATCTTCCGCTCTATGATATCCCTGGCACGATGGTAGAATTCGATTTCCGCCGGAATGAGATCTGCGATTCGGCGGCGTTCGTCGTCCGTAGGGTCTGGGTAGGTGCCCGTGTTAAGCGGTTGTGGACACCAGATGACAGGCATGGCGGCCAGCTCGGAATATAGGAGAAGTGAATGCGAGAATTTTTCTGTAAGACCGGTAACTACGGTGTTTTCGTCTATTAGCCTGAGTGCTGCTCTTATATCTAAATCGAGAGAGAATCGCACCAGGTTATTGGACTCTAGAAACGGCCGGGAAAGAGATTCGCTTTCCAATACCTCGGACGAACTTACGTCATATCCCTGAACATTACTCCTTTGCCAATAGTAGAAATGAGATACTGCCCTTGAAATGGGCTCCCGGATCATGCTTATCCATCGATAACCGGGTATGGGTCTGTAAAAATAGTGGCCCACCACGGTCATGTATTGCTTCTGCTTTAGTATTCGATCCACAAATCCCGAGTCAGGTCGTGCGTCATAACCATCGATCGCATTGAGATGAACATAAAGACCTGGCTCCGTATGAAGCTCCAATGCGCGCTTGAGAGTGTTTCCACCTGACTTTTGTACGTGCAAAAAAAATACTGGCTCTGTGATCCACTCGAACCCGCCAGTCCATTGATACTTTGGCGTAAGTACCATTGTACCGTTAGCAAACATCCAGTGCCTCACAACTGTCGTCAGATTGATCGATCAAAAAGGTCGCGGTCATCCACTCCGGCCGTTACGGACTTGGACGAGCGCAACGGACGAATCTGGCTCTTCACTGATTGCGATGGAGAATAGCCATGAACCGAGGGAACCGGGCACAAGTGGCGGGGTGACAAGTCATCGCGCAGTCGCATACGCACTCGCATACCTACTAGCTCCCGCCATCCGAAGTCAAGGGCGGCGTGGCAAAGGCCTGAACCCTGCCAGGGGCGCGGGCCGGTGGATTCAGGGTTGTCTGTCGGGTGTGGTTCGGGTTAGACTGCTCTCGAATCGGCACTGCGCTCCCTCGGGTCGCCTGCGCCCGGCGCCATGCCGGCAGCCATGAAATGCCGATCGACGCGCTGACCTCATGTCTACCCTTCCAGGAACGGTGACACGCCCATGGTCATTCGGCAACTGGCAGCCGAACGTTACAAGACTTATGCAGATCGGACGGTAGTATCTTGTCGTCCGTTCACTATTCTCGTAGGGAAAAATAACTCTGGAAAATCAGCCATTGCTCGTTCCCTTCCACTGATTGCGGGGTCACTCGCATTATCAAGCCATGATCGAGATATTATTCCTCTGTCCAGTCATGGGATCGTTCATGGAATAGAGTTCGTAGACATTATAACCAATCGTTCGGCACACGGTAGCGTAGTCCTGGAAATACAGATAGATGACATTAATCTCAATGCTTCGATTCAGAACTTCGTTCGTTCTGGTCGCGTGATCAGACAGCAGGTTACCCACTGGAAGCTCACTGGATCTGGTAGGTTCGTAGAGCTCGATTCCGTAGGTATCGATGCACCGCCCGGTCAATTCCGAGTTAGTACGGAGGCTGCGGTTGATGCCCATGTGGCGGATGATGTCCGGTGGGATGGGCTGCGTCCGCGTCTGCGGGTCGATGCTCTCGCATCATCTTTGGAATGGGTCGCAGCGCGCATGGACGAGCTTGCACAGTGGTCTGCCGGGCTCCGCTATCTCGCGTCGCCCCGAAGGCCGCAAGCCTTGTTCGCGACGCCGGGAGGGACTGCCGAGGCCGTGGAAGGTCTTGCTCACGATGGTGCCAATGTTGGTCGCATCCTCGCGGCGGATGATCAGCGCCGTCTGGCGGTGAGGGAGTGGTTCCACGAGTCACTCGAGAAGGTCGTACTGGACGTTCGTGAGCAGGGTCCGGCATCCTTCATCGAGGTGCGGCAGGGGTCGGACGCCGGGTCGGTGATGCTCGACCAGGCGGGGCAGGGAATCGCCCAGGTGCTGCCTGTGGTCGCCCTGGCCCTGGGTCGCGGCTCGGCCGGACCCGGGATCGACGTCATCGAACATCCCGAAGCCGAGCTTCATCCGGCGGCTCACGCGGCGGTCGCCGAGCTGTTGCTGAAGTCGGTTCGGGCGCCGGGTCGCCCCTTGCTTATCGAGACGCATTCGGAGATGATCCTCCTCCGTACCCGGCGGTGGGTCGCTGAGGGTCGGCTCGATCCGTCCGACGTCATCGTCTACTGGATCCAGCAGACGGACGATGGCCACGCGAGCGTTCGTCCGATTAGCATATCCCGCAGTGGGGATCTCGATGGCTGGCCCGATGGCGTCTTCTACGAGGACTATGAGGAGGTCTTGGCGATCCGGCGAGCCGCACGAAGAGGAGCCGGAGCGTGATCCTCTCGATCGAACGAGCCGTCGCCGACGATCCGGATAGCCACCGCTGGCTCGATCGTCTCCTGGCGAAATTCGAGGACGGATGGCACGTCTGGGAGCTCACCGGCCTGGAAGACTTCGAGTCCTCCAGTTGGATCAGAGAATCCGGGGCTCGCGGAGCACGTATTCGGGAATTCATCGCCCATGCCGTCAAGAGGAGCGCCTATCCCTTCGCGGTTCATGGACGGCGCATTCATGTGAGCCTCGAGCTCCAGGGATCTGCCGGTCTGAGCCCCGAGTCCGCCGTACGTGTGGCGGAGGAGCCGTTGACGATCTTGGTGGAAAACGCGCGGAGTGATGGTGCGTTCCTCCTTCGTTTGTTCCGGGAGCTCGATCGCCCGCTGGAGCACTATCGCCGCTGCGATGGCAAACCGCTTCGGATCGTTGGATGCGGGGGGGCCGGACAGATGGATCTCGAGGTCATGGAGCGGGTGAAGTCGTCACCGAGACCTCGTCTCGTCGTCGTCGTGGACAGCGACCGCCGTCGCCCTGACGGACCATCGAGCAAGACGACGACGCAGATCTCGACGGAATGCGGCCGGCTGGAGGTGCCCTGTTGGGTCTTGGCCAAACGCGAGGCGGAGAACTATCTACCCGAGGAGCTGCTCCGAGCTCGCCCCGATGCCGGAGGTGATCAATCGCGGCAAGTCGATGTGTGGAGCCGCCTGACGGACGACCAGAAGGACTTCCTGGACATGAAGAACGGACTCGGAAGCAGCGTTGATCCGAAAGATGGTGGACTGTTCGAGCTGCTGAACGACGAGGATCGCCGGCAGCTCTCGACCGGCTTCGGCGACAAGGTCTACCGGTGCTGGGAGGTGGGCCACGTCGGCGCAGGTGAGTCGCTTCGTGCACGCGGACGAGGTGACCTCGAAACCGGTCTGGCACGCATTCGATCCGAGGTGTGACGATGGAGCTCGATCGGTCTCGACGAATGGAGGTCAAGCCCGAGGTCGTTTTTCTCGGCAAGCTGGTGCAGAAACTCAGCGAGGGAAGGCTCAGATTACCTCGCTTCCAACGCCCGTTCGTCTGGCAGCCCAAGGATATCCTGGCGCTTCTCGACAGCGTCCGACGTGCGTTTCCGATCGGGACGATTCTCGTCTGGGAGACCGAGGAGGAAGTCACCAGTACCGACATGGTTGGTCCAGTCGAGCTTCCCGAAATGCCCTCCGGCTTCGTCTCCTATGTGCTCGACGGTCAGCAGAGGCTGTCATCTCTGGCAGGCTCGCTCCTTCTGAAGGACGAGCAGGCGCCCTTCTCGAGCGGCATCAACTGGCGGATCTACCATGATCTGACGACCGGAGAGTTCGTCTCGGAGCCCAAGGGAGCGCTCCCGCCGCGCTTATTCCCGGTACGGCACCTCCTCTCTACCTCTGGGTTCGTCTCGGCGTGCCGCGACATCGTCAGCGAGCTGGGCGACCATGCCGCGCGACCGCTGTTGGACAAGGCCGACCGTCTCGCGAACGCATTCAGGGACTATACGATACCCTTCATTACCGTACGGGATGCAGATCTGAACACGGCCGTCACGGTCTTCGCGCGCCTGAACCGGAGCGGGCGCAAGATGACGGAGGATCAAATGGTGTCGGCGCTGACCTATGAAGGGGGTAAAGTGCCTCTCTCGGCCAGGCTGGACGAGCTCCAGGGCGAGCTTCGGTCGAGCGGCTTCGGGGGGCTCGACCGCATCTTCGTCCTCCGCTCGGTCCTCGCCGCAATGAACCGGGACATCTACGCCAAGGATTTCGCTAACTTGATGGCCAGGCCCGAGCTTCGGGATAGCCTGCACGAGGGGTTCGAGATCGCCGCGGAGGCGATCCGGCGCGCGGTACAATTCCTCAAGGATCTCGGCGTGGTTTCGGATCGGCTACTACCCTATGGTTTGCAGGTCGTCATGCTGGCCGACTTCTTCCGGTTCTGTCCACAGCCGGATCCTGGTATGAAGGAGAAGATCGCACGGTGGTTTTGGGTCACATCCTTCACCTGCTTCTTCGGAGGGATCAACTCGTCGCGTGTCCGCGAGGTGCAGAGCGAAGTATGCCAAGTTGCCAAGGGCGAGAGAGACGATTTCAGGATCGTGACGACCGCGGACGCAGCCGAGCCATTTCCCCCTCAGTTCGACGGCCGGAGCGCGCGCGTGCGGGCATTTCTCCTGTATCTCGTTTCCCTCGGGCCGGAACGTACCGATGGTCGTGGCAGTCTCGACATCGCCGACCTGCTGGCGAAGCAGGGTCCGCTGGCCCTCGGCTACGTCGCCGGGAGACCGACCGGCGAGGTCGCCGGGAGACCGACCGGCGAGGTCGCCGGGAGACCGACCGGCGAGGTCGCCGGGAAGCCGGCGAACCGACTGTTCGTTGAGGAGGACCTGCGTGGACGGGCGCTGGCGCGCTTCGAGAAGGTGGCGGATGACGAGACGCTCGATCGCGTGTTGCAAAGTCATGGCTTCCCACCGGGCTCCTGCACCCTCGTCCGGCGGAAGGAACAAGACGGCCTGCTCGCCGCCCGTTCGGAATGCCTGATCGAGGGTGAGCGGGCCTTCATGGAACAGAAACGCGTTCAGTCTCCGCAACAGCGGGTAGGGGACTACACTCTTGCCGACAGCGAGACCTCCGACGACCTGGAGGAAATTGACTTCTGAGGGGACCAATCCAGGAATCTCCAAGACGAGCCGGAGATTCGCCGGGGCGGACGGGGTAGTCTCCGGCCCGAGGTCATCGTGACGCACAACCTCGACGATTTCGAGCCGCCGCCGCCTACAATGTGGCCTTCCGTTCGCGGCTCGCGGATCTCGACCAGCTCGACTGGGAAGCGATCGCGTCGACGGATTTCCGTGACCCGCGGGTCAAGGAGCACAAGCAGGCGGAGCTCCTCGTCCGCGACCGCGTGCTTGCGGCCAGCGTGTCGAGTCACTTTCAGACCCTGATCGACGTCGGGCTCCTGAGCCTGTTACCGATGGATTGACGTCGGCCGAATCTGCCTTACCCCTGAGGCCGCCACGCAGGGGCGCGAGTTATCGCGCCCGGTCATCGCGGCCTGCGGCGGGAAGAAGAGTAAAGGCCAGGACGATCGCCGAGCGCGAGTGTCGGCCGGGCAGCCGCCCGGGCGGGACGCGCGGCACCAGGGAAAGAGCGCCGGCACCCTGGTGGGGTGCCCAGGAACAGGCGCAGGGAGCATTCCGGAGGCTCGCTCGCCGCCGCCGCCGGTGAAAGCGGCCCGGCGGATGCGGCGGTGGCGGCTTTCCGGAGGGAACCTCCGCGATCCCGGGGTGGGAACGGCCCGACTCACCGGCCTACGGGCGCCGGGCCGGTTCCCCGGTGGTTTCCCCCGCGCCGGCGGCGCGAGCGGGGTTGCGGCGTGCCTGACGCGCGTGAAAACGCGGCGCTCTCGGGATTCAGGCGCCGCTGCTCGCCTCGCCGCCGGGACCCCCGCCCGCCGGCCCCTTGGGCTCCGGCCGCGGGCGGTCGGGGATGATCTCGTGGATCTGCGCCTCCGTCATTTCGAGGCTCTTGAGGTCGCGCTTGAGCCGCGTCAGGCCGACGTGGCAAGACCGCGCTACGGCGCGATGACCGGCCAGCGCCACCGTCTCCAGCGCCTCCGCCTCGCGCACCGGCTCGGTAGCGCGGTGGTGGCGATCGGCACCGTCTCGCACCCGCTGGGCCCACTCGACCTTGCGGGCCTGCAGGGGGGCGGCGTCGGCGGCATCGATCCGGGTCGCGAGCACCGACATGAAGATGTGCTGATCGAGCAGGGGTGCCTCGGTGAAGGTGCGCAGCCCGCCGCCGAAGATGGCGGTGAGGGCCGGGCTGGAGGCGGGACGGCCGAGGGTGTTGTGCATCTCGTCGCGGGTGGTGCCGAGCATCACGTCCTCCTGGGTATCAATCGCCAGCGCCGCGCTGATCGCCGCCTCGACCACCTCGTGGGCACGGTTCTTCTCGGTCTCGGCCGCGGCCACGCCGGTCAGCGGACCTTCCAGCCGGAGCTTGGCCGCGGCGGCGACCTCGCCTCCCCGGTCGGTGGCCTTGCGCAAGGCGTGGCGCGCGTCCTTGACGATCTCCTCCGGGTCTGCCGTAGCGCGAATCACCTCACCCATGTCGTGGTCCTCCTGGTTGATCTACGCGAGCTCCGGTCGCCGCCGCTCACCGTGAGAAGCGCTCCGCAAGCTCTGCCCATCCTATCGACCGGCGCGACGCTGGTCAAGGCGGCGCGGGCGCGCTTCACCACCCGCCAACCCGTTTGACAAGTCGGCGTGAAACGCACGTGACGCGCCATGGCGGAAGCACTGCGCGCCGTTCTGGTAGAGGTCTCCTTTCGAGTCGAGCTTTCCCTATGACCCGAAGAGCTCTCGAAGCCGGGAGACCGTCTGGACAAGCCCCTGGTCTCGTAGGATATCGAGAAGATCCGCGAGACTCTCGGAGAATTCCGCAGGGCATTGGCCTGCTCCTTCACCGCCGCGCAGAACGAGCCCGGGGCAAGCTTGATGATATCGAGCAGGAGCTGGTCCGGATGCTTCGCCTCGACCCCCCGCATACACCGAGCGCCTCGCTCGGGAAATCGTCGAGGTTGAACGTCACGATCACTTGCGCACCAGCTCGAATCGCCGCTGCAAGCACGTGTCGGTCGTCGGGATCGGGCAAGGAGAGCGAGGAGAAGAGGGGCTCGTACTCCGTGACGGAGCAGTCCGGGATCGCTTGTTCCATGAGGCTGCGAGTACGGTCCAGACGCTCCTCCGACAGGTCGGGACGATTCTCACGGATGGCACGGAAGCACTCGGAGACCTCGTCGCGCACCTCGTCGCGCCACCGGTAGCGGTATGGCTTCTTCTTGCTGTCACGGCCCGCCGCGCCGCCAGCGCGGACACGCGCGGGCCGCGATCATGCCTACGCCTACCAAGATCCCGCGTCTGCCCCGATGTTGATGCCACCCGTGCTCTTCGGGACTGCCACGCCGAAGTAATCCACCGGCCCGGCGTCGATGCCGAGTTGGCTCAGGTCGAGGCCGAGATCGATCAGTGGGGAGTCGCTGGCGAGCTGAAGCAGGGAGTCGGGGATGAAGCGAGGGTCGACCGTATGCCCGACGTTGGCGTCCCCGAGAATCTCCTGCCCGCTTGCTGCCTGCCAGGATGCGAAATCGTAGTAGTTTGCTCCCTCCCAGTAGTAAACCGTTTATCCACTATAGTTATGGTAGTTGTTTCCTTGGAATACCACGTCGACAGGCCTCGTGAGATGGTTGTAAACCAGGCGGACATCGTTGCCGTTGGTAACGAATATGTTGTTTCTGATGTGAATGCTGCGCGGATTGGTTCCGTTACCATACGTAACGATCCGGGTCGCAGCCGGGAAATCGTATGGAGCCCACTGCCAAGGTGCATGGGGAGAAGGAACGTAATATATTGAATTTCCGTAGATTTCTGCGTCAGTTACGCCTCCGGCAATCTCTATCCCGCCATAGGAAACCAATCTGCCTCTCCCATCGAATGCACGTATATTATATCGCACGACACTCCCGATATTAGTCGGCCCATCTGCGGAATGGTCTACCAAAATCCCAGAGCCGCTATTGTCTGGACGGCCGGCAGAGTCTGATTCGCCGGCCGTGTGTCCGCAGGTGCACCTCGGTGCCGGCCACCCGGCGCGGCCTGGCGGGCGGGCGCCCCGGCGCGTGGGCGCCTCCGGCTGCGACCGCCAAAAAACGCGCGGCGTGGCAGCACGGCGTGAAGCACGCGCCGAAAACCTGGCGTAGGGCCGAAAATGTGGCGATTGGGCGGGCTTGCTTCGTCCTGTCGGTATCGCTAGGAATTGCGGCGATTGTTCAGACAAGGAGGCCCTTCGGAAACATGTTTGCCGGGCTCCAAAGTGGCGAAGAATGAGCGCCGCACCGGTCGTCATCGGCCCGTACCGCCTCCTGGTGCCGCTCGGCCAAGGGAGCATGGGCGTGGTCTGGCTCGCCGAGCACACGACGAGCCGGCACCGCGTTGCGCTCAAGACGGTCCGCGTCCCGAGCGAGCTCCTGCTGCGTGGCATCCGCACGGAAATCCGCTCGCTTACGCGCTTGCGCCACCCCGGGATCGTCCGCGTCGATGCCGACGGCGTGCACCAGGGGATGCCCTGGTATGCCATGGAGCTTCTGAATGGCGTGACCGTGCGGAGCTGGGCACGGAGTGTTGACGGCGCCGCGGTAGCGGTTGGCGGGGCCGCCGAGCGCCAGGAGGCAACGCACCATGCAGCTTCCTCGGGCACGGCAGAGACCGGCGCGCAAGTCGAGCCGACGGAGTCGCTCGCGGCGGCAGGCCCCCACCTGTGGTGGACGCGATCACTCGGTGCCACCCTTGGCGGCGCTCAGGCCACGCCACCGTCCAGCGCCGACCCTGCCGGCAGCGCTCCCGTACCGCCCGCCGCCGTCTCGCATCGCCTCCAGTCTGTGCTGACACTCGTCCACCGCCTCTGCTCGCCGCTTGCCTACCTTCATGGGCTCGGGATCGTTCACCGCGACCTGAAACCGGACAACATCCTCGTGCGCGCGGACGGCAGGCCAGTGATCGTCGATTTCGGCCTCGCCGCGATCTTTGGCGGCGACGAAAGTCGTGAACCGCTGTCAGTGGACAGCGGGTCGGTGGGTACCGTCTCCTACATGGCGCCAGAGCAGATCCGCGGGGAGCTGCTCGATGCCCGCGCCGATCTTTACGGCCTCGGGTGCATCATCTACGAGCTGCTCACAGGGTTGCCGCCATTTCGAGGCGAGAGAAGAGCGGACATCCTGTACGGGCATCTGTACGACGAACCCCTGCCGCCTTCCCGCCGCGTCGGTGGCATTCCGCCGGCGCTCGATCATCTGGTCCTGCGCCTGCTCGAAAAGCGGCGCAAGGACCGCCTGGGTTACGCGGACATCGTTGCGAGCGCGCTTGCCGATCTCGGCGCGGTGGCCGATGCCGATGTCGAATCCCCCGCCCCTCGACCCTATCTGTATCGGCCGGGGCTCGCCGGGCGCGCCAACGAGATGACGCGCCTGCGAGATCACCTGGGTCAGCTCGTGCGCGACCGAGGCGGCATCGTTCTTGTGGGCGGCGAGAGCGGGATCGGAAAAACCCGGCTGGTCTCCGAGCTCGTGTGCGAGGCACTCGACCGCCAGATCACCGTGGTGGGCGGCGAGTGCCGAAGTGCGGGAGGCGGCGCGCTTCACGCGTTTTACCAGGCTTTCGAGGCGATTGCGGACCGGTGTCGCGAGCACGGGCCCGACGAGACGGACCGGCTGCTCGGCCATCGCGGGCGGCTGCTGGCCAGGTTCGACTCGTCGCTCGCGGGGCTTCCGGGGCAGGAGGCATACCCGGAGCCTGCGGAGCTGACCGGAGATGCCGGCCGGTTGCGCGTGCTGGCGTATGTGGCGGAGACGCTCGCGGCGCTGGCGAGCGCGGAGCCACTACTTCTGGTTCTTGACGACCTGCAGTGGGCCGATTCCCTGTCCCTCGAGGTGCTCGGGTATCTCCTGAACGCGAACCGCATTGCTCCGTTATCGCTGCTTATCCTGGGGACGTATCGCAGTGAGGAGGCCGGCGAGCGACTCCGGCAGCTCCTCCGCACCCCCGGCGTTCACTGCATCGCTCTGGGAGGTCTGGCGGAGACCGCCATCGCCACCATTGCCGGGGACATGCTGGCGCTGGATTCGCCGCCGGAAGCGTTTGTTCGCCATCTCGCGCGTCATTCGGAGGGCAACCCGTATTTCGCGGCCGAATACCTGCGATTGGCGGTCGACGGCGGCAGGTTCACCCGGAGCGCGCGCGGGCGGTGGGAGTCGACGGCTGCGTGGCCGGCGGTTGACGAGGCTGCGGGCGAGGCTGCGTTGCCGCTCCCGGCCTCGCTCCGCCGCCTGGTCGGACGGCGGCTCGACGGCTTGTCGGAGGCCGCGCGTCGACTCGCGGAGGCCGGCGCGGTGCTTGGGCGATCGACGGAGCTTGCCCTCGTGGCCAAGGTGCTCGGGGTGGATGAGGAGGGGCTCGTCGAGGCCGCGGAAGAGGTCTTTCGCCGGCAGGTCATGGAGGTGGTGGGTATCCAGGGTGAGCTTCACTTCGTGCACGACAAGATTCGGGAAGTCGCTTATGAGCGCATTCCGGCGGATGCCCGCGCGGACCTCCATCGCGGCGCGGCAGAGGCGCTGGAACGCGAGCACGGCAGCGAGCGCGACGCGCCCCTCGCGGACCTGGGCCGTCACTGGCGCGAGGCTGGTGAGCGCGAAAAAGCTCGTCGATGTTTTCTGGCGGCGGCAAGACGTGCGAAATCCGCCTGCGCCCTCGCCGATGCACAACCTCTGTATGAGAGCTACCTCGCGATTGTCGAGACACCTACCCCTGAGAGCGTCGAGGCCCGCCGCGAGCTCGGTGCCGAGGTCCTACGCCTGCTCGGGCACGCCGAGGAGGCGCAAAACGTGCTCCGCGGGGCATTGCAGGATTCGCAGACCATCGGCAACCGAAGATCCGAGGCGCTCGCGCTCGGCAGCCTCAGCCTCGTCTACCGCGATCAGGGCCGGATGGAGACCGCACTGGCGCTAGGCGACCAGGCTCTGACCATCCACCGAGAGGTTGGAAACCGCTGGGGCGTGGCCGTCATCCTGACCAACCTAGCCGGGTTGCACCACAAGCAAGGCCGGATGGTAGCGGCGCAGGAGCACTACGAGCAGGCCTGCGCCATCTTCCGTCAGGAGGGAAATCGCTGGGGCGAAGGGGTCGCGCTGGGCGGCCTGGCCCTGCTGCACTGCGATTGCGGTCAGCTCGACACGGCGCGAGCGCTCTACGAGCAAACGCTGAGCATCGACCGCGAGGTGGGCAACCGCCAGGACGAGGGCGTGACGCTGTGTAATCTCGCCAACTTGCTTTTCGAGCAGGGCCGCCTTGACACCGCGCACGAGCTTCTGTCACAAGCTCTTGCAATTCACCGCGAGGTGGGTAACCGGAGGAGCGAGGGGATCACGCTCGGCAACCTGGCCGAGCTGGACCGCGCGCAGGGCCGGGCGGAGGCGGCACAGCATCGCTACGAGCAAGCCCTCGCCATTAACCGCATGGCGGGAAATCGCTCCGCTGCGGCGGAGGTGCTCCGCAACCTCGCCAGCCTGCACCTGGCGCAGGGCCGCATGGAGACGGCACGGGATTTCTACGAACAGGCCATGGTCATCCACCGCGAAGTGGGCGACCGCAGGAGCTACGGAATTACGCTCGGGGAGTTTGCCGATTGGCATCGTCTCGCCGCGGGCGACCTGGAATCGGCCCGCCGCCACGCAACCCTGAGTCGCGAGCTGCTGCTGGAAGTGAGCGATCAGCTCAGCCTGGCGCGGCTCCTCTGCCACCAGGCCCGCATCGAGATCGCCGCCGGCCGTTCGGGGCGCGACCATCTGGAAGAGGCGACCGAGCTCGCAGTCCGTATCGGCCTCCCGCCGGAAAGCGAATCCGGGCAGCTACTCGCCCACCTTCGGCACGCCCAGGACGCCTTCGAAGCGGACGCGTGCCACCGCCTCTTCCGCGGGGATCTGGTGGAGCACCTCACGCCGGGCCAGCGGCAGTGGCTCGTGGAGCATGGACACCTCGGCGCGGCTGCCGGGATGGGGCTGCCCGCGCGCGGGGAGGAGCAAGCCCCGCCGGCTACCTGAAGACCCCCCAACCTTCGCTCCCCCCGCTTGCAGAGGAAGGGACGGAGGGGCGCGCTCGCGCCGACCTCAATCTGGCGGTGGATTCCCGCCTATGCCGCATCCGCACGATGGACCGTAAGCTGCGCGAAGGGAATCTCCCAGTCGTGGGCCGTGCTCGCTTCGACCGCAAACCGCTGCAGGTCACGCGCAATTCTCCGATACGCCGATGCCGCCGCACCATCGAAGTCCGCCGTGAGCAAGTAGTCCAGCGACGATGCGCTGGCGCAGCAGAAATCCACCTCGAAGCTTCGCAGATAGGATCCGTAGGCCTGCTTGACGAGTGCCGCCCTGACGTGAGCCTCGAGGGCCTCGCGAATGGTTGAGGTGCAGTGGCGCTGGTGCTTGTAGTCGATGCCAAAGGTCGACGTCACGCGAAACCCCCGGGACAGGTTCGTCGGCGCGGCGGCGATGAAGGCGCGGGTGTCGTAATGCTTGGTGCTCAGCGGCGTCCGCAGTAGCACGGCTTCAGGCGATTGATACAGCACCTGAGCATGGCAATCGTCGACCAGAACCCAGTCTCCTCGTGCCGTCGGAAACCATGGCTCCTCGGGATCAGCGAGGCGAGAGTGGAGGTCCGCGAGCGCCGACAAGGAAAGCCGCAGGCGGCAGTCTTCGAACGCCGGGTTCTCGATGGTCGTGTAGACATTGAGCTTGGCCACCCTCCATGGCAGCCCGAGATAGATGATCCGCTCACCCTCTCGGACAGTCCCAAGATTGAGCAGCATCTTCATTTGCTGCCAGGCCTTCGGCACGTATTGGCGGGCCGTCCAGAGCAGCCCCAGAACGAAGAGGCTCGCGACGCTCAACAAAACCCAGTCCCCGGAAAGGTAGAGCACGACGAGCAAAGATACCGTAGACCCTATTATTGTAATAGCGTAGAAGGATATGTCCAAGATTCGGCTTGGCATTCTGCGGTCCGTAAGGTGGCGCATGTAGGACGCCCTGTAGAGTGCCTTGTATACCAATCGGACCGCAATGAATACTCCGAAGAATGATAGGACTGCAAGGGAGAAATTCCTTCCTCTACTCCGAAAAAATACCTTTATTAGCTCTTGTCCAGTCTCAAATATTGGCTTTTTCTGCCTTTCAAGCTCGTCAAGTTGGATACGCGATACATCGAGCTTGTTGTCGTATCTCTGTTTGGATTCCAGGAGCGAGCCGCGAAGCGCTGCGAGTGCTTTCAGCAAGCGCTCGTCAGTGGCCTTCCACGTAAACCGGTCCACGTTTTCGATTCCCATATTCAGGCGCGGCAGTGCTTCCTCGTAGGTCCTGATCTGCGCCCGAAGCTTGTCCATCGTTCGTGGCCGTTTGGTCATTTCTTTGAGCTCGCTGATGAGCGGATGCAGCAGCGATTGGACCTCACTCTGCAGGTTGAAGGACGCGGCCGCAATCTCTTCACCCTCAAGCGCGTTGATGTCGATACCGGACGCGAATCGCGAAAAGTTGCGGCGCGTCTCGTCGATTTCGGCGCCGATCTTGGCGAGGTCACTTTCGGCCCGCTGCCGTTCCTCGGCGGTCTGGATTTGCGATAGCTCGGCGCGGAGCCCTCGCTGCCGTTGCTGGAGTTTTTCGATTTGCGCGACCATACCTCGCAAGCTGATGAGCTTGAGGCTACTGTCCGCCGCGGCGAGGGCTGGCGGCGTTGGGCTCGGCGTGGCGTTTTCCCGCGACTTCGCGGCTGCGGCTGCGGCGTGAGCGCAAGCGAGCAGGAGGAGGAGAAGGGCGAAAGGCGCGCGGTTTGTGGTCATGAGGGACTCCGGGGCTGAGGTCACCGATTACGCCATCGAATGTATCTCGCCCGGGGGAAGCACGACAGCCCCGGTGGGCAGTGGAGGGCGCCTTATGGCGCCCTCCCGTGCGCGGGAATCGGCTCAAAACCGGAACGTCACGTCGAGGCCCGCCTGCACGACCCGTCCGGAGGAGCTGTAGGAACCTACCGGGTCGCTCGGATCGGACTTGGAGTGGGTGCGATCGACCAGGTAATGGTAGTCGCCATAGACACCTACGCGGGCGGGAACCGCGAGCAACCCGCCGCCGCCGAGATCGACCTGTGCTGCGGCGCTGAGCACGTGCTTGTCGTTGTCGACGAGGTTCAGCTCGCCGCCTTGTTCCGGCGCGGGCGACGGCTCGAAGCGATAGCCAACCTGCATGCCCAGTCGCTCGAACGGCTGCCAGGCCAGCCCCAGGCGCGGCACGAAGGTATCGTGGAAGCCCGGGTCTGGATAGGTCGCAAACAGGTCGGCGAGCGGAATCTCCGGACCGGTGGTCGGCAGGTTCTTGACGATGCCGCGCGGGTCGTACCAGGCGCTCCATTCCGTCCACGTCACATCGAGGGCCAGGCTCAGGTCTTCCGACAGCGCGTAGGCGCCACCGCCGACGATCTGGCGCGGGGTGACGAAGCAGCGCGCCTCCACGAGCACCGGGACGTCGATGGGGACGCCGGCGACGTCGATCTTGATGGAGATGGGCAGAGTAATGTCGATGGAGATCTCGTCGCGGAAAGCTGCGCCGAGGCTGAGTCGATCGGTGGCGGCGAGCTGCAACCCGAGGGTGCTCGACAGGCGCGGCTGCAGGTCGAGCGAGATGTCGAAGGTGGAGTATTCTTCGCTGCCTCCGCCCTGCCGGCGCGGCAGCTTGATGTCGAGGCCGAGCGCAATAGGGGCGTCGACCAGGAACTGAAACCCCGCGCCGATCGTCAGTCGGTCGGTGACCTTGACGCCCAGGCCGCCCATCAGCTCCAGGCGCTGTACCAGATTGTCGTAGATGAAGAAGCGCGGGTCGTCAGGCGGGCGGACTTGGAGCTTGAGCACGCTGCCTGGAAGCGTCAATCCGAAGCCCATGCCGAGGCGCTCGGAGAACTTCATGGAAGCCCCGAAGAACGGTCCGGCAAGCTGCTCGACATCTTGTCGCTCGCCGTCGATGGACAGCTCATGGTTGGCGATGATGTAGCCCATGCCCGCGGTGCTGTGCTCCCCGCGAGCCAGACCGGCAGGATTGTAGAAGATGCTCGTCCAGTCGTCGACGGTCGCGGCCAGGGCGCCGCTGAGGCCGATCGCCCGGGACCCGACGCCGTAGGTCGCCCAGGGACCGGCGTCCGCTCGCCGCGGCGTCCCTGCCTGGAGAAGGAGCCCGCCCAAGATCATGGCGACGGCGGTTGCCAGCCGCCTGCCGTGCAGCAATCGATGCGCGCGCATATCGTGCTCTCCTTTACGGCCGTGGCGCGATCAGAAGGCAACGCGCGTGCCGAGCGCGATCTGATCCTGGTGCTCGCCGAACGGGAAACCCGGGGTATAGGTGTGCACGGCTTCCAGATAAGCGCTCGTGTCGCCGGCCACGCGCACCGCGAGCCCAGCCCGCAGATGGGCACCGGGATCATTGCCGGAGCGCGCGCCGGTGCCACGCTCCAGCGCCGCGAGCTTCCAGCTCACCAGGGTGGGGCCGGCACCGACGTGGGCGTCCAGGCGGCGGTGCTGCAGGTGCAGGAGCAGCGAGGCGTTGACCGGGAACGTCGTCAGCGTTCCCGCACTGTCCGCAGCCCCCGCGGTGGCGGCAGTGGACTGGGGCGCGCGAGTGCCGTTGTGGGAGCTAAACGTTGCCCAGATGCCGACGCCGAGGTAGCGCGTCGGTCGGATTTCGCTGTCCAGGCCCAGTGCGAAACCTCCGGGGGAGCGCTGGCCGCCGCCGGTCAAGGCCGTGGTCTGGTAGCCGGCACGGAAGGCGAGGCTGATCGGCAGGCGGGAGCCGCCGCCGAGCTTCTGCGGTGCGGCTTCGGTCGGAGCGGCGGCGACGGCGGAGGTAACCAGGATTGCCAGGCAGGTGGAGGCGAGGAGAAATCGTTTCGGTGCTTTCATGGAGGAGACTCCGGGAACGGGTTCAGAAGTGACGAGCAATGCGTCTCGTGTGGTCGGTTGCCTCCCCGAAAGCAATCATCGTGCCAGATGGGGGCGGCTGTGCGAAGCGATGCCCGTCGCTTGCCGAGGCCCGGCAAGGAGGCGGCGCGGCGCGCGAGGTGTAAAGGTTTCCGACGGATTGTCGGTTTGCTTGGCAGGCAGGAGCTCGACGCGGGTCAGCGGAGGCCGTGCTTCTTGATCTTGTCGAGCAGCGTGACACGGGAGATGGCCAGGCGGCGGGCGGCGAGGGTCTGGTTTCCTTCCGCCTCGTCCAGGGCCTCGCGAATGACCTGCGCCTCATACTGGGCGACGATGTCCCGCAGCGAACCGGTTGCAGCCGCCGCGGCGCCTGCCGCACCCCCCGCCGCTGCGGGTGCCGAATCGTCGAGCCGGACGAGGTCTGTCGCCGTGAGCGTCTCGCCGTCGCTGAGCGCGATGAGCCGGCTGACCGCGTTCTCCAGATCCCGCACGTTTCCCGGCCAGGCGTGCTCGCCAAGGTGGGAGATCACCTCCGGGCTCACCTCGAGGCCGTGCACGCCGTAGCGGTCAACGTACTTGGCAATGAAGTGATGGATCAGCGGCACCACATCCTCGGCGCGCTCGCGAAGCGGGGGTACGCGCAAGCACACGACGTTCAGCCGGTAGTAGAGATCCTCGCGAAACCGCCCCTCCGCGACCTCCTGGCGCAGATCGCGGTTGGTGGCGGCGATGACGCGCACGTCAACGCGCCGCGCGAGCGCGCTGCCGAGCGGCAGGATTTGCCCGTCCTGGACCGCGCGCAGCAGCTTCGGCTGGAGCTCGAGCGGCATCTCACCGATCTCGTCCAGGAACAGGGTGCCGCCCTCCGCGCGCCCGAAGAGGCCGAGGCGGGCGACGTGAGCGCCCGTGAACGCGCCGCGCTCGTGGCCGAAGAGCTCGCTTTCCGCCAGGCTCGCCGCCAGCGTCGCGCAGTTGAACGGCACAAACGGTCGGTGTGCGCGATCCGAGAGCTCGTGCACGGCCTGCGCGACCAGTTCCTTACCGGTTCCTGTTTCCCCGGTCACCAGGACATTGACGTTGCGCCGTGCCACTCGGTGCACGAGCGTCATCAGCTCGCCCATCGCTGCCGAGCGGTAGACAATGGGCCGCGACAGCGACACTTGCGCCCGGAGCTGGGTGTTCTCGCGGGATAGCGCATGGCGCTCCAGCGCCTTGCGCACGGTGAGGGTCATCTCGTCGACGTCGAACGGCTTGCTCAGGTAGTCCCACGCGCCGTCCTTCATGGCCTCGACGGCGCGGCGTTCGGAGCCGTGCGCCGTGATCATGATCACGGGCACATTGGGTGCCTCAGCGCGCGCGACCCGCAGCACCTCCATGCCGTCGACAGGGCGCATGGAGAGATCGGTGACTACCGCCGCCGGCGCCTCGCGGCGCAGCTCCTCGATGCCTTCGCGGCCATCCGCGGCCGTGCGCACTGCGTAGCCCGCCTCCTGAAAGACGGCCTTGAGCGTGTAGCGCACGGACTTGTCGTCGTCGATGACCAGGATATCGATCACGGCTGTGCTCGATCCTTCGTGGCGGGTGCGGTGGCGGGTGCGGTGGGGGGGGCGACGATACCGGCGTCGGCTGCCGCGGCGGGCAGCGGCAGCCGGAGCACTGCAGCGGCCCCGCCCTCGGGTCGCGCGCGCAGCGTCAGCTCGCCGCCGTGCGCCCGGCATATGGCGCGGCTGATCGGCAAGCCGAGACCCGTGCCGTTGGCTTTGGTCGTGACCGAAGGCAGGAACAGTCGCTCCAGCTCCTCATCGCTCGGCGCGGGTCCGCTGCCTGGGCCGGGGCCGCTGTCGGCGATGGTGAGCTCGAGGTCCTGAGGTGACTGCTGAAGCCCCAGGACCAGGCGCCGCTCGCCGCCGGGCCGCGACTCCATCGCTTCGATCGCGTTCAGCAGGACGTTCAGAAGGACCTGTTTCATGCGCTCCTGGTCCATCTCCAGCGCGGGGCTGCGCGGCGGTAGGTCGTCCTGCACGCGCACCTCGGCGCGGCGGAAACGCTCCTCGAGCAGCACGAGCACGTCACGGGCGAGCGCCGCCACGTCTGCCCGCGTGCGCCGGGCGGTGTCCGTGGCTACGGAGAACGACAGGAAATCCCGCACGATGCCGTCGAGCCGCTCAACCTCCGAGGCGATCACCGCGAGGTGGCCCGAGGGATCACCGCGGCGCTGCAGGAGCTGCGTCAGGCCCTTGATCGCCGCCAAGGGGTTGCGGACTTCGTGCGCGACGCGTCGCGACAGTTGCTCGAGCGAGACCATACGGTCGCGGTGCGCCTCGAGCAAGGCACCGCGTGCCTGCAGCAGCTCCGCCGCCACGTCCTCGTGCAGGATCGCGGTGCGGGCGGCCAGGAGCGTGGCGATCCAGGGAATCGCGGCGTAGATCACGGTCTGCAGGATCAGCAGCGCCGGCGAGGCATCTGCCGGGCCGAGCTGTCGGGGCGTCGCCACGAGCCCGTATCCCTGCAGCAGACCCATGCCCGCAACCGCTGCGCTCGCCGCGGCCGGGGCGAGCAACAGGCGCGGGCTGCGGGCGGAGAACACTCCGGCCAGGTGCGCTGGCAGCGCATAGGCGGCGACCAGCGGGCTATATATGCCGCCGGTCACGAACACCATCGCCGTCAGCAGCCCGATCGCTGCGGGCATGTACAGCTTTGGAAACGAGCGCGAGGCGAGCACGGAGGATAGCCGCAGGGCGTCGTGAATGCAGACGAGCATCGCGACCAGCACCACGGCCTGCAGTCCATGGGTTCGCCAGGGCGCCACGTCGAGGGACGAGAACAGGGCGAGAACCACCAGCAGCCCCGGGATTTCGATGAGCAGGCGCACGCGAAACGCCACGGACGCGAGCGCGCGCGCACGCCTGTTGCGAGCGGAGCGAAAGCTCGAGGCGCTATCGGTTGCGGGTCCGCTCACGGCTTTGTCCTCACGGTATCTGTTCACCCCCTCCCCCCGCCTGCGGGGGGAGGGTCGGGGTGGGGGCGCGGCTCGGCCGCCGCGTCTATTTTGACGCTCCGCGTGCTCCACCGCAATTGCCAGGGGCGACACACCGCCGCCGGCTCCGGCCTGGCGGAAACCGTCGTCAGGCCATAAGCTAGCAACCGCGGTGGCCGCCATACGAAGATGTGAGGAATCAGGAGCAAGCGATGGTTCGGCGAGATGAGCGATGAACAGCGCCCGCACCAGGCCCGCCGGGGCGCGAGGTGGCCGCGCCTGGTTCCCCGTAATCGGCGGGAATGGCTTTTTGCGCTATTTCGCCTTGCGGTGCTGCTGGCTCTGTTTTCGGTGGTGATGACCATGCTCGCGCATCGGCTGCTTCATTATCCGGACCAGTACAGCCTGGCCGAGCTGGAGCGGATGATTTCCCGCACGTCGCTTGCGGCGTGGCCGTCGCCTGCCGATCCGCGGGGGCTGCTCGTCGCGCCGTCCGGGCCGCTGCCGCCCGCAGGCACGGTGGCGATCTTTCACGGCAACGCCGGCTCAGCAGCGGATCGCACGTACTACGCCCAGGCACTCCTGCCTCTCGGCTTTCGGGTGGTGCTCTTGGAATATCCAGGCTACGGAGCGCGCCTCGGCGGCCTCGGCGAGGACGAGCTCTATCGAGATGCCGTGGAGTCGCTCCAGGCCATCCGGACGACGTGGGGAAGGCCCCTGGTCGTGCTCGGCGAATCGCTGGGCGCCGCCGTGGCGGCCGGCGCGGTATTTCGGCTTTCCGGCCAGGTTGACGGCGTGGTGCTCATTACCCCCTGGGACGACCTGCCCACGGTGGCGCAGTCCATCTACTGGTTTTTGCCGGCACGCTGGCTGGTGCCGGAGCGCTACGATAGTGTGGCCCATCTCCGCGCCTTTCCGGGGCCGTTGGCGGTGGTCGTGGCGGGGCGCGACGAGATCATTCCCAAGGCGTGCAGCGAACGACTTTTCCGCACCTATTCGGGGCGAGGTCGGATCATCCACATCGACGGCGCCGGTCACAACACCTGGTATGACCAGACGGACCGCGGCTGGTGGAGGGAGCTGATGAGCTTTGTGACGAGCGCGCCGTGACCAGGTGAGAGGCGCTGGACAGCCGTTCCGGCAGCCGCGACCGCTCGCCCCGCGCCACGATCGCCACAAGACGCCAGGCCCCCATCACATGTGCTGTTTCACGGAGAACGCCGCGCTGCGCCGTAGCGCCGTGGCGACAACCTGCTATACCGTGCGGTTTTTCGACGCCTCGCGCCGCTGGCGCAGCGATTGCACAAGACACTCCGCGTCCTACGTGCTGTGCACATCCTCAGGAGCGTCTATTCATGCATCCACTTCTCCAGTGCAACTTCCGGCGCGGCCCCTTCGCTACAACAACCTCACCATGTAGCCCCCTTCGCCGTTGCTGCCTGCTCGCCATGTTCGTCGCCGCGGCCGTAACCCCGCCCGCGGCCGCTACGGTCGACGGCACGGAGTTTTCAGTCATCGACGCGCCGCAAACGCGACAGCTCTATCCCCTGGCGCTCGGAAGCGCGTCCGGCAACTACTGGGTCGCCTTCTCGCAGGAACGCATCGACGCCTGGCAGGTCGCCCGGCCCCAGAGCCTGCGCATCGCCCGCGTCACCCCCGAAGCGACGACGTTCGCGGCCTGGCCCGGCGACCTCGGGAGCTCCTGGTTTCCGCGGCCGAGCGGCCTCGCCGAAGGTGATGACGGCACCGTCTACTGGTTTGCCGCCCTCGGCACCGACACCTGGGTCAGCCGCAGCTCGGACGGCGGCGGCAGCTTCGCGCTGAGCTCAGGGCCGCACGCCTTTGCCGTGCAGGCAGCACTTGCCGGAGCCGCCGGAGAAATCACCGTCTTCTCCTTTGGCTATTCCTGCCAGGCCGGTGGCTCAACCGTCGAGGCACAAGGTCTGTGCGTCGCCCGGAGCACCGACTACGGTGCGAGCTTTCCCGACGTCACCCGGGTCGTGCCGATACCCGACCTCTGCTGCGAGTCCGCGATGGGCAGCGGCGGGCGAGCCGTCGCCGGCGCCTTCACCGAGCACCGTTGGACAGCAAACGGTGTCGTTTGGGACCTGTCCCTGATCGTCAGCACCGATGGAGGAAGGACCTTCTCCGCCCCGCGGAGCCTCGCGGCGGGGTTGACCGCTTCCCCCGCCAACCTACAGGTTGCCGTGGCCTCCGGCGGCAGCGAGATCTACGTGTCGTGGGACTCCAGCGCCCCTTCCCGGGGGCTCTGGTTCACGCGCAGCGTCGATGGCGGTGCCACCTTCGCGTCGCCGCGGTCGCTGCTGCCGGAGGGCGAATACTTCGGCCTGTTTGCCCCACTGGTCGTGGGAGGGGACGGCGCACTCCACGTAGCCTGGAGCGGCTACCGCCTGGCTGACAGCGAACCCGCGTCGGGCTTTCTCTTCAGCATCGACGAGGGCGCCACGTTTGCGGTGCTCCCAACGCCCGCGTTGACCGACAAGCAGGCGCCGGTCTGTCCCGCTGGGGCGACGCTCGACACCGGTGTCGCGCTGATTTGCGACGTGGACGACGCCACTCTGCTGCAAGTCGGCACGGTGGCGAATGAGGCCAGGACGATCGCGCCATTGCACGCCCTCGAGGCTGACGCCTACAACTTGGCCGGCTTCCGCTCCGCCCAGCTCGCCGCGGCTGGCGCCAACTTCACCCTGGTTTGGGAGGACTACCGCACGGGTGAACCGGACGTGTACCTCGCGCGCAGCACCGACGGCGGCCGGTCCTTTGGGGAGAATATCCGCGTCAACACGCAATCCAGCCGGCCCTATGCGCAACTGCACCCGACGGTTGTCCGCGATGCCAGCGGCGCGGCTCTCGTTGCCTGGGAGGACTACCGCGCCGGCAAGGGCAACCCGGACATCTACTTTGCTCGCTGCCCGAGCGGCCAAGGAACCTGCGAGGCCGAGACGCGAGTGGACGACACCGGTGCATTGGTAGCATGGCAAGCGCAACCCGAAATGACCATTGCGGACAATGGGACCATCCTCGCCGTCTGGCACGACTACCGCAACGGAAATCCCGACATCTACTTTGCTCGCAGCCGCAATGGCGGCGTCTCCTTCGAGCGAAACCGCCGCGCCGACAGCGCCGGCTCGGCTGCCACCGAGCAAAAGCTGCCGGACGTTGCCGTGGCCGCGGATGGAACGATACACGTTGCCTGGCTCCAGCGCGCCAGTGGTGATGTCGAGATGTCGGACGTGAGCTATACAAGAAGCACCGATGGCGGCGACAGCTTCGCTCCGGCGCGCACCGTGACGGCCGTGGAGAGCTCCGATGCCGGCGGGGGCTCGCTGCGGCATGGCCCGCAGGTCGCGGTTGCTGCCGATGGCGCTGTCTACCTGGCGTGGCTGGAGTGGGGAGCCGCAATCACGCGTAGCCTGGACGGTGGTCAGAGTTTCGAAGGCGAAGGGACGATCACCCTGGGTGGCTCAGGTGGCGGATTCAGCGGGGCGTTCATGGCAGGCGGTCTTATCCTGGACGCGGAGGAGGGGGACGCCTGGCCGGGCGACACGTATGTCTCGCTGAGAACCAGGGTTTACGGCAGCGAGAATTGGGTCGCTGAGGCACCCTTTGCCTCGTGGGACGTGGTGGACCCGGCGCTGGCGGTCGTTGGCAGCGGTGACTTCGTGGTCGCTGGCTCGTGCAGCTCAACGTCCTGTGTGCGGCATGGACGGACGCCAACGATACCGGTGACGTCACCCGCAACGGTACCGGCGACGTCACCGGGGGTGCTGTTGAGCGGTCTCGGTCTCGCGGGTGCGTTGGCGAAGAGAGCGCGATGGCGCCGCTGACCGAGCGCCAACAGCATCGGTAATCGTCGGCACCGCCGCGGCTGCGCCCGGCGCGCCGCCGCGGCGCCAGGGTCAGGGCGCGAGCTCGACAGAGGTCATCGAGAACACGGCAGTGCCGCGCTGGCGGTTGTCGAGAGCGACAGCCACCCCGAGCTCCCACTCCGCCAGGATCGCCTGCACGAGCGCGAGCTCGTGCGGGCACGACAGCTCGATGTCGACGAGGATCAGGTATGCCGAGGTGCCGGCGGTGAGGCGATCAGCGGCGGTGGCAGCGGCGCCAAGACGAGCAACGTCAACGTCAACGCGTGTCGGGCGACGCGCCGTGCCGAACAGCCGGCAGAGGTCGCACATGAGCCCGAGTCGTCCGTCGGGCTCGCCTGTGTGACGGTCAGATGCTTCCGAGCGGGTGGCGAAGAACGGCTCACCGTTGTCATCGGCAAGGCAAGAAGCGCTTGACAGCTCGGGACGCTGCTGGCAACTGGAGATGCCGAGCAGTGGTGCCAGACGCTCCGCGGTGCTGCGCAGCTCCGCCAGGACGGTCGAGCTAGAAAGGTCGGCCTCGGGTCTCTGGTCGGGCGGGTCATGATCGGTGGTCAACCCTGGTCCTTCGTCGGACGCTGGCGTGGAGTCGACGCAAAGCGCTAGCTCACCCGCAATCTTCAGTCGCTTGGTGATACCTGACGAATAGGCAGCCTGCTTCGCCACGATTATTAGGCCATGACACTTTGCTCGAATTGTGGAGGATTTACCGTTGCAAGAATAACGTAATCCGATTGGACTGAGAATCAAGCCGCAAGCAAACCTTGCAGGTGCAAGCGCTGTTGCTTGCGCCTGTTGCCGCGAAATGCGGGCGCTGGTAGCGTGCGGTGCCGGGCGCGCGCGCGGCGTGATCCCGAATCCGCGCTGCACAAGACCTCCGGTGCGGGGCAGAGGAACGCGATTCTGCTCGTCTGCCGCCGCTCCGGGTGCGACCGAGGCGTGGCCATTCCAGGATGATCATGCTATACTCGAGAGCCCCGAGGCCGCGCTGCCTCGCTCACCCATCGCGCTCGCCGATGTCGCTCCGGCGCTCGACCTTCGCCTCAAACCTTTCTTCGGAAATTCATGGAAACACTCATGTTCCGCGAAACTATCGTACCCGTGCGCGGCGAGCTCGACGTTCCCGCGCTGTCCGCCTCGCCGACTTCGGCGGAGATCACCGCCGCCCGAGAGCAGCGGAAAAAAGAGCGCAAGCTGCGGCGACAAGCCGAGCGCGCCGCGACGCAGCAAGGCGCCACCGCCACCGCCACCACGGCTACCGCGGCAGCAGACGTGGCACCGGTGGTGCCGGCGGCACTGGAGGTGGTCGAGGAGCTCGCCGAGCTTTCTGTGCCGACCGGACCCACCTTCGCGGCGCTCGGCCTGTCACCCGCCTCCATCGGCACGCTCGCGGCGCTCGGATACGCGTCTCCAACGCCGATCCAGGCCGCGACCATCCCGCTGCTGCTCGCCGGCCGCGATGTCATCGGGCAAGCGCAGACCGGAACCGGCAAGACGGCCGCGTTCGGCCTGCCCATGCTCGAGCGACTCGACCTCACCGTGCGGCCCGTACAGGCGCTCGTTCTCGCTCCGACCCGCGAGCTCGCGTTGCAGGTTGCCGAGGCGCTGGGCCGATACGCCACCGGGCTCGGCGAGGTTCGCGTGGTCACCGTCTACGGCGGTCAACCCTATCCCGTGCAGCTCCGTGAGCTCCAGCGCGGCGCTCATGTCGTCGTCGGGACTCCGGGGCGGATCATCGATCACGTGCGGCGGGGCACGCTCGATCTCGGCACCGTTCGCTACCTGGTGCTGGATGAGGCGGACGAAATGCTGCGCATGGGATTTATCGACGATGTCGAATGGATTCTGGCGCAAACGCCTGCCTCCGGCCGGCAAACCGCCCTGTTCTCGGCGACCATCGCCCGTGAAATCAGAGCGATCGCGAACCGCCACATGAGCGATCCGACGTGCGTCGACATCGAACAGCCGACGCGAACCGTCGACTCCACGGACCAGTGCTTCATCCTTACCGACGAACGCAACAAGGTTTCGGTGCTGAAGCGACTGCTGGAGCTGGAAAGCGAGGGTGCTACGCTCGTGTTCGCGCGCACGCGCCAGGGCTGCGCGGAGCTCGCCGAAGCGCTTCAGGAGCGGGGAATTCCCGCGGACGCCATTCACGGGGACATGAGTCAGAGCGAGCGGGAAAGTGTTCTGCAACGCCTCCGGCGTGGCCTCAGCACCGTCCTGATCGCCACCGACGTTGCGGCCCGCGGTCTCGACGTGGCAACCATCAACCGCGTGATCAACTTCGACATGCCGGACCAACCGGAGTCCTATCTGCATCGCATCGGGCGCACCGGGCGCGCCGGTCGAGTCGGTGCGGCGGTGCTGTTGGTCACGCCTCGCGATCGCCGCCTGCTACCCGAGATCGAGCGCTTTACCCGGCAGCCGCTAAGGCGCATGACCGTTCCCACCCGGGACGAGATCATCGGCACGCGTAAAGACCATCTCAAGAGCAACCTGCGAGCGATTCTCGCGGCCGCCGATCTCGGCGCCTACGCGGAAGTCGTCGAGGAGCTCGCCGCGGAAGGGGACTATTCCGTGCCGGACATTGCCGCGGCGGCGGCGTGCCTGGCCCGGCGCGATCTTGTCGAGGTCACGCACTGCGCCGTCGAAACTTCGGCGCCGGTGCCGCCGGCCGGCGACCGCCTCGTCCGCCTGATGATCGACTGCGGACAGCGCAACGGCGTCCGTCCGGCGGACGTGGTGGGGGCGATCGCCAACGACGCCGGCGTCCCGGGCAAGCTCATCGGCGCCATCGAAATCGATTGGCGTCACACCTTCGTCACGGTTCCGAACGAGCTGGCGCGGAAGCTACTGGATGCTGCCGTCATGGTGCGTGTGCGAACCAGGCCGGTGACGTTTCGCCTGGCGCCCGCCAGGACACCCCAAGCTGCCGCGAGCGGGTGGCAACCCGACTACAAGGGGCGACCCGCGCATGGCGAAAAACGACTCCACGACCGCAGCACCTTCACTTCTCGTGGCCAGCGCCGCGGCGCCAGCACCGGATTCAAGAAGGCGGGCCCGAGATCCTAGCCGCACCGAGCGCGGCGTTCGCATCGTCGCGCTCGCCAGGTAGCTCCGGCCTTGCTTTCAGTCGGAAGAGGGTTTCCCGTACAGCAGCTCCATGTCGGGGCTCTCGGTGCAGAAGTAGTGCACCCAGATGTAGGCGTGCTGAAAGAGCGCGGCTACCAGCGCCACATGCGACCGGGTAAGAAACGCGATCGACCACAAGAGCAAGAACACCACGCCATACATGGCGTTGGACGTCCAGCGAAACGCCCCTTCGCGCACGAGCGGCATCTTGCGAAACGACTCGCGGAAATGATCGCCGCCCACCGCCCGCGGAATCCCGAAGTAGCGGTCGATGGAATAGATCGCGTAGGCGCCCGGAATCAATAGACTGAGCCCCACGGCAAGTGATACCTCGCGCGGCAGCGCCAGCGAGCCGCTGTCAGCCAGGCCCGCGCCCAGGATGAAGACGGCGCGCAACGAGAGCAACGGCAAGAAGACCGCTTGCCACACGGCCAGGTCGCGGTCGCCGAGCAGTCTGGTGAGCAGCCCCCACCCGAGCTGGGAGCGAAACACCAGCCATACGAGCACTTGATGGACGATCGCGATGTCCAGCGCGAGGCAGAACCAGGTGCGATCGCTCAGCCCCAACCAGCGGTCGCCGGCCGCTTCCAGCTCCGGTCCGGCCAGAGCGTATGCCAGCACCAGCAGCAAAAGCAGGCCCACGGCGTGCCGCGCCTGTCCATGAAAGAAGTAGCTCACCGATCTGGCATCAGGCATTACTACTGTCGTCGCTTCGGCCATGCGTACCTCCAACGTTCGAGAAAAACGGGTCGGCACTGTCGCACAGTATACCCGTGCCGGGCCGGCCGTGTCTACGAGCCAGTCCGGAACCCCGTCCTTCAGGGCGCGATGCGCACTGTCGCAACCCTCCTCGCGCCTCCGCACGCACGCGGCCGGGAGGAGCGGTGGCGGGTCGAGCGGTCATGAGACTCCGAGGATTTTCTCGACCATGGGTCGATCGCCCTCGATGGCTACGCGCTGCAGGTAAAACGCCAGGCCGCGCGGTCCGCCGAGCTCTTCGCCGCCGCCCGCGTGCCCGGGACCACCGTGGACCAGAAGCGGGAGCACCGTGCCAGGACCGGGCGCCTGCTCGGCGACCCTGGCGCTACCGAGGTAGACGCGGCCGTGGTGGGGCGCCAGAGCGAAGACCATCGCGCGCGCAAACTCACGATCGTCGGTGTAGACCGAGCTCACCAGCCCCCCATTTCCGAGGCGGACGTAGCACGCCGCTTCCGCCGGATCGCCGTTGTACGGCATCAACGTCGCTACCGGTCCGAACACCTCGTGCTCGTGCACGATATTCGCCTCCCGCGCCGCCGCGGCGATCAGGAGCACGGGTGCAATGAAATAGCCCTTTCCAGCTTCGACGCCGAGGAGCTCTCCGTGCTCACTTCCGTCATGGACCGTCGCGCACGTTCGCTGCAGGAGCTCGATCCCCTCGCGCACGCTCGCCAACTGCTCGGCGCTTACGAGTGGCCCCATGGAGACGTCACGACGAGCGGGATCGCCCACCGTGACGGCGCGGAGGCCTGCCGCCAAGTCCTCTTGCGCGCGCTCCAGCAGTGCGGCCGGGACGAATATGCGACGGGTCGCCGTGCACTTCTGACCGGCCTTCTGCGTCATCTCGTGCACCGTGTCACGCACGAACAGGTCGTAGGTAGCGCCGGCCGCGCCGGCGTCCGGCCCGAGCACCGCGGCGTTGAGGCTGTCGGCCTCGACGTTGATCCGGACAGACTCGCGCAGCACGTTGGTCCGGCCTCGCACCGCTTCGCCTGTGGTGCGGGAGCCGGTAAACGCGACGACGTCTTGCGACGAGAGCGGGTCGAGCAAGCTGGCGGCACGGCCTCCGGCAATGAAGGATAGCGCGCCGGCCGGAAGCGCCTCCACGGAAACGAGCGCCTCGACCAGGCGGGCCGCGACGAGAGCGGTGCTGGTCGCCGGTCGCGTTACCACCGGCATGCCCGCCAGCAGGGCGACCGCCGCCTTTTCGGCAACGCCCCAGGCGGGGAAGTTGAATGCGTTGATGTGGACCGCGGCGCCGGTCAGCGGCACGGCGATGTGACCGCCGACGAATCGCGGGCTACGGCCAAGCTGCTCGATCTCTCCGTCGACGACGAAGGTCCGGTCGCCAAGACCCTCCCCGATGCGCGCGTAGGTCGCCAGAGTATGGCTGGCGCCGTCGATGTCGAACTTGGCATCCGCCCGGGTGTTGCCTCCATTGCGCACCGCGAGCTCGATAAGCTCGTCGCGGAGCTCGTGGGTGATCTTGGACATCCGCTCCAGAATCCGTCCTCGCGCGGCAAAGCTCATTCCCCGCAGCACGGGCCCTCCCTTGCGGCGAGCGTACTCGAGGCAAGCGGCGTAATCGATTCCCTCCGCAGCGCACTCGCCGATGACCTCCTCGGTAGTCGGGTTTCGCAGCGGCTCGGCGGCTTCGCTCCCCCGTACCCACTCGCCGCACACGTAGCTCTTCACTCGCTCCATGGCGAATCCTCCTACATGACCGAAATTCCTGGGCAGGCACCCGGAATCCGCTTCCTCGTGAGGTGCTGCCGCGATCGGAGCCTGGCGAGCACACCAGGCGGCTCCGGCATCGCCAGGTCAGTATAGCGGCGGATAGCAGGAATGGCGCCGGCGCCGGCGCGTGCGGCCTAGCCTCGTCCACTGCGCGCTCCGACCAGCTCCTCGCTCACCTCCCACAGCCGCCGCCAGGCGCTTTCATCGCGCGAGGCTCGGCTCGGGGACACGATCTTGCGGTCCGTCAGATACTTGCCCGAGGCGCCGGTGAGCTCGCGAGCCGTCGCCGCCCAGATGACCGTGTCCGCACCCTGCTCTGGCGTGCGCGCAAAGGGGGTGCTCAGCGCCATGCCGAGTCGCGCGATAACGCCGTTGTTGCGCAAGAAAGCCGTGGCCACGAAACCGGGGTGCACGGCGTTGGCCGTGACTCCTGTCGCTTCGAGCCGGCGGCTCAGCTCGCAGGTGAACATCACGTTGGCGAGCTTGGACTGGCAATAGGCGGTCCAGCCCAGGCGCGGATAGGAGCGGGCGAGTTGCAGATCCTCCCAGCAGATGGCTCCCGAACGATGCGCATCGGAGGCGACGCTGACGATGCGGGCGGGGGCGCTCGCCGCGAGCAGCTCGCGCAGCTCGGCCGTGAACAGAAAGTAGCTCAAGTGGTTGAGAGCGAAGGTGCGCTCGTACCCGTCGGCGGTTACGGACCGCGTGGTGAACATTGCTCCGGCGTTATTGACCAGCACCTCGAGGCGACGGCAGCGCCCGCGAATTTCCGCCGCCGCGCGTCTCACCCCGCCGAGGCTGGACAGGTCAGCCAGGACGAACGAGACCTCGCCGCCCGCGCCGGAGAGCTCCGTCGCGAGCGCTTCGGCCCTGGCGCGGTCGCGGGCCACGAACACGAGGTTCGCGCCGGCCGCGTGCAGGGCCTTCGCCGTTTCTCGGCCGATCCCCGACGTCGCCCCCGTTACCACGCACGTTTTTCCGTCCAGTCGCTCGCAGGACACCGGGTTGACAGGCACTGTTCGCACTCCTCGAAAGCGGGTAGGGGTTGCGGCGGTCAGACATCGGTCTGCCGCGCGGGGGGATGAGCAGCGATCCAATGGCGGGCGATTTCCTCACGGCGGCACACCCACACATCGGGGCAGCGCCGCAGATGCTCCAGAAACCGCGCGAGTGCCGCCGCGCGGGCAGGTCGACCCGTGATGCGGCCGTGCAGCCCCACGCTCATCATCTTCTTCGCTCCGCATTCGGCCTCGCGCCGCAAGTATGCGAGCGCGTCGCGGAGGTAGGCGAAGAAATCGCGGCCGGAAGCGAATCCCGGCGCCAGATAGTAGCGCGCATCGTTGGTATCCAGGGCATACGGTACGACCAGATGCGGGCCGGAAGAAAAGGAGAGCCAGTAGGGTAGATCGTCGCTGTAGGAGTCGGAATCATACAGGAATCCGCCTGCGGCGATCAGTAGACCGCGGGTGTTGGCGCTGCTTCTGCCCGAGTACCAACCGACTGGCCGGCGCCCGGCGATGCGCGCGATGAGGTCAACGGTTTTCGCAATCTGCTCGGCCTCCACCGCCGCGCTCACCGCGGAGTGATCAATCCAGCGATACCCATGTCCGGCGAGCTCGTGGCCGTCCGCGGCGAGCGCCCGCCCGGCCTCGGGAACCAGCTCCAGAGAACGGCCGCAGACAAACGCCGTCAAGGGCAACCCATGCTCGCGGAAGAGGCGCAGAATCCGCCAAAACCCGGCGCGCGTCCCGTAGTCGAAGAGACTTTCGACGCCAGGATGCCGAGCGCCGCCGCGCCTTGGCGTTCCGGGGGGCAGCTCGTTGAGGTAGGTCTCGGTCTCCTCGTCCCCGTTGAGCGGGGTTCTCTCCGCGCCTTCCTCCAGGTTGAGGGCGAACTGTAGCGCCACCCGTGCTCCTCCAGGCCACTGCGGATCAGGGGGCGAGCCGCAATAGCCGCGCAAGTCACGCGGGTACCAGTCGGGCGCCGGCGGGTGCGGACCCGTCATGGGGTCAGCCGAGCTCAAAGGACGTGACCCCATAGATTTCACCATGAGGCAGGTCAGGTGGCGGCCCCAGAACCATGCGCGCGCAGCCGAAGACCGGGGCCATGAGGTGGCGCCGCGCGAGCTCCATGGCCGCGTCGTTGATCTCGGGCACATCGAGATAGAGCGGCGCGCCGGCGGCGTGATCGCTCAGGGAGACGAAGAGGTCCTCGGCCAGCGACGGGGAATCCGCAAACAGGGGGCCGATCTTGTATCCCTCCCGGCAGCGCCGGACGACGCCGTAGCCGCGGACTTCTCCATTCACGAGCGCGACGACGGAGCGCGACTCGGGTTGGCGAATCCAGGCAAGGAGGAAGGCCGGGCGTAGCGCCGGAAAGTGGCGCTGGTCGTACGCGTCCAGCAGCGCCGCGGGGACCTCCGTCGCGGCGGCGAGGTGCCTGGCCGCGGTCGCCGCTTGCCCGGTGCCGGCGAACCGCAGGTCCCGATGCTGAAACACGAACCCACCGGCGGCATAGAAAGGCTGCATGGCAAAGACCCCATCCATGCCGATCGCGGCTGTCGGCCGCAAGCGCCCGCGCAAGCGGTCCCGCCGGCTCAACCAGAGCTGGCGGCCAAGTCCCCGGCCGCGGCAATCCGGCCTCATGATGAAGAACCCCATGAACCCGAAGTCGCGACCGTAGGCAACGATCGAACCGCCGCCGGCGAGCTCGCCGTCGAGCTCGGCCGCGACGAAGCCCAGGGGATCGGTCATCCAGAAAATGTCGGCGTCGTGAAGCCCCGGATTCCAGCCCTCGGCGGCCGCCCAATCGATCAGGGTATCGACTTCGGGTCGGGTCATGGCGCGAATCGCAAGATTCTCGGTCATGTCGTTGCTCCTCCTCGCCCAGAGATTCGCACGCCTGACCGGAGCGCGCAAGTCGGCGATGGACCAAGGTCGATCCTGGATTCACCGGCCCAAAGCAATCGACGCGATGACTGAGCGACAATCTGGGGTTCCGTCTTCACCACAGGCGTGCGGTCATGGCTGAAGCGCGACCAGGTGCAGGCCGACGACGCTTGGGCAGAAGGGGCCGCGACCAAGCGCTTGCAGGCTGGCGGCCTGAGCACTCACCATTCGCTCATTTCATTCCCGGAATCAATCGACTTGCTGTACGTTCCTGTCGACCGGAACGTGAGAAAGCTGCCTTATGATTCGTCGCGCACGGTACCCGCCGGCCGCCCCACCCCTTGCGTCGCACCGTCGATTGGGCCTAGCCTTCGGGGCAGCACGGTCCCCGATCTCGCCGGAGGTAGGCATGTCGTGGCGCGTCCCTTCTCTCTCTCTGTGTGTGTGAATCTGGCGGCGACCACCTGCCTGTTCGTGCTGATCGCCGTCCCCAGCCCGGCGCGCGCCGGGGGCGACTCCTTCGAATCCGGCACCTTCGCCGCGCTGCCGTGGGAAATGAGCCCCGCGGAGGCGTGGCAGGTGGTCGCGGGTGACGCGGCCGATGGCGCCTACGCGGCCCGCAGCGCGCCGCTCGCGGACGGTGGCGCCGCGGTGCTCGAGGTCACCCTGGCGATTTCCTCGCCGGGCGAGGTCGCCTTCTGAGTGAAGACCTCGACCGCGGCGCCGACCGACGCCCTGGTGTTCGAAATCGCGGGCACGTCGGGAACCTTTTACGAAAAGGACCGCTGGTCGGGGGAGCAGCCCTGGACCCGCGCTTCCTACGCGCTGGCCGCCGGCACCTGGAGCTTTCGCTGGAGCTATCGCAAGGACGGCGCCGGCGCGGCCGGTCA
>JACPHN010000182.1 GCA_016188575.1 Candidatus Schekmanbacteria bacterium
ACCGTCACGCCTGCCGGCGAGTCGAAGGTCGCGACCGCGGCGAGCTCACCATCTCCGGCGGTACCCGCCGCGCCGGACCCGGCGACCGTGGCGAGCTTGCGACTCTGCTCCACGGCGCGCACGCGCCCCTGTTCGGTATCGCTGACCAGCAAGCGCCCGTCCGGCGTCACGGCGAGCCCGCCGCTGCCGCTCAGCTCTCCCGCGGTCGCCGCGCCGCCGTCGGCGCACGACGCGTCCACCACAAGCCGAACGCTGCCGCTTGGGTCACTGAGGATACGATACGTCGTGCCGCCGAGAATCATCGCATCCGGCACGTGACGCCGGCTCGCGTACACGAATATCGACACGATCTCCCCGTCGCCGCCGAGCTCCGCCACAGGCTCGAGCGCGTCCTGGTAGAGCCACGCACGCTCGAGCACGCCATCGATCTTCTCGCCGATCCGCCGTCCGCTGCCGTCGACCTCGTAGGCGATCTCCGCTCCGTATTCCCTTCGATTGACGAGAACAGGCGGGCGTCGGGTTAATGTGGGCGAAAAATCTTGCATTCAACACGACTGCGTTGTCTGTCAATAGTACCCGATGTGCAAGTCATTTCGCGACCGGTTGCCAGGCAGCTCCCTCCGACCGAATCGGGGACGGGCATGGGTACGGGCACGGGCGCGAAGACGGGGATTCCTTGCCGAGAAACATGCGCATCACGTTCAATAGTGACAGTGACAATGTAGTTATATCGTCGAGGCTTGTCCAGATCATCCCAGTAGACGCGCCCGCGGTCCGGGTCATTCGTGCCGGTTGAAAAAAAGACGTTGCCCCACTTCTTACGAGCAATGGGCATGATCTTGTAGACATCGATCCCGTACTTTACGAGCGCGCGCCGGGAGTACCTCACGGCGATCTGCTCCGACGTCAGGTTCTGCCCATCCTCCAGGGGAAACTCGTAGGTCGCCAAAGGCATGTCGGCGATGAGAATCAACGCGATCTCCAAGAGCGGCAAGGAGAGAATCGCCGAAAGCACCCAAAGCAGTACTTTCTTGCGCCGGCTCATCACTGCCCTGCCCAAAATCCGCAGCTCGACGTGCCATCCCAGTCCGCCCAGTCGCGGCAATTCCAAGTAAGGGTTCCCGCGTTGCAAGGAGATACCGGATTGTTACACTTGAGCTCTCTTTCGAGCAGGCAGACCTGCTTATCCTTGCATTCTCCGGTAGGATTGTCTTCCGGGGGGATCGGCGTTCCGGCTTGCAGATCGTTGTCGCTGTGCCCAAAGCAATTTGCATTCTCCCCGTCGCAACAGACGTATTTGTGGTTGGGAAGGACCTCCGAGGGGAGGAAATACGGAGGATCGTCGATGGGACGCTCGCAAACCCAGATCGAGGTCAACGAACAGCCCGGCATCGGTGTGGGTATCGGTATCGGGATGGGCGCCGGCAGGGGGGCGGGATCAGGCCCCGGCGTCGGGGTTGGAGAGAACCCGCTCGGATCGATGCGATTGACGGGATCGTTGCCTACATATACGAAGAGGTTGGTATCACCGCCGGCGAATCCGATGGAATCCCTCGCTGTCCACCGCCCCACCACCGCGTCGTAGTCCCGGGCCCCGAAGCGCACGAGCCCGGTATCCGGGTCGTAGAGCCCGCCCGCGAACCCGAAGGGCTGAAAGCCCGGGTTGGTGTCTGCCAGGACGCGCCCCCAGGCGTCGTAATCGAGACGTTGCGCCACGGCGCCGGTCGCCGCGTCCACCACGAGCCGAACGCTGCCGCGCGGGTCACTCAGGATGCGATACGTCGTGCCGCCGCGAATCATCGCATCCGGCACGTGGTGCCGGCTCGCGTACACGAATATCGACACGACCGCGCCGTCGCCGTCGAGCTCCGCCACGGGCTCGAGCGTGTCCTGGTAAAGCCACGCCCGCTCGAGCACGCCATCGATCTTCTTGCCGATCCGCCGTCCGCTGCCGTCGACCTCGTAGACGATCTCCCCCCCGTCGGGAAGCGATGCCGCGCGCAGGTTTCCAAGCACGTCGTAGACGTAGCCCGCCGTCCCCTCCGGTCCCGTCTTGCCGGCGAGCTGCCCGGCCGCGCCGAAGGCGTAGGTCGTGTCCCCGTAGGCCACCAGCCGATCCTGTGCGTCGTAGCTCGCGGCGATCGCGCCCGCGGGCGTGGTTTCCGACACGCGGTTGCCGTTGGCGTCGTAGGTCCAGCTCGCGGTGGGTGCCCCGTTTTCCGTGACCGCCGCGAGGCGCCCTGCCTCATCGTACGCGTAGGCCACATCAACCGCCTCTCCCTGCACCGTCTCCCGCATCGCGCGGATGCGGCCGAGGTCGTCACGGTCGATCGTCACCGCGTAGATCGGATCTCCCGCTCCCGCCGCGGACGCCGAGTGCGCGGATACGTCGCCATACTGATCGTAGGCATAGCTGTCGCTCACGCCACCGAGCATTGTGCCGTTCAGGAATCCCGTCGCCGCGTCGCGAGTCAGGGCCACCGGCCCGGCGCCTGTCAGAAAACCATCGGCATCGTACGAGAAGGCGATTTCGTTGCTGCCGTTCACGCGCCTCGATACCAGGCGAAAGTCGTCGTCCCAGGTGGCCTCGACGCTGCCCGTCACGGTCCCGGTCCAGGTCGCTCCCAGCGGCAGCGCGCCGTCCCAGCTCATGGCAAGATCGGTGCTGTCCGGACCGGCGATTCCGGCGAGCTTTCCGGTATCGGGGTCGTAACTGTAGGCGATTTCCCGGCTGTCGGGTAGCTCACCGCGCGCGGGGCGACCGGAGGTGTCGTAGACCATGCGCACCGTGCGGCCCTCGGCATCCGTAACCACAAGGGGCCGGCGGTCCAGATCATAGGTTGCGGTGGTCCTCCAGCCGTTCGCTCCGGGTTCGGCGCTCGCGGCCGGCGCCGGCGGGTCGTACGACGCCGCCAGGTCCACCGGCGTGTAGGTGAAGGCGTGCGCCTCCCGGTCCGGTGGCGTTACCGAGGTCACGTTTGACCCGACATCCCAGGAAAGAGCGACTGTTCTCCCGCCAGGCGCCGTGATGCTCGTCGGCCGGCCGATCAGGTCGTACGCGAACGCCGTGATTCTCCCCAGAGGGTCCGTCAGCGCCGCGACCTTCCGGCGCGAATCGTAGGCCAGGGTCGTCGTCCTGGTTCCCTGCGTCACGCTTGCCAGCCGACCGTTCGCTCCATAGGCAAAGCTCATGGGCAGCACGCCGGCCCGCGTCGCCTCCGTGACGCGGCCCTGCTCGTCGACCGTGACGGCCGCGGAGCGTCCCGCCGGCGACGTCAGCGTCCACCGCCGGGGCGCCGCATCGTAGACGGCCTGCCAGGTCCGCCCGCTCACCGTGGTCGACTGCCGAAGCTCCGTCACGCTGAGCGGATCACCCGGGTCGGCGAGTGTCGCCTGGCGGTCGATCGTAAGCTCGTGGCCCAGCCCTCCCGGCGTGCGCGCCGCGATCCGCGACGTGTAGGACGCCTCCGTGCCCCACCGCGGGTCCGCGGCGATCTCCGTCGTCACTACCATTCCCGACGGCGCCGTGAGCTCGGTGCGCCCCGAGCGGTAAGTCTCGGTCCGCGTCACCAGGCCCGCCGGGTCGGTTACCGCGCTCACCGTGTGCTCGTTCCCCAGCTTCTCCGAGCGGTAGGTCGTCGTCGAACCCTCCGCCGTCGTCAGCGATACCTCGTGGTCGTTCGTGGCCGCGATCAGAGTGCGCGTGAGCCGCTTGCCCCCGCCGGCGGCGTCCTCCGCGTAAACCAGCAGCCCGAGCTCGTCGTACTGATACGTCGAGGTGAACCCGCGCGGCGTCGTGAAGCTGGCGAGCAGATCACCGCTGTCGTAGGTCATGGCCGACACCCCGCCCGCCTCGTCGGTCACCGACGCGAGCCGGCCGCGGGCGTCGACCGCCAGCGCGGTTCGCTGGCCGTTCGCCGAGACGATGGCGGTCGGGACGCCGCCGGCGTCGCGTGCGATCACCGTGACGTTGCCAGCGCCGTCGGTGACGGTCGTGAGCCGGTTCTCCGCGTCGTACGAGAACGTCCAGGTGACCCGGCCAGTCAGCCCGTCGAGCGTGCGCAGATGTCGGCCGCGCGACGAGAAAACGTAGACCTCGCCACCGTCGCGCGAAACGACGGCGATTTCGTCCGTGCCGGTGCCAGCGATGGAGCGGATCTCGCGGATCCGGTTGTTGCCGCGATCGGCCACGTAGATGCGCCCGTTCGGCGCCACCGTCACGCCTGCCGGCGAGTCGAAGGTCGCGACCGCGGCGAGCTCACCATCTCCGGCGGTACCCGCCGCGCCGGACCCGGCGACCGTGGCGAGCTTGCGACTCTGCTCCACGGCGCGCACGCGCCCCTGTTCGGTATCG
>JACPHN010000173.1 GCA_016188575.1 Candidatus Schekmanbacteria bacterium
ATCGCCCCCGGCGTCCCGAACATCTCGCTCTTGCCGGTCTGCCGCATCGAGCTCCAAAGATGCGACGCCGGCAGCTCCGCGACGATGCCGAGATCCATCAGCGTCGCGTGACACCCTGCGCCGCCGGCACCCGCGCCGACCAGGATGTTGCCGCAGGAAACGTCGCGGTGCACCAGGTGCCGCGCATGCAGCGCGCACAGCGCCGAGCAGATCTGGACGCCGAGCCGGCAGACCTCCCGCAGGTAGGCGGCGCGCGGGCCGCTGCCGTCGCGCGGTGCACCGGGCAACGCCGCGCAGTAGCGATGGATGGGCACGCCGTCGATGAACGGCATGACCAATACCGGCCCCAGGCGCTCGACCTCGGGGAGAAAGTCCAGCACCGGCACGACGTGCGGGTGAGCGATGCGCAGCAACGCCGCCAGCTCCGCCTGGAGGCGATTGGTGGCCCAGGCGCGGCGGCCACCGCCGTCGCCACCGCCCTCGCCGCCGCCCGCGCAGCGCAACGCCTTCAGCGCCACGGGGCGGTTTTCCCACGTATCGGTGGCGCGGTAGACCACGGCCATGCCCCCCGCTCCGATCGGGGTGAGGTCGCGGTAGCGGTCAGCGACGATCGCGGGTAGAAAGTCTTCCTCGACAGCAGGCGCGCTGCCGGCCGCCGGTATCCACAGCCGCCTGTCCTCGTCGTCGTCGAGAAATCCGCGCAGAAAAGTTCTGATGCCGGGGGTGTCGGGAGCGCTCATCGGCCCCTGTATATCATGTCCGCAAGCGCGCCGCTGCCCCCGAGGTCACCCCAAATCCAGCACCCATTCACCGTCGGCGCGACGATGCCCTCCTCCGTCCCCCCCACAGGCGCTCGGTTTGGCCGGATATGGTGAAGCTGAAGCTGTGCGCGAAAATGAGACACGGGGTTGAGCCGCGAGCAATCGAGAGCCCGGGGACGTCTGCCTACCCCGCCCAGGCGTGCTCCAGGGATGCGCTTGGCCCCGACTGGACGCAACCGAGCAAAGTCGGCCGGGGGCCGGTGGATTCAGGCCCAGTAGTGCAGTTGACACGCGCCGCGCTGCGAGCTATTCTCGTTGCCACCATTTGCGCCCATAGCTCAGTGGATAGAGCGCAGGCCTGCGGAGCCTGAGGTCGGAGGTTCGAATCTTCCTGGGCGCGTACACCCCGTGGAGGGCGGTGCCCTGTGGTTTTTCTCGCGCTGTTTCCCACCAGTGCGGGGCTGCGCGTTCTTGCCGTGGTGCTCCTCTCTTTCGCTTCGGTCCTGGCGTGCAGCAGCAGCAACCCGATTCCCCCCATCGAGCAGCTTCGCGTCAGCGCTCGCGCCTGGAATCCTTCCCCGCAAACCCACAGCGAGGAGCTCGCGCTGGCGGTCGACGTGGGCGGCAACACGAGCGCGATCGACGACGTCACGACCCAGGTGGCGCTCATCCGCGGCGACCATGTGGTTCGGGTCATTCTCGTGCGCAGCCTCGCCGGCCAGCCGCCGATACCGATCCAGCTCGAGCTGTCCGGCGACGCCCGCTTGACCGACTTTCACGGCGACGGCAGCCTGCTCAGCCTGGACGCCCAGGCCGCGGCGGCCCAGTTCAGCGCCACGTCAGGAGAGCTGGTGTTCGCGTTCAAGGTGGGCGTGGACGCCGACTCTTGACGCGGCTCATCGCCACTTCCTCTCGCGCAACCACCCCATGAGCAGCATCAACCGCATCCAGCTCCTGGTTTCGATGGCCAGCAGTTGCCCGAATCCGTACTACATGCTTTCGGATTGGGTACTCGCGACGTTTCCGCGGCTCAACGCCCTGCCGGTGCTCAGGGACCTCAAGAGTTATCGCCTCGGCTGCGGCACCGTCGACCCCGCGTTGTTCGGAGACGCCGCATACCAGGGGGAAGAGTTCGCGTTCTTTCTCTCCGGCACCGTCGACGGCCGCGGCCACATCAACGAACGCCGCGTCGACGCCTACCGCAGTGCTGGCCGCAACTTTCCTGCCTTTCACGGATTCAACGTCAACGAGTACCCGTCGCACCGCGACCTGGCGCTCAGCCTTGCGGATCCGGGCGAGATCGTCGTGCCCGCGCTGCGCGCTCAAATCGAGGTGGCGGCGCGCCTGGCGACCACCAAACGCCCCATGTTCAACATCCACGTCGGCGCCATCCCTGGCTCCGATGCCGCGGAGCCCGCCCGCCGCGACGCCCTGCGCCGCGTCATCGCCAACATCCGGGCCGTGCTGCCGCTGCTGGAGCGGTACCAGATGGCCTTCGCCCTCGAGAACGGCTTCGACGTGCTGCCAGGGATGACCACACTGGGCATCGACCCGTGGGAATTCAGCTTCCTGTTCGATTCCCTCGATCATCCGCTGCTCGGGATGACCTACGACTGGGGTCACGCCAACGTCCAGGGGGTGATTCGCGCCGCGCGTCTGAGGGAGCGGGGGGCGGCGCATCTGGCCGGCTACCGGCAGCACCTGGACTTCATCGAGGCGCTCGGAACACGCATCGTGTATACCCATCTGCACTATAATGAAGCGCACGCCGTCGCGCCGCCCGCCGGGCCGCCGTTCGCCCGCTGGGCTCATCAGAAAGACCAGCACGCCCCACTGACGCGGATGCCCGGGCGCGAGCGTGGCGACTTCGACCGCTTGCTGCTGCGCCTCGCCACCGAAACGGGGATCCCGGACCACGGGTTCATCAATGTCGAGTGTGTGCGGCGCCGTGTTTTTGGATTCCTGGAGCCCATGCCGTGGGGCGCCACCACCGACGAATTCCTCGAAAGTGCCGATCTGGTGCGGCGCGCCTTCAGAGCACCCGCCGCCGTCGCACCTTCATGAACCGTCCATCGACCTGCGGAGGATACCTCACGTGAAAGACGTCAACGCCCTCATCGATCCGCATCGCGACCGCTTTCTCTCCGAGCTCCTGACGCTCCTGAGCTTCCCCAGTGTGAGCAACGACGCGGACCGCAAGGACGACGTGTGCCGCACCGCTTCCTGGCTCAGCTCCCATTTGCGAGGTATCGGTCTGCAGAGCGAGGTCATGGCGACCGCGGGGCACCCGGTGGTCTTCGCCCAGCGATTGGAGCGGGCTGACCTGCCGACTGTGCTCGTCTATGGACACTACGACGTACAACCCGTGGACCCGCTCGACGAGTGGCTCTCACCGCCGTTCGCGCCGGAAATTCGTGACGGCAAGATCTTCGCGCGCGGCGCCACCGACGACAAGGGCCAGGCGTTCGCGCACGTGGCCGCGATCGATGCGCTACTGCGGAGCGAGGAACGGTTGCCCGTAAACATCAAGCTCCTGATAGAGGGCGAGGAAGAGATCGGCAGCCCGAGTCTGCACCCGTTTCTCACCGCGCACAAGGATCTCCTCGCGGCGGACCTGGTCGTCGTGTCCGACACCTCGATGTTCGCCGCGGACACGCCGTCGCTGTGCTATGGGTTGCGCGGCCTGGTCTATTGCGAGGTACACGTCCAGGGCCCGACCAAGGATCTGCACAGCGGCCAGTTCGGGGGAGCCGTGGAAAACCCGATCAACGCGCTCGCGACGATCATCGCGGGCCTCAAGGACAAGGACCATCGGATCACCATTCCAGGCTTCTACGATGATGTGCGGGAGCTACCGGCGGACGAGCGCGCCGCGCTTTCCCACCTGCCGGGAACCGCTGAGGAGCTGCGAAAGCAACTCGGCGTGCCGCGCCTGGCCGGGGAGGCCGGCTATGACGAGAACGAGTGGCGCTGGACGCGCCCGACGCTCGACGTCAACGGAATCTGGGGCGGATTCATGGGAGCCGGCGCCAAGACCGTCATCCCCGCCCGCGCCGGGGCCAAAATCAGCATGCGCATCGTCCCCAATCAGGATCCGGAGAAGATCGCCAGATTGTTCGAAGAGCACGTGGTGCGGCTCTGCCCGCCAACCGTGCGCCTCACCGTTCTGCAGGCGCATAGCGCGCCGTGGGCGCTGCTGCCACGCGACCACCCGGCCATGTCGGCGGCGCGGACCGCAGTCCGGATTGGCTTCGGCAAGGAGCCGGTGTTGACCCTTGAAGGCGGGTCCATCCCGGTGGTACAGGCATTCGAAGAGGTGCTCGGCCTGCGGACCCTGTTGATCGGGTTCGGGCTCCCCGACGACGGCGCGCACTCGCCGAACGAAAAGCTCGATCTCGATCATTTCTATCGCGGTATCGCCACGGTCGCGGCGCTCTATCGCGAGCTCGGCGGCGCGGGCAGATGAGCTGCCCGCGGCGCGGCGAGGCACGACGAGGAGAAACGAGCGATGCGAGTCACGGGATACGGGAGCGTTGGCGCGCCCTTGTTCCCGCACGGGACCAACGCTGAAGTCGAAAAGACGAGCCCCGCGAAAGCGGCGCCCGAGGTCCGCAAGTCACCTTTCGACGAGACCTCACCACCTGCGGTTCCGGGCGACGAGCACTACCGCGACCGCTATGAGGACCGGGCGCAACGAGACGAACGCCTCCGCAAGCTCGATGAACGAGGCGAAGACGTGTACGCAGGGGGGTATCGGGAGCCGGATGATCTCGGCGTCGAACGCGATGACCTCGCCGCCCTGGCCGGCGCCGTGGCGGAGCGCTTCCCGGACCCCCCCGCGGCGGACGGGCAGCGCGCTGCGGCGGCAGCTCTCACTACTCATGGGCCGTTCAGCACCTGGGAGCAGTCCTTGTTCGGCGCCATGCTGCGCGAGAGAAACCTCCCCGCGCCCTTTGTGCTCGCAATCGAGGAAGCCCTCAAGCGCGCCGCGGAAGGCGAGTCGGTGCGTATTGCCGCCATCCGCGGCGACACCCCGGCCGCGGCAGGAGCCTGCTTGCCTCCCGACGCTTCCTCCGCAACCGCGCCGGATCAGCAGGCAGACGCGGAACCGAGAGCTCCGGCACCGGCGACGGCGACAGCGACGACGCCACCAGCGATGGCGCCAGCGACAGCAGCTTCGGCAGCGCTTCCCGGCGCCGCCGGCTTTCCCGCAGAGCCTACCGCGTCCTGGCTCGAAGGCGCAGAGGCTGCCAGGCAGCTTCTCGCCTCGGGGATCACGATCGGTCCCGAGGAATGCCAGGCGCTCGCGGCGGAAGTTTCGCGTAGTGGCCTCCCGCCGGATTATGTCCAGGCGTTTCTGGCCGTCCTGTCCGCCCAGCCGACTTCATGAGCCCCCCGGAGCTGCAGCTCGCGGCGGGCGAAATGGTGCCCGAGGAGGCGCCGGAGCCCAAGACCCGGCGCGCCGCTGATCAGGACCCCGCGCGCACGCTGCGCAGCGTCCCGCTCGATGATACCAGTCCCCTGAGCCGGGTCGCCACGGTCAGCAAGCGCTTCGAGCCAACCGCACCGCCGTTTGACCTCGTTGCCGGACGCTTTCGCATCCGCGACCTGCTCGGCGAGGGCGGCATGGGAGTCGTCTACCGGGCGGCTGACGAGCAGACCGGCGATGACGTCGCCGTCAAGCTGGTGAAGATCCGCGATTCGGAAGACCTCGACGTGCTGCGCCGATTTCGCCGCGAATTCGCCGCGCTCAGCCGCCTGGATCACCCCAATGTGATCGACGTTCTGGACTATGGGGTGGAGCAGGGCATTCCCTTCCTCGTGCTCGAGCTCATCGACGGCCGGACCCTCGCCGCCATCATCAAGGCCGAAGGCCCACTCGCGGCTCCCAGGCTCCTGAGTGTGATGACTCCCATCGTCGCCGCCCTCGGCTACATCCACGGTCAGGGCCTCGTCCATCGCGACGTCAAGCCTTCCAACATCATGGTGCAACCCAATGACGTGGCCAAGCTGATGGACTTCGGCCTGATCAGGGATCTCGAAGACGACGCCACTGCGGAGCTCGGCGGCATCCGCGGCACGTTCTTATATCTCTCTCCGGAGCAGGCATGCGAGCTGCCCACGGATGCCAGGTCGGACCTGTTCAGCGTCGGCGTGCTGCTGTACGAAGCCGCCACCGGACGCGTGCCATTCACGGATCGCAATGGGATCCTCTGCCTGCTGAACCGGATCGTCGAACGGGATCCGCCGCCGCCGTCGACCTTCAATCCGAACATTCCGGCGCGCCTGGAGCGGGCAATCATGCGCCTCCTGCGCAAGGACCCGATCGAACGCTACCAGTCGGCACTCGAGCTGCTCGATGACCTGCGCCCACTCGGCGCGGACGCTTTCCCGGCTTCCGCCGGAGGAGCCAGCGTGCTCTTTCGCCCCGCGCTGGTCGGCCGCAAGGAGGAGCTGCGCCGAATCGAGGCGTATCTCCCCCGTCCCGGAGCGCTGGCGCCGTCGCCGGTACTGCTCGTCTCGGGCGAGGCGGGAATCGGGAAGACCCGTCTGCTTGCGGAAGAGCTGCGCTCCCTCTGCCGGCTCAGCGCGATTCGCTTCAAGCGGGTGCGCCTGAACCCCGATGAGACGGCGCCGTTTCTCGCGATCGTCGAGGTGCTCGAGAGCCTGGAGGAGCTGATCCGCCCGGCGGTGGATGCGGCCGACGCCGAGCTTCGTGACGACTTGCGCTACCTCGCCCACCTTTCGAGCCACTTCGCCGCCCTGTTCGGCGAGCCGCGCGGAGCACCGCGCGGCGGCGTGCGCATGGAAGTCCTCGATCGCCTGCTGGCGCTGGCGCTCCGAGAGATCCGACTCGTCGTGGTGCTTGACAATATTCAGTTTGCGGACCCCTTGAGCCTGGAGTTTCTGCTGCGGACCGCGCGACGCGCTCAAGTACCCGGCGCCGAGCGTCAACCGATCCTGTGGATCGGCGCCTACACGCTCGGTGAAGCCAGTGCGAGCCCCGCGCTGCTGCGCCTCGTGCGCGCGCTCCAGCGCGGTGCCGATCGACACTCCGACGCGCTCGCGGACCCCGGGCACGTCATCGAGCTGAGCCGCCTGGCGACCGAAGACGTGCAACGCATGCTGGCAACCATGTGCGGAACGCCCATCGTGGACGCGTCGATCGCCGCCAGGGTGGTGTCGGAAAGCGAGGGGATTCCTCTGCTGGTGGAGCAGGCGGTACAGGAGCTGTTCGAACGAGGCATTCTCCAGCGAAAAGGCCGGCGACTCGTAGCGACAAAGGAGATCCTGACCGTATCTCTGACCGGCGGGCTGCGGGAGATGCTCCAGAACCGGCTCGATCGCCTTGACGAGGAGGAGCTCGAGCTCACCGAGCTGGCCGCCGTCCTCGGGGAGCGTTTCAGCCTCGGCGACCTCATGACCGTGGCGGCGCCCAGGCCGGAGGACGCGGTCGACGACCTGGTGCGCAAGCTCGTACACACGGGAATCTTGCGCGAGGCCGCGGGAGATCGCACGGGGGAGCGCTTCGCCTTTACCCATCACCGCCTTCACGAGCTCGTCCTGGAGCGCATGCGGCCCACCCGGAGCCGACTCCTTCACCGCCGCGCCGCCGAGGCGCTCGAGGTCAGCGCGGTCTCCCGCGGTCCCGCTGTGATCGCCACCTTGGCCCATCACTTCCGCTGCGCCGGCATGCGCGGCAAGGCCAGCCACTTCGCGGCCCGCGCGGCCGAGGCTTTTACTCTGGAGCAGGCCCACGAAGCGGCACTCGAGATGTACGAACAGGCCCTCGACGACATCGAATCCGTCCAGTCGGACGAGCTCGACGTGCTGTGGCGGCGCAAGTCCAGGGTATTGCGGCAGCTCGCAAGTCTGTCGAGCGCGGTGGGGAAATACGCGAGCGCTCTGGACTATTTCGAGGAGCTTCGCGACGTCGGCAAGGAACGCTGCTCACTCGCTATCGAGGGGGACGCACTGGCCGAAATGGGCCTGCTGCACTTGCTGCTCGGCAATGAAGAGAAGTCGCAGGTGCTGCTGTCCAGTGCCCATGAGATCTTTGCCGGCGGTGGGCTCGAGCTGGATATGATGCGCATCCTGGTTCTCGAGGGAGAAATTTGCTTCGCCCTGGGGGAGGCACTGAAAGCCCGACCGCGATTTGCGGAAGCCGTGAGCAGCAGTTGCGGCAACGCCGACGATTCCTTTGCGGCGTTGAACGCACGAGCGCTGATGCACCTGGCCGGCGTGGACTTCGCGAGCGGCGAGACGGAATCGGCGCGCGAATGGCTGCAGCGAGCCATGTCTGTCCTCGGCGTGCGGGAAGAGCCCAAGCAGGGAATGACCGAATGCTACCGGCAAGCGATGGCCGCGGCGGATCGCAGAGGGTGGGGCAGCGACCTTCTTCCCTGTCTGTTTTCGCTCGCCGAATGGTATCTGACACACCGGCGCTTCGCTGAGGGGATAACCTACGCGCGCGAGACGGTTGTCTGGGCACGGCGCATCGATCACAAGCCGCTGCTGGCGCGGGCGCTTACCGGGCTGGGCGAGGCGCTGAGGTGGGGCGGAGAGGTGGCAGCGGCGCTGGCGGCGCATCAGGAGGCCATGAGCATCGTCGAAGCCATGAACGGGCACGACCACTGGGCGCGAATTCACCGCAACTTGGCGATGGACTATCACGTCGAAGGTCGCCTCGAGGACGCTTTGCGCGTGTTGCGTGAGGGCCGCCTGCTGCTCGGAAAGGAAGTCGGTACCAAGGCTCAGGGCGAGGTCCTCCTGGCGCAGCTCGAGCTCGAACACGCCTTTGGCGGCACCGAGCGGCTGGCCTCGACGCTCAAGCGCCTGGCGGACCTGCGTCCGCAGCTCACGGCCTCGCAAGCGGTGCGATTCGCGGCGCTGGAAACCCAGTGCCTGCTCGAGGGATCCCAGATCTCGTCGGAAGCGGAGGCGGGGCGAGGAGAAACGCCACACGACAAGAGTGACCCGCAGGCGCGCACCCGCACCACGGATGGCTTCAAGGATGGCCTCGGCAAGGTGTCAGGTGCGTCGCCGCTGGCACGGGCAGCCGACTTTCTCGAGGAGCTCGAGCAGCTCGACAGCCGCACCGATGCGCGCACGGACGTTTCCGAGGCACGGCGGCGTCTGGAGCTTGCGGCACAGCGCGGAGAGCACGAGCTCGACGAGCTGGACCGCGCCATCCTCGCGCTCTCGTGGGCGCGGGTGTGTTGTCGTGCTGGAGGTCCGGAGGAAGCCCAACATCATGCTGAGTACGCCATGGCGCGCTTCGCCGGCTGCGGCGCCACCATGGCGGCGGGCTGGTCGGCCGTCGTCTGCGCCAAGACCCAGACGATCCTGGCCCACCTCGAAGACGCGCAGCGATTCGCCGAAACCGGGGCTTCGATCGGCCGCGGAGCGGGGTGCCCGCAGCTCATCGCCATGGCCAATCTCGAGGTCGCGCGCAGCGCACTACGCCAGGGTAACGTGGACAGAGCGCGTTCGGCATATCGCGACTCCCTGCTACTGCTCAGGTCCTTGGAGGAGCGGATCGAGTCCCCGGACCTGCGCCTGCAGTTTGCCCACGGACCGTGGGCGCGCGAAGCGGAGTCGGCGCTGGAAGAGTTTCGCGCTCTACTGGGGATTTTCTGACCGCGGCGCAGCGCGGACAACAAAGAAGCGGCCGACCCACACCGCGAAGACCGACACCGGCACCACCCACAACGCCGTCACAGCGAAAGGAAGGCCGGGGCGGCCAACGGCGTAGGCGACGGCCAGCAGGCTGTCGCCAAGTCCGACTGAGACCATCGCATCCAGCCCCGTCCGGGCATCCCACGCGAGGACGGTGACGCACACGGAGGAAATCAGGAAGCCCCAGTAGGCCAACGACACGCCCCACGCCGGACGCCTGAGGCCGTAGCAGAAGGTTGCCAGGACGGCAGCGCCAAGCGCGAGCAGACTGGCGACCGCCTCGCCCGCAAACCCGTCCAGCAGCGCGCCAAAGAGGACGACCTTGCCCGCCACCAGGAGCCCCAGCCAGAAAAAGCCGGAAATGGCGAGGCAGCAGCAGTAGACGAGGACGGGGAGCGGCGCGTCGTCCGTCCAAGTCGCTCCGGGAGGACGGCGCCGGGCGATTTCAGTCGCGGGGTGACTCGAGAAAAAAAACACGAACACCATGGGCGTCACGACGCCGAGCAAGATCGCCGGGACGAGGTGGTGGAAGAGCGCCAGCAGGCCTGCGGAGCCGCCGGCGACCGCCGCGCCTCCTGCAGCGGGCGCGCTGAGCGCCCCGTAGACCAGGCACATGCCCAGGACGCGAGCAGCCCCGGCGGCAATCCAGAGCCACGCGAGCACCAGCGTGAGCGCAACCGCCCAGCGGCGAGCCACGATGACTCCGGCGCCGACTACCATCAAGATCACGGCCTGACCAGCACCGGCGACGCCGTTAGCGACCAGCAGGGCGTGCGGCGCGGAGTGACCGCCCGGGACGCTCACCAGCCCCAGACCGATCGCCAGTGAGCCGGCCGCGACGGTAGCCAGCAGGATGCCGATGAGGACTTCGAGCGCACCAATGGCCGCGAAAAGCAGCGCGCCCCCTGGTTCTGGACCTTCCGCCGCAGCCGCCACGGCTTCCTCGGACTCGGTCATCGCGCCCCTCGCGGCGAGCCCCGCCAGCCGCTCGCGAAGCCGCCTCGCTCCAGTAGCATGTTGTCGAGCTGGGACTGGACCTCACCCAGGATCCTCCGGTGAAAGCCGCGGGCGATCGCGGGGTCGGTCGCTGCCTCCGCTGGGTATTGCGACCGGATCGGCATCCCGAGCTCCTGGATAAGGCGTACCGGTCGGGGTAGCAGCGTACCGGCGGCGCCGAGCAATAACGGCAGGGCGGGCACCCACGGGCCGAGCACCGCCCGCAGCAGTCGCGCCGGCGCGTCGACGACGCGATACATGTCATCCACTCCGTAGCATGCCGCGGGGATCACCGTGGCCTGGGTGCGAATCGCCACACTGGCCAGGCCCTCCCGCCCGGACCACAGCAGGCGGTACCGCAGGCGCGGGTTTTTGAACGCCTCTTCGGCCCCTCCGGGCATCATGATCACGAGCTCCTCAGCAGCGAGGAGCTGTTCGGCGCGGCGCTCGTCGTCAAAATCGAGCCCGAGCCGCCTCGTCAGCTCGCGCAGCGGCGCGGCGCCTGCCAGGCGTTCGTCGAGGAGAATGCGCGGCGCCCTCTTGACCTGGGACCGCATCTGTCTGCCCAGAAGCAGCGCATGAATCGGGAGCGGGCCAGTATTCGTCACGATCAAGACCGGCCCGCGCCGCGGCACTTGCTCCAGACCGCGAATCTCATAGCGAAAGTACGACTCGATCGGTCCGAGCAGAACCATCGCTGCCCATTGCAGGCGGGCATCAAAGTCCGGCACGTAGTGAGGCGAGCCGCTCACACCTCGCCGCAACACCATGCGAATTTCGTCCACGGAGCCTCACAGACCGACAGTGCTTTGATCCCCGAGCATGAGCCGCAGGGCCTTGGGTTTGAGCTTGCTACGGCCAACCGCCACGGACCGGCCGATCAGACTGTCCTCTATCCGCTGATCGATGGCAATGATCGAGCTGCGCTCGAGAACGATGGAATGCTCGATCTCGGCGTCTTCGATGAGGCAGTCGTCGCCGATACTGGTAAACGGGCCGACGTAGGAGTTGATGATCCGAGTGTTGCGTCCGATCACGGCGGGCCCGCGCACCGAGCTGTTGATGATCTCGGCGCCGGCCTCCACGCGGACCTTGAAGCTGACAGCGGACGACTTGTCGACAAAACCCTCGACGCTGTCCGCCATGGCGTCCAACATCATGCGGTTCGCCTCGAGCATGTCCTCGAGCTTGCCGGTATCCTTCCACCAGCCGTCGATAACGTGGCTGAGCACGTTGTAGCCGCGATCGACCATGAGCTGGATCGCATCGGTGATTTCGAGCTCGCGCCGCCACGACGGTTGGATGTCGCGCACCGCCTCGAAGATGTGGTCGTTGAACATGTAGACGCCGACGAGCGCCAGGTTGCTTTTTGGCTGCTTGGGTTTTTCGACAAGCCGAACGACGCGCCCCTCGCACAGCTCGGCGACGCCGAACTGCTCGGGATGGTTGACGTGCGCGAGCAGGATCTGGCAGTCGGGTTGCGCCGCCTCGAAGCGGCGCACGAGCTCGACGATGCCTTCGCGAATAAGGTTATCGCCGAGATACATGACGAAGGGTTCGCCGCGCAGGTAGCTCTCGGAAATCTTGACAGCGTGCGCCAGTCCGAGGGGCTCGGGTTGCTCGATGTAGGTCACTCGTAGGCCAAAGGCGCTGCCGTCTCCCAGAGCGGCCCGGATTTCGTCCTTCGTGTACCCGACGACCACGCCGACGTCGTGAATTCCGGCGTCGCGAATCGCCTCGAGGCCGTAGAACAGGACCGGCTTGTTGGCAACGGGCACGAGCTGTTTGGCGCTGGTGTAGGTGATGGGGCGGAGGCGGGTACCGCTCCCTCCCGCCAGGACTAGTGCTTTCACGATGACACTCCTCGACTCCTGGATAGTGATCAGTTCAGCGAGAATCCCCCGACCGACCCGACGTTCTTCAGTGTAATGGTGATGGAGACGGCGTAGTCATTGGCAAAATCCGTGTCCACCGGGGACCGGCGGAACTGGCGGTAGTACGTTTGCGCGCCAAAACCCCAGCATTCGAAACCGGCATAGGTATTCAGCGCTGCCCAACCCACGAAATCGTTTGTAATGTTGTAGTTGGTGCCCGCGTCCCAGCGAAAGCGCGGGCTGACGCGCCATCCGAGCTTGAGGTCGAGCGTGTCGACATCGGCGGTGGGAAACTCGAAGTTGCGGGATCTTCCCCAGTAGAGCCCGGCGTCGACGATCGGATGGTTGAGGTTCGCCCCCAGACTGACATGAGAGAGCGCCTTCTCGTAGGGATCCCACTGCAGCCGCTCCTGGACACGAACGTGATCACCAAGCAGCAGGTCGAGATCCGCGGAAATGTCCGACAGGGGGCGATCGCTGCGGCGGATCGCGTAGCTCGGGTTCTCCGCCAGCATCTCGTCGAGCTCAGCTTTGCGAAAGAAGTCGTACGTCTGGCGAATTTGCAAGTCCGCGATTTGCACCACTTGCGTGTTGTCTCCGCCGCGATACACCTTGCCGAACAGCCAATTTGTCAGGCCGTAGGTCAGCGCACTGCGGGCGCGGACGACGTCGCTGCCGCTGATCTGAATGAGCGCGTCTTGCCCGACCTCGGGGACGTAGCTGAAATGAAGGGTCGGGAAGAAAACGTGCTTGACGCGCAGCAGGTAGTAGGGAGCCGCCGGGCCGGCCGCGAAGGGATCGTCCCGCCAGGGGCTGGAATCGGTGAACGCGGCCGCTGGTCCAAGGCCCGCCGCGGCGTCGGGCGGGGGCTGGACAGCGTCGACATGTGGATGGGACTCCAGAAGCGTGAAGACGCGAGAAAACTTGGGGCCGTCTGTCGCCAGAGCGAGCTCGAAGAGCTCGCGATACGCCCCATCACCTACAGCTCGCAAGCGGCGTAGCGCGGCGCCGTCCTCGATGATCGGCGGCGCCTCGCCATAGGTGGCGAAGGAATCGCCCCGGTTGTCCTGGAACTTGCGCTTGCTGAACCAGGACGTCAGCAAGGTGAACGAGGGTTCGAAGTTGAGCCAGGGGAGCTGAAAGCGATAGGACAGAGTCGGTGAAAAGGCGACGCGCTCGACCGCCACGTCGAGGCGCTTGGCGGCGGGATCTGGCTGGCTGTTGAAGGCCTCACCGGCGATGCTCTGCACGTGGTCGGTCTCGAGGTTGAGGTAGGTCGAAAACCCACTGCGGCCGAACAGGCGCAACCGGCTGGTGCGGTAGCGAAAGCGCGGCAAGACGATGAGCCGGTCCTTGTTTGGGTTTTCGCGGAGATCTTCGAGGTATTGCGCATAAAAGATGCCGAAGTGCTGGGCCGCGAAGCTCTTCTCGAGTCCCACGGTCGACCGCAGGCTATCCATGGAAATCTCGGTGAAGTTGTCGACGTACGTGCGATTGAAATTGATGTCCGTGGCGTAGCGAGCGTCGAGGGTCGCGCGCAGGTCGTAGCCGAAGTCATGGCTGGCCTGGGCCTGAGCGCGGTAGCTTTCGCGGTCTACCGCCAGCGACGTGGCACTCGAAGAGGGCGTAAAACGGCGGGAAGCGGTCACATTTCCGAGTGAGCCGGGAGCGAGCGCCCAACGCAGCTCGAGGTCTTCGCCGTCACCCGTGCGGCTGCGCCACTCGTGTTGCAAGGTAAGGTCCAAGTTGTCGGCGATCGCCCAGTAGAATGCATTGCGGATGAAAAAACCATGCCGCGAGGTGACGCCGAGATCGGGGACAAGGAGTCCGGTCGAGCGCGAAGGCTTGATGGGGACCAGCCAGTAGGGAGTGTAGAGCAGGGGTGCGCGTTTTACCCAGAACAGAGCGTTTCGCAGGTGCAAGTAGTGGTCGCGGTGGACGAGTGCGCGCCCGCTGGTAAGTGACCAGGCGCGGGAGCACGTCGGGTCGGCCTCGGGGAGCCGACACGAGGAGAAGTAGCCGCCGAACACAACGAGCTGGAGTTGGCCACTGCTCGGATGATTGGCAATCTTTTCTACCTTGTCGGCGGTAAAGTAGACATCTGGAGTGAAGTGACCGGTCACCGAGTACAGGGTGCCGCGCTCCAGCAGGATGTTGTATTCGGCACGGCGAGCCTTGAGCTCGTCCTCGTTGAAGCGTACCGTGACCTCGCCGTCGGCTTCGAGGTCGCGCGTGGCGGTGCGAAAGAGCACGCGGTCGGCCTGCAGGGAAAAGGTCCCTTTGACGATCTTGACCGCGCCCTCGAAGAGGCTGGTGCCTTCAACCTCGTCGTAGGTTGCGCGTTCATACGTGACGGTGACGGGTTCGGGGGAGTCGGTGAGCCGGAGAAGCTCCTGCTGTTTGCCTGCGAGCTCGCGGCTGATGCGATCCTTGTCGGAATGCGGCAACGCGTCCTCGGGCGTGGTGCCGGGGACTTGAGCGCGCGCGGCAGGCGCGGCGATCAGCAATGCGGCCGCGAGAACGGCGCCAGCCACGAGGGGCAGCCCGAGCTCAGGGGGTCGCCCCGCGGCCGCACGCGCGGTGCGGTGCGGGGTCATGCCGCCCGCGGTCATGTCCGAACCGGGGCCATGAGGTCGGATTCCCGCGATGCCGCGCGTGCCGCTCCGGACGCTTCGCGATGGCGCTCGTCGGCGGCCGGCTCACCCTCTTGGCGGTAGGCGCCGTCGAAGCACGCCTTGCAGAAATGGTGCTCGCGCGGGTGCACGCACTTCATAAGTCCCTCGAGCGACAGGTAGCCCAGGCTGTCCGCGCCGATGTACGCACGGATCTCGTCGACGGACAGGCGCGCCGCGATCAGCTCGGACCGGGTAGGAATATCGATCCCGTAGTAGCAGGGCCATCGCGTCGGCGGCGCGCTGATGCGGAGGTGCACCTCGGCGGCGCCGGCGCTCTTCAGAAGGCGAACGAGCTTGCGACTGGTGGTGCCGCGGACGATGGAGTCGTCGATAACGACGAGCCGCTTGCCGCCAATTACCTCGCGGACGGGGTTCAGCTTGATCTTCACGCCAAAGTCCCGGATCGAGCTTTCCGGCTCGATGAAGGTACGGCCGACGTAATGATTTCTGATCAGGCCCATTTCAAACGGGATACCTGACTCCGCCGCATATCCCATCGCCGCCCACACGCCCGAGTCAGGGACGGGAACGACCATGTCGGCCTCAGCGGGGGCCTCGATCGCCAGCTCGCGCCCGAGCGATCGGCGGACGCGGTGCACGCTTTCACCGAACATGAAGCTGTCCGGACGCGCAAAGTAGATGAACTCGAAGATGCAGTGTGCCGAGGTGTGCTCGACGAAAGGTCTGCGGGACGTCACGCCACGGTCGTCTATGACCAGGAGCTCGCCAGGCAGCACCTCGCGCACGAAGCGCGCGCCGATCAGGTTGAGCGCGCACGATTCCGAGCAGACAATGGGGCTACCGTCGAGGTCGCCCAGGATGAGCGGCCGGTATCCGAGCGGATCGCGCACGGCCAGAAGTTGTTGTGGCGTGAGCACCACCAGGCTGTACGCACCGCGGACCTGAGACAAGGTGGCAATGAGCGCAGTCTCCCAGCTCGGGTCGCTATTCTTGGCCATCAGGTGGACGAACACCTCACTGTCCGAGCTCCCGGCGAAGATCGCGCCCCGCCTCTCGAGGTGTTTTCGGAGCTCAACAGCGTTGACCAGATTGCCGTTGTGGGCGACGGCGACCTGGCCGCGCCAGCAGCCGACGGGAATGGGCTGCGCGCTTTGCAGATCACTATGCCCCGAAGTGGCGTAGCGGACGTGGCCGATGGCGGCACTGCCGGGGAGTTTCTCGAGATGCTCGCGGCTAAAAATATCCGCTACCAGGCCCATGGCCCGGTGGGTATAGAGCTGCCGCCCGTCCGTCGACGTGATTCCGGCGCTTTCCTGGCCACGATGCTGCTGTCCGTACAGTCCGAGGTAGGCGAGGTTCGCCGCTTCGCCGTGTCCCCAGATGCCGAATACGCCACAGAGCTCTTTCTTGTCGCCCGACACGTGTCGTCGTCCTTTCGTTCTCGGGTGGCGCGCGAGCGGGAGCAATCACGCGCCGAATGCTGCTCGCCCGGCGGGGCGTCGCGGGAGCGCCGTCCCTGCCCGGTCGCGAAGACCAGTTTAGACCGATCGGGGCCGCCGCACCAGTGGGCGACGCGGCGCGTCAAGAAGGCGTCCGGGCGATACGGACACCTCTCCGGTCGGCCGCACGGCCGCGCGAACGCGCGACTTTCGGCGTCGGCCGAATGTCGGGTGGTGCTCCTTTACAAGTGGTGCCGACGCCCCCGTCCCTGTTCTTTCAGGAGGGGTGTCGGTCCGGAATACCGGACCTGGCCAAATTCGGCTGTGCCCCCAGAAAATGCGTTCATCATGCGGGCCGCGGACCGATGCAATGATGTCTCAATCGAGCGCGAATAGAAAAGCGTGCCTTGCAGCTCCGGCCCCGGGGGACAGGATTGTCCACGCGACACCGAAACGGAGACGTCAATCTGCGGACGATCCCCTGATTGGACCCACCTGAACAACGAGATCCGAAGCGGAAAAGCGATTGCCATGCGTCGGTTGGCGACTGTTCATCGATCGAGCTTCGTCCGGTATTCCGGACCGACACCCTTCAGGAGGCCAGCCTGCCACGCTGCGAGGGCCGGAAAGGGCGCAGGGTGGTAGGCTGGACGTTCCGCACTCCGCAGCGAAGAGGCAGCGTCCACGGCTGTGCGGCAGGTGCGGGTGGCCGACCTCCCGTCGACGCGGCCTGAGGAGCGCAAAATTCCTTTCCACGTTTGGCGAGACACCGGCGGCGTTCATGGTTCGCGTCCGGGCTGCGCCTTCGCGTCAACTCGTTGCCAAAACGGTGCGACCGATTCCGAATCGAGTTCGACCATTCGATTGTAGGACGCCTCGTCAGCCGCGACGAACTCAGGGCCTAACACCATTTGCAGATTCTCTCCTGGCAGACAGCAAACCCAATCGCCCGGTATGGTTGCTTCGCTGATTTCAAAGAACCACGATGGCAACCAACTGATGATGTTCGCGTCGTTTACCATTTGCAGGCAGACAACACCTTGAAAGACAGACAAGGCGTGAACTTCATACTCATTTCCGAGAGTGATGTTCGTGTCGCTCTGAGGAGAACCAAAGGCCGCAACCGGCGCCGGGCAACCGTCAAATTTGTTCCGTGTTGCTTTTGCTCGCATCGCCCTGTTACTCACCTTGCTCCAGGCACAACGATTTTGAAGTCGTCTATCTGTCCTGTCACTGGATTGCGGAGATAGTGGACATTGATTGGGTCTCCTCCAGGTTTGATGATCTGCTGCCACTTCTCCCAACCCTCAGCTCCCGGCCAACGCGGGTCGGTCATGTTGATTGGAAGTTTCGTGCCAGCAGCCGGACTTGCGGCCGCTTGCTCAATCGCTAGTTGCTCCCGCAAGTTGCGAGGCAACGTCGTTCCTTTTGCCAAGTCCGCCGTCGGACCCTTACCCAAAATGCCCAGTTCACTCTTTGCGGCCCCACTCGCCACCGCACCCGCCACCTCGCCCGCCCCACCGGCCACCGCGCGCCCGGCGCCCGGCACGATCATCGCGCCCGTCTCATCGGCCAGGAGCTCCAGCCCGAGCTCGGCCAGGCCCTTCAGTCCCAGTTCCGCGAGCTGCTTGCCCACGGCGTACAGACCCGTGGCGAGCAGCACGTCGTTGGCGGTGCTGCCGGCGATGTGGACAACCGAAGCGATCGGCACGAGGTAGCCGGTGCCGTCGTCGCCAGCGTTGCGGATGAGCTGCACGTCGCGCTGCATCTCCGCGAAGTCGAAGATCAGCCGGCCGTTCGGATCCACGTAGCGGAGCGGGTTACCCTGGCCGTAGGCGTAGAGGTTGAAGCTGCGCGGCTCGGTGAGCGCGAGCGCCCGCGACAGCAACGGGTCCGGGGTCAGGAACATCGGCGGGTTGGCCGACTCCAGGTAGCGCGCCCGCAGGTAGGTCAGGTCGAGCTGCTTGTCGTACTGGCCGCCGATGAAGCGCCGGTCGTTTTCGACCTCGGCGCTGTCGAGCTGCCGCTCGCCCCCGTCG
>JACPHN010000174.1 GCA_016188575.1 Candidatus Schekmanbacteria bacterium
AGACAATTAGAGAAAAAGACGCCAGCCTCCCAACGCCGCCGCCAGCCCCGTGGCGCCCGCGCGATCAATCGGCAAATCGCCAATCACGTGTCGGCCCACTTTATGTGAGCGAATGCGGCACCTATCTGGTGAGCGTCGAAGCAGGTGACGGTGACCGCCACGTACGGCACGGGAGAGCGCGCCGGGCTCGTCGCCCGCCTGGAAGATGCGCGCCGGCACGCGACAATCTACGGGTATGGACCGTTTGGTTTCCTCGCGTCCACGGCGGACGCGGACCAGGGGGGCATCGAGATCGCCGGCCTTTCGCTCGCCGGAGAGAGCGGCAGGCGGGCCGTCGAAGCCACGACTCGCCTCAGCCGCACTGCCCGGTACGATACTTCGTTTCGCGACGTCGGCCTGGCGGTGCCGGAGCAGGTCCGCCACCTGACCGATCCCGCGGAGCTGACGAGCGAAACCACGCGCCTTCCCGAGCTCTCCCGGACCGCGGCGTTTCCCGATGGAACGACGCTGGGAATCGCGCTCGGCCCTGACCCGGTGTGGGGCCTGAAGGCGCCCATTGCCAGCGAGACGACGCTGGCGACGGGAGGGCGGACGCGGGTTACCAGGACCTCGTACGCGCCGGCCGGCGGGCTTGGCGCGGGCGGCAGCTTCACCAGGACGACGACGTTCAACGGCCGGCCGTACGTGACGGTGTACGACGCCGAGGCCCGGACGCTGGCGACCACGACGCCCGAAGGGCGCACCTCCACGGCCACGCTGGACGACCATGGCGACGTGACCCGGATCCAGACGGGAAATCTCGCGCCCGTGGAGCTGAGCTACGATCCGGCCACGGGGCTGTTGCGCGCGCTCCGCCGGGGAGACCGGCGAACCGAGCTCGAATACGATGACAACCGCTTCCTGAAGAACCGGACGAGCTGGATCGACGCGCTGGCGACCACGCGCACGGAGCGGATAAACGACAGCCTCGGACGGGCGCGGACGCTGGCGCTGCCGGATACCCGCGTGGTGGCGTTTGCCTACGATGCCAACGGCAACGTCGAGGCGCTGGCGCCGCCGGGACGAGACGCGCACCGCTTCAGCTTCACGGCTCTGGACGACGTGGCGACCTACGTGCCGCCCGCGGCCGGTGACAGCGGCGCGACGACCGCGTACACCTACAACGAGGATCACCAGCTCCGCCTGATCACAAGGCCGGACAACAGCGCGATCGGCTTCACCTACGGGTCGACGAGCGGGCTGCTGACCGCCATCGACCTGCCGTCCGGCCGGATGGAGCTCGGCTACGCGGCGGGGACGGGAAAGCTCGAACGGGTTGTCGGCCCGGACGGGGTGACGCTGGAGTATGGCTATCGCGGCGCGCTGCCGGTGCGCACCGCGTGGACGGGCGCGGTCAGCGGCACGGTCGCGCGCGACTTCGACGACGATTTCCGCGTCACCTCGGAGAACGTCAACGGCGGGAGCGCGATCAGCTTCGGCTACGACGGCGATGGGCTGCTCACGTCGGCCGGCGCGCTCGCGCTCGCGCGGGATCCCGAGAGCGGCCTGGTCACCGCGACGAGCTTCGGGTCGGTCGCCGACACCATCACCCACAACGCCTACGGCGAGGTGACCGGCTACGCGGCCGCGGCCGCGGGCAGCGAGCTGTATGCGGTCACCTACGCGCGGGATGGGCTCGGGCGGATCACCGGCCGGACCGAGACGGTCCTCGGCGAGACGACCGAATGGAGCTACGCGTACCACCCGGCGGGCGGGCTCGCGGAGGTGCGCCAGGACGGCGCGCTCTACGCGAGCTACGCCTTCGACCAGAACGGCAATCGGCTGAGCGCCGCGCGAGCCGCCGGCGGCACGGAGGCGGGAACCTACGACGGCCGGGACCGCTTGACGGCGTACGGCGAGCACAGCTTCGCGTACACGGCGAACGGGGAGCTCCGGGAAAAGAGCGGACCCGAGGGCGCCACGCGCTATGAATACGACGCGCTCGGGGCGCTGCGGCGGGTCGAGCTGGCAGATGGCCGGACGATCGAATACGCAATCGATGGGCTCGGGCGGCGGGTCGGGAAGAAGGTCGACGGGGTGCTGGTGCGCGCGTGGCTGTACTCGGACGCGCTGACACTGGTGGCGGAGCTCGACGGCGCGGGAAACGTCGTGAGCCGGTTCGTGCCGGGCGGGATGGTGCGCGGCGGCGCGAGCTACCGGATCGTGACCGACCACCTGGGGAGCCCGCGGCTGGTGGTGAATGCCGAGACCGGCGAGGTAGCCCAGCGGATGGATTTCGACGAGTACGGGCGGGTGCTGCTCGACACGAGCCCGGGCTTTACGCCGTTCGGGTTCGCGGGCGGGCTGTACGACGCCGATACCGGGTTGGTGCGGTTTGGGGCGAGGGACTATGATCCGGAGACCGGGCGGTGGACGGCGAGGGACCCGATTTTGTTCCAAGGAGGGCAGGCGAACCTTTACGCGTACGTGGGCAATGATGCGCTCAACCTGGTCGACCGCAGCGGGCTTATGGTGCCGGAACCGGCGGGTGGCTATAACTGGGGCGGATACTACGATCCCGTCATGTCGCTACCCCCCGCCGGCGTGTTTGGATCCTTCGTTGAGGGTGTCGCCATTGGAGCACTCTCAGCAGGTGCGGTCGCTCTCGGTGCTGCAGGGATCGTAGCTGTAGGTGTTCCGGGCAGCATAGTTACAGCCGGTTTGCTCGTATTCGGTGGGTTTGGGTATGGTGTGGTCGGAGTGAGCATCTACCTGAATCCGTCTCCGGAGAACATAGCTTACAACGTTGGTGGCTTGGTAGGAGGAGCCATCGTTGGAGGGGCTGCGGCGAGACCGCTTGCGTGCAGGCTCAGCGCTCCAGGACACGAGCCCCTGCCTGGAAGGGCGGGCTGGAACCTACGCAACGAGTGGAGAATGAGATGGAGACTGGGGGGCGAGCTTCCGGCCTGGAGGATGGGGGAGACGGGTCCAAGCCAAATAGGCAATACGCTAACGATCGGTGGCATGGGGGGATATGTACTGGGCGGAGATGAGGCGGCGGATCTTATCACGCCTTAGCTAAGCGAAGACAATAAGATGCGGTTCAACGCATTCGACTTCATATTCTTCAGCTCTCTAATAACTACAGGTGCTATTCTCGGGATACGTATGCACAGTTATTTTGGCATTAACGGGTTACTGGCGGCATTGTTGTTCGCAGCAGGGGCCTATCTACTTGTATCGCCCCCTATTTACCGTTTATTTCACATACCTGCTATGTGGCATCCAAAATGTCCGCAGTGTAAAGATAAAAACAGATACTACACCTTCCTAGAGCCTAAGTTTTCCTGGCCGCGTGACAGCGTCAGATGTAGTACATGCGGCGCTACTCTCGAACTCTGGTACAAACGGCCAGAGAACGAGGAGATCTCGGATTCCATGCCGAGCTTCTTGTTGCGCTGGCCTCAATCGTGGGGGCGCTGGGAACGAATCTACCCCTATCGCGTCGGAGGTGGCACTGATCTTGCGGGTGGGAAAGGGTCGAGGGAAGCCTCGCCTGAGCAAGATCGTAGAGTAGGCCCAGTGGATTGCTCCACCAGGCTCCTCACCAGATACGGACAAGGAGATTTCCACCATCCGGCTCTTCCGCTGACATGTCTCGCAGTCTTCATCCCCAGATCTGGACGGTGATCCGAGGAACCGGGATGGGGTATCGTCGAAGGATTTCCTCGAATTTCTCCCAGGACAGTCGCGCCCGTTGGCTGCGACGTCGTAGCTATTTCTGCGAGCTCCGTCGAGCGTAGTGGATCATCTGCATCAAACAGCGCATGTTTCCGTTCACTCCGGTGTAGTTGAGGTGGCCGCGCCCGCGACCGCGACGGCGCGGACGGGTTGACGTGCTGTGAAGGATGTACCGGCGGACCCGCCCAGGCGACCTGCCGGGAGGGCGTGCTCGCGTGCATCGACGCGCACGCCGCCTGTGCCCTGGCAAGCCGCCCCGAATGCACGACGGCGGCGATCGAAGGTAAGCGTTCACCTCATCATGCCCCCGCCAGGCAGAGAGGCACGCGAGCGCCCGGTAGGATAGAAGGAGCGGATCGCCCCTCGAGGCGTGCCTGAGCGGCTTCGGTCAGGTACTCGAACACGTTCCTCTTCTGCTGCCTGA
>JACPHN010000171.1 GCA_016188575.1 Candidatus Schekmanbacteria bacterium
AGCACATCATCTCCACGTCGTAGCGCCGCCCGGCCTGATCGGTCACGCGCACGTCCAGCACCGATTGCTTGTCGCCCACGACCTCCAGCGCCGAAAACGGATTGAGGATCTCGACGGCCGCCGGCCGCTCCGCGGGGCCGAGGTGCAGAACCCCGGTGAGCAAGCTGATCAGGAGGTCATTGTTCCGCTCCTGGCCGAAGATCGCCTTGAAGATGAGGTCGATCTTTGGATCGACGTATGCCTCTTCTTTCTCGAACATCGCCATGGATCCCGTGGGGTGCGTCGCACGGCAGCGCCGGCGAGAAAATCATACCGCCGGGAAGCCGGCAGACGCAAACCGAGGATCGGCAGCGCGGAGAGCAGACGTGTGGCGTCGGCCGAATATCGGGTGATGCTCCTTGACAAGTGTCCACGCGCATTGCGCCCAGCACGGTGTAAACCGCATTCCGCCGGTGCCCGATTTCGGCGGCGGCTGCCACTTGCCGAGCGCCGACGAGACCTCTCGAGGACGGCGCCATTCTGGTGGACGTCGCTGCTGATGGACGCCGCCAGTAACGGTGGGCGATACTGAAGGCGGGATCGTGGGGCCCTCGCCCGCTCCGCCCCCGAAAGGTCAGCAGGGAAATGGCATGCGAATCCGACGACCTGCAAGAAAAGCTGTGCAACATTCACGTCTAGGGCGTGGACGCGCTGGACGACCGGCAGGAGCACGTGGCGTGGGTGCTGTATTTCGGCAGCGAGGCGCGGGCGTGGCGGCTGCGACCTGAAGGGGCTGGTGAAGGCCGGCCGGCTCGCTCGGCGGCTCGGGCTGCGGATCGTGCGACAAATGGGAGAGGCGCTGGCCTACGCGCACGCGCGCAACGTGATCCATCGTGACGTGAAGTCGTCCAACGTGCTCTTGACGCCGGAGAGCTGGGCGCTGCTGGCGGACTTCGGGATCGCGAAGGTGCTGGAGGGAAGCGCTGTGTTGTCGCGGACGGGGACGATCGCGGGGACGCCGGAGTACATGGCGCCGGAGCAAGGACACGGCAAGGCGGATCACCGCTCGGACATCTACGCGCTCGGCGTCATCCTCTACGAAGTGCTCACGGGTCGCGTTCCCTACGAGGCGGAGACGCCGCTCGCGGTGCTGATCAAGCACATGCAGGATCCGCCGCCGCTGCCGCTGTCGCGCGTGGTCGCACCGGAGGTTTCGGAGCGGCTCGAGAAGGTGATCCTCAAGGCGATGGCCAAGGACCCTGGGGAGCGGTTCCAGAGCTGTGCGGAATTTCTGGGCGCGCTCGAGGGCAGCCCCCTGAGCCTTGCGAGGGATGAAGCGGAGGCGCGTCGCCGGCGGCTGGGCGAGCTGGTGCGAAAGGCGGAGGCGGCGCTGGAGATGGACCCGTTGCACGCCGGCGCGCGGGCCTGTCTGAGCTAGATGGCCGATTGTTTTCGCCAGGCAGGAGAGAGCGAGCTGCGGTGCCAGGCGTTTGCCGACGCCGTCCCCGCCTATCGGGCGGTTCTGGTAATCGAGCCGAAGGACGCCGAGGCGGTCGCGAAGGCGCGCGGAATCCGAGGTATTCGCGGAAAGGGCTGCCGAAGCGAGGTGATAGGCAGCGACGTGAAGGAAGACTGGAGGATGCAAAGGGGAGCTACGAGCAGCCCGCGACGTCGTGATCCATCGCCAGGAATGGAACTGTCCGCGTTCTTCGAAACCAGGAGTGTCATCAGTGAAGCAAGGTCGGAGGGTAGCGCAGGCGTTTGCGGCGATCGGAGCGATGGCATTTCTGGCCGGCTGTGGCGAGTCCGTGAAGTCACGGCAGCACGGTGCAGCGGAGCTCGATGCACTGGAACAGCGCTGGAAAGATAGCCTTCAGGTCGCTGAGGCAACATCGCGCATCGCGTTGAGTGGCCCTGTGATGAGTTTGCAAGCGATTCGCCGCGAAGTTCCGACACTACAGACGAGCGCGTGCCTTAAAGAAGCCGGAAAGTTGTTAGGCGAATCGATGGATGCTTCGATCGGGTTTCAAGAAGGGTGAGCGGTATCCGGTGGAGCAGGTGTCCTGGAACGATGCGGTGGCGTTCGCAGGGAAGCTATCGACGATGAACAGAGGTAGCCTTTTTCGCCTGCCGAGCGAGGCGGAGTGGGAGTATGCGGCGCGTGGGGGGACGACGGGTGCGAGGTATGGGGAGCTGGACGCGATTGCGTGGCATGATGACAACAGTAGCCGTTCGACGCATCCGGTGGGTCAGAAGAGTCCGAACGCTCATGGGCTGTATGACATGCTGGGGAATGTGTGGGAGTGGACGGGGGATTGGTATGGTGCTTACATCTCCGTCATGGCGACCAATCCTACGGGGCCGGGCTCAGGTGCGGGGCGGGTGCGCCGCGGTGGCGGTTGGGCCGGCAGGCCTGTCGGCGTGCGCCGCGCGAGCCGCGGCGGGGACGTTCCGACCGACTGGACGCAACCGAGCAAAGTCGCCCGCGGGCCGGTGGATTCAGGCGATTTCGAGCCATTGACCAGCATCCCGCTCCGAACCATACTCACTGGCTGCTCTTGTGGCCGGCTCCTCCTTGGCGGCGTCATGGACGGCAGCCGTGGTGAGCCGCTGGAACTCAGGGCGCTACAAACCAGGAAGGGAGTTGCTCGTGGGAATCGTGCTGCGGGGCGTCGGTCAATGGACACGGCCGGCATCGATGTGGGCCGGATTGGCCGCGGCCATGTTTTTCCCCTCCTCCTTCTTGCCGGGTTCGGCTGCCCACGCGGGGCAGTTTGCCTGGACCTCCAACGGCCCATACTACGGCTCGGCGAATGTGCTCGCGGTCGATCCTCATTGCTCCGAGCAGATCTGGGGAGGGGGGATGTTTCTCTACCGAAGCACCGACGCCGGCGCGGCGTGGCAGCGCATGGAAACTGGAACGAGTCGGTTCAACAACGCGCGCGCCGTGGCCCTGGACCCGCAGACAGCGGGGGTGGTGTACGTGGGCTCCGGCGGTGTTCACAAGAGCACGGATGGCGGACTCACCTGGGGCCAGATGAATAATGGTCTCACGAATACCGACGTGCAGACCCTGGCGATCGCGCCCGGCAGCCCGCTGACGCTGCTCGCGGGCACCTCCGGCGGCGCATTCAGGACGACCAACGGCGGTGAGCTGTGGACCCCGGCCCCGGGACTGGAGGATACCGCCGTGCGCGCCCTGGCCGTCTTTCCGCAATCCTCGCAAATCGCGCTGGCCGGCCTGTGGACCGGCATGTACCGCACGACTGACGGCGGGAGCTCCTGGTCGGGTCCCCTCTCGTCGCTGCCCGCCTCCGCGGTCAGTGGCATTCGCATCAGCCCGCTCCCCCCCTACAACGCCTTCGCGGTCCTCAACGGCTCCGTCCTCTACCGCAGCACCGATGATGGCGCAACCTGGGTCTCCAGCGGGGACCTTGCCGGCTACGTATGGGTAGAGGCGGCGCTGGCAGCTCATCCCACCGATCCGGACGGATTGTTCGTAGGGACGAGCGACGGCCTGTTCCGCACCACCGACGGAGGTTCGTCCTGGACCGACCTCTCGGCGGGATTACCCGATCAATCTCTCGACGCCGTGGCCGTCGATCCCGCCGCCCCACAGACGATCTTCGCGGGAACCGGGGAGAGCTGGGCGATCAAGAGCACGGATGGGGGTGTCACGTGGGCGGACGCCAGTGGCATGGTCAAGGACGATGCGATCCAGGCTGTGGTGGTTGACGCGACCGCGCCGAGCAGGGTCTACGCAGTCGGGGTCGACGGCGGTTTCGTGCACTCTACCGATGCTGGTGAAACGTGGGCTCGGGCCGCGGACGACGGCGGTACCGTGGTCACGAATGGCCAGCAGCTCGCCGTCGACCCAACGAACCCTAACGTCATGTACCTGGCGGCTCTGGCTGGGATCTGGAAAACGACGGATGCCGGCATCGCCTGGACGAACATCACGCAGAATGACATCGGTTGGCAGCTCTTTTTGTCCGTCGAGCTCGACCCAGGTGCGCCCGCGAAGATCTTCGCGGGTACGGACGCGAACGGCCTGTACCGCAGCACGGACGGCGGCGAAACGTGGACCGACACGGCCAGCGGCCCGCTCAACGAAAATATCAACGACATTGCTCTCGATCCGGCGAGCTCGCAGGTGCTCTACCTCGGCGCGCCGTCGGGAGTCTGGAGAAGTACCGACGGTGGCGACACATTTGCTCCAAAGTCGAACGGCTTTTTCGACACGGTGCTGTCTCTCGCGGTGCACCCGAATGCGCCATCCACACTATTTGCAGGCGGTTGGTCGGGCCTCTATCGGAGCACGGACGGCGCTGAATCCTGGGCGGCGGTAAATCCGGAAGGCGAGCCGTTCTGGATCATCAGCGACCTCGAATTCGACCCGCGGGATCCCGCGATCCTCTACGCGGCGCTCAACAACGTCGAGGGCGGTGTCTGGAGCACGTCCGATGGGGGAAACACATGGGCGCCGATCGGCGCGTCCATGGAGGATCGGGAGGTGGGCGACATCGCGGTAAGCAACGAGACACCGCCAACTTTGTTCGCGGCCTCGTCCGGCGGGAAGGGCGGCGTGGCCCAGTATACCCGTTCGGAGCCGACGCCGACACCGACCCCGAACCCATCCTGGACGCCCACGCCGACTCCAAACGTCGTCACCGATGGCAAGTGCTTGATCGGCCCGCCCGACAGCGCCACCGGAACCTGCCCGTGCTTTGTCGACCTCGATGGCGACCGGCGCCCCTCGAGCGGCGAGCCCCCGGTGTACTTCCGGTGGAAAGACAAGGCGGCACACGTCATCGAGCTCGTCAACCCCTGGCAGCAATGCGCTCCCGAGGGGAATAACGAGATTCGCCTGATCGACAGCTCCGCCGTTACCCCCTGCGACGCGGGGTCCCGCGCCGGGAAGCTCGACACGATGCTGCTCGCCTCGCACGGCCGGCGAATCAACATCACCGGCTGGGACGCGGGCGGTGGTTTCACCGAGCTGTCGGGTCACCTCGACCAAACCACGGCGCGGTCGGCGGCGGCTCGCATCACCGGCCTGGACAGTGACGGCGATTCCTTCCTCGACAGCCTGCATTTCGAGCAATCGGGCTCATCGGCGTTCGACCTGACGATGTTCGGTACCGATCTCGACGAGGATGGTACCATCGACTACCTGGCGATTCCGGGTGCGCTCTTGCTGCAGGCTCCGGCATGCGCGCGGGTGGCGGCCGGCACGGATGTCTACTGCCCAGTTGGGACCGGGGGAACGGGAGGCGTACAGCTCGTGTTCGACATGGATGGCGATGGTGAGGCGGACGAGGAGGCGCCGTCAAGCGCGTCAACCAAGCCGGCGGACTTCTCGGAGGTGCCCGTGGCCGCGGGGTGGTTGCTTCTCGCGGTGCTCGGCGCTGGCCTTGCCGGAGTCATCCGCGGCTTGCGCCGGTTTCTGGGGCCCTTGGCACGGTAATGGATTCCCCGGCCACCATTGATGACGTGTTTCGCGATGCCGCGCGCACGTCGCGCGGCGTGCGTTTTCTGGTCAGCGAGGAAGATGCGCCTTTTTTTCCCTACACAGCGCTGTTCGAGCGCGCTCGCGGGTTCGCCGGCGCCTTGCGGCGGGCGGGATTGGAGCCCGGCGATCGCGTCGGAATCGTGCTGCCCACCGGGCCGGCGTTTTACGACGCCTTTCTCGGCGCGATTCTGGGCGGGCTCGTGCCGGTGCCGCTCTATCCTCCGGTCCGCCTGGGGCGGCTCGCCGACTACCACCAGCGCACCGTTGGCATGCTCACAGGATGTGGCGCGCGGATGCTGCTCACCGACCGCCGCTGCCGTCGCCTCCTCGGCGAGACCGTTCGCCATGCGCACCTGGAGCTCGGGTGCCACCTCGTCGAGGCGATGACGCCGGAGCCGGGCTTTGCGCCGGTGCCTGCGACGCCTGCTGACACCGCGCTCCTGCAATACTCCTCGGGCACCACCGGCGAGCCGCGGCCGGTCGCGTTGACCCATGCCCAGGTCATGGCCAATATCAATGGCATGCGCGAGGCGGTGTTGAAGGCGTTTCCAGAAGGCCCGTCGCTGCAGCATGCGGGCGCCGCCTGGTTGCCCCTGTACCATGACATGGGTCTCATCGGCGGCTTGCTGTGGAGCCTGGCGTTTCAGGTCGATATCGCACTGATCCCTCCCGAGCGGTTTCTGGCGCGTCCGGCGGTCTGGCTCCGCGCCATCTCGCGCTACCGCGCCACCATCAGCGGCGGGCCTAACTTCGCCTTCAGCCTGTGTTGCAGCCGCGTCACCGACGACGACCTTGCCGGACTCGACCTCTCCTGTTGGCGCGTTGCGCTCAATGGCGCCGAGCCGATTGCCCCAGACGTGCTAGAGGCGTTCACGCGGAAGTTTGCGCCCTATGGGCTCCGCAAAGAGTGCGTGACGCCCGTGTACGGCCTGGCGGAGGCTACCGTGGCCGTGACGTTCTCACACCTCGAGCGCGCGTTTCGGGTCGAGACATTCGACCGCCAACGCCTCCTCGTCGATGGGGTTGCCGAGCGCGCGGCGCACGGGATTTCCCTGGTCGCGCTCGGGCACCCGCTTCCCGGTACGCGGGTTCAGATTCGCGGCGACGATGGACGGCTCGTTCCCGAGGGAGTCGTCGGTGCGATCGAGGTGTCCGGGCCGTCGCTTGCCACGGCCTGTTGCCCGCCGCGCGACGATGGTGACCCGGCTGCAGCCCCTGGCTGGCTGGATACCGGCGATCGCGGCTTTCTCTTCGATACCGAGCTTTTCGTCTTTGGCCGCGCCCGCGACATCATCATTCTCAACGGCCGTAACCATGCGCCGCAAGAATTCGAGGGGGTGGTCGCTCGGGTGCCGGGCGTGCGTGCCGGTTGCTGCGTGGCGATCGGCGTGGTCCTGGACGAAGTGAGTGGCGGAGAAGAGCTTGTGCTGCTCGTCGAATACGCGCGCGACACCGCGCCGGAGCCGGAAGCACTGGCGCGCGAGATTGCCCGGGAAGTGGTCGCCGCCACGGGTGTGGTTCCGGGCCGCGTGACCCTTCTCGCACCCGGTACGCTTCCGCGCACCTCCAGCGGCAAGCTTCGGCGCCGCCAGGCTGCCCGCGACTACCTGGCGGAAACGCTTCACCCTCCCGTCTCCATGACTCCCGCGCGGCTCGTCTTTGAGCTCGCCCGCAGCATGTTTCATCTGCGCGCCGCCAATCGGGAGCGTTCGGCTTGAGCGCCTGACGAAGGTCGCCATCGCCGCGAGCCGGTGATCAGGCCGGGTACTTCCCCGTGATGTAGTTCTCCAGGTGCTGGATCGTCTCCTCCTGCTCGGTGATGATCCACTTGACGAGGTCGCCGATGGAGACAATGCCCACGAGATTGCCTTCCTCCAAGACCGGAAGGTGGCGGATTCGGCTATTGGTCATGATGGCCATGCATTCGTCGACGGTGAGCAGCGGTGTGGCCGTGATCACCTTGCTGGTCATGATCTCCCTGACCTGCGTCTGCCTGGAGGACTTCCCTTTCAGGATGACCTTGCGGGCATAGTCCCGCTCGGAGATCATCCCGACCAGTTTGCCCTCGGAGAGCACAAGCAGCGCTCCCACGCCCTTTTCGGCCATCGCTTCGATGGCCTCGTAGACGGTGGCATCGGGGCTTACGGACCACGCGCCGGCGACCTTCTTTTGCCTCAAGACGGTGCTGATTGGGGCAACTAGCTTCACGATACTCCCTCTGGGTCCTCTTTTACATGGGCTACTATATTCACACCGTAAGCCCGCTCAGCGGGCGTGTCAATCGCCGCGGCGAGACCTGGATCCAGCGTCTGTGCGCCGCCGGCGTGACCGTGCCCGCCTCCGTCCCTCCTCCGCGACTGGACGAGGAATTTCAGGTCGTCCTTGATCCACCGGCCCAAGGCAAGCGATGCGATGGCTGAGCGGTAATCTGGGGTTCCGTCCTCACCAGCGCCGTACGGTCATGGTTGAAGCGCATCCAGACGCAGGTCGGCGACGCGAGGACAGAGGGGGCCGCGACGAGACGCTTGTACGCTGGTCGGCTCGTCTGGACGAGCTGGCAGCCTGACCAGATGCAGGAGGACGGATTCGATGCCCCGCTGTGGGAACCGAGCTCAGAGGCCAAGAATCCAGGAGGAGCAGGCTATAGGCGGATGATCCGCTCGCGCTCGAGGCGGGTCTTGGCGAAGTCCAGGAGCAAGCCATGCCGCCGTCCCCGCGCCTCGAGGTCGCATTCCACCGTGGCGACGGGGAGGGGGCTGGAAGTCGCGCGCACACTCGACGCTGTACAACCCTGTATCCGCTTGATCATAGTGCGGATATCGGTAGATTGTATAATGATGTCGA
>JACPHN010000172.1 GCA_016188575.1 Candidatus Schekmanbacteria bacterium
CGATCCTGCCCGAGCACGTCGAGGCCGCCCGGGAGGTTCTGATCGAGCGCCGAGACACGCACCTTGATTCCCTCGTCGAGCGACTCCGGGAGGAGCGGGTACGGAGGATCGTGGAACCGATCCTCGTGGGCGAGCTCCTGCCCCGGGACGTCTACAGTGACGACGTCGCCTACTGCCAGGATCTCGGCCTCGTCCGATCGGGTCCATCGGGGCTCGAGATCGCCAATCCGATCTACCGAGAGGTAATTCCCCGTGCCCTGGCCTGGGTCCTCCAGCAAACCTTGCCCATCCCCCGTGCCCCCTACATCGCAGCCGATGGCACTCTGCGCTTCGAGAAGCTCATAGGTGACTTCCTGACCTTCTGGAAAGAGCACGGGGAGTTCCTGCTCAAGGGAGAAAACTATCCCGAGGCGGCACCCCATCTGGTGCTCATGGCCTATCTGCAGCGGGTCGTCAACGCCGGGGGCGTGATCGAGCGGGAGTATGCCGTCGGAATGGGCCGAATGGACCTGCTGATCCGATGGAGACACCCGGGCGGAGAACAGCGGGAGGCGATCGAGATCAAGGTCTGGCGCACCAATAGGCCCGATCCCCTCCTCCAGGGACTTGCGCAGCTCTCGGGCTACCTCGAGCGCCTGGGGCTAGACGAAGGCACGCTCGTCATCTTCGACCGCGGCCAACAGGCCCCGCCGCTGCCCGATCGAGCTTCCCTGACCCACATCGAGCACGCCGGCCGCCCGATCCGCCTCCTCCGCCTGTGATGGCCCAGGGGTGAGCCCATCCAGGCACCCGGCCCCGCCCTGACGACCTCGACGAGGAGGACGAGGCGGACGAGAGCAGACCTGCCTGAGAGGCGTCCGACACGTGGCAGGTCCCCTGTTCCCCTGAGCTGAAGGACACAGGTAAGGGTTGCAGGCACCCTTCCGGTGTGCCGAGGGGCAGCGGCCACGATCGTGCTCGCGTGTCCGGACAGGCCAGGAGGCACCTGCCATCAAGATCCAGACCATCCTCTCCACTGCCCTCGGTTGGCATGGCCGTAGCCGCACAGATGAAGAGCCCTCTATGGAAGCGGGTGATGCGCCGCGAGAAGGCGGGGACGATCTCGCACAGCTTGAGCGCGAAACAGCCGAGCAGCTGGAACGTCGCCTGGGCGTCGAGGCGCCCGGCGGCCACGTCGGCCTGGTAGGTGGGCCACAGAAGCTGGTCGAGCCGGCTCGGGCTCACCGCGTTGTCGAGAGACTCCAAATTCAGGCGTCGGCCGAATCCCAATGCTCTCTGCTTGACAGGCCTGCGGCTCGGTGGCACAGGCATCCTGCCTGTGCCGCGCGGCACCGGGCCATCTAGACACAGGCTGAAAGCCTGTGCCACCAGCCTGCACCTGTAAAGGACATTCGGCCGACGCCCAAATTCAGCGCAATCTGGGCCAGGAGGATCGCTTGCAGCGCCTCGCGGAACGTTTCGGGTGGCGGCGCGGGCACGCGGTGCGCGGTGAAGCAACCCACGAGTAGCTCGCCGGGGTAGATGTGCACCGCTTTGTTGGCCAGCAGGAAGCGGAGGGCCGCGGCCTTCTGCATCACCGTGGGCTGGTGAGGATCGGCGCGCGTCTTGAAGTAGCGCGTGACGAGCAGCGCGCGCTCGGCGCAAAGGTGCGGGTCGCGGCGCGGATGTCGCGATCCAGAGCGCGCACGCGGTCGGAGACAGTCACCGTCATGTCCATGCCTCCAGTCCAAGCTCACGGAGCCGTCGCACGCCGCCGGCGATCGCCTGAGCGCGGTGTGGGGACAGGCGGTGAAACAGTCTCCGTGCCCGCGACAGTGCTCGGTGAAGAACGCGATCTCCGGCCGCGGCCGCAGAGACTCCGGGTTCTGACACCACCGGCAGCGCAGCGGGCAGCCCTTCAAGAACACGGTCGTGCGAATTCCCGGACCGTCGTGGACCGAAAACCGCTGCATTTCAAGAATGAGACCTTGCTGTTGCACTGCTTGTTGAAGGACCCAATGAGACCGAACGCGAATGCCCTCAAGGCTACCTATCCGCGCCCGGGGATGCAAACGTACCTGTTCATCTCCCCCCCGCTTGCGGAGGGCCCACTCGTTGCGCGACGACGCCTCATTATTCGTCAGCCGGTCTAAAACCCCGCCCTTCAACGCGTGCTACACATTGTCGCGCCTGCACGGGCATTGCGGCGCGATGAAGCGCGCCGCTACGGTCACGCGAAGAGCGTGGGCGAGCGAATCACCGCGCGCAAACGACGCAACGAACGCCTGGTTTGGTGATCGCGAACATGTCGCCGGCCCGAAGGCCGGCATCCTCTGACCCCGCGCACGGGCTCATCCGATGAGCTCCCCGGATTCCACATTGAGCCTCTTGAAATACCTTCCCATCAAGGGGCGCGAGGATCACACGATGGACCGGCCACTTTCCGATGAGATAAAACATCTAACGCGAATCTGACCGGGAAACTCCTGAAAAACCGGCCATACTTGCCCTGGATACGGCCATCTGCGGGAAAAGTGGCCGAAAACAGGGCGAATTGAGGCGAATTGGCGGCCAGAATCGCCTCAGATGTTTTATCTGCGGCAAGTATGGCCGGTCCGGCCTCGACTCACCAGCCCCCCGCTGCCACCCTCTCACCACCGCATCCAGGCAGTCGCGCCGCTTCGCCTCCGTCACCTGCGGCGCGCTCGCCGGCCGCAGGGTGTCACCGGCGAGCCGGCCCTCGATCTCCAAGAGCTCCGCAGCTCCCCGAAACCCGAAACCCATAAGGAGCCTTCATCGTTGCGGAACGAGTGGGGAGGGGACAGAGATGGGGAGGTGGACAAGTACCGGAGGGAGAGAGGGAAGAGATTCGGAAGGGCTGGCCGGCAAGATTGACTTCCGTCGCCGCCGATTGAATAGTGTGCTCCCCAGGTTTGGCTGAAATCAAAGACGTAGTCGCAGCAAATAAAGAGACTGCCATGACCGAGCAACCTGTCCGCGTACGTTTCGCCCCCTCACCTACCGGCTACCTTCACGTCGGCAGTGCCCGCACGGCGCTGTTCAACTGGCTGTACGCCAGGCAAAAAGGCGGGGTGTTTCTGCTGCGGATCGAGGACACGGATCGGCAGCGGTCCACCAAGGAGTCGATCGACGCGATCTTCGATGGGTTGCGCTGGCTCGGGCTCGACTGGGACGAGGCGCCGCGCTACCAGTCCGAGCACATGGAGACCCACCGCAAGGCGGCACAGACGATGCTCGAGCTGGGCGTCGCCTACCGCGACTTCTCGTCCGATGACGAGGCGGAGACGCGCCGCGCGGCCGACCGCAAGGAAGGGCGGGTGTACCGCGCCGCCAAGATGCGGGCGCTCAGCGCCGCGGAAAGCAAGCGCCGCGCCGTCGCTGGCGAACCTTTCGTGCTGCGCTTCAAGGTGCCCGCTGGTGGGGGCAGCGCGAGCTTCGTGGACGGCGTGTACGGGCCGCTCTCCCGTTCGTTCGACGAAATCGAGGATTTTGCCTTGCTACGTTCCGACGGCACCCCCGTCTACATGCTCAGCGTCGTCTGCGACGACTACGAAATGCGCGTAACTCTCGTGCTGCGCGGCCAGGACCATCTGACCAACACCTACAAGCAGATTCTCATCTACGAAGCGCTCGGCTGGCCCATTCCCAATTTTGCGCACCTGCCGCTCATCCTCGCGCCGGACCGCAGCAAGCTCTCCAAGCGCAAGCACGGCGAGGTGGTCAGCGTCGGCGCCTATCGAGACCGCGGGCTGCTGGCCGCGGCGTTCCGCAACTTTATCGCGCTGCTCGGCTGGTCTCCGGGCGATGACCGCGAGATCATGACCGTCGACGAGCTCATCGCCGCCTTCTCTATCGGCGGAATCAACAAGAGCAACGCGGTATTCAACTTCGACCCGGCCGATCCCAAGAAATGGACGGATCCGAAGGCGATCTGGATGAACGGCCACTACCTGTCGAACATGCCGCTCGACGCGCTGTTGCCACTCGTCAAGAGCGAGCTCGGGCAGGCCGGGCTGTGGGACGATCGCTTCGAGCGCGAGGATGCCCGGCAGTTCGCCGAGATCGTGGCGTTGATTCGCGCCCGCTTCTACTCCACCAAGGATTTCGTCACGCTTGGGAGGCCCTATTTCACCGAGGATTTCGGAATCGACCCCGAAGCGGCCCGAAAAAACCTGGGTGAGATCGCCATGCCTGACCTGCTCGATGCGCTCGCCAATCACCTGGAGACCGCGAGCAGCTTCGACCTCCCGACCGCCGAGAGCCTGGTGCGGGGCGTGGCGGCGGTGGCCGGGTTCAAGGCGGGCGTCGTCATCAACGGCGCCCGGACGGCGCTGACGGGGCAGGCCGTGGGGCCGTCGATGTTTCACTTGATGATCGCCCTGGGGCGGGACCGCTGTGTGAGCCGCCTTCGCCGCTGCGCGAACCGGCTGCGGGACGAGCGCGCGCGCGCTACGGCGTGACGGTACCTGTCCGCCAGCCCGACCCTCCCCCCGCTGGCGAGGGGAGAAGGTGAGCAGCTACGCCCGCAGAGGATCATGAATGATACCGGCGAGGATCGGTCCGTATCGCGTCGAGGCGCTGCTCGGGAAGGGCGGATGCGGTGTGGTCTACCGCGCCACCCATGCGCAGAATGGGCATGATGCGGCGGTCAAGCGCGTCGAGCTGAACGACAGTGCCGCGGTGGCGTCGCTTCGGCGCGAGATCCGCATTCTCGGCCGCATCGCTCACCCTGCGATCGTGCCGATCCTCGAGCACGGCACCGACGGCGGTCTGCCGTGGTATGCCATGGCACTGCTGGCGGGCCGCCCGTTGGGCCAGCACTGCGACGCGGTGGCCAAGCGGCCGCGGACCGCGCGGATCGGCAGCGGCCGGTGGTGGACGCGGTGGCTCGCGGCTGAGGTCGCCGGCGAAGAGGTGGGCTCCGCGGCTTCCGAACCCGACTCCGGCACGGCGCCGGGGGAGTCCGGCCGGCCGCTACCGCCGGCGGTCCTGCAGCGCCTCCTCACGCTGATCCTGCGACTCTGCTCGCCGCTTTCGTACCTGCACGGCGAAGGCATCGTCCACCGCGACCTGAAGCCGCAGAACGTAATCGTCTGCGAGGGCGACCGGCCCGTCATCGTGGACTTCGGCCTGATCGCGCGGTTTGGCGGGGAGGCTCCGAACCTCGCGGGATGGACCCGCGAGGAAATCGACGACCTGGAGACCGCGGTCGGGACTCCCGCCTACATGGCGCCCGAACAGATCCGCGGCGAGCTCGTGGACGCGCGAGCGGATCTGTATGCCCTCGGCTGCATCCTGTACGAGGTCATCACCGGGCGCCTCCCGTTCATTGCGCGTTCGGCCTACGATCTGCTCGATCTGCACTTGCACGCGCCGCCGATTCCGCCGTCGCGGCTCACTGCCGGGATTCCAGAATCGCTGGACGCGCTGGTTCTCCGTCTGCTGGCAAAAGACCCGCGTCACCGCCTCGGCTACGCCGATTACGTGGCGCGTGCTCTGATCGAGAATGGCGCCATCGCGCCCTCGCCCGATGCGGAAACGCCCGGCCCCGCCGCTCGCACCTATCTCTACCGCCCCGGGTACGTCGACCGTCACGGCACGTCGGATACTCTGCTGCGCCGCGTGCGCTCGCTGCGGAACGGTCCCGGCGGCCTGGTGCTCGTCACCGGCGAAAGCGGCATCGGCAAGACGCGCCTGGCGCTCGAGGTCGTGCGCAACGCGCGCTCGGGGTCGGACGAAGCGCTCGTCTTCGCCTCGTCTTGCGCCCCTCCCGCGCCCGGAACGGACCGCCGCCATAGCCAGGCCGTGGGAGCCCCGTTGGAGTCGCTGCGGCCGGTGCTCCGCGCCATTGGGGATTGCTGCCGGTCTTGCGGCGAGACGGAGACCAGGCGCATCCTGGGTGCCGGGGCCGCGGTGTTGGCGGCGCTCGAACCTGATCTGCAACTGCTTCCCGGCCAGCGGCAGCGCCCGAAGCCGGCGGAGCTGCCGCCGCCCGCGGCGCGCACGCGCATCAAGAGCGCGATGGCCTCGGTTTTCGCCAATCTGGCGGCGATCGCCCCGGTCCTCTTGGTGCTCGATGATCTGCAGTGGGCCGATCCGCTGACGGTCGAGCTCCTGACCCATCTCGTCCGCCACCGCTGGCTCGAAAAGAGCGCCATCCTCGTGCTCGGTACGTTGCGCCGCGAGGAAGCGACGCCGGCGCTGGCGGCCTTGTTGGCAGCGCCCGCAGTAGACGAGATTCAGGTCCAAAGCATGGATGCACCGGCCGTGGCGTTCATGATCAGGGACATCCTCGCGCTGGAAAAGGCGCCGGAACAGTTCGCCGGAATGCTTGTCCGCCACACCGAAGGCAACCCGTTCTTCGTCGGCGAATACCTTCGCCTCGCGGCGGAGGAGGCGCTCTTGACGAGAACCGCCGGGGGAACCTGGCATCTGTCGCTGGCGGAGCCGAACGACACCGCTGGCGAAGCCGTGCTGCCATTACCGCGATCGCTTCGCACCGTCCTGCTGCGGCGTCTGCAGGGATTGAGCGCCGGGGGTAGAGCGCTGGCCGAAATCGCCGCCGTGGCTGGCCGGGCGTTCTCCGCGGCGCTGCTCGAGCGCCTGGCTGAAGTGGAGGGCGCCCCTGTCGAGGCCACCGGCGAGCTGCTGGCGCGCGGGATCCTGCAGGAGGCGCCGGCGCTGCTGAGCTTCGGACACGACAAGATCCGCGAGGTCATTTACGATGAGATCCGCGTACGGCGGCGGGCGCGCTTGCATCGTCGCGTCGCCGCCGAGCTTGCCGCGGGTGGGTCCGCGATTGGCGAGCGCGATCCGGCACAGGTGGGGTACCACTGGGAGCGCGGCAAGCGGCGGGAAGAGGCACAGGCGTGCTATCTCGAAGCGGCGCGCAAGGCGAAGGGCGAATATGCGTTGGAAAGCGCGGACGAGCTTTTCCGCGCGTGTCTTCGCCTCACCCGGGGGCGGGGTGAGCGCGCGGCGATCGAGGCGGAGCTCGCTCTGGACGTTCTTTGCATCCAGGCGCGGTATCGGGAGGCGCTCGCGCTGCAGATGCGGGCGTTGGCGACGGCGCGGCGGATCGGAGACGCGAGGCTCGTTGGCGCGAGCCTCGCGGGAATCGCGTCGTGCCTGCTGGATCTCGGAAAGCCAGAGGAGGCTCTGGCGAAGGCGGCAGAGGCACTGGCGGTAGAGCGGCGCCGCGGCGCCACGGACATGGAAGCCCGCGTTCTCCGGCGCATCGGCGCGATTGCATGGTCCCGCGGCGATCTCGCCGGAGCGGAGCGCGCCTTCCGGCAGGCGCTGGATCATTTTCTGCGGCTCGGCGACCGCCCGTTCGTCTGTGGTACCGGCAACAACCTCGCCGTCGTGCTCCAGCAGCAGGGCCGGGGGGAGGAGTCGCTCGCGGTGAACAGAAAGAGCCTGGCGCTGGCGCGGGAGCTCGGCGATCGCCGGCTCGAGGCGACCTTGCTGCTCAATGAGGCGGGAGCGCTGTGGGAGCTCGGCGACCTCACTGCCGCGCTGGCGGCGGGCGAGCAGGCGCTGGCGCTGCTGCGCGAGGTCGGTGACAGGCACAGCGAGGGGATCGTGCACAGCCACCTGGGGGGAATCCACCTGGAGATCGGCCAGATGGATCAGGCCATCCGCGAGCTCGAGGCGGCGGCGCGGATCTTCGCCGAGATCGAGAGCCGGCGTTCGGCCGGGGTCTCCGTGGGGGCCGCCGCCTTCGTCGCCGCGCGCCAGGGCGAGCTGCAGCGCGCCGAGTCGCTCTGCCTGGAGGCCATCGGCGCGCATCGGGAAGTCGCGGATCGCGTGTCGGAATCGATCACGCTGGCGAATCTCGACACGATTCGGTTGCAGATGGGCAAGGCGGAGGGATCCTGCGAGCTCGCGGACGAGGCGCTCGCCATTGCCCGCGCGACCGGCAGCGCGCGTGCGCTGATTCTCGCGTTGCGGGCGCGCGCCCGCCGCGCGGCCGCGGCTGGCGAGGCGGGGACGGAGAGCGCCGTGGCGTTGCTCGAGGAAGCCATCGGTGTCGCTCGCGCCAGTGCCGCGGAAGTGTCTCTGGCGCAATGCCAGTGTGAGCTTGGACTGCTTTTCCTCGCTCGCGGCAGAACCGCGGAGGCCTTGTTGCGTGAGGCCGCCGAGGTCGCCGAGCGGCGGGGTGTCCTGGAGTCGAGCGAGCTCGGTGAGGCGGTCGCGGCGCTCGCAGCGGCGCAGCGGCGCTTCGCTGCGGGCGGCGCTGGCGAGGCCGGTGGTGACCAGTAGGGATGCCGGTCTGCAAACGCGCCCCTTCTTCCCGCCGCACGTTTCGGTGAGCTGAGGCGCGATTCATCGGCCCCGGTGGTACGGGGCATCATGGCATTCCGGCGGACGGGGCTCTCCACTGCCCTCGGTGGCATGGCTATCGCCGCAAAGATAAAGTACCCGAACGACGGTACACATCGCTTGCCCATCATTCCGGAGACGGACGGAAATGAGAAGGTTCTTCAACACCGCGGGTCCTTGCCGGCCGGACATGCACTACATGCTGCCCCCGGAACGACGCATCCCGGAGGTGCGCGAGCTCATCGATCGGGCACAGTACTTCGTCGTGCACGCGCCCCGGCAGGTGGGCAAGACCACGTGCCTGGCCACTCTGGCCGCGACCCTCACCGCCGAGGGACGCTACGCGGCGCTGCTGGCAAGCTGCGAAGCAGCACAGCCGGCAGGCGGTGACATCCAGTGGGGAGTCGACGCCATCGTGAGCTCTATCGATCGGCGCGCACAGCTCCTTCCGCCGGACCTGCGGCCCCCCGGGCTCGATGAGTCCACCGGGGTCCATCCGGGGAGCCGACTCAACCGGCACCTGAGCTCATGGGCACAGCAATGTCCTCACCCGGTCGTGCTCTTCCTTGACGAGATCGACGCACTGCAGAATGAGACGCTCATCTCCGTGCTCCGCCAGTTGCGCGACGGGTATCAGGACCGGCCCTCGATGTTTCCGCAGTCGGTGGCGCTGATCGGCCTCCGCGACGTACGAGACTACAAGGTGCGGGTGCGAACGGATCGGGACAGCCTCGGCACCTCCTCTCCGTTCAACGTCAAGGTGCGATCGTTGACGATCGCCGACTTCACCGCGACGGAAGTTGCCGAGCTTCTCGGCCAGCATACCGCCCAGACCGGGCAACGCTTCACCGAGGAGGCCATGGCGCGGGTCTTCGAGCTCACGAGGGGCCAGCCCTGGCTCGTCAATGCTCTCGCCGCCGAGCTTGTCGACAAGCAGGTGCCGGACCGTACTGTGGCGATCCTGCCCGAGCACGTCGAGGCCGCCCGGGAGGTTCTGATCGAGCGCCGAGACACGCACCTTGATTCCCTCGTCGAGCGACTCCGGGAGGAGCGCGTACGGAGGATCGTGTAGCCGATCCTCGTGGGCGAGCTCCTGCCCCGGGACGTCTACAGTGACGACGTCGCCTACTGCCAGGACCTCGGCCTCGTCCGATCGGGTCCAGCGGGGCTCGAGATCGCCAATCCGATCTACCGAGAGGTAATTCCCCGTGCCCTGGCCTGGGTCCTCGAGCAAACCTTGCCCATCCCCCGTGCCCCCTACATCGCAACCGATGGCACTCTGCGCTTTGAGACGCTCATAGGTGACTTCCTGACCTTCTGGAAAGAGCACGGGGAGTTCCTGCTCAAGGCTTCGCCGCTGGCGAAAATCAGGCCATCTGTGCCGGCCAGAAGTCGACCAGGGTGCGAATCCGAAATTTCAACTGA
>JACPHN010000179.1 GCA_016188575.1 Candidatus Schekmanbacteria bacterium
CGCTACGAGCCGGTGTCCACCCAGACCGGTGAGGTGGTCCTGAAGTTGCGCGCCCAGGCCGTCTATCACACGGGTGAAGGCAAGGCCGAGGATTTCGGCGAGCCCGTCGTCCTCAACCTCGACGTCAACGACGACTAGCGATGAGGTCGCGCACGCAGCGCCCTCGCTCAGCCGCACCGCACAATTCCCATCCCCCCGCACGCGACGCGTGATGCACATCACCCCGTCACCCCGGTAAGGGCCGGGGTCCTGTGGATGCCTCCCAGCGTGATCCCTCCCGGCGAAAACCGGGACCACGCCGGGAGGCATCGCGCCGGCATGGCCATATTGACGTCATCTACTCGTCAGCCGGTCCGAAGCCCCGCCCAAACAGGTCACCGGCCTGAAGGCCGGTGGCCGGCAAAGCGCTCGCGACAGACTCCTGACGCCCGCCTGCGCCGGCGCTACGAGCCCTTGCGGGAGAGGCAGAGGCGTGCGCGCGCGGTCGCCTCCTCGACGTTGCGGACGCGCCCCTGCATGAAGCCGAGGCGCAGATCGCGCATCACTTCGCCCATCCGCGGCCCCGGCCGCAGCCCCAGCTTCGCGAGATCCCGCCCGGTAACCAGCGGGGGTGCCGCCAGCCGTGCTTCCATGACCGCGTGAAACAGATCCATGGCCGCGCGCAGGGGCGTCGCCTGCTCGGGCCGTTCGGCGCACGCCAGTAGCAACCCTTCGACGCCCATCGTTGGGAAGTCGAAGTAGTAGCTACCCCAGATGAGCTCATCGTCGCCCGGTCCGCCGTCCCCTGAGTGTCCGGGGCACGTCGCCGACAGCGCGCGGAGCGCAGCGGCCCGGCATTCCAACAGCGCATTTACGGTGCGATTGGAAGATTTCAGCCGACCCATTGCCAGCGCCGTTACCTCGCTTTCCGGAGTAGACCACACCAGCGCGCACACTTTCGCCACCGTCAGGCGCTGCAGGTGGTGCGCCACCTCGCATTGCAGGCGCTGGCGCAGCCATCTCCGCCGCGCCACCGTCGCTGCCGCCTCCTCCTCCACGGCGGCCACGCGGGCCACCCCGCGCGGGTCCAGGCGCGCCGCGCCCACCAGCGCGGCCAGCAAGCCGCAGCGCTCCATGACCCCGAGGAGGGCGGCGCAGGGCCGGCTCAACAGCTTCCAGAGCTCCTCCCGCACGCGCTCGCCCGCGGGTTCCGCGATACGATGGCTCAGCGGCGCGACATACTGCAGCGTTTCGTCGGCGATGCTCGCCGAGAGCTGAGCTGCGAAGCGAAACGCCCGCAAGAGGCGCAGCGGGTCGCTCTCGAACCGCTCCCGCGACGACGTGCGGACGACCCGGTCGCGCAGGTCCTTGGTGCCGTCCAGGGGGTCGACCAGCGTCCCCGTGTCGTCGTCGAGCAGCACCATCGCCATGGCATTCATGGTAAAATCGCGCAGCTCGAGGTCCGCCTGGAGATTCGCCGCCTGCAGCGCACAAATATCGAGTGACTGCGTGGCGACGACCCGGCGCGTGCATTGCTTCAGAGCGTTTTCCGGTGCTGCCGCCAGGACGATGCGATAGGTGCCGCGCAGCCCGTCCAGCTCGACCAGCGGCTTGCGCAACTGCCGCGCGACCAGTTTGGCAACCCGCTGGCAGTCGCGCGGTGAAACGGCGCCCGAGCGCAAGTAGTCGGCCACGGTGCTCTCCCCGTCCGCGCCTCCGCCAGCCGGCGCCAGCACCACCAGATCGACGTCATCGGGCGGCTTGCCCACCAACAAGTCGCGCACCGCCCCCCCCACGAGGGCGAGCCGCCACCCATGTTCCGCGACGACTTGCCGGCACGTCGCCACCGCTGCCCGCGCACTTCCCACAAGCACGCGGGAAACGGGAAACGCCGAGCTCTCTTCCGCGATCACGAGCGTCCTTGCCAGGCGTCAGCCAATCATTACCAGGGAGAGCACGGCCAGCAAGGCGAGAAACATGACCTCGTGGGGCTTCAGGGGAATGAGCGGCTCGTCCTTCGGCCGGCCGGACTTGCGGTCGTACCTCCAGAGCATGTATAGGACGATAGCGCCCGTGATTTGGAGCAGGAGCAGGCCCGTTTTTTCTTCGGCGAACAGATACCAGATCATCGATCCCTCCACGATTAGCATAGACACGGCGGCGAAAGAAGGCAATGGGAGCTTCCGGCATCGACCCGGCGACTAACTCCGGTCAGCTTGGCCTTGGGACCGGCGTCGCGCCGTCCGAAACGGCGATGGACGCCTTGCTGGACGACTTCCTGGGATCAGTGCTCGACCACCTCCGCGGCCCGCTCGCGTCCGCTTATCGCATCGAGCGTGCCTTCGTCGATGCCATCGAGGTGTCCAGAAGAACGGCGGGCGTAGGCAGTTGCTGGATCGTCGCGTTGCCCGCAGATGGCACCGTCGGCTCATCCGTGCGCAACTGGGTGGTGCGCACCGATCAACGCCTCATCGCCGTGGCGCATCCGCGCGTCCTGAACGCGGCCACGCTCAACCGCCGCCTCTTCGACCTTCTCATCGCGCCCGTTGAACCGATCCTGCTGGAATTCTCCCTGCGGAATGCCTTCGCGTCTATCGACCAGCGCGCCGATCTGCGCGAAAAGGCGCGCCAGGTTCTCGTCGCGGAATACGAGCGCTCGCAGCTCATGGAAATCTCGAATACGCTTTCTTCCGAGCACGACCTCGAGAAGCTGCTGACGATGATCCTCGAGCGCAGCCGGTTCATTACCGGCGCCGATGCGGGCACGATCTACATCGTGGAAGAACGGCACGTTGAAAGCGGTGCCGGCGTTCCGCAACCTGCCACGGGCCGCGGGCGCTCCCCGGCCGCTCCCGAGCTCGATCCCGGGGAGCCCGCGATGGAGAAAGTCCTGCGGTTCAAGTATCTGCAGAATTTCTCGATCCAGGTAGACTCCAACGAATTCACCATTCCCATCAACGAAAAGAGCGTGGCCGGTTATGTCGCTCTTCGCGGTGTGCCTTTAAACATCGCCGACTGCTACAACATGCCGGACGATGTTCCGTATTCGTTCAACACGAATATCGACAAGGAGCTCGGCTACAAGACGCGTTCGATGCTGACGGTGCCAATGATCAACAAGCAGGATACCGTCATCGGCGTCATTCAGCTCATCAATCGTAAGCGGGACCTCAACTGCAAGCTCCTGAGCTCCAACGACTTCGCGACCCAGGTCGTCCCTTTCGCGAAGCACGACATCGAAATGGTGACGTCACTGGCCTCGCAGGCTGGCATCAGCCTCGAAAACGCCATCCTCTACCTCGACATCCAACGACTCTTCGACGGCTTTGTCCAGGCATCCGTGCTCGCGATCGAAAGCCGCGACCCGACCACGAGCGGACATTCGCATCGGGTCGCCAACCTCAGCCTGGAGCTCATGGAGAATGTCGGCCGTTGCGACGTCGGCCCCTACCACGACGTGTCGTTCACGCGCCAGGACTTCAAAGTGATGCGATACGCCAGTCTGCTGCACGACTTCGGCAAGGTCGGAGTCCGCGAGCAGGTGCTGGTAAAGGCCAAGAAGCTCTACCCGGTCGAGAAGGAGCGCCTGGTCAACCGCATCCGCTTCGCCCGGCGCGGGCTCGAGGCGGAGTTTCTCCGGCGGCGGGCCGACGCCCTGGAGCGCTTCGGCCCTGAGGGCGCGGCCGAGTCGGTGCACGCCCTCGAAAAGCACTTGCACCAGGAAAGTGAGCGGCTCGACCAGTTCCTCGGCCTCATTCTCGACGCCAACGAGCCGACCGTCCTGGAGCAAGACGTCGCCGAACGCTTACACGAGCTCAGAATGGTCCTCGTTGAAGATTTCGACGAGATGCGCCGGCCGCTGCTCAGCGAGCCGGAGCTCGTCGCGCTGGCTATCCCAAAAGGCAGCTTGACCCCCAAAGAGCGCCTGGAAATCGAATCGCACGTCACCCACACCTATCGGTTTTTGCGAAAGATCCCGTGGAGCCCCGACTTGCGGCAGGTTCCGAGCATCGCCAGGGGGCACCATGAGAAGCTCGACGGGTCAGGTTACCCCCACGGTCTGAAGAGCGAGCAGATCGCCGTGCCGACCCGAATCATGACCATCTGCGACATCTTCGACGCGCTCACGGCCTCCGATCGGCCCTACAAGCGCGCCGTCCCGTGGGAATTCGCGCTCGACATCCTCGCCCGTGAAGCCAAGATCGGACAGATCGACACCGAGCTGCTCAGAATCTTCATCGACTCGCGGACCTATGAGATCGTGATGCGGCCGGGAGCCGAGCTCACGCCGCCGCTCGAGCCGTAGGCGCCGCCCTCACTCGTCCTTCTCCGCGCGCAGCACCGCCACAAACGCCTCCTGCGGGACCTGCACGCTGCCATACAGCTTCATGCGCTTCTTTCCCTCCTTTTGCTTCTCGAGCAGCTTGCGCTTGCGCGTGATGTCACCTCCGTACAGCTTGGCCGTGACATCCTTGCGGAAGGGGTTGATCGTGCTGCGGGCAATGATCGTGGAGCCGATGGCGCCCTGGATGGGAATCTTGAACTGGTGCCGCGGAATCGCTTCGGCAAGTTGCTCACAGTAGTGCAGCGCCCGGGGACGGGCTTTGTCTTCGTGGACAAGGTAGGCGAGCGCGTCGATCTTCTCCTTGTTGATGAGAATGTCCACCTTGACGATCTTGCCCGGCCGATACTCGAGAAACTCATAGTCGAAGGAGCCGTAGCCGCGGGTGACCGTCTTGAGCCGGTCGTTGAAATCGAAGAGCACGTCGCTGAGCGGCATGACACTTGTGACCTCGATGCGGCCGACGGCCAGGTAGCTCATGCTCAGCTCCGCGGCGCGGTATTCGCGGCACAGCTCCATGACCGGCCCCATGAACTTCTCCGGAGTGAGGATGGCGGCCTTGATGAAGGGCTCCTCGACCTTTTCGATCCGTCCCGGGTCCGGCCACAAGGTCGGGTTGTCGATCTCTGCCAACGTGCCGTCCGACAAGGTGACGCGATACAGGACGGACGGCGCCGATAGCACCAGGGACATGTCGAACTCACGTTCCAGCCGCTCCTGGAAGACGTCCAGATGCAGCAGACCGAGAAAACCGCAGCGAAAGCCGAAACCCAGCGCCACGGAGGAGTCCTTCTGGTACACGAGGGCGGCGTCACTCAGCGCGAGCTTTTCCATCGCCGCGGTGAGCTCCGGGTAGTCCGCCGCCTCCATCGGGTAGATGGAGGAAAACACCACGGGCTTGGCGGCCTTGTAGCCCGGAACGGGTTCCGCTGTCGGCGCCATAGGGTTTGTAATCGTGTCGCCGACGGCGATCTCGCGGATGGTCTTGATACCGGCGATCACGTACCCAACCTCTCCGGCGCTCAACGATGTAGTCTTGCACCGCTCGAGCTTGTTTTGACCGACCTCGAGCACTTGAAACTCCTGTCCGCCGTGCATGAAGCGGATGGCGTCACCCGGGCGGATCGCGCCGTCCATCACTCGACAAAGCACGATCACACCGCGGAACCGGTCGTAGTAAGCATCGAATACGAGCGCCTTGAGGGGAGCCTGCAGATCGCCCCGGGGCGGCGGCAGGCGATTGACGATCGCCTCGAGCACCTCGTCGATATTCGTGCCGTTCTTTGCGGAGATCGCCACCGCGCCAAATGGATCCAGCCCAAGATCGGCGTCGATTTCTTCCCGGACCCGTTCCACGTCTGCGGAGGCGAGGTCGATCTTGTTGATTACGGGAAGTAGCGTGAGGTCATATTCCATGGCCAGATAGAGGTTGGCAACGGTCTGCGCCTCGACGCCTTGGGTGGCGTCCACGACCAGCAGTGCGCCGTCGCATGCGAGCAGTGAGCGACGCACCTCGTGCGAGAAATCCACGTGACCCGGAGTATCGATCAGGTTGAGCTCGTATTGCCGCCCGGCCCGGGAAGTGTACGCGAGGGTGATCGAGTTCGACTTGATCGTGATCCCGCGCTCGCGTTCGATATCCATGGAGTCGAGGATCTGGTCGCGCATCTCGCGCTCCTGGATCGCGCCACACGCCTGGATCAGGCGATCGGCAAGAGTGGATTTTCCGTGATCGACGTGCGCGATGATGCCGAAGTTTCTGATGTGATGCATGATGTTGCGGCCCGGTATAGTCAGGTTAGGACGCTGGCCGCCGGCGCCGGTGCGCCGAGGCGTGGGCGAGGCGGGCGGTCGCGATCGTGACTCTCACTGTAGCCAGCGGCTGTGCAACTTCCAAGAGTGCGGCTGTCTGCCTGTCGGGCGTTGAGGCCGGCGCGCGCGGTTTGCATCGCCGGCAGCAGACGCTACAATGACAGGAGTCAGGATCTACGGACGGGCGGCAGCCTCCGGTCTTTCAGCCCTGTGGCCCGTCGCACGACGCTGCAGGCAGGGCGCGATCGCCTGCAAGCGCCGCCCCACGGGGAGGAATGCCACACCGCAATGCCGACAGACGGAATGTCCGTGGAGACGTCGCCGCTGCATGCTGCCATGGCCGAGCCGCTTGCCGCCAGCTCGCCCGACGCCGCGAGCCGGTCCAACGCCGCCTACATGAGCCTCATGCGCGACGTCGCCACGCGCCCTGCTGCCGAGTCCCCGGCGACAAGCGACGCGCCCGAAGCGCGAGCGCGCTTTCTTGGGCCGTACGAGTTGTGCGAGATTCTCGGCCATGGCGGCATGGGCGTGGTCTACCGGGCGCGCCACCGCGACACGGCCGAACCGGTTGCCGTCAAGACCGTGCGCATCAGCCATCACCGCTTTCTGCAGGGAATCGCCCGCGAGATCCATGCGCTCGCGCGGATCTCTCACCCGGGAATCGTCAGAATCGTCGCCAGTGGCTTTCACGACGACGTCCCATGGTACGCGATGGATTTCGTCCAGGGTGTGACCCTGCGGAAATACCTGATGCAGGTGCGCCGAGTCCTCTCTTCTGTAGCGACGGGCCCGCTCCTGGGCTCCGCCTTCGCGACGGTACCCGCGACGTCCGGCGACCACTGGTGGACCCAGGCCTTGCGCCCTACCGGTGAAGACCTCTCGGACGACGGCGCCCGCCTTGGGCTGCGCTGCCCCGCCGAGCGATCTCCCGAGGCGCCGGTCGCCGATTCACCGGACTTGCCTTCGTGCCTGGTGGTGCTCCGCCGCCTCTGCCGGTCGCTGTCCTACCTTCACGGCGAGGGCATCGTGCACCGCGATCTGAAACCCGAAAACGTCGTCGTGCGCGCAGATGGAACGCCCGTGCTGATGGACTTTGGTTTGATGGCGGAGTTTGCACGCGAACTGAGCCGGGAAACTCTGACAATCGACGGCCGTTACGCGGGAACGCCGCTGTATGTGGCCCCGGAGCAGATCAAGGGCGAGCTCGTCGACGCGCGTGCCGACCTCTACTCGCTGGGCTGCATGATGTACGAGATGTTCGTGGGCTCGCCCCCGTTCATTGCGCGGACCGCCCAGGAGGTCTTCCAGGCCCACGTCACGGTGCCGCCGGTGGCGCCACGCGACCGCGGCGTTGTCCTGCTCCCGGAGCTGGAGGAGCTGGTGATGCGGTTGCTCGAAAAAGAGCCGCGGCGGCGGATCGGTTACGCTGCCGATGTCGAGGCCACTCTCGGCCGCCTGGGCGTGAGGGATTCCGTGGATGAGAGTTGGCCGCGCGCCCAACCCTATCTCTACCGCCCGAGCGTCGAGGGGCGGGATGACGAGATTCAGCGGCTCCTCGAGCTGGTGTGGGGCCTCGCCCTGGATCAGGGTGCGCTCGCCATCATCAGTGGCGAAACCGGGGTGGGAAAGACCCGACTCGCCGTCGAGATCGGCCGCGAAGCGGAGGCTCTCGAGATCTTGACGGTCACGGGGACCTGCTTCGAGGGCGCCCGCGAGCCGCTCGAAGGCCTCAAGAAGCCCCTCGACATCATCGCCGGCCAGTATCGGGACCGCGGCGTTGCGCAGTCCGCGAACTTTCTCGGCGAGCGTGGTCGGGTGCTGGGCATCTACGAGGCCGCGTTGGAGTCGCTGCCTGACACGAGCGAGGAGATCCCCACGGGGGAGGCTCGCCTGCGGCTGTTCGCCTATCTGACCGACACCTTGCTCGCCCTTGCCAATGACGATCCCATCCTCCTGCTGCTCGACGATCTGCAGTGGGCGGACAACCTGACCTTGGGCTGGCTCGCATTTCTGGCTGAGCACCCGCCGCTCGCGCAGGTCCCGTTGCTGCTCATCGGCACGTGCCGCAGCGAGGAGATGCCGGTGGCGCTAGAAAGCGTCGTGGTGGCGCCGGGCGTGACGCATCTGGTGCTCGAACGTCTTTCCGAGCGGGCCGTCGCGGCCATCGTCGCCGACATGCTCGCGCTGGCGGATCCGCCCGCGGCGCTCAGTCGCTACCTCACCCAGCAATCGGAGGGCAATCCGTGCTTTGTCGCGGAATACCTCCGGGCAGCGCTTTCTGAAGGTTTGCTGTGGCGAGACGACGCCGGCAAGTGGCACGTCGCCGAACCCGGAGGCCGGCCCGCCAGCACCGCCGACTACGAAGCGCTGCCGCTTCCCAAATCGCTGCACGACCTGGTGTCACGGCGCCTCTCCATGCTCGGCACCGCCGCCTCCCGAATGCTCGATGCGGTCGCAGTCATCGCGCAGGAAGCCGGGCTGGTGCTCATCCAAATGGTATCCAAGCTGCATGGGCGCGACCTGGTAGAAGGCGTGGAGGAGCTGCTGCGCCGCCAGGTTCTGGAGGAGCACGAGCCCGGCATCCTCCGCTTTGTCCACGATCAGTTGCGCGAGGTCGCCTACCGCAGGTTGGCGCCGGAATCACGCCGAAAGCTGCACCGGGAGGTCGCCGAGGGCATGGAGATCCTGAGCGCGAGTGGCACCTCGATGCCGCCGGCAAAACTGGCTCGACACTGGGAGCTGGCGGGGATCTTGCCACGGGCTCAGACCCACTATCTCCAGGCGGCGCGGCGGGCGAATCGGGCGCATGCGCCGACCGAGGCCGAACAATACTACACGGCCTACCTCTCGCTCGTGCGCGCTGCCAGCGCGGAGAGCATCGCTGTCACCCGCGAGCTCGCCACCGAGGTGCTCTCTCCACAAGGGCGCATCGCGGAGGCTCGCAGGGCGCTGGAATCCACGCAGGACGACGCCCTGCTGATCGGCGAAAGCGCGCTGGCGGCGGCGACGATGGTCGATCGCGCCCAACTGGAGCGCCGTTTTGCAGGCGCTCTCGCCGAGGCCGATGCCCTCATCCACGCGGCCGCGCGCCTGTATGAGCATCTCGACGATGCGCTCGGACTCGCCGGCTGCCACTGCCAGTGGGGCCACATCGCCATGGCGCAAGAGCTGTCCGGTGCCGGGCACCTGGAGATCGCGGAGCGCATTCTCGGACGCACCGCCCAACCTCGCGATCGCGCCGCGACTCGGGCCGTCGAGCGCCTTCGCCTGGCCGTGCGCGCCTTCGAGGCCAAGTCGTGCCGAGATCTCTACCAAGGTGAGCTGATCTCGGCGCTACCGCTGGCCGTCCGCGCCCGCGTGCTCGTGGGTCTGGACGTGCCAAACCGTTGACGGGGCCCCTCCATCGCTCTCTCCGCCACTCGGGTAGATGTTCGCCCCTTCCCCCCGCTTGCGGGGGGAAGGGTCGGGGTGGCGGGGCGGCTACGATGAATCGCTCTTCCTAGAAGCTAAATCCCGCCGTCAAGTAGTACGTCCGCTCCGCGGATTGCGTCACTCCGAGATGGGCTTTTCCATCGCGGCCGAAGTCCGTGGCGTAGCTGGCGTCGACGTACTGCTTGCGGCCAAGCAGATTGTTCGCGCGCAGCATGAAGCTCAGCGTCCTGCCCTTGCTTACCGCGAAGTTGTAGCCGAATCCCATGTTCACCTCGTTGAACGAAGGCAGCGTGCCGTCCTCTCGCAACCCTGCCACCGTGCTGTTGTCGTAGAGCACGTAGTACTTGTCCCAGTAGTTATCGGCGAGGTATCCGTTCCACGTGTCGGAATGATACGACAGCTCCAGATACGCCTGCCGCTCCGGAGCCCCCGGCACGTGCTTGCCAATAACGTCTGCTGCCGGCAGGCCGAAGATCTTGGAAACGTCGCCGTTGACGGAATCCCACTTGTTTTGGGAATACGCCAGCGACGTGAGCAGCCCGAAGTGGCGGGTTATCGCGTACCGGTAGCTGAGCTCCGCGCCGCGAAGCTTCGCGTTGCCCACGTTCAGGGTCTTCCGGTTGTTGTTGCTGTCCGTTATTCCCGTTATCTTGTCCTCGAAGCGCATCTCATACACGTTTACCGTCACGCCGTGACTCTGGCTGCGGTAACCGGCGCCGATCTCGAAGTCTTGGAGCGTCTCGGCCTGGATGTTCTGCTCGTCCTCGCTCGCGGGGACGCCCGAGCGGAAGTACCAGTCGCCGACTTTCGGCTCCTTCTTCGCGATGGAGTAGTTCGTGAACACGTTCACACTGTCCGTGACATTGTAGTTCACGCCGAATTTTGGCTGGAAGAAGGTGAAATCGCGCTCATACAAGCTGTCGTCGGCAGCGGGGTTGGGGCGCACGGTCGCGGTCGCGGTGCCGCTGCTCGCATCCCAGTTCTCGATCAGGTCCTTGGTGGAGCGCGCCCAAATGTCCGTCCACTTGCGATTGAAGAAGTCGTACTGGCGAATCGCGCGTTCCGTGACCGTCTGCTTGTTGTACGATTCCTGGCCGTCGAGCATGATCGTCAGCTTGTCCGGAATGGGAGACAGTTGCGCCCGCAGGTAAAGTGAGCCAAACAGGACATCGCCATCGTAGTCGTAGCGGCGCTCGACCTCGGGAACCACCGTCGCCGGCTTGCCAGGTCCCTCGTCACCGAACTCGAAGTTGAAGGAGTCGGAGTAGTGGCGAGCCTCCCAGTCGCGGACCTCGCCGCCGGCGACGACGGTGAAGTAGCGGTTTACCACATTCTTGTAGGAAGTGTTGAAGCCGAATTGCTTGTGGTTGTTTACGGAGTCGTTCTTCCACGAGTTATTAAAAATGCTGTTTGTCGTGTAGTTCCGGTTTGCTGCGAACGTGCCGCTGTGAATGCTCTCGATTGCGCCGGTCGTGTCGTTGACCTTGTCGTTTCTCAAGAACATGCCACCGCCCTCGCCGGAGGTCGCGAATACCGTCGTATTCAGGAAGGAGCTGGTGCTGACAGTCCAGTCGTGGTGAATCTCAAAGACTGGCTTGAAGAAGTAGTTCTCCTGGTAGGGATGGTTTCGGCGATTCCAGGTGCGCCCAAACTTCTCCAGGAGCTCGGGGTCCTGGACATTGGCTGCCTGATTGTGCTGCTGCGGCGCGCCGTGCAGGTTGAGCGTCAGAGAGTGCTTCTCGCTTGCCGCAGCCAGGAAGCCCACGTAGAAACTGTGTCCGTCATATTTCGTTCCTTCGATATATGAATCGCCGGCCTTGCGCTCGTACCGGAGATAAAGATTTAGCTGGCTGCTCGCGAAAAAGCCGGTGCTGTAGTCGATAGCGCCGATGTAGTTTCCGGTGCCCGAACGCATAGAGCCGTAGGTGGTATTGACGCCGATGCGCGGCTGTGCGGAAAAGTTGTCGGTTTCGATGTTTACCGAGCCCCCGAACGCCCCGGATCCGTACAGCGATGAGCCGACACCGCGCTGTACCTGAATGTCGGCGGCGTTTCCGGAGAGGCCTGTCCAGTTGGACCAATAGACGACTTGCGACTCGGGATCGTTGACGGGGACATTGTTGATGAGCACCTGAACGTGCTCGGAGTCGAGCCCGCGGACCATCAGATCCGATTCGCCCAGGCCGCTGGTGCGGGTAAACACGCCGGGTACCGCCTTGACGAGGTCGGGCGTGTCCTGAGTCGTGTACTTGCCGCGGATGTCGTCCCTGGTGACGTTGGTGAAGGCAACGGGCGACTCGCGCACTTGGGCGCGGTTCACGGTGACGATGACTTCTTCGCTGAGCACCGAGGTGGGGATGAGCGCAACCTTCTGTTCCGCGTCGCCCGCGACGGCGACGTCGGCGATGATCGTGGAGAATCCTTCGGCGGAGAACTTTACCCTGTACTCCCCGTCCGGGATGTTGTCGATGCGATAGGCTCCGTCGATATCCGTGGTAGCCGTGAGCGTGGTGCCCTGGACGATTACCCGGGCATCGGGCAAAGCTGACGCCATGCCTTCCGCTTCGACGACACCGTGAAGAGATCCGGCGTGAGCGGCGCTCGCCGCCGCGACAAGTAACGCTGAAAGCACCGCAATCCGTTTCATTCTACCTTCTCCTGGCGACACGTGGCTGCGCTCTGGCGCCCGCGCCGGCGTCAGGGCGGCATCAGGGCGGCGTCCATGGTTGCGCCGACTCGCTGGGGTTTTCGACCGAGGCCGCCGCCCGGCGGGGACCAACTTTCCTTGGCGCCGGCATAATAGCAGAATGCGGGCTGTACCGCAACGTGCGGAATGATCCTCAATCTACCGCCCTGCCGACGCCTCACGGCGCCACCGTGCCACCAATCGACTGCCACGCTATACTGCGTTGATGACCCAACCCGCCGTTCACCTGCATCTGGAGTCGCCATGGCTGGCCTCACCGAACAACTCGACCCCGACGTATCTTCCGTGTTGGGCGCACTGCGCGGCTTCATCGGCAACGTCTCGCGCACCGGCGACCTCGACACCGTGCTCACCGACTCTCTCGACGCGCTCATCGAGCTTTTCGCGGCCGACCGCGGAATCATTCTCGCGCGCGCCAGCGACGGCACGCCCTACCCAATCCATGCCCGCAAGCTCAAGCGCCGGCTGCAGCCCGACGAACAGGCGCAGATCAGCCGCACGACCATCCTCCGCGTCATGGAAACCGGCGAGGTCGTGGCGCGCGACCCCTCTGCGCTCCAAGGCACGGACAGCGGCGACACCTTCGGCATCACCGGAATTCTCGCCGGGCCGCTCCTCGCGGTCTCCTGGGGACCGGCCGGTGCCGCTCGGCCCGCCGGCGACCGCGACCGCAGCGCCATCCGCGGCGTCGTCTACCTCGACTTCCGATCGCTCGACAAACTGGTGCAGCCCGCCCACATCGAGTTCTTTCGCGTGGCGATCGAGTTGCTCTCGCTGGTCCTCGACCACCACGAGCGGTGGCGGCAGGCCCAGGAGCATCTCACCCTGGCAGCGCTGCTCGAGTCCAGACCGCCTGCCGACGATGACGGCGGCACCCCCGAGCTGACCGACCTGCTGCGCCCCGCGAGCATGGCGGAAGTGCGGCGGCAACTGTTGCCGGTCGTGGCCACCGATACCCCCGTCCTCATGCTCGGCGAGTCCGGGACTGGAAAGACCTTCATCGCCCGCGCCATCGCCGCCGCGAGCCAGCGGCCGCGGCCGTTCGTGCGCGCCAACCTCGGCCGCTTCGATGATCGCAACACGGTTATTTCGGAGCTCTTCGGCCACGTGAAAGGTGCCTACACCGGCGCCGTCGCCGATCGCGTCGGCAAGGTCGAGCGCGCCGATGGCGGCACGCTGTTTCTCGACGAAATCCTCAATCTCCCCGTCGCGGTCCAGCCCCTGCTGCTCGACCTGCTGCAGGACGGCACCTACGAACCGCTTGGGTGGAGCGGCTCCGCTCCGAAACGCGCCAACATCCGCGTCATTGCTGCCACCAACGGCGATCTGGCCGCCGCGGTGCGGCGCGGCGACTTCCGCCTCGACGTCTATTACCGCCTCGCCGGCGCCGTCATCCGCCTGCCTAGCCTCCGCGAACGCCGCGAGGACGTTCCCGTGCTCGCCGAGCAGTTTCTCAAGGCGCTCGGCGGCGCACGCAAGTGGAAGCTCGCCGCCGCTCTGCGCGAGCTCCTCGCCTCGCCCGGCCTACCTTGGAGCGGCAACATTCGCCAGCTTCAGCACCTCGTCGCCAAGGCGATCGCCAAGGCCCTGGCAAGCGACCCTGCCGCCACGGCGCTGACTCCCGACCTGTTCGATCGCCAGGAGCTGCTCGCCACCGAGGCCGCGGATATCGGGATGGTCGCGCCGCCTGCAGGCCGACCCGCGGTATCCGCGGTAATCGCCCGGGTCGCGGACGACGTCGACGAAAAGCAGCTCGGCGCGACCTACGCGCGAGTCAAGGACGAGCGCGACCACCTCGACGACCTCGAACGCCGCCTCCTCGAAATTGCGCTGCGCAAACACGACGGCGTCATCGCCTGGGCCGCCGAAGAGGTCGGCATGCCCCGAACCGGATTCGCGAGCCGTATGAAGACGCTCGGGGTCGACATGCGCCCCCCGCGCCGCCGCCGCGCGGCGTCAACCGGCTCGTAAGGGAAAAAACAGCGGTACGGTCACGGTCGTGACCAACCACGTCAGGGCCGCCAACGGCACGCCTAGCCGCAGATAGTCGGCAAAGCGATACTGCCCGGGCACCATGACGAGGATCGTCGATTCGTGTGCCACCGGCGTCGTGAACGCTGCCGAAATGCAGATGGCCACGCCCAGCAAAAACGCCTTCGGGTTGCCACCCGCGGAAACCGCCAGAGCGTGGGCGAGCGGTGCCAGGATGACTGCGACCGCGGTATTCTCAATCACCTGCGTTAGCAGCACCGACGCCAGGAGCAGTGCCGCGAACACCGCGTGCAGCCCGAAAGGCGCCAGCGTGGTCGCTACGAGGTCGCCGAGCAGGTGGGCCGTTCCCGTTTCCTCGAGCGCATAGCCGAACGGTATCAGCGACCCCACCACCACCAGTGCCTGCAGGTCGATCGACGCGTACACCTGTCTCATGCTCACGCACCGAAAAAGCACTGCGAGGAGCGCCGCCACGGGAATGGCCAGCGCCGGATGCAGCAGACGCAACGACGATGCCAGCGCGATGAAAAGCATCAGTGCGATGACCACATACGCCTTGGCGCGGCCAAGCGGCGGGAACGGCCGGCTCTCCAACAAGAGCAGGCCACGCTCGACGCCCAGACTATCGAGCTCCGAAGCGTGGCCGATCAGCAACAGCGAGTCACCCGCGCGCATTCGGTGCGCCGTCGGCCTCCCCGTCAACGGGCGGCCATGCCGGTTGATGGCGAGCACCGACAGGCCGCGGTGGCGGACGGGAAATTTCAGCTCATCGAGCGTTTGCGCTTCGTACGGCGACCCCGGCGCCACGACCGCTTCCACCATCCGCAGGTCCACGCTTCGCAGCGCCCGCTCTCCGACCATGAGCTCCTTGATAATTCGCAGCGCCGAGCGCTCCAGCAGGTCGGTGATCTGCGTCACCCTGCCCTGCACAACCAGCACGTCGCCGCTCGACAACCGCAACCACGATGACGGCGGCAGGTGCTCCTCGCCGCGGATCACCTGCAACACCTTGACGCCGAAGCGCTCTTCCAGCCCGAGCTCTCCCAGGTTTCCGCCGATCAGATCCGATTGCGGCGTCGCCAGCACCTCCGTCAGATATTCCGTGACCTCGTAGCGCTCCGACAGCGGTATGGCACGCGTCACCCTCCGCGGCAACAGCTTGCGCCCGGCAATGGCGAAAAACGCGACCGCCACCAGCAGCACGCACGCGGCAGTGGGGGTGAAGCTGAAAAAACCGAGCCCCTGTCCACTCCGCACTCGCAGATAATCGGAGATGACGATGTTGGACCGGGTGCCGATCAGCGTCCACTGCCCCCCGAGCAGTGATGCGTAGGCGAGCAGGAGCAACAGGCGCGACGGCGCATAGCCGTGATCGCGGCAGACGGCCAGGACCAGCGGCATCCACAACAGCACCGTCGTGGTGTCGTTGATGAACCCGCTGAAAAGCGAGACCACAACCAAAATCGTAAGCTGCAAGCGCAACTCGGAGCGCGCGCCGGCCCGCAAGATCGAGCCGCCGATGAGCTGCGCCGCACCCGTATGCACCATCGCCCCCGACAGCGCGAACATGGAGGCGACCATGATCACCGCGGGGCTGCCGAAGCCGGACAGCCCCCGCTCCAGAGACAACACAGCCTTCAGCTCTCCCGTGGCTGTCGGTTGCCACGGCACGATCAGACCGATCATGACGAGAAACGCTGTGACGTCCGGGCGCATCCACTCCGTGTAGAACGCAATGAGCGCTCCGGCGAGAAGCAAACCCAAATAGAGGCTTTCAGGCGTCATCCCTTCGTCAGCCGGTCCGAAACCCCGCCCTTCAGGGCGGAATCGCCGCGGAACCCCGGCCTGAAGGCCGGCATCCGTATTGGTCCCATCGCCAGCCGGCCCGAAAGCTCAACCCCCAGGCCGGTCCCTTGTTGTTCGGCGAGCGGCAATGCGACATCGCTACTTATTCCAGAAGTAGCGCCCGCTCTACCTCAGCGGGACTGGTCGCGTTGAATTTTGCAATCTCGATCGTCGTTTTCCCCTGACGCACGAGCTCGATGAGATGCTGGTCGAAAGTCTGCATCCCATACAGATCCTTGCCTTCCGCCATGTGCTGCGCGATCTCCCCGTGCCGCGCCCGGTCGCGTATGCACTCCTGCAGAATGTGGGTGACCCGCATGATCTCCAAGGCCGGGATTACCCCCGAAGAATCGGACCGCGGCACTAATCGCTGGCAGATAACCGCCTGGAGCGCATCGGCGAATCGGCTCAACTGTGACTCGGATTCCCGCGGATCGAAGAATCCCATGAACCGCTTGATGGTTGAGGTCGCATCCGGCGTGTGCAGCGCGGTAATGACCAGGTGGCCGGTTTCCGCCGCCTTTAGACAGGTCATTGCCGTCTGATCATCGCGGACTTCGCCCAGCATCACAATGTCAGGGTCCTGGCGCAGGGACGAGAGCATGGCGTCCCGATACGAGCCCGTGTCGCTGCCGACCTCGCGCTGGATGATGAGCGACCGCTTGTTCTCGAAGAGAAATTCGATCGGGTCTTCGATGGTGATGATGTGCGCGGCGCGGTTCAGATTGATGTGGTTGAGCATCGCCGCGATGGTCGTCGATTTTCCCATACCGGTGGCGCCGGTTACGAGCACCAATCCGCGCCGGAGCTCGGAGATGCGCTGTAGCACCTCCGGCAGATTCAGCTCATCAAACGGCCGAATCTGAAACGGAATGACCCGCAGCACGCACCCGATGCTGCCGCGCTGCCGAAAGATCGAGGCCCGGAAGCGGCTGACCCCGGCGATGCTGTAGCTCGCGTCGATCTCCCGGAAGTTGTGCGAGACGTCGAGCTTCTGCTCGGCCAGGATGGACTGAGCAATGGCCATCGTGGCGGCAGAGTCGAGCGTATTGTACTTGGCCCGGTGGAGCTCACCCTTGACGCGATAGCACGGCGGTGAGCCCGCTTCGAAGTGAATATCGGACGCCCCAAGCTCGACCCCGAACTTGAGCAAGGCATTCAACGTCGCTTTGTCGAACACGTTGCCGACCTCCCTCGGACTGGGAATCCTGGTCACTGGTCGAGTGTCGGGGGGCTCTCCACCGTGCCGGCCCGAGGGCCCACCGGCGGACCCCGCGTCCACGCGCCACGCCCGAGCAGAATAGCACGAGCCCTTCGCGATGGCACTATTTCTATCGAGCCTGGATCCGCCGCCAGTTCGATGTCAACGCGACAGCGCTTCCCTCCGTCCCTCCCCCGCTTGCGAGGCGAGGTGGGGTGGGGGGTCTTCGTGATGCGCTTTCCGCTCAGCTTGCCGGCGAACGGGCGGGGGATTCAGACGAGGTGGGTCGGCTGCCGGCCGCGAGCACCGCCCAGTCCGAGCGTCAAGGCTTAGAACACGAACCCAATGGAGCCCAGCCAGGCATCGTTGCCGCCGTGCGTCAGGACGAGGCCTTCCCCGCGGTTGATCTCGCGGCTGACCTTCAAGACCCACTCGTGGCTGGGCCGGCAGGTCATGCCGAGCGTCAGGCTCGATTCAGCGCTTGCGACGATCACGCCGTCGAGCGGTCCGCGCACGTCAACCCGTCCGTACTGCACGACGAGCGCGATCTCAGCATCGGGAAACGCGGCGCCGAACACTCCGTCCGGCACCAGCAGGTGCCCGACCTCCATCGTCGCGCGCAGATTGTAACCTGCATAGATCGCGCTCCCCCCGGCGGCGCGGCCGGCGGTGAGGCGGTTGACCTCGCCCGTGAGCTTGACCGGTCCGAGCCTGGCGAGGCCATCCGCTGCCCAGCCGATGAGCCGCTCTTGGCCGGCGTCGTCGTACTTCCCCGAATACCCGCTCAGGCCCAGCTCCAGGGAACCGAGACGAGCGACGGAGACGCGCCCTACGATGGCCTTGTCCCCGTTGTTGTCGACGCCGAAGGGTTGCCGAGCGTCGCGCGTACCATAGGCGTCGAGCCGCGCGTCCAGCCCCGCGATGACGCAGGCTTCCCACCGCACCGTGGCAGCACCGCTGGAGTGCTCGCCGTAGATTTCCACACCGTTGTCCGTCCAGTCGCCGGGAGCGACGACTTGCGACACCAGCGGGCGCGAGATCACGTCCCGCACCGGGGCATAGTGATCGATATTGTAGTTTCCAAACGGCACCAGGAGAACGCCGGCGCGCAGGTTGAGGAGCCGTGACAGCGACAGACTCGTATGCGCCTGCTCCACCACCACCTCGCCGCCGCGCTCGGAACCTACTGCGGCGGCTCTTTCGAGCTCGATCTCGGCGAAGAAACTGAGACCCTCGTGTGGTTCGCCGCTGAGTATCAGCTCCAGAGACTCGGCATCCAGGACCGAGCTCCTGCCTTCGTAGACGTCACCGCGCAGCGTGCCATAGACGCCGACGTGCGTCGCTTGCTGCTGCAACTCCTGTAGCGAGGCCAGAGTATCGCCCTGCTCGGCCACAGCGGCCTCCAGCCGTTCCAGGCGCGACTGAACCTCGGCGAGCGCCGCTTCGAGCTTCTCAGCATCGGCCGCGGAAGCCGCGCCGGCAGGGGCCGCGGAGTCCGTTGCCGCCTGCGCCTCCGCTCGCAACGCTTGTCGGGCGCTTTCCAACCGGGATTGGAGGTCGGCGACCTGAAGTTCGAGCGACTCGACTTCTGTCGCCGGCGGCTCGGGCGGTTTCGGCGCGGCGCGCGCGTCCGGTGCACACACACAGCATGCGAAGAGCAGGATCGCGCCCGCGCCTGAGCGGTAGCCGTGCATACTCATAGGTCGATCTCCAAGAGCTTCTTGTTGCTCGTGTGCCCGGTCGCGTCGGACAGCGCGAGCGTGCGCGTGCCCAGCGGCGCGTCGTGGTCGACGATGAGCGTGATTTCACAGCGGTGAGGGAGCGGACAGTGAAACGAGAGGATGCGCACGTCTTTCGCGTGGCCAGGGCCCCTGAGGATGATGGGCTGCAAACTTCGGTGAAAGTTCCGTCCGCGCACGACAACCGTCGTTGCTTCGCCGCGACGTACGAATCGCGGTATGAGCTCTTCCAGGACAGGCGCCGGTGCGGATGTCTCGCGCGGGGGTGGTTCATCATGCGGTGCTGCGAGGACGTCCGCTGGAACTGCGGAAGCAGAAGCGGTTGGGCGTGCGGGGGGCGAGTTCGGAGATGGCGTGGGCTCCGGGGCTCCGGACTGCTTTGGCATGGAGGTCGCGGAGAGTCGCGGCGTGGCTGCGGGTCGCGTGGCGTGCGCTCGTGGTCCTGGTTGCCTGCGCGAAGGCGGGCCGGTAGCGGCGGCAAGGGGCGTGGGGGCTTCGGGCGGCGTGCCGAGTGTCGTTGCCGTGGGGAGCATCGTGGGTCGCTGCTCGGGCGCGCGTGCCACCAGCGCCGGTGGCCCCGCGCTTCGTTCGTTCGGAGGCGCGATCTCGCCGGCGCGCAGCCAGGTGAAAAACGCCGCCGCCCCAGCCAGGGCCGCGCCCGCCAGAACGCCCGCATATCGCCATCCTCTGCCGCGTTTCGTCTCCCCACGCGAAGCCGTTGCGGCACTTGCGACAAGCACCGGCAGCGGCGCCGGCGCGGCCTCACGTTCGGCCGCCGAGGCGCGCGGAACCGCCGCCTCCAGGTCGGCCGTGAGCGCTCCAGACAGACCCCCGATCGGAGTCGCGCGGCCCGTTTGCCCGGGCGGCGTGGTGGTCAGGGTCTGGGTCGTAGAGCGCGACCCTTCCTGGTGCCTTTGCAGAAAATCGGCGTCACCCGCAAGGCGCAAGAGCTCGATCGTGGCCGTAAGGGGCGCAAGGTCACTCGGGCGGGCTTCGGCCGATTTTTCGATGCACGCCATCAGCGCGCTGGAGAAATCGTCCGGTAACCCCGTACAGCATTCGCCAATGGCGACAGGATTCTCGTGCATTGCCTTGTACAGGCAGCCCTGAATGGTGCTTGCCTGAAAAGGGTTGCGCCCTGTCAACATCTCGTAGAATACCAGTGCCAGCGCGTAGATATCGGACTTTGGCGAATAGTCCGCATTCAGTAGCACTTCCGGGGCCATGTAGATCGGCGTGCCCAAGATGATCCCTTCCGCCGTCAACCTGGACTCGAAGGCGCGGGCAATGCCGAAATCCATCAGCTTGCTTTCCCCATCGGGGAGCACCTGGACGTTGCCCGGCTTGATGTCCCGATGCACCACACCCTGGCGATGTGCATGGCTGACTGCCTTGCACAACCCGGCCATGATCTGCGAGTGCGCCCCCAACCGATGCTCTGTTTTCATCCAGGCAAGCAGATTTTCCCCCGGCAAATACTCCATTACGAGATAGGGTCGTTCGCCTTCGAAGCCGAATTCGTGCACGACGACGATGTTCGGGTGAGACAATGCGCCGATGATTCGCGCCTCGGCCTGGAACCGCTCGCGGCTGGTAGCGACGTCGGAGGTCATGATCTTTACCGCGACGCGCCGGTCGATGTGCGGATCCTCGGCCAGATAGACGCGACCCATGCCCCCTTCGCCGAGAAGTCGGAGAACCCGATACTTTCCTATCCGCTCAATCATCTCGCAGGTCACTCCCGCACGCGCGGTATCGTCCTTTTGCTGGCCGGACATGCCGGCGAGACCATCGCTCTTGCCACGGCCACGCCCGCGCGTCATCGCCCCGCACCGTTGGCCCCGGTCCCCAGCTCGCCGCCATCTTGTCCGCTCCTGCGGCCCGCGCGTCGGGCGATGGCGGGGACATGACGGCAGACTAGTCGGCGCACTCCGCCTTTGTCAATTCGGGACGGTGCCCCAGAATCCACCGCGGATTCGACTGCAAGCTGTGCGGAAAGCGCATCACGAAGCTCCCCACCTCTTCATCCCACGGGCTCAGAACGTCGTCCTTGTCGGTCCGACCGGCGCCGGCAACACCGGTCTTGCCACCGGCATCCTGCTCAAGGCCCCGGAGTACGGCTCTACCGAGGCTTGTTTATCAAGGCCCAGGATCTGTTCGACGAGATGTATATGAGCCTCGCCGATCGCTGTCCACGCAAGATGCTCGCGCGCCTGGCGGCGCTAGAACTGTCCAACGCTTGCCGTTTGCCACCCCCGGCAGTCCGGCGTCGGGGGCGCAAGGAACTCCATCAGCCCTGATCTGACCGATCCCTCGTAATCCGACCCGGCATCCTGGGCTTCGGCCGAATGTGCTTTACACCTGAGGCCGCCACGCAGGGGCGCGATTTATCGCGCCCGGTCGTCGCGGCCGGTAATCTGGGCGGATCATTCTCGGCCCGATGATCCCCGGCCCGGCATTGGGGCGCGATGAACCCACGAGTTGCGCAACGAGCGGCAGATTCGCTTGGTGGAGCGACCTGAGGCCGTGGCGGAGGCGCGAAATCCCTGTCAAAAGGTGTCCCGAGCGGGCAACTCGCCGTGGGAGAACTGCAAGCTCTCGCCTTTGGGGGC
>JACPHN010000170.1 GCA_016188575.1 Candidatus Schekmanbacteria bacterium
TTCAGGCCGGCGACATGTTTGGGCGGGGTTTCGGACCGGCTGACGAAGGGATGACGTCGGGGAACTTGGTAACTCTCGGACCCGGCGGAGCAAAGGCGGCCCGTGCTGGTATGAACCTCATGGAGAGAAACATGGCGGGGACATCGATCACGGCAACCATGTCACCGGAACTTCCACCCACCTTCACAGAGGCCTCCGCCAAACCCTTCTGGAGGCAACGTATCTGGCACGAACCCCGGCCATGGTCAAAGGCTTGGCCGAGCAGCCGCTCAACACAGCGGAATTGATCATGACGCAAGTTATCGGTTTCACTCCGTCCCCCAGGCTGGACTTCACCTATTTTCGCCGGCGCAAAGCTACCGGACCGGCCCCTCGAACAGGACACGACCCGATCTTCGACGCTCACGAAAAATGACAGGAGTTTGCTCGCCGTCCCGATGCGATTGGAGCGCCTGGCCCGGGCAATGGCACTGGCCGGCTCCAAGTGAGCAAGAGCGGACCATCTCTCGTGAGCGCCGAGGTTGATTCTCCCCAGAAGGGTACAGGATTCAGGCGCCGCTGCCCTATGGCGTCGCCGCCACCTGCTGCCAGCTCCAGGTCCCTCTCCGGTTCGATTCTGATCCTCAGGGCAAAGCGGAATCCCTGAGGCACGTTGGCGAGTTTCCCTGACTCTCCCCTTCGAGCCTTTCGGTCGCGCGCCCGGTAGCGCGAAGACAATCGCTCCAGTGGCCTGAATCTCCACGTCGATGACTATTGCCCAGCGGCCCTCATCGCTGGCGCGGCTCTTGCATAACACCGCGTCGGCGCGAAGCTACGAGCTCCGCAGCGCCAGGATGTACACGAGACGAAATCGAACGGGAGATAGCAGCCATGAAACCGTCATTCCCCAGCGCTCTTAGCCAGTCGGCGTACCAGGGTTTCCCTGTTTCTCGGATCGCCAACGTGGTTTGCATGCTGCTGGTCGCACTGGCGCTGTGGCCAACTTCGGGCGCGAGCGCGCACAGACTCTCCGCAGAGAGCCCGGCGGATCTTTCGGAAGGCCCGGGCGCTCCCGCGGGGCCAATTGACCTGGCCCCGTCCGCCACCAGCGTGCCCGCAGGTGGCACGTCCACCATCACGGTCACCAGCGGTCAGCTCCGCGATTCTGGCGGCTCCATCGTCGCCGACGGCACTCTCGTCACGGTCTCCGCCACGCTTGGCTCCATCCCCTCCTCTGAGGACCGGGACGCGGGCCGCTCGGGAGTCCAGGTCGCCACGACGGGCGGTATCATCACCTTCTCGTTCGTCTCCGGGTCGCGGAAGGGGAGCGCCCAAATCAGCGCCGCCAGCGTGGAAGGAACCGCGTCGGGAACCTGTACGATCGCCGTTGAGCCCCTTTCTCCTGCCGGCTGGATCCGCCTCACCGCCACACCTGCCACGCTCAGCGCCGATGGCGTCTGCTCAAGCGTGATCACCAGCGATACGCTCCACGATTCGTACTGGAACGTCGTTGCTGACGGCGAGCTCATTACGGTAAGCACCTCGCTTGGCGTCATCTCGACCGACCACGACATCGACCCGGAAATCGCCGGCATTCAGGTCGGCACGACTGCAGGCGTCTTTTCGTTCACCCTGCAGGCCGGGACCACCGCCGGCACGGCCTACGTCTTCGCCACTTCCGTCAGTGGCACCGCCAATGCCAGTGGCCACCACTTCACCATCGCGCCGCTCGATCCCGCTGGCACGATTGTGCTCAACTTCTCACCAGCGAGCATTCCTGCCGATGGGGCGACAACCTCCCAGATCACGAGCGCCGTCATTCGCGACGCCAACGGAAACAAGGTCGCCGATGGCGAGCTGATCACTGTTTCGGCCACGCTCGGGTCCATCCCGACCGAGCTGGACATGGACGAGACGCGGTCCGGCGTGCAAGTCGCCACGGTCTCCGGTTCCGTCTCGTTCTCCTTCGTTCCAGGGACAAGGGCGGGCAGCGCCACGGTTGCGGCAATCAGCGTCGACGGAACCGCTACAGGAAGCGGCGTGATCACCCTGGAGCCGCTCGCGCCGGCAGGTTGGATTCGCCTCACCGCCTCGCCTGCAGCGCTGCAGGCCGACGGCGAGTTTACCAGCGTGATTACCAGCGACACGCTGCATGACCCGTACTGGAATGTGGTCGCAGACGGCGAGCTCATTACGCTAAGCACCTCGCTTGGCGTCATCTCGACCGACCACGACATCGACCCGGAAGTTTCCGGCATTCAGGTCGGCACGACTGCAGGCGTCTTTTCGTTCACCCTGCAGGCCGGGACCACCGCCGGCACGGCCTACGTCTTCGCCACTTCCGTCAGTGGCACCGCCAATGCCAGCGGAGCGCACTTCACAATTGCGCCACTTGACCCCGCCGGAGCACTCAGCCTCGCCTTTTCGCCGAGCGCTGTTCCGGCCGACGGTGCGACTGGGGCACGCATTACCAGCGCGGTCGTTCGCGACCCGCACGGCAATGAGGTCGCCGACGGCGAGCTCATCACCGTAGAGGCGACGCTCGGTGCGATTGCAGGCGCCGAGGATCTCGACCCTATGCTCCCAGGGGTTCAGGTCGCAACCTCCGGTGGCACCATCTCCTGCACCTTCATTCCCGGCACCCAGGCGGGGGAGGCGACGGTCACCGCCGCCAGCGTCGAGGGAAGCGCATTCGGCACGGGGAAAATTCAGGTGCAACCGCTCGCGCCGGCTGGAGAGATCACGCTCACTCCCTCGAGCACATCGCTGCCCGCGGACGATTCGCTCTCCGCATCGGTCCAGAGCAGCGTCATTCGCGACGAACACGGCAACGTTGTAGCTGATGGCGAGCTTTTCACCGTTTCCGCATCGAACTGCAGCATTCCCGAGCTCGTCGATGCCGACCCGTCGACTGCCGGCGTCCAGGTCTATACGAGCTCGGGAGCGGTTACGTTCTCATTCCATCCCGGCACCACCGCTGGCCCTGCAGAGCTGACCCTCGTGAGTGTCCGCGGCAGCGCTAGCGGCTCAGTTGAGATTTCCCTTGTCCCCATGGCGCCGACCGGTGACTTTGAGCTCACGCCGGAGCCCGCTGTTCTTCCCGCCGACGGAGCTTCCGAGGCCGCCGTGAAGAGCTCCGCGATCGCGGATCGCCACGGAAACCTGATCGCCGATGGGGAGCTTTTCACGGTTTTCAGCGACTCTTCGGCACTTGCCATTTTCAGTGATGTTGACCAGTCACTCGCTGGTGCCCAGGTAGCCTCCAGCGCAGGGAAGATCCAGTTTGCCGTCCGGGCCGGCGTCCTTGCGCAAACCACGGCCATCACCGCCCAGAGCGTTCGCGGCGACGCCGAAGCGGTGACCACCGTCATCGTCGCGCCGCTCAGCCCTAGCGGAGCCGTTTCGCTCGTGCCTGCCCTCACCTCCGTGCCGGCGGACGGAGAGTCGTCGGTCGCTATCGCCAGTGGTGCGGTTACGGATGTCCACGGCAACCACGTGGCGGATGGCGAGCTCTTCACGGTCACCACAACCATGGGGTCGATAACAAGCGTCGACGCGGACTTCGAGGTTGCCGGTCTCCAGATCGCCACTCGCGACGGCTCCCTGTCCTTCATGTTCCGCGCCGGTATTGTTGCGGGAACGGCCACGATCGCGGTCAAGAGCGCTGCGGGAGACGCTGCCGGTGATCTCGCCCTCGCGCTCAGCCCCCTCGAGCCGAGTGGCGCGATCAGGATTTTCTCCACGACCTCGGCCGTGGACGTCGCTGCTGCTGAAGCGGTGGCGTTTCTTTCTGAGCCGATTCTGGACGCCCACGGGAACGTCGTCGCGGACGGCGAGCTGATCACGCTTCAGTCGGGCGATGGGCAAGTGGACGCCACTGACGAAGCGATTCTCCTGGAGGGAACGCAGGTGGCGACGGTAGGTGGCGTCATTTCCTTCGGTTTCTTTGCCGGCGAGCGCGCCGGGCTGGCCACGATCACGGCGAGCAGTGCGGCGGGCACCGCTTCGGGGCTGGTGACGCTAGAGCTGCGGCCACGCGGGCCCTACGGCGCGATCGGCTTTGGCGATGTCCCCGCGCAGATGGTGGCCGACGGACGGGACAGCGCCACGCTTACCTCCGATGTGGTGCGCGACGAATTCGGCAATGTTGTTGCGGATGGCTCGGCAATCACCGTGTCGACCACTCCCTCGATCGGTCTTGGGGCGGACGAGGACGCTGGCGTGACGGGAGTGCAGCGGCGGACTCTCGCAGGTGTTTTCGCGGTGACGCTGACCAGCGGGACGAAGGCCGGCACGGTTCTGGTATCGGCGACGTCCGCGGACACGCGCGCCGGAGGAACTACCGCGGTCGAGCTGGTTGCCGGACCGCCGGCGACAACGTTTGTCCTGTCATCCGACCGCATGCGCCTGCCGGCAGACGGTGCCGCGGTCGCCCACGTCAGCAGCAACGCCATCCTGGACGCATTTGGCAACGTCATCAACGACCGTGAGATTTTTCGCGTGACCAGCGATCTGGCGAGCATCGACATCGACGCCCCGGACGACGACCCTCAGACAACCGCCGTGGAGGTGCAGTCGACCGCGGGACGGTTGTCAATCCCCGTGCGCGCATCAGCACCCGGGCGGGCCACAGTTCTTGCGTCCAGCGCGCGGGGCGGCGCGGCCGGCTCAATCAACCTCGACTTCATTGGCCATCCGAGCGGTTCCGTTAGGCTCTTCGCCGACGTGCGCGAGATGACAGCGGACGCGGTCTCGTCAGCGGCCATCGAGAGCCAGTCGATCGTGGACGCCAACGGACAGAATGTGCTCGACGGAGAGCTGGTGACGATCACGACGACACTTGGCGAGGTGCTTACGGCAGACGTGGAGCCCGAAATTCCAGGGGTCCAGGTCGCGACCTTCGGGTCCACCATCGCCTTCGCCATCCGCGCCGGCATGGCGGCAGGAACGGCCAAGGTCTCGGCGACGAGTGTGAGCGGCGACGCTACCGGCACTCTGAGCCTCACCATTGTAGCGCTCACGCCCACCCCCACGGCGACTCCTACTTCTTCCGCCACGTCGACCGCCACGTCGACCCCGACCCCGACGTCCACCGCCACTCTCACGCCGGCTGCAGCTCACTCCCCAACTGCGACGTTCACGCCTACCGCGTCGCCCACAGCGACCTGGACCGCAACGCCAACTTCGACCGAGACGCCCACGGAGACACCTACGGCAACCTACACGCCGACCTGGACGCCGACTCCCGAAGCGACCGCATCCCCCACATCGACCGCGACGGTGGCGCCTTCCGAGACCGCCACACCGGCGGTATCTCCGACATCGATCCCGACGACTCCACCGCACGGAGCCGGAATCAAGTTCCTGGCGGGGCCAGACGCTGCCGTCGCGGATACGCGCGCGCTCATTCTCTGGCAAACCAATGTTCCCACCACCGGCACGGTGTTCTTTGCTCCACACGGCACCAGCCCATTCGTCACCGCCGACGCCGACTTGGCGACGAACCAGGCGGTGCTGCTTGCGGGGCTCTCTCCCGGTGTGCAGTATGATTACAGCGTTTGTGTGGCTTCACAGTTCCTCGGCGAGGCGTGCACGGAGCTGCACACGCTGACCACAGCCGCGGAGCCCGATCGTGTCGCGCCGCGACTGCTCGCGGTGCCGGCGGTTTCCGCGATCAGCCAGGGCACCTCGATCATCACGTTTCAGACCGACAGGCCGGCTCGCTTCGAGATGATTGTCAGGGCGCAAGATGGTGCAACCGGCACCGTGGACGAGCGCGCGCTGTCCTCCGAGCGGTATGCGCTGGACCATGCGCTGCAGATTACCGAGTTGCTTCCGGGGGCAACCTACCGCTACTGGCTCACGCTGAAAAACATCAGCGATACGGCCGCCAGCGCCGGCCCCTTTGCTTTTTCCGCCCCCACCGATGCAAGCACTGGCAGTCTCCGTATCATCGGCCGGCCCATGGTCGAAGGCGTGTCTCAGGACACGGTTCTTGTCTCCTGGATCACCGACAAGCCCTCGACGTCCCGCGTAGAGCTGACCTCCCTGGCAACGTTTGTCAGCGAGCACGCAGAATCAACGGTTCCGGTGCAGGAACACCGCATGCTCATTAATGGGCTCGATGACGCCCAGGAATACGCCTATTCCGTCTCCTCGGCGCTGCCCGATAGCAGTGAAGAAGCCGCCAGCGACGAATATACCTTCGCGACGCTAATGCTCCCGGACTGGACACCGCCGATCTTCACCGAGGGGCCGCTCGCCGACGATTTCATGGTGTCCGGCGCCGGCGGCTTGCTCTACTTCAAGACTGACGAGCCGGCCACGACGCATGTTACTTGCAGCGCCCATGGCGAGCCCATGATCGTCTTGACGGATAGGCGCTATCGCGTGCGTCATCGCGTGCGGCTCACCGGCCTGCGGTTGAGCTACACCTACTCCTGTCACATCGAAGCCACTGACTTCAACCTCAATAGCGTCACGGCAGAGGTCCCCGTGCGGACCCCGGCCGAGCCCGATTTCCTGGCACCAGAGCTCGCTGTCGCGCCTGCGGTCTACCAAGCTGGGGACGTGGCGATCATCTCGTGGGAAGCCACGGAGCCGGCCGAGGCGGCAATCGACCAGCCGACTCGCTCAAGCGGTGCCAAATCGGAGCATTCAGGGTCCTTCGAAGGAGAGCTTACCCCTTCCGGATTCCACCTGGACAGCCAGATTGTCCTGACCGGGGTGAAGGCGAGCGGTAGCCAGGCACTGAACATCTGGCTGCACGACCTGGCGGGGAATACCGCGAGGATTGGTGACATCGAGGTGCTCCCCCCCACGCCTCCCGACACCGCAAGGCCCACAATCAGCGGCCTCGCAGTTACCGCGTGGCGCGTAGGCGACGCGCTTGTGCGCTTTGTTACCGACGAGCCCGCGATGGTCGAGGTATCGTGGTGGAGAGATGGGGAAGCCGCGCGCGTCATCGCCGAAACCGCCCTCTTGACCAATCACCTGGTGCAGCTCACCCGGCTGGCGCCCGGCGAGACCTATCACGTGCGAATCGACGTCGCCGATGCCGCTGGGAACAGCACCGAAGCGAGCAAGACGTTCACGAGCGCGGGGGAGCAGGAGGATCGCGAGCCGCCGAAATTCCGAAAATACACGGCGACGCCGAATGAGTGGAACGACGTGTACCTCGCGTGGCAGCTCGACGAGGAATCCGCCGTCGAGGTGGTGCTTGAAGGCGCTGGCCGCCGCTGGCGCAAGATAGTCCCCAGCTTCCATGTCGAGCACACCCTGAAGCTCACCAACCTGATCCCAAACACATCGTACAAATGCACCTTCACGGCCACGGATTTTTCCGGGAATGGCCCGACGCAAACCGAATCGGTGCGGTTCGAGACCAAAGAGCGGCGCATGCCCGCTGCGGGAGCTGGGCTTCTGGCCTGGACGCTGCTGTTGCTCGGGTTCCCCTTGGTGTCGCGCACCTCACGCGACGGGCGAAAGGGTCAGTACAGGGACAAGCCGCTCCAGCGTTGACGCGCCTCCGTGGGTGAAGCGCCGGCCGTCCGCGCTCAGGCGAAACCCGTGATCGCTGAACAGGATTACGGGTTTCGCGGCGTCGAGCTGGCCGCGCACACGGTCGAGCGCGACCGCCACCTCCGCTTCCGCAAGCCGTTCGAGCTCGCCGAAGCTCACACTGCGCTCATGCAGAAGCTTGTCGATGGCGTCGAGCTTGAGTGGCGCGACCCCTGGGCGCAGCGTGGCCAGTAAGCCGTTAAACGCACTCGTAGTGGTTTGCAGTGAAACTTCGGCGAACGCCGTGGCGGTGACCGTCCGCCCCGGGAACCACCGCGGCAAGGCGGCGCGCACCATACTGAGCAGGGGTATGCCGAACGCATCGAGAATCACCCATTGCCCCGTGGACGACGCTTCCAAGACGGCTACCAGTGGGCGCACGCCTGCCGCGCATGGCGCGGCCGCAACGCGCTCGACATAGGCTTGCCACCGGTCCTTGCGAGCGGCACGGCAGCGCCGGTCGACGGAATAGAGCAGCGCCGCGAGCTCGGCCAACTCCTCGGGAGACGAAGGAATCTGCATCATTGCGGCCGCCGCCGCGCCGCGCACGAGGTCCGGCGCTGCCGTCTGCGACCGCGGCGCCGCGACCTTTCCATCAATAATCCAGCCAAGTATCGTGTCTTCGATCACCGACCCCAGGTTGAGCTGGGAAAGCCGTGCGAGTGCCTGTGGCGACACCCATTCTGGAGCGGTGGATTTCGCCGCGGCCGCGAGACTGGACGGCGGCAGGCCAGGCGGCAGTGCGCTCGCCGCGGTGAGGGCTTGCGCAATGCACCAGACGACCAGCTCATCACTTGGAGCGCCCGCTGCTGCCGGCGCCGGCGGGAGTGAGATGACGCGAAAGAACCCGCGCTCGCCGCCGACGAACGTCTCGAGCTCGCGCAGAAACGCTCGCCGATCCCAGATCTTGCCAGCGAGGCGGCGCAATAGGGCGTGACCATCGAGATCGCTGACGACCTCCACCCCGGCCAGGTAGTCATTCAGCAGCGCTGGCCGGTGCGCCTCGGGCCAGTCCCTGCGACCGGCAAGGTACTCGGTCGCCTCTGCATCGGTGTCGATTCCGTCCGACACCCAGCGCTGCACGCACTCGCGCACCGAGGGGTCCGCGAAGTACGCCCGCAAATGGATCTGGAGCTGGTCTCGCATTTCGGCGGCGCGGCGGAGAAGCCGGCTAACTGGCGCCGTCAATCCATCGAAGCCACACCGGCATGTGCTCTGAAACGCCAGTCTGCTCAGCCCGCCGCATCGCCCCCGCACCGCTTCGGACAACGCCTGCTGCAGAGCTGCCGCGAGCGCCGCTGTCCCCACGTTCGCGCACAGGGCGACGTCAGGAATCACATATGTCCACAGCGGGTCACCGGCGACAACCGACCACCAACTGTCGTGCGCCGCCGCGTACCATTGCTCGTAGCGTTCGTACGTCTTTTCCGCCTTGCGCAACCAGGCGTCGAGCGCGTCAGTATCGTCGATCGGCGGCGCCGGCCCAAGTGCCGCCAGGCCCTCATTTACGGTTCGGTCCACGCAGTGCTCGATGGCCGCCGTGCCGAGGACATGCTGGAGCCGCTCGCGCTGCGCGAGAATTCCCTCAATTCTCTGGGGAAGCTCGCCCAGACGTCGGGACTCCGCAATGAGCTGCGCAGGAGAGCCGATGCGCTGCAGGAACGACTGAAACGCCTCGATCTCGTCGCTTCCAGAGGAGGTCAGCAGGCCCCACGTCGCCACCAGCGCCTCCACCTGGGCGCGGATCGCCGCGGTGCCCTCCATGTTTTGCAGGCGCATGACAAACGGCAGCAGGGCGTCGCGCCGCTGTGTCGCCACCCGGCCAAGCTCGCGAATGACGCGGCGCTGGGCCAGCACCGTCCACTCGCCGGGTATCCTCAGCTCGAAGCCGGTGCACAGCGCCTCCAGAGCCTGTAAGGACGTCACACCGAGCGCCCTGCCCGGGACGATGCGGTCGTATTTTTGCGGATTCACGAGCGTCGCAAACGAGTCGCGCAGCGAGCGGTCACCCTTGAGGATCTCGATCTCTCCCTGGATCAACAGCAGCATGAGCAACAGGTGGATCTGGTCCGGAACGAGGCCGAAGATAGGGTCTCCGAGGGTCTCGTAGACCTGCGCTGGTGCCATTCCATGTCGCAGGACCGGTCTGATGACAGTGACCAGCTCGTGAGAGTCGAGGTTGGCGACCGTCACGTATCCCCGGCCCTGCCGGCGCAGCAGCTTCATGGGCACGAGGTAGGCTTCGCGGATCAGGGGGATGGGCTCCGGAGCGTCGGGCTCGCCCAGACCGCGCTCGAGCGCGGCGGTCAGAAACGACTTGTAGACCTCGGCCGAGAGCGGGCCGTAGGCCGGCGCAAACCGCTCGAATGCAGGATAGACCGTGCGGAGCACCGCCATCAGGATGCGGTCGAGCCAGGTCGCAAAGGTCTCCGACCGCATCGGCGCCGCCGGCACTTCGATGGGCTTGCCCTGCGGCGTCAGCAGTTTCCCGGCCCGATACGCCGACTCCACCTGCGCCACAAAAAGCTCCGTGAGACGCGCCAGGCGCTCCGCCACCCGCGCCGCGATGCGGGTGTCCAGGGGACGATCGCGCAGCATCAAGAGCGCACCCAGCTCGCGCAGATCGGCGGAGTCTTCGATACGGCCGGGGACAAAGCGGAAGCACCCCGGCAGGATCCCTTCCGGGCCCCACGGCAGCGCTACTTGGAGCGACAACCCTGCCGCCGGAGCCACACCCTCATCGCCGAGCAACACGTCAATCTTGCGGTCGTGAAAGTGCCAGCGCACAAAACGCGTGCGCCAGCGATTGCGGTCGAGCTCGAACGGATTGAATGGCGCCGCCCCCAGCACCGGTGCCAGCCGCTCGAGGAGGACGGCGGCATCGCCGCCGAGCTCTGCCAGCGTTCGCTCCAGCAGCGATTCGAACGAGGCCCGGCTGTCGTCACCGGGGTCGAGCAGAAAGGCGCTGCCGCGTTGCACCACGAAGGCGCCATGCGCGGCCAGCCTGCCCAGAATTCCACGCACGAGCTCGACGTTCTTTTCCGGGGCGATCGTCGTGGCCTTGTGCAACAGCCACCAGGCGGCCTGCTCGGCCGTCAAGCCCTCCCGCGCCGGAGACAGGTCGCACAGGACCAATAGCTTCAGAATGCGCCAGGCAAGCGCCCGCTGCACCTCTGGCGCAAACAGCTCCGCCATCTGCCGGCGATAGTACGGGAGCACGCGCTGGGCCAGCGGCAAGAACTCCGGTTGCACTTCGAAAAGGTCGCGGAAATGGTCGACGATACTGTCCGGCCCGAGCAGCCGCCCCCACGGTTCCTCCAGAAATGAGGCCACGCCGCGCTCGGGATTCCCGAGTAGTTGCGTGAGCGTGAAGTCGATGACGCCACGTGCCTGCGAGAAACGGTCCCGAACCTCTTCCAGGAGCTCAAGCGTTGCCGGGTGGATGGGGTAGATTGCGGACATCCCCGCGAAATCGACCTCGGCAGCCGGAAAGGCGCGGCGCAGCGCCTGCACAAGCTCCTCCACGGCGGTGGCATAGCCCGGCGCCTTGACGAGGATCTTGTCGGCGATGAGCTCCCGCACATGTGCCGGTGACAGCAGGTAGCGGATGGGGTAGCGATCCTTGATTTTCCGGAAGAGCTCGTACTCAATTTCTCCCGCATGCTCGATTTGCTCCTGCAACGCCGCGACTACCCAAAGCGGTCGGTCCTGCGCCCATTCGCCGAGAAACTGAAGGAACCGCAGATCCTCGTTGAAGGCGGAGCGGGAGGCCTTGGAGCGGAGAAACTCCGAGAGCTCGTCGATCAGCAGCACGATCCCCGCCGGCGAGCTCGCGGCGAGCGCGGCCCAGGTCGCACGCCGGTCACCGCCCGTCGGGTCGCCCCCGAGGTGATCGAGGACGATTGACTCCAGCGTCCGCGCCGCCTCGAAGTTCAGCAGCGACAACGGGATAACGCGAGGGACCGGGGTCGCGAAAGCGCCCGCGGTGATTTGCTGGGCGAGATAGCCCAGGAAGTGGGATTTTCCCGACCCGTATTGCCCGATGACGAAGACGCCGCACCCGTGCTCGGCAGCGAGTAGCGTCCGCAGGGACGCCAGGTACTCGCCGAGGACCGGTGTGACGAAGAAGCGTTCCGTTATCCAGTCCGCATGCTCCGCATGAAGCGAATCCAGCCGCACGACAGTCGGCTGGGCGCGCACGCGGACGAGCTCCTTGATGGTCATCCTAAGTCCACCGCCTGTTCTCCGTCGGCGTGACAGTGTCCCCCTCCGTCCCTTTCCCCGCAAGCGGGGGGAGGCACAAACGCCAGCCCTTCCTCAGCTTGTCGGGGGAGGCGAGGTGGGGGTCTTCGTGATGCGCTTTCCGCACAGCTCGCAGTCGCACAGGCGGTAGATTCATGGTCATGGCGTCTCCTTGCGCTGGTGACCAGCTCAGGTTAGCCTCTGACTTGACATTCTTCCAGAGCATGAACGGCCGAGCTCAGAACGTGGACGCGGCGTCAGCAGGGAGGCCATCATCGACGAAAGGCTGGCGCAGATTCTCATTCGCAACCTCGTCGCGGCGATGCGGCGCCGCGACTATCAGGACTGCGAAGACCTCCTCGCGAGGTTGAAAGAGGTCAGGCCCACCGCGGTGGAGACCCTGGGCCTCGAGCTGGAGCTGCGCGTCCTGGCCGGCAGCGAGGCGGAGGCCATCCTGCTTGCCGATCAGGCGGTGCGGCTGTTCCCCGCGTCGCCGCGGGTCCGCCTGTTAGGGGGCAGGGCCATGTACCGGGCACACCGCTACGAGGAGGCGCTCGATCATTTCCGCGAAAGCGCGCGCCTGAGGCCGCATTGGATGACCGAGCGCTGGATCGGCAAGACCTTGACACAGCTTGGCCGCTACGACGAAGCGGAGGCCTGCCTGCGGCGCGTCCGCGACCGCTCCGTAGGAGTGCTCCTGGACCAGGCGTGGCTCTATCAGCGCGAGGGGCGTTTCGAGCAGGCGCGGGCGGCCGTGCAGGCGTATCTTGAGGTCAGGCCCGATGACCGGCGCGCTCACGACCAACTGGCGGAGCTCGGAGCGCGGGCGCTGACTCCGGAAGCGCGGTTGGCGGAGCTCGAAGCGATGGAAGAGGCAGGGATGCCGGTGCCCGAGGCGATGTTCCCGCCGTACGCCGAGGGGTTGCTCGCCGCGGGCCAGAGTCGCAGGCTTCGGGCTGTCCTGGCGGAGCGCCGCGCCGAGCTCAGCCCGCGCACGGTGCTGGCGGTGGCCTGGGCGTGTTACAAGGCTTCGCAGCTCGATGTGGCGTGTGACCTCTTTTTGTCGGTGTTTGCGGCAAATGCCGGAAACGTGAAGCTGCAGGCGGCGCTGGAGGCGGCGGCGCGCCGATGCGGCAGGCTCGACGACGTCATGCGCGCTTATGAGGTGGCGGCGCCGGCGGCTCGGCCGCTTTACGGGCGCCTGACCCGGCTTCGGCGACAGGCTGGCGCCGCCACCCGGAGACAGCATGACTGACGACACCGCACCCGCCTGGGCCGCAGCTCTCGTGAGCTGGTATCGCTCCAGCCACCGCGATTTACCCTGGCGCCGCGACCCCTCGCCCTACGCTGTGTGGGTCAGCGAGATCATGCTGCAGCAGACGCGGGTCGATACTGTGGTCGGGTACTTCGCGCGTTTCATGGATCGCTTTCCGACGCTCTCGGCGCTAGCCGAGGCCGATGTCGGTGAAGTCCTGCGGCTCTGGGAAGGTCTGGGCTACTATGCGCGGGGTCGCAATCTTCACAAGGCAGCGAGGCGTGTCGCCGCGGAGCTGGGCGGGTCGTTGCCCAGCTCGGCGGCGGCGCTCGCCGAGCTCCCGGGGATCGGATCCTACACGGGGGCCGCCATAGCCTCGCTGGCCTTCGGTGAGCGCATTCCCGTTGTCGACGGCAACGTCTTGCGCGTGTTCACGCGCTTCTGGGGAATCTTTGCGGATGTGCGGACGCTCCAAGTCAAGGCCGACCTGGCCGCGCGGCTCTCGCCAGTGCTTGCCGGCGTGGATCCCCGAGACTTCAACCAGGCCGTAATGGAGCTCGGGGCGCTCGTCTGCTCCCCCAAGTCCCCGTCCTGCTTGACCTGTCCGCTCATCGCTTCCTGCCGGGCCTACGCCTGCGGATGGGTAGCGGAGCTCCCGGTGCGGGGCCGTCGCGCGGCGCGACCTTGCCACGAGGTCGCGGTCGCCGCCGTCGTCCGCAGCGGCCGGGTGCTCCTGTCACGGCGGCCCGACGGGGGAATGCTGGGTGGCCTCTGGGAGCTTCCCGGTGGGAAATGTCACGGTCGCTCGCCGAGCGTCGCCGTCGTCGACAAGGTGCGCGAGGAGACCGGTCTGGTGGTGACGGTACGCTTCAAGCTTTGCCAGCTCGCTCACGCCTACACGCACTTTCGCATCGCGCTGCACGCATTCGTGTGTGAGCCCGAGACCGGCGAGGCGTCGGCGCTGCGCGGCGACGAGGTGCGCTGGTGCGCTCCGGCGGAGTTGGGGACGGTCGCCGTCGCGCGCACGACAAGACAGGTGCTTGACGCGCTGGTCGCATCCCGCTGGTTTCGGTAGGGGAGGTCTTCGGGGCGCGGCCGCCTACACCAAACGGGCGACGATGACCACCGCGTCCTTCGGCGCCTCGCCCGCTCCGTATGCCTCGATCCGCTCGATGACGGCCTCCGTGATCACCTGTGCATTCTCGGTGGCGACTCGCTCCATGATGCGCTCGAGACGCTCGATGCCAAAAGGAACGTTGGCATCGTTGGTGCGCTCGAGCACACTTTGAGTGTACGCGACCAGGACGTCACCGCGAGACAGCGACATCTCGCTCGAAGCATAGCGTGACGTCACGGAAACGCCGATCGGGAGATGGAAACTGCCCTGCGCCGAGAGCGGCACCGGCGCCGGCCGGCTCGTGCGCGTCGCGGTGCGGATGAGTAGCGGCAGCGGCGCGGCGGCCGCGGAATACCGGAGGACCGGCGGCGAAACGCAGATGGACGCGAGCAGCAGGCCGATCGGGAAACGATACAACACGTCGCGATTCAGCGAGACGTTGATGTTGCGCATGACGGCCTGGATGTCCGGCTCGGTCCGCATGGCGGAGCGCACCATGGTGCGACAGATCGAGGTGATCAAGGCCGCACCGAGCTCCTGTCCGCCCGCTTCGCCGACCACCAGAGCCAGCTCTTGGTCCCCTGTCGCGCTCTCGACAAGCTCCTGGGTGCGGTGCACGCCAGTATCGGCGAGGCTCGAACGCGCTTCCAGATCATGGCGGAGCGTCGCCGGCGAGATGACGTCGTAGAACGCCGCGCCACCGCGCCCCGGCAGCATGCGCGCGGCGACCTCCATCCCCTCGACCTCCGGAAGTGACTTGGGCAACAAGCCCTTGCGGATTCGCCCCACCGTGCGCACCTCTTGCGCGAGCTTTTCGCGGCGTTGGACCGCCTGAAATAGCCGGGCGTTTTCGATGGCACCCGCCGCGTGGCCGGCCAGCGCGGTCAGTACTTCCAGATCGCCGTCGGTGAACAGTTGCGTAATGTTGCGCGAGTCGACGTAAATGATCCCAATGAGCTCGTTACGGCGGATCATCGGCACACACATTACGGCGCGAATGCCCGTAAGGCGGACGCTGTCGGCCATACTGAGCTGCATGTGCGCGCTGGCGTCCTCGACCACCATGGGTTGTCGCGTTGCCGCGACCTCGCGAATTACCGAGCGACTGCCGTCGAAGCTCGTCTGCCGGATGATCTTTTCACTGATATTGCGAGCAATCGCCATCTGCAGGCTGTCGGGGCTCGATCCGAGCATCAGGAAACCGCGCGCTGCGCCGGTAAGCTGGAGGACCTCGTCCATGACCAGCGCGAGCACCTCGGAGAGCTGCAAGCTCTCGTTCATCGCTCGTGCTACCTCCAGCAACATCACCAGCTTGCGACGGTCGCGCAGCTTGCTTTCCCCGCCGTCCTCGCCACTGGGATCGGAACTTGTGCTCGACAACTCGTCAGTCATTTCGCTTCCTCTTGGCTCTCGATATCGACGCCGCGGCCCCGCGCTGGCATGCGCGAGAGTCTAGTTTGCCGCCGGACCAGGTTCAAGCACCGCGAATCTCGCGAAGCCGCGGCGCGCCTTCCGGTTCCGCCTGCGCTACCTCACGGCCGCCCGCTGCCACGCTTTCGAGCATCGCCACCGTTACCCAGAAATCCAGCCCCCCCTCGGCGTGGAACCATACCGCCGTGAAGCTGTAGAGAGCAAACACGGTCAGGTTCCCCAGCGCCGCAAGTAGCACCACATCGCGCGCGTCAGGCGGCGACCGCGAGCTGTCCCGCCGCTGCCGATACTGAGCGCGCAGCCGGCCGCACAGGACGCCGGCCAGGAGAAAGTAGGGAAAAGCTCCGACGATGCCCCCCTCGAGCAGCACCTGGAGGTACAGGTTGTGGCAGTTGTACAGGACCGACTCGCGCGCTTCGGGACGCCGGTACAGCGGGTAGAGTCGGCGGAAGTTGTACCACCCGTAGCCGATGCCGATTACCGGATGATCCAGGAACATCGAGACCGAGCTCTGCAACAACAGGTCGCGATCGCCAGCGGTTTCTGGCCGGTTGAAGATGTGAGCGACGCTGTGGAAGCGCTCGGGAATCCCGGTCTTGCCGAGGATGAGCGGACTGACGGCCACCGCCAGCGCCAGCGCGAGGGCGGCACGAACCGTGGCGCGAGCTCCTCGGGCCCACCACAGCAGCACCCCGACGGCGGCGAGCACCGCGAAGTACGTCGCGCGGGTATACGTGAGCAACACAAAAAAGTAGCAGACTGCTGCTCCTACCCACCAGCCGAGGGCGGCTCTGAAGCCGCGCGCGCACAATCCGAGAGCGACCAGCGCAAGCGACCAACGAGCGACATAGATCGCGGCGCGATCATAGGATGGGAACACCGAGCTCGCTCGCCGGCCGAGCACCTCGTCGCTGATCGCCACGGTTCCCGTGAAAAACCCGACGATGCCAACGACGCTCAAGAGCGCGACGACTACCGCGATGACGCGCAAGAAATGGCGATGATCTTCCGGCCTCGCCAGCCCGCAAAGCAGCCCGAGCACGAGCAGGTGCTGCAGGAGCTGGCCCTTGAAGAAACGCAAGGATTCCCACGGATCGAGCGCATACATGCTGCCCGCCAACGCGAACGCGGCAATCGCCATCAGGACGAGTTGCAGGTCCGTGAGGCGGAGGCGCAGCGCGCGCCACTCTCGGCTGGCAAGGGTGCCGGCGCACAGGACCGCAATAGCCAGACTGATGCTCTTGACCGACGCCGTCCCGTACGGTGGTTCCGTCAACACCGCCAGATACGTGGCGCCGACGCCGGTCAGCCGGATGCGCTCCACGGAGAGCCCGCCGATCGCCACTCCTGCCCGCCTGCCGAGACTTGCGAGCGAGGTCATCATGGATATTGTCCGCTGCGGGGTCTTGCGCCTATACTCGCTAGTCTCCCCAGCAGATCACGTCTTCGCAACCGGAATCGTAGCCCATGAATGGCACGGGAGCCAGGCCCGCACATCAGCTTTCGCACCGGCGCTCGCGACGGACGACGGCACTCCGGCGCTGGCGCTGCGCACTTGTGGGCGGCGTGCTGTTTCTCGCAGGGTGCACCGGCAGCGGTGGATCGCAGGCCTGTCCGGAGCCGGCGATAGTGGCGACTCTGAACGGGGCTCCGCTCTGCCTCGAGATCGCGGCGACCATCGCCGAACGCCAGCGCGGCCTCATGAATCGGGCAGCGCTCGCTGCGGAGCACGGCATGCTCTTCGTATTCCCTACGGAAACCACTACCGGCTTCTGGATGAAAGACACGCACATTCCACTCGACATCGCCTTTCTCGACGCGTCTCGCCGCGTCGCGGAAGTTCTCCACCTGACGCCGTACTCCTTGGAGACGCGAGCCCCGCGCGCCGCGTTCCGTTACGCCCTGGAGCTCAACGAGGGCTGGTTTGCCAGGCACGGCCTCGGTCCAGGCAGCATCCTGTCTGTCGACTTGCGCCACGTAGCTGCCCGTTAGCAAAGGCCTCAAGCCTCCGCCAGTACGCACCGGCCTCGGCCGGCTACGGCAGTGCTGCGGCGTACCCGCCCAGCGCCTGCGGCAAGTACAGGCTTAGCCCCGGCCAGTACGTGATGACCGCCAATGCCAGGAGCAGCAACACCAAGAAAGGAATGGACGCGCGATAAAGTGACAGAATACTGCGCCCGAAGCGAAACGACGCGATGAAGAGATTGAGGCCGACTGGAGGCGTCGAATACCCGATTTCGAGGTTGGTCAGGAAAATGATGCCGAGGTGTATCGGATCGACCCCGAATTCCTTGGCGATCGGAGCGATAAGCGGCACGACTACGATGATCGCACTGAAAATGTCCATCAGGCAACCGACGACTAACAGGAAGAGATTAAGCAACAGCAGGAACGCGAGGCGGCTGTCCAGCAGCTCCTGCATCAGGCCTAGCAGCCGCATCGGAACTTCCGCGTCGATCAAGTAGTTCGTGAAACCGAGCGCCGCGCCCAGGATGACCAGGATGCCGCCGACCAGCACCATGGCATCTTCAGCGATGCGCGGCACGTCGCGAAGAATATGCAGATCTCGGTAGATGAAGCACTGGACAACTAGTACCCAGGCCGCCGTTACCGCCGCGGCCTCGGTGGTCGTCAGTATGCCGCCGTAGATCCCTCCGAGCACGATGATCGGCAGTGGTATCTCCCAGGCCGCGGCCCGCAGCGCCGCAAGAGCATCGCGCCACCGAAACGGCTGGCGGCGAGAACCCGACCGCTTCCCGACTACCGCGCCGAAAACGGTCAGGAACACCAGCAGCAGCACGCCGGGGAAGACTCCTGCCAGGAAAAGTTGGTCGATGTCAACCTGCGCGACGAGCCCGTAGAGGATCAGCGGGAGTGAAGGCGGAAAGAGGAGGCCCAGGCTGCCACACGTCGTGAGCAGTCCAAGGCTGAAGCGCTCCGGATATTCTTCTTGCCGAAGCAGCGGGAAGAGTAGGCCGCCGAGCGCAATGATGGTCACCCCGGAGGCGCCCGTGAATGCCGTGAAAAAGGCGCAGCACAAGAGCGCGACCGCAGCGAGCCCTCCGGGCATCCAGCCGAGCCACGCACGGGTGACGCGGAGCAGACGCGGCGGGCTGCCACCTTCGGCCATGAGATAGCCGGCAAACGTGAACAATGGGATGGCCAGGAGCGTGGGAGCGCTGGCCATGCGATAGATTTCCGCGGCCACGGCCGCCGACGGCACGTCGGAGGCGAAGAACCCGAGCAGAGCGGCGGCACCGATGACTACGAACAGGGGCGTGCCCGCGAGCGCCAGAAACACAATCCCAATTGCCAGCAGTGTCACCATGGTTGATATTCCTCAAGTCGCCGCTTCCGTAGCCGAAGGCAAGGCCCCACAGAACACGTTCAGGATAGCGAGACGAGCGCCGCGCCGCCAGTCCCGCGGGCGACTCCCTGCCCGTCCGCCCCATCACCGCGGCGCTGGGTCACTTCCCCCCAGAGGCAACGCCTTGCCGAGCGCTCCGAACCGCTCCACTGGCACCATGATCAGGAGTCCCTCCGCCTCGGCGCAGCGCACCCCATCTTCGCGCCGCATCGCCGCCGTCGCGTGGATTTTCTTGCCGCTGACAGAGGTGATGATCGCCTCGATCGTCCCGACTTCCCCGAGCGGCACCATGGCGAGAAAACGCAGATTGAGCTCGGCGACGACCGCGGTATGGCCATGGAGCCAGGTCACAGCGCCGATCGCGTGATCGAGCACCGCCGCGATGCTCCCGCCATGAGCGAAGCCCGGCGGCCCCTGGGTACGTGGCCCGAAGTAGGCCCGGCCGGCGATTCCGAGGCCATCCGGCGAGCAAAAAAAGCGGATCCGAATGCCGTCATCCGGTGAGTCCACAAACGACCCCGCGCTCATGGTCGCGATCTGTGCTGGCGGCGGCAACCATGCCCGCTCCGGCTGCAGCCGATCCTCGACACTTCTGCCAGCGGCACGAGCCGCATCTGCCGGTACCGCCTCACGCATCTTCGAGCCCATATTCCTTGATCTTGTACATGAGGCAGCGATGGCTGATTCCGAGCAGCCGCGCGGCCCGTGTTCGGTTGGACCCTTCGCGTTGCAACGCGCGCTCGAGCAACGTCTTCTCGAGAACCTCGGTCACCTGCCGGAGCGCCGTTTTCAGGTCCATCAGGTCCTCCGGAACGAACACGCTCACGCTTTGCTCACTGTCGTCGCCCTCGGCGGACAGCGCTTCCGGCTGGATCACGTCGCTGTCTGCGAGGACGATGGCGCGTTCGATCGTGTTTTCGAGCTGCCTGACGTTTCCGGGCCAATCAAACTTCACGAGGCGCTCGAGCGCTGCCGCGCTCATCCGCTTGGCCGACATCTGGTTGGCGCGGCAGACCTTGCGGAGGAAATGCTCCACGAGCAGGGGAATATCTTCCTTGCGTTCCCGCAATGGCGGCAACCGCACCGGCACGACGCTGAGGCGATAGAAAAGATCCTCGCGGAAGCGCCCCTCCTTGACCTCGAGCGGCAAGTCGCGCACCGTGGCGGCTACCACCCGGACGTCCACCTTGCGCACCCGCGTGTCGCCGACGCGCACCACCTCCTGCTCTTGTAGCACCCGCAACAGCTTCGGCTGGGACGACAGCGGCACCTCGCCGATTTCGTCCAAGAACAGCGTGCCGCCGTTCGCCGCCTCAAAGAACCCAACCTTGTCGGCGACGGCGTCGGTGAACGACCCACGCACGTGCCCAAATAGCTCGCTTTCGATCAAGGTCGAGGTGATCGCCGCGCAGTTCACGGCCACAAGCGGATGCGTGCGGCGGGGCGAGTTGTAATGAATGGCGCGCGCGATGAGCTCCTTGCCGGTGCCACTCTCCCCGGTCACCAGGACGGGCGTCCGGTGCGGCGCGATTTTCTCGATTTGGTCGTAGACGGCCTGCATGCGGCGGCTTTTTCCAACGAGGTTGTGGAACGAATAGCGGTCTTCGACTTCACGGCGCAGGCGGACGTTTTCCGCACGCAGCCGCCGCTCGTCGAGTGCCCGATTGACGCACAGGACGATCTCGTCGGCCTTGATTGGCTTGGACAGGTAGTCCGTGGCGCCGGCCTTCATGGCTTCTATTGCGCTCTCGACCGTGCCGAATGCGGTCATCATGATGACTGGAAGGCCCTCGTCGAGGCTACGGATGCGGCGGAGGAACTCGATCCCGTCCATTCCCGGCAAGCGAATGTCCGAGATGATCAGCGATACGCCGTTGGACGCGAGTGCCTCCAAGCCGGTTTGAGCCTCCGCAGCCGTTTGCACCTGAAACCCTTTGCGAGTGAGAATGAGCGACAATACGTGGCGGATGTTTTCCTCGTCGTCGACGACGAGAATTTTCTCGTCAGGCACGCTGAGTCTCCCCTGGTTCCGGTGTTGTGTCTATTGCCTCTGGAGTCTGGACCTCCGTTCCCGGCTGAAGCTGTGGGAGCACGACGCGGAACAGCGTCCCGATTCCCGGAGAGCTGTCCACCTCGATCGCTCCGCGGTGTCGCTCGACGATGGTGTGACAGATGGCGAGACCGAGTCCCGTACCTTCTCCTGGGGCGCGCGTCGTGAAGAATGGATCGAAGATCTGGCGCAGGGTTTCCTGAGCCATACCGCAACCGTCATCTTGCACCTCGACCACGAGTTGGTGATGAGCAGCCTCTCGCCAGAGGCGCACGCGGAGGTTTCCGCCATCGTCCATCGCGAGAGCCGCGTTGAGGCAGAGGTTGATGAATACTTGCTGTAACTGATCCGAGGAACCCCACACCGTGGCGTCCGGCGACCGATAGTCGCGGTGCACGGTGATCTTGCGGAAAACGGAGTGATGGGAGGCGAGGTCGAGAGTGCGATCGAGGACTTCCGCGAGCTGTACCGCCTCGAAAGCGACCGCCGAGGGGCGCGAGAAATCGAGCAGATCGCGCACGATGCGCGCGATCCTTTCCACTTCGGAGCGCACGCGCTCGAGGTAGGATTTGCGTTCGTTGTCCGCCTCGTCCATCAGCAGGACTTCTGCGTAGCCGAGAATGGACGAAAGGGGATTGCCGATTTCGTGTGCGACGCCGGCGGCAAGCCTGCCGACGGACGAGAGCTTTTCCGAGGCGATGAGGCGATCCTGGGTGCGTTTGAGGGCATCGTAGGCGGCGACGAGGTCGCGCGTGCGCGCCTCCTGGGCGTCACGGGCCGCGCGCAGGCGTTCGGCCATGCGATTGAAGGACCGTGCGAGGTCGCCGAGCTCGTCGTCGGTGGTCACGGGGACGCGGTACAACAGATCGCCGTCGCGAATGCGATTGATGCCGTGGACGAGCGACCCGACGGGCCGCAGCACCCGCGAACCCAGGAAGATGAACAGCAGCACGGCCATCAGAACAGTTTCGATGAATACAAGTCTGACGGTCTTGTGCCGGGTCGCGATGAGCACGCGGTCGAGCTCGCCGAGGTCGAGCAGAACCTCAATTTCTGCAAGTGGCACGCCCCCGTCCAGATATTCTCCGCGCACGGCCAGATGTGGTTCCGCCGCCAGGGCGGGCAGGTATGCTCCTCCGCCCAGGCGGGCGCCGGCAATGATCTTTCCGTGGGGCTCCCGCAGGGCGATGGCGAGAATCGGGGAGTCGCGGCCGAGCACGGCCAAGAGCTCCTGCAATCGTTGCTCGACGCGGTGAGATGCCCAGTCGACCCGTTCCCTGGCGAGGCCGAGCTCGCCGGCGGGAACCAGCGGCGGCGGTCCCTGGATCAGCCGCACCGCCAATCTGCCGTACGCCTCGACTTTCTCGCCAAGCTCGCCGCGAGACTCCTCAATCAGCAGGACAGTGGTCCCACCGAAGATGAGAAAGAGGATGGCGACAACAGCGCCGATGAGACGGATAGCGAGGCGTGACGGCCGCATGAGGCTGATTCGTCCGGGCCTTGACGGTACCACGGCGACATTCGCCGTCGGCGAGCGCTGCCCGCGGCGAAGCAAGACGTCAGTCAGTTGCGGTGGAAGCCCTCGCGAGTAGCAGCCGTGCTCTCCGAACCGTGCGATCGTTTCGCCCGAGCTGCTCCGCCTGGGCGATGAACTCGGACAGCGGCTTCTTCTTGTCCTTCAGTTTCGCTGCCGGCGCGTGCTCGAGCTTGCGAATTTGACTTATGGTCACGTGGATTCTCCGGCCGCGGTGAGCGACTCGCTCACCGCAGCATTCCGTTAGCTTCTGACGGCTTCCTTGAGCAGCTTGCCGGGCTTGAAATGAACGGACTTCATCGCCGGAATCTGCATCTTGTCCTTCGTTTGGGGATTGACTCCCGTCCGGGACGCGCGTTCCCTCACATCAAACGTACCGAATCCAACCAGTGTGACGCGGGTGCCGCCTGCGAGCGCATCGCGAATCGCATCCAGGGTCTTCTCGATGGCTTCGCCGGCTTGAGTCTTCGACAACCCCGCAGCCGAAGCAACCTGATCGACCAGCTCAGTCTTGTTCATCTGAATCCTCCGCAACACTGAAACCCGTGAATCGCTACGGTGCTCCTTAATAGCAATCTGGAAATGGGCTGTCAAGCGCTTCGCGGTGGGCTCGGGCCGAATTCCGGGCCAGCGCCAGGCGCTGGGTCAGCTTCGCCAAGGGCAGACCCATAACATTGAAGCAACAGCCGTCCAACCTCTCTACAAAAGCTCCTGCCTGCTCCTGAATACCGTAGGCGCCTGCCTTGTCCAGCGGGCCACCTGACTGCACGTAGGCATCGATTTCCTCGTCACTGACGGCACGAAACGTGACAATAGTGCGTTCCGACCAGGATTCCAGGCGCCTCTCCGGGCGCGACCACAGCAAGGCCACGCCGGTAATGACCTCATGCGATCGGTTACTGAGCCGCTTCAACATGTGCCTCGCTTCGTCCGCGTCCCGCGGTTTGCCCAGGACCTCGCCTGCTACTACGACGATCGTATCGGCGCCGAGCACCGCACTCCAACGCACACCAGCGTCTCCCTGTCGAGCCGCACCCGCAGCCTCGGCCTTCCGCTCCGCGACGCGCCGCGCCGCCGCGGCGGGAGCCATGCCCTCCGGAAACGCCTCGTCGGCCTGTGTCGCCAGCACCTCGAAGGGGATTCCAACCTGCCTGAGCAGCGCGGCGCGGCGCGGCGACGCCGACGCGAGCAGCACCCCTGCGTATGGCGATGCGGCGTGCGGCATTGCTCAAAACTCGTGGCCGAAGCCGAAATAGGCGACAAATCGGTCTTCTTCCGGGACGTCGGAGTCGAGGCGCCGCGCCACGCCGAGACGAAGCGACATCGGAATCCCGTATCCGAGGACGAGATTCACTTTCCCCTCGATGCCCGCCGATGACTTGACCTTGCTCTCGTCCTCGTCGCCGAAGTCGCCGTCCCACGCCACGCCCGCGTCCGCAAACACCCCAAGGTGAGTGCGATCCAGGAACAACGGGAAGCGATCCGGCCCTGCCTCGTGCACCGCGATCGGGAAACGATACTCGAAGCTCGCCACCACCGCTCGATCGCCCCTGAGCACGGCCTCCGGGTAACCGCGGAGCGGGAAGCCTCCCTCGACCATCCCGAGCAGGCCCTCCTGGGACAGCGTCCCGCCGATTGCGAAGCGGCGCTGGAAGAAAGCGTCTCCGCGGCTCGCCGCCGCCTTGACCCAACCCGCCACGGCATGATGCCGAGCGAAGAACACCGGCGCGTACCAGCGCAGATCGGCCACACCCTCGTCGCGATCGAAATCGCTTTTCCATTTGCGATCAAAGCGCGTGTAACCGGCGAAGAGCTCGCAGCCGGATTCCTTTGAGATCGAGTAACCGTAGGCGCGGGTGCGGTCGTACGCGTATCCCAGCGTGAAACCCACGAGGTCGCCTTCAGCCGGCGCCGCGAGCCCGCGCGGATAAGCCGATAGCCCCGTCAACCGCTGCCCCACGGCGCCGAGCACCGCCGCGTGCCCCGACTCGATGTGCGATACCGGCACGGAAATGGTCAGGCGCGCCGTGCGGCGCCGCTCCCAGTAGTCGGCAATGTCCTCAATGTGGCCGGGCTCGCCCTCCGGCGAGCTCCACAAGTCCCCGAGGTTTGCCGCCAAGTCCGCAGCCTCCGCGGTCACCGTGGGGTACAGCATGTCGTTCTGATATGCCGCGAACCACGCCAGGCGGCCGCTATCGATTCCATACAGGGCGGTAGCGGCGTAGGCTTGCTCGCCCAGGGCGTCCACGCCTTGCGTGGTGGCACCGAGTTGCGTGCCGTCCTCATCGCTGCCGCCGGCGGGCAGCCAGAAGCGCGGCAAGAGCGTGCGCGCGGAGCGATAGGAATGCACCGGATACTCCTGAGCCGTGGTCGCCGCCGGGAGTGTGCCACTGCCGATCCCGACGCGCGCTGCGGGCACCTCCAACGCCGCGGCATCGCCGCCGCGGGCAGCCGCCAGCTCCAGCACGTGCACGTCGTAGCCCTCCGCCCCGTAGCGCACAAACGCGAGCTCCTTGCCGTCGGCAGAGGGCGCCGGGGAAAAGGCCCCGGTCACTTCATTGGTGACCCTGCGCAGTGCGCGCGTCTCCAGGTCGAGGTTGTACACGTTCGAGATTCCCTGCGGATTGGACGTGAAGAACAACGACCCACCGCCAGGCGCGAAGATCGGCCCGGCTTCCGAGGCGTCTCCCGGCAAGAGCGTCTCGACGAGCGCGCCGCGATTGTCGAAGATCTCGATGTCCTGATTCTTTCCCCGCCGAGCGTCCACGGCGACGCGCGAGCCATCCGGAGACCAGCGCGGCGTTCCGAAGACGACGCCGGGCTCCTCATGGGTCAGCGCCGTAACCTCCGCCGTGCTCACATCAACGAGCACCAGGTCAGTTCCGGATCCGCCCTCCCGAACCGCTATCAGCCGCTTGCCATCGGGGTGGAAATCGGGATCGCGCAACCGCGCTCCATAGGTGAGTCGCCGCGCCTTGTCCGCGGCGACGTCATACAAGTACAGATCCGAGAAGATCGAGAAGGTCCAGTAGTACTGAAGCTGACTGTAGGCCAGCGCCGCGCCGTCGGGAGAGAATGACAGACTGCTTTCACTGTAGTGCTTGATGAGCCGCGCCTCGTCTTCCCCGTTCGCGGCGATTCGCCGAATCGAGGGAAACTCGTGCGGGCCGAGCTCCGTAAACGCAATCCAGCCTTCGGTCGGGTGAAAACGCGGTCCCGTGTTGAAGTACCCGCGCTCGGTCAGCGGCCGCGATCCGGTCTCTCCGCCCTTCTCGACCGCCGTTCGTACTGCTGCGTAGCGGGTTTGCAACGCTTCATGCCAGTTCGACCACAACGTCGGCAAGTCCGTGCCGACGGTTTTCTCGAAAGCGCTACTGATGCGGAACGGAAGCAGCCGCCCGGCGTATTCGTGCGTGAGGTCGTACAGTTTTTCCTCTCCGAAGGACCTGGCCGCCCAGGTGAGGAAGCTCGCGCCATAAAGATAGCGGCCCATGCCATTCGGCCACCGCGTCTGCATGCCCTCGGCGCGGGCCAGCGAATCGAACCGGTCTTCGAGCACCGCGGCCCGCATCATCATCTCGAAGGCCGTGCCGCCCGCTCTGCCGCCGCCCGTTAGCGAGGTCTCCTCGAAGACGGCGAGCCCCTCGACGAGCCAACCGGGAGAGAAGGCATTGGGGAAAAAGAACAGCGTCGGGACCCTCCCGAAAATCAGGCGCAGCGCCTTCGGGCCGCGATGCACCTGGTCGATGTGGAGGATGTGCGTGTATTCGTGTGCCAGGACGAAGCGCAGCCAGTCGTTGTAATCGTCGAGACCCTCCCCCGGTTGCGGTGGTCGCGCCCAGATCTGAATCATATTGTTGGGAAACGGCGTTGCGAATCCGTTCGAGAAATCCGCGTTGTCGGTGAGCACCACCTGAGTCTTGCCGCGCGGCGACCACCGCAGCCGCGGCGCCAGCGTCGCGTGGATGCTCTCCGCGTCATGGGCCAGGCGTTGCGCGTGCGGCTCGAGCCCCTGGTGGAAGTGGATGGAGAAATGGGGGGTTTCGACCGTGCGCCAGCGGTAGGCGGCGGGAAACCGGGAGGCGGCCCCGGCCTGCGTGCCGGCGGCCAGCAGACCGAGCAAGACCGACAGAGCGGCGAGGCTGCCGCGCGCGAGCGGCGTGGGCGTGACCATCATCCGGCGAATCCTTTGCGGAGTGAACACGGGACGGCGGCGGGGCGGCGGGCGGTAAGCGCCTGGCCCGCGGCAACGCAGTTTGGCCTATCTTGTAGCGGTTCAGGGCCTCGCGCGCAAGCAGAGATTGCTCCGACCGGCGCGTTCAGGATACATTGCCTTCATTCATTGGCAGCCGGTCGCTTCCCCGGGCGAGGAGGCCTGCGGCGGCGGTGCGACAGCAAGAGCGGGAGAGCCCAATCATGGGAAACTGGCAGACACTTCCATTTGGCGCCGTGCTTCTCGAGCAGATGGCCACCTCGTCCTACCGAGATGGGCAGTGGAGCGAGCCGCGCCTCGTCCCTTCCGACCGCATGGATATCAGTCCTGCGGCCCATGTCTTGCACTATTCGAGCACCTGCTTCGAGGGTCTCAAGGCCTACAGGTGGCGCGATGGCTCGATCCACGCTTTTCGCATGGACATGCACGTCGCGCGCATGTGCCGCAGCGCCGCGCTACTGTGCTTGCCCGAACCCCCCGCGGAGCTCGTCGCCCGCGTCATTCGGATGGCCGTCGACGCCGGGCGCGCCGGCGTGCCGGACTTGCCGGCCGCCCTCTACATCCGCCCCACCCTCATCGGGACCAACGGTTCCATCGGCTCCGCGGGCAAGGGAGCGGAAGAGGCGCTGCTCTACGTTCTCGTCTCTCCGGTCGGCCCCTATTTCAAGACCGGGGCCAAGGGACTGACGGTGCTGCTGGAACAAGCTGCGTGGCGCACGACCCCCGGCTTCGGTATGGCAAAGACGGGGGCGAACTACGCCTCCTCGCTGCGCCGGATCATGCAGGCCAAGCGCGAGCAGGACGCGGATCAGATTGTTTTCGCGCCCGGTGGAATCGTGCAGGAAACGGGCGCCGCCAACGTGTTTCTGCTGGCGCCAGAGCGCGTGCTCACGCCCGCGAAAACCGAGGATTTCCTGCATGGCGTGACCCGGGATTCGCTGCTGCGCCTGGCCGCGCGCCAGGGCTACCGCACCGAGGAGCGGCAGATCAGCGCGGACGAGTTGTTGCGCTGGTGCGCCACCAGCGAGATCGCGCTGTCCGGAACGGCGGCGGTGCTCGCCGGCGTCGGCACGGTGATCGCGGATGGGGTGACGCATCAACTCGGCGACGGCGGCATCGGACCTGTCACCGCGAGGTTGCGGCAAGCGCTGGTCGATATCCAATCAGGCACGGCCGCGGACGAGCTCGGGTGGCTCACCGAGATGTGACGGCCGCGGGCTGACTGTCGGACGCCGGCGCTGGCGCGGCGCACCCCGAGCCCCAGTTTATGGGCATCGGCCGGATGTCCGGTTTCGTCCATTACACTTCTTCCCGCCGCAGGTTCGGCGCGGAGGGGCGCGATTCATCCCACGAGTTGCGCATCGCCTGGCACGCGCCCCCAAAGGCGAGAGCTTGCAGTTCTCCCACGGCGAGTTGCCCGATCGGGACACCTTTTGACAGGGATTTCGCGCCTCCGCCACGGCCTCAGGTCGCTCCACCAAGCGAA
>JACPHN010000177.1 GCA_016188575.1 Candidatus Schekmanbacteria bacterium
AGGAACGAAGGAAGGAAGGCAAGATCCGTGCCGCGGTCAATCGATCCGCGGAAACCGCGCAGCACTGGCCACCGGTCTTGACTTGCCAACGTCATCTCGAGCTCTCGCGCCTGGGTATTTCGCCCACCGCCGGCGGCACGCGGCCGCGGCGGACCCGCGGGCGAAGCGGCGCGATTCCTCGCGCCCCACGCTCAGGATTGCACGCGCGTACGACCGCGTCAAGGTGCAAGCAGATGAAGCCGAAACGCAAGCAAACCTTGCACCCGACGCGCCCTCTTTCCCCCGCCACGATGGCACAGCCATCGCCTTTCGCCCCCACCCGCCGCGCTCCCCCGCCGCACTCCCCGCAAGCAAACCTTGCACCCCGGTCCCGAGGTGACGGACCGCAGCAGTGAACCCCGGCTTGCGCCAGGGTGACGCGGCAAGACATAAGGTGACGGTGCACCATGCGTCACGTCTCTGAAGGAGGCGGCCTCTCGTCGCGAATCCGCCATGAAAAACGCGCCATGGCGATGGCGAACCGAATGTTGCCGCCACCTTGCGGATATTGGCTCGCCGCGCCGGGTCGGACCAATCGATCCACTCGCCGCGGACACGCAGACGAAGCACGGTCGCGCTGACGGCGCGGGCGGCGATCGCGCCGCAGCGCGCGCTGACCGCAAGATATCCGGTGCGCGCGCCCGGCAGCGGGCCCGCGCCCGGCGGGTGATTGTCTTCCAAGAGCTACTTCCAAGTCTCGTACGACCCGGAGCGTCTCGGGCCGACCGGCAGGAGCTCGACACCGCCGAGCGCCTCGAGACTGCAGCCGAGGACGCCGCCCTGAGGATCTCGCCAGTCGAGCCACCTACAGACCAACCGGGAAAGTTGGGTGCGAGACATCTCGGGCCTCGCCCTCGCCGCTCCCTCGATTCGCTCGAGAAGCTCCGCATTGAAATATCGACCGTTCACCCACATGCTCCATGACACAGAGCACCCGCCCCTCCCCCCGCTTACGGGGGGAGGTGAGTTGGGGGGTCTTCATGATGCGCTTCCCGCGCAGCTTGGAGGCTAGCCGGCGGTGGATTCAGGGCGGGCCGAATCCAGAGACGAGCCCGACTTCGCCATCAGCGCGAACCACGTCAAGGCCACCGGCAGACAAAACGCGCCGAACGCCGAACCTACCTGCGCCGGCGAAAAGCCGCGCAAGAGCAGGCCGGTGGCCAGCATCGACATCTGCGTGACCGCCCCGAACAGCGCGTAGTGGATCGCGAACACCCGCCCGAGCATCGACGCCGGGGTGTGAAGCTGCATGAGCGTGGTGTCCAGCGCCATGATGACACCTCCAAACGCGCGCATCACGACCAGAATCGCGGCCCCCGTCAGCAAGCTGCCGGCGTTCGCGAACAGCATGAAGGAGAGGCCCTGGCCGACGTAGGCGACGCCGAACGCGATTTTCATGGCCCGCGCCGCGCCGCTGAGGTACCGCCCCACGACCCAGCTTCCCGCGACCACGCCCAACCCCTGGCTCGCGTAGAGCACCCCGAGCCCCGAGTCTCCGGCGCGAAAAACGTCCGCGCTGAACACCGGGACCAGCAGGTGGTAGGCGCCGCCGACCACCCCCCAGGACAGCCCCGCCGCGATCAGCCCGAGCACCACCGGCTCGCGGAGAATGAATCGCGCCGCGGCGGTCCCGGTCACACGCTGCCCGGCCAGCGGTTCGCCGCGTTGGCCGGCATCGGCGTCCCGCGCCGGAGCGATCGCGACCCGGCTCACGAGCACCGCCGAGATGACGAAAGACGCGCTGTTGAGCACAAACGCCACCTCCCGCCCCAGCGTCGCCGCCAGCAGCCCGCCGAGCGCGGCGCCGATCACCGCGATCACGCCCCACGCGGTCGTCATCAAGGCATTCGCGGTCAGGAGCTGCTCGCGCCGCGCGATCACCGGCAGTGCCGCCTGCCGCGCGGGATTGAACAGGCCCGAGCACACCGACATCACCACGCGAATCACAAACACGACCGGCAGCCAGCGTGCCGCGAGCAGATACCCGAGCACCAGAACGGCGCGCGCCAGATCCGCGCTCACCATGAGCCGGCGCTTGTCGCAGCGGTCCACCACGCCGCCGATGAATGGCGCCAGCACCAGCGCCGGCAGCGCTTCGCAGATGAACAGCAGCCCGATGAGCAGCGGCGACCCCGTGTTGCCATAGACCAACCCGAGGAGCGCAATGGTATTGAACCAGTCTCCCAGGATGCTGATCGCGTGCACCGCAAACAGGCGGCGAAAGCTCGCGTTGCCGGCGAGCAGCGCCCGATATGAGCCGACCGGTCGCACTACCTGAGCAGCACCGGGGACAAATCCGCCGACAACAGGCTACCTCCCCCGCGGGCGCAGGAACCGCGCCACCGTGGCCAGCACGTACACCGCGGCGGCGGCTATGACGATCGCTGGCTCGGGGCTCACGGGCAGCCCGTAGACCGCCGCCCTCGGAATGACCGTCAGGAAGGCATTGAGCGCGATGGAGACCCAGATGATCCCCGCCAGCCGCGGCACGAACCGCGACGCCGTAGCCGCGGGCAAGCTCAACAGCGCGATGACGAGGATGAGGCCGACGACCTGCGTCAGGCAGATCACCGTCAGCGCCACGAGGACGAGCAGCACCATGTTGGTGGACAGCAGACCGATCCCCTGGAGCTGCGCTTGCTCGGCGTCGAGGCAGAGCGCGAGAAACCGCTTGTGATAGAGCAACGCCACGACCACGATGACGAGGTCGATGCCGGCCATGAGCCAGACGTCGCCGGGGCTCACGAAGACGATGTTTCCGAACAGGTAGCTCATGAGCTCGGTGTGATACCCCGGCGTGAACTTGATGAGCACGATGCCGATCGCCATGCCGATCGCCCACAGCGCCCCGATCAGGGTGTCGAGCTGCTCGCGCACGCGGTGGTGGACGATGCTCAGCAGCACCGCGCCGGCGACGGAGGAGATCGCGGCGCCGTGGATCGGCGCGAGCCAACCGAAGGTACCAGGGAACATCGTGGCGGCGAAGATCGCCGCCCCCACGCCGCCGACGGCCATGTGCGCGATCGCCGCGGCGAGAAACACGATCCGGCGCGTCACCACGTAGGGGCCGACGATGCCGCACGCCACGCTCGCCAGCAGCCCGGCGAGAAGCCCCGTCAGCAGGAACGGATTGCTGCTCATGTCCCTAAAGAAATCGATCATTCCGCGGCCACTCCTGCTTCGCGGACGCCCAATCCCGCCGGGCCTGCGGTGTCGGCGTGGAAGTTGCAAACTCCCAGAAACGTCTTGACGAAATCCTCCGGGGTGATGGCGCCGGGGGAGTATAGCGACAGGGTGCGGTTCACCAGAGCGATCCTTCTGAGGTGATGGCAGACGACGTGCACGTCGTGGCTGACCATGACGATGGTCATGCGCTCGTTGAGGCGATGCAGCAAGTCGAGCAGGTCGCGCTTGCGGCTGAGGTCCACGCCGGTGGTGGGTTCGTCAAGGAGGAGCAGCCGAGCGTCGGCGGCGAGTGCGCGCGCTATGAGCACGCGCTGGCGCTGGCCTCCCGACAAGGAGGAAATGGGCCGGTGCGTGTAGGACTCGGTCCCGGTGAGCCGAAGCGCCTCGTGGGCGGCGTCCTTGTGCTCGCTGCCGTAGCGAAAACCCCACGGAGTGCGGCTGAGCCTGCCCATGAGCACAACGTCGAAGGCCGTGGCAGGCACGGAAGGGTCGACGGCCCCCACCTGGGGCACGTAACCGATGCGGGCCCGCGCCTTCTCGGGGCGCGCACCCATGACCTGGACGGTGCCGCGCTGCGGCGTGCACTGGCCGAGCAGAATGCGCAGGAGAGTCGTCTTGCCACCGCCGTTGGGACCGATGATCCCGAGAAACTCGCCGGCCTCGATCGTCAAATCGACGTTCTCGAGCACCGGCGGCGCCGAGCTCGCGTCCTCGTACCAGAACGTGATGTTCTCCAGCTTTGCCAGTGGGGTCGGAGGAGGTGCCATGAGGTTATCAGGATCGCGAAGGCCGCGAGGCGCCGCGAGCAGCGCCGGCGGCGCGGTTATTCGGTGGAAAAGGAGTGCACGAACGCGTCACATGCGGATCGCAGGTTTTCGGGGATGTCGGGAGCCTGGGGATCGAGCCGCTGGAGCCTGGCGCCGACCGCATCCGCTACTGCGCGCGCCCCCTGCCCCGCAATCTGCGGCTGCACGAAGATGACGGTGATGCGTTCGCTGCCGGCCTGCTGCTGCAGCCGCGTCAGCTCGGCGTCGGTCGGCTCCTTCCCCTCGATCTCGATCGCGACCTGTCGCAGGCCATAGGCGTCGGCAAAATATCCCCACGCCGGGTGGTAGACGAAGATCGCCCGCCCGGCGAAGGGCGCGAGCCGCCCGCGCAGCTCGTCGTCGAGCGCCGTGAGCTGTCGTTTGAGGGCCTGCAGGTTTTGCTCGTACAGCGCGGCGCGGTCGGCGTGCAGCCCGCCTAGCGCGCGCGCGATGTTCTCCGCTTGCAGAGCGGCCGTCTTGGGGCTGAGCCAGAGGTGCGGATCGTCCGCCTCGATGTCGGCGGTCCCCTGGTGGCGGTGGCCGCCCACGTGGCGCAGCGGGATGTCCGCGCGCAGGTCGACGATCCGCAACCCGGCGGAGCTTTGCAGCGCCGCAAACCAACGCCCTTGCTCGAAGGAGACGCCCGCCCGGAAGTAGACCTCGGCCTGCATGGTCCAGCTCACCTGAACGTCGGTCGGCTGAAAGGCCGCGTGGCTGTCGAAGGGACCGAGGAGCGAAGCGACCTCAGCGCCGTCGCCGGCGATCCGCTCGATGAGCCATCGATGTGGTGGCAAGCTGGTGGCCACGCGCAGCGCTCGCCTGGGGCCGTGGTCGCCACACGCCAGGGCGCACGCCAGCGCCAGAGCGCCCGCCAGTACTATCATTGCCGGCCCCACTGACCGCGCCCGCGCAAGCAGCGCACGGGCGAAATCTCGCTCTTCCCCCCACCCTGGCCCTCCCCCCCCGCGCGGGGGGAGCGGAGATTGCGCCTGTCCAGGCTTCAGCCGAGCTCCCATGAGGATGCCCCCCACTCCGCCGGCCCCGGGCGCCGCCGATCGCTGCGGCCCGCTCCAAACCGCGAGAGTATCTGGTTCATCAGCGTGTTCATCAGCGTGGGTCGCCGTACACAGCGACGCGATTGCGACCTTCGTGCTTCGCGCGGTAGAGCGCGACGTCGGCGAGATGGATCAGCTCCAGATGATCCTTCATTGATTCCTCTGCGGCCGCCATCAGACCGGTCTCGGGGCGTCCGGAGCTGGCGGACATGCGATGCCTGAGCGCTCGCGGTGGGGCACACAATCCGCCTCTGCACGCACCAGGCTGGCCTCACGCCTCGCGCGGATCATAGAACCGACGGCCCCTAGGGTCAAGGATCGCTCATGGCGGACGAGCCCCCTGCAGCGCCACGGAGGGAGGGGAAAGCTACGCGCATGTAACTTTCTTGACTCCTGACCCACCGCCAGGTACGATTGTCGCGCGGCGAGGCGGTTCTGGGGAGCACCCAGCGGGCCTGAAGACGGGACATTCCGCTGGGCGACCGGCAGCGAGCGCTGCGGCACGATTTGTGCAGAGACGATCCCAGCGACGCCACGCGTCAGGCTCCCATACGCATCGGGGCCGACGTTCCCGGCCGTTTTTTTCGCCAAATCGGCATGATGGAGGTACGAATGAGCTCGAAGGTCAGATTTCAGGTATTCGCCCAGGCGTTCATGGTTGCCCTCGGAGTCATGGCCGCCGCCGGCGCGGGTGCAGAGGAAAGCTCGCCCGCCGTTTCCGTAGATGCCGCCGTCTTCTCCTCCTATCTCTGGCGCGGCCAGGTCCTCAATGACGAGGCCGCGCTACAGCCCGCGCTCACCGTGTCCAAGAGCGGGCTCTCGATCAATCTCTGGCACTCCATGGACCTGACCAGTCGCGCGGATGCCAAGGGCGACTTTTCCGAGATGGATCTGACGCTCGCCTATGGTCGCAGCTTCGACGCGGTTGGAATCAACGGCGGTCTGGCGTACTACACGTTTCCGGGCCCAGGGAAGGGCGCCCAGGGCATCGAGGCCTTTCTGAGCCTGTCCGCCGCCGTCCCCGCCTCGCCGGCCGTCGCCGTCTACTATGGATTCAACGGCTTGCAAGGAGTGTACGCTTCGCTGTCGCTGGGGCATTCGTTCTCCTTCAGCGAGAAATATGGCCTCGCACTTGGCGTGACCGCTGGATACGGAACTGACAAGTACAACAAGCTTTACTTCGGGGTCGACGAGAACAGGATGAACGACGTCACGGCTTCGGCAACGTTTTCCGCCGGGGTGACGGACGCACTTACGGTCAAGCCCATCCTGCAGTATACGGTGCTTGTCGACGACAAGATTGCGGACGGAGGAACGGCAATCTACGGGGACGACAGCAAATTTGCCGGCGGTATTGCGCTTAGCTACTCGCTCTGAGAGGGAGTTTGCCGGAGCTGCCTTGACACGGGCATGCTCATGAAGGTGAGGTCTGTCGTGTAGCTCGCGCCCAGCCCCTCGTAGAAGGCGAAGGCCGACCTGTTCGCGTTGTATACCGCCCAGAACATCTCCTCGGCACCGCCGCGGCGGCATGCGTCCGCCGCTGCCGCCATCAGGGCCGCACCCGCTCCCCGCCTGCGGAACCGCGGGGCGACGTACAGGTCGACGACGTACAGGCGTCGCATCGCCCGATCGGAATCGTAGGCGAAGTGATAGAAGAGGTACCCCGCGATCTCGCTGTCGGTCTCGGCAACCAGCGCCGCGAAGGCAGCGTCGGGAGCGAAGCCGTCGCGCCGGAAAGCGGCGGCGTCAAACCGGATGTCAGTTGTGTCGCCGAGCTCGCGGAGGTACGCGGCGAACTCGCCATGCAACCTCGCAACGGCTTCCGCGTCCCCTGGCACGGCAGCGCGAATGTAAAGAGCCATGAGTACCTTCAGGGTAAGGACCCGTAACGAAATAACTGTGTCGAGCACCGAAGCCGGCGGCCTTCGCAGCCGGCCGAATGCAACAGTTATTTCGTTACGGGTCCTGAGGGCGGGTCTGTGATCAGCGAAGTCGCGGCCGCCGTTCCCGCGATGGCTCCGGTGGCCCAGGCCCACTGGAAGTTGAAACCGCCAATTCTCCCATCGCAGTCTAGCAGCTCGCCGGCGAGAAACAACCCGGGCACACGACGGGACGCCATGCTGCCGGCGTCGACCTCTGACAGGGGCACGCCGCCCGCTGTGACTTCCGCATGGTTCCAGCCGCGATGCCCGACCACCGGAAGACACAGCCGGGTGATCGCCGCGGCGAGGTCGGCGCGCTGCCGCCGCGTCAGCTCCGCAAGGCGCAGCTCCGGGGCGATCCTCGCGTACCGCGTCACCTGCTCCGCGAGCCGCCCCGGCAGGTAAGCGGCTAGAGCGACGCTCGGGTGCCGCCGCGGCGTTTCCCGCGCCGCCGCCAGAAACCACCCCTGAACCTCTTCCCCACCCGCACCGGGTGCGAAGTTGCAACGCACCTCCGCCTTCCGGCCGAGGTCGTGTGCCGCGGTCCAGTGGCGGCTCGCATCCATTGCCGCAGGGCCGCTCACACCGAAATGGGTAAAGAGGAGACTCCCCTGCCGTCGATCGACCAGCTTTCCCTCCACCCACACCGAGACCTCCACATCCGCAGCCAGACCTTGCAGCTCACGGTGGAAAAACGCCGGTGCCAGCACGAGCGGTACGAGCGCCGTGTGGGTGGACGTAACCGAATGGCCGAGCGCCTGCAGGATCCGCCAGCCGGAGCCGTCGCTTCCAGATTTCGGCAAGGATCGGCCGCCGGTGGCCATGATCAGATGACGGGCGCGAAGCGCGCCCCGCGTCGTCTCGATCTCAAAGCCGCGCTCGCCTGCCAGGACCGTCTCGACCCGCGCTCCCAGCAGCTCCGTGACGCCGAGCGCACCAGCGCGTCCGCGCAGGGCGTCAAGCACGGTCTGGGCGCAATCCGAAGTGGGAAATAACTTTCCGGTCTCCTCGCGTTTGAGATCCACGCCAAGCTCTCTGAACCAGGCGACCGTGCGATTCTCGTCCCAGGCGCGGAGCACCCGGCGCACGAAAGCCGGATCGCCGTTGAAATCCGATGCTCGGACGTGGTCGTGCGTGACGTTGCAGCGCCCGCCGCCGGAGATCAGGATCTTCGCGCCCGGCCGGCGGGCGGAATCGACGAGGAAAACGGCGGCGCGTCCCCGCAAGGTAGCGGCGGCGAGAATCGCCGCGGCCAGCCCCGCGGCTCCGGCGCCCACGACGGTGATGCCAGGCGCACCGCGGGAAGCCGCTTCTTTCTGTGCCGCGAGGCCTTCCCGGCGCGCCGGTGTAGGTTGAGAAGAGGCGGGATGCTGAAGGTCGGGTCGCGACATGGCGTACCATGGTGATCGGTCGGCAGGAAGTTGACAAATTCTTGTCGCGCGCCACCCGCCGGGCGTCCGCCAATCACGCCAGCGACTGGCCGACCGGCAGCATTTCTACCGCACTATCCTGCCCCCAGACCGCACGAAATACGGCCGCGGTCAGCAGCAGGTGCCCGAAGGCGCGCTCGGCCCAGGAGGATGGCTCGCGAAAGTCGTCTCGCGGACAGCACCGCGACACCTCGACGGAGATAATCGCAGACTGCAGCAGGTTTCGGGACAGATCGGCCCACCATTGCACGTTGCTGCGGAGCTCGGCCGGAGTGGCGTCCTGATATCTGCCGCGCGCGCCGTCTACGGCGTAGGTGCTGAGCGCCACGTCGAACAACGTGCGGCAAAGTTTGCCGTGCGCCGCAACCGCGCCGGCGACGTGCCCGAGCAGCGCCTCGGGCGCCGCTTCCGACGTCTCGATTTCTCTGAGGACCTCGCTCCTGAGGCGCGCGAGCTCTCCGATGCCCTCAAGAGCAGTGCGGATCGCTTCTTCACGCTGTCGCAAGAGTGTGCCCATCCCCTGGCCTCCTCATTCTTGGGTGTAGTTCCGCCCGAGATAATGCAACTTTCAGGCCAAGAGGTCGATCGCGCCGCGCCGCCAGGCTCATGGCCGCACCCGCGCTACCGGCGGCGACAACGCCGGAATCGCGGCAATACCGCTGTCAAGGAACCGACGGTATGCTGGGCTCACCGGCTGTTCGCCGTCGCAGTGACCATGCGATCCGTTGTCCCTCTCCCGCGGGCGGGGGAGGTAGGGCATGCGCCCGGTCCCGGCCTCACCCCGTCAGCGTGGCCATACCCGGGCGAGGTCGCGATTCATCTCGGTGAGCGCATGGCGACACGCTGCAGCGGGCTCGAACCCCGCGAGCTCGGGGCGCCGGTAGGCGTAGATGAGCGAGCGCGAGGCCGTTACCAGCAGGCCCGCCCCATGCTCACAAAACAGCGGCCGGACTTGCTCGGCGCTACCGCCCTGAGCGCCGAAGCCCGGCGCGAGGATCAGCGCGCTGTCTAGCCGGCGACGCAGGCGCCCGGCCTCGTCGCTGTCCGCGAGATTGGCGGCGACGACCGCGCCCACCGGACCGAAGCGGCTCGCGGCGGGACGTGGCACTCCGGCATTGAGCGCGCTCACGAGATCCGCCACCGCCTCCGCCACCGTGCTGCCATCAGCGAGTTGCAGGCGCTGGAGGTCCGCGGCACTCGGATTGCTCGTGCGTACCAGGCAAAACAGCCCCTTGCCGCGGCTCGCGCACAGTCCCAAAAGCGGCGCCACCACGTCACCGCCAAGGTACGGGCTGATCGTCATCGCGTCCGCGTCGAACGGCCGCGCCTCCAGTCCCTCCCACGCGGCCTCGCCGAGGTAGGCGTCGCCGTATGCCGCCATCGTCTCGGCAATGTCGCCGCGCTTGCCGTCGACGATCGCGAGCATCCCGGCCGCGCGGGCGTAAGCAACAGTATCGGCGAGCGCGGCCATGCCTGCAGCGCCGTATCGCTCATAACATGCCGCTTGCGCCTTCACCGCCACCGCCAGATCCGCGGCGGCATCGATCAGCGCCAGCCCGAGCTCGCGAAAGGCCCACGCGGCCAGCTCCTGCAGATCCCCGGAGCGGTCACGCGCGCGCCGGAGGAGGTCGGGCGGCATCAGCCGCAGATCCGGATCCAGTCCGAGAACAGCGACCGAGCCGAGCGCCGCCACGCGCGCCTGCACGCGGTCTGCAAACGCCCCCGGCGTGGCCGCGGCCGCGCTCACCGCCTCCCGAAGGTCACGCATGCTTGCCCGCCCTCATGGCGCGGTCAGCACGAGACAGCGAATCGCCCCGCCGGCCGCCGCCGCCGAGACGACCACGGTCTCCACCCGGCGCCGGCGGGCGCTGCCGATGACATGGTCCAGGCCGCCGCACTGCGGGTCGACCTCTTGCAACCCGACTGTCGGCGGAATGACACCGTGGCGCAAGCTCAGCAGCCCCGCCGCGATGCGCAAGGGCCCGTCCGCATGCAGGGCGCCCATCATTCCCTTGAGCGCCGAAACCGCGACCTCATCGGCCTGCTCTCGGAAACACCCCCGGATGGCGTGGGCTTCCGCGGCGTCGAGATAGCGGCTGCCATTTGCGGTCGCCGCAACCCAGCCTCGCGCCGCCACGTCGCCGCCCGTAACGCCCGCCGCAGCGAGCGCTTGCCGCATCACCACCGCCCACGCGCGCCCGCTGTGGTCATACTCGTGCGGCCCGCACGGGGCGGCGCCGCCCACCGTCGCCGCCAAGACGCCCCAGATGGTCGCACCGCGGGCGCGGGCGTCGGCTTCCCTTTCGAGCACCAGGACGCCGGCCCCCTCGCCGAGAACCAGGCCGTTGCGCGTCCTGTCGAAGGGGCGGAGACCAACCGGACCGGTCCCGCGCCTGCCAGGGGACAGCAGACCGAGCCGCGCGAAACAGCGGAACATGATGTCGCTCGCCTCCTCCCCACCGCCCGCGAGGACCACGTCCGCGCGGCGATGCGCGAGCAGATTCATCGCGTAGGCCACGGCATCCATGCCCGAGACCTCTTTCTGGCTGAACGTCGTGTTCGGTCCCTTGAAGCCCCAGTGGATGGCGATCAGGCTGGTGGGAGCGTTGGGAACCGTGTTGGGAAAGAGGATCGGGTTCGCCCTTGCCGGCCCGGAATCGACAATACCGCAGAAAAAGGCGTCCGTATTCGACGCGGCGGCAAAGCTCGTCCCCATGATCACCCCGACGCGGTCAGCGGGAGGCCGGTCCGAGGCTTCTGCGAGACCCGCATGGGAAAGCGCGAGGCTCGACGCCGCCACCGCCATCCGCGAGACGTCGTCCATGCGGCGCAAGACGTTGGCCTCGAGAAACGCGCCCGGTACGAAGTCTCGTAGCCTGGCGGCGAGACGGGGTGCTCCAGAAGGTGCAGCGGGCGCCGGGAGGTCGAGCGGCCGAATCCCCGACGTCCCGGCGACGATCGACTCACGCAGTGGCTCCACGCCGACGCCCAGCGCCGTCACGCACCCGATGCCGGTGACGACGACGCGATCATCCCGGCGGGGCGGCGAAGCGTGCCGCGCGGGCTCGGGTTCGCAGGCGGGCCTGCACGTCTCCAGGACGGTTGGCGTCATGGCCGATCTGCCTTCCCTAAAACCAGACAGGTGTTGTTGCCGCCAAACGCGAAGGAGCTCGACAGAGCGACCTGACAGCGCAACGCGCGCCCCGGGTCGGGAACGTAGTCAAGATCGCAATCCGGATCGCGCTGCTCATAGCCGACCGTCGACGGCGTGACACCGCGTTGTAACGCCAGCGCGACGACGGCGGCTTCGATGCCACCGGCGGCTCCCAGGCAGTGTCCCACCTGCGACTTCGTCGAGCTGACGGGGATCTCGTAGGCGCGCTCGCCAAAGACGGCCTTGATGGCGGCGGTCTCCGCCTTGTCGTTGTGGGGAGTGCCGGTGCCGTGGCCGTTGATGTAGCCGACTGCAGTGTGAGTGAGCCCGGCATCCTGGAGGCTGCGCAGCATGGTCAGGGCGGCGCCCTGGCCCTCTGGATGGGGCGCAGTCATGTGGTGGGCATCGCAGCTCGTGGCGTATCCGAGCACTTCGGCGTAGATCCGCGCGCCACGCTGCCGGGCCATGGAAAGCTCCTCCAGCACGAGAATAGCGCCGCACTCGCCGAGAGACATGCCGCGGCGACGCGCGTCGAACGGCCGACAGCGGTCCGCGTCGACGGCGCGTAGCGAGTTGAAGCCGCCGTAGGTGACCTCGCACAGCGCTTCAGCCCCGCCGACGATGACGATGTCGGCGATGTCGTCGCGAATCCAATCCAGACCGTAGCCGATCGCGGTGGCGCTGGAGGAGCATGCGGTCACGATTGTCGTGCGCGGGCCGAGGGCGCCGAGCTCGCACGCCACGTGATCCGTGGCGGAGGAGCTTGGGAACGGCAGGAGCAATCTGGCGCGGGCCGTGCCGGTGGTGCGGTCGGCGCGGCGGAACGCCTCGGCGGAGCACATGCCGCCGGCGCCGGCGCCGAGGATGACGGCGATCCGTTCCGCGGGGGCCGGGGACTGGGCGCGCCGGGCATCACTGTCGGTCCAGGCCTCGCGCGCGGAGGTAACGGCAAGCGCATCGACTCGCGACATCAGCCGCAGCTCGCGGCGGGTGAAATGGCGCGTCGCGTCAAAATCCCAGGCCTGTGCCCCCGTCTGCGTGCGGTAGCCGCGGGTGTCGATACCGGTGATGGGGCCGATGGCGCAATGGCCCGCGGCCACACCGGACCATGTAGACTCCCGATCAGCGCCCAAAGCGCTGACGATGCCGATACCGGTAATGACGGCACGCCGCCGCCTGCCGCCAGGTTCGAATTGCCCCATGTCCGACCTCAATACCGCGATGCGTTGACTTTATCTCCGCGGTGCCGCCGCGCCCGTGTCGACAATGAAGGTCAGCACGCCGTGGGCAACCGCGCGTTGCCCCACGCGAGCTTCGGCGAAACAGCGAGTCGCCGCCCCGAAGCGGCGCTCGATGCGCACCTCCAACTCGACGCGATCTCCAGGTTCAACCTGCGACAGCCATTCGAAGCTGTCGATCGCCGCCAGGTACCCCAGCGGCGGGCGAATGTCCGCGCCGGCGTCCCCATGGTTCTCGGCCGCGGTCGCGTTCCCTGCCGCGGCGAGCTGCGCCAGACTCTCTATGAGCAGAATTGCCGGAAACGTTCCGCCGGCTCCCGCCCTGCCCCATTCCTCGGCGCTGGTAATCAGTCGCCACCCGCGGCCGCCCTCCCCGCGGACGATCCGCCCGGCCCGGTCGAGAAACAGAAACGGCGGCCGATGCGGGAGGAGACGATACTCGAGAGGTTCTGCCATGACGTCCATCATTCGGCTGGGCCGACGCTACGGAGAGAGAAACGGGGGCGCACCTAAAAGGCGGTCAGTGCTCGCTGAACCAGGTAATCCGCCAAAGTTATTAGCATCGAGTACGCCAAGATCGCCACTAGCGGCGTAAAATCGATTCGTCCGGCGCGCAGCGGAATCCCGCGAAACGGCCGGACAAGCGCTTGACTCAACCCCGAAAAGAGCTGCACGAGCGGGTTGAGCGGATCCGGGGAAAACCACGTGAGCAGCGCGTAAACGATCAGCACCAGCACAAAGAGCTCAAACGTCGCGAACAGCAAACCACACGTGGTCGCGAGCACGATGGCGACCGGCGCACCGCCCGTCACCGCGGCCAGGATTCCGATGCTCACGCCGAAATGCGCCGCCGACAAGGCCAGAATCGCGAGCACCGCCGGGACCGCGGCATGAGCCTTGCGCAGCCGCGTGCGCAGCGCCGACAGCGGCGCGGCGAGCATGTGGACGACGCGCGCGATGGGATTCGCAAACGGCCCGAGCAGCGCCCAGATCATGGTAATTGCGATCAGGATCTGAAAAAGGAGGTCGATGCCGCGCAGGAAGCTCGCGATGACGCCCAATAGCGACCCCGGCACTGCGGCGTATGCCGTGGTTATCAGCGCCTTGCTCGCGGGCGTCCGCAATAGTGCTCGCATCGGCAAGAACGGCAACACCAGGCCACGCGCGACGAGCAACGCGAAGACCAGAAAAAGCGGCGTGAAGTCCCGCGAAAAAAAGCGAAACGGCAGCTTCCGCAGCGGCATCACGACCGGGTCGGTGACGCGGGTGACGAGGCCCAGCGTCTGATTGAAGTAGAGGTCCCGCTCGCGCGCCACAAAACGCACGACAAGACAGACGAGGAAAAATTCGAGCGCGATGTTCAGGAGATCTGCCAGTAGCTCCAGCATGATAGGACTCCCTGTTATCCGCGCGCGCCGAACAGAGCCGTGCCAATCCGCACCATCGTGGCACCTTCTTCGATGGCGAGCTCGAAGTCACCGCTCATGCCCATGGAAAGCTCTTGCGGAGGCAGCGCGAATACCCCGCTCTCGCGCATCTCGCGCAAGAGCTGCCGCATCCGCGCAAAGGGCGCGCGTGCGCCAGTCGGGTCGTCCGACGGCGCGGGTATACACATCAACCCCGCAACGATAATGCCATCCCGCGTGGCCAGGTGTCGAGAGAGGCTGCCAAGCTCCTCCGGCAGGACGCCCGACTTGGAGGCCTCCCGTGAGACGTTGACCTCGATGAGAATGGAAACGGCGCGGCCGCGTTGCTGCCCGTAGCGGTCCAGGACGTCGGCGAGCGCCAGACGGTCGACGCTATGGATCAGCGAGCACATCTCGGCGGCCTTTCGCGCCTTGTTGGTTTGCAGGGCACCAATGAAGTGGAACTGGACGCTCGGATCGGCGGCGAGGCTGGCGGCCATCGCCGCGCGGTGCTCGACCAGCTCCTGCAGGCGATTTTCACCGAAGATCCGCACGCCAGCGGCGAGCGCCGCCGCGAGCAGTGCCGGCGGCATCGTCTTGCACGCACCGATCACCAGCACGTCGCTCGCGGCGCGGCCACCGCGCGCCGCCGCTGCCGCCACGCGGCGCTGAATCGCTGCAAAGCGCTCCCGCATCCCGTCCACGTCGCTGTCCATCACTGACACCCGCACTCCTCCATAGCAGCCGCGAGGCCACAATAACACGGGACCGGAGAGTTTTCACCCCTCGCGGTTGCGCGACCGCGGTGATCGCATTATTAAGGTGGTCGAATACGGTTGGGAGGCTCGGCTACCGAGTGGAGACGATGGCGCGACCGCGGCAATCGCGCCGCGGGCGTGAGCGACAGGCTGCGAGTTTTGCGAGGTCGGAAGCATGGCGGACACGCGTCAGTACCGAGTTCTCGTGGTGGACGACTCTTTGTTCATGCGGCGAGAGCTCAAGATCATCCTCGAAAAGTACGGTTTCGCGCTCGCGGGCGAGGCCAATAATGGGCTGGAAGCAATCAAGGCCTACAAGACGAGCCGCCCCGACGTCGTGCTGCTCGACATCGTCATGCCGATCATGGATGGAATTTCGACGCTCAGGACTATTCGCGAGCTCGATCCCACTGCCTGCGTGATCATGGTCAGCTCCATGAGCATGCAGCAAAAGGTGGTAGAAGCAGCGCGCGCCGGGGCCAAGCAGTTCGTCGTCAAGCCGTTCAAGGAAGAACAAGTCGTCGCGCGCATCAAGCAAGTGCTCGGATTGCCTGCCTGACCCTGCACCGGAAATCACCCGACCCCCGCGAGCTCCACGTGAAAGCGGAACATATCAATGCCTTCATTCAGCCGTCGATCAACGTGCTCCGGGAGTTCGTTGGCATCGGCGCGCAGATCGGCGATCTCTACGCCAAAGACCGGATGTACTCGTCGCACGAGGTCTCCGTCATCATCGGCGTTTCCGGACACATCTCCGGCGCCGTAATCATGAGCCTGAACACGGATACGGCGCTGCGCCTGGCCGGAAAGATGCTCGGCCAGGACGTGCCGGCGTTCGACGAATACGCGGAGGCAGCGATTTGCGAGCTCGGTAACATCATCGTGGGCCAGGCCCTCGCCAACCTGGACCGGCAAGGTCTCGACGTCAACATCACGCCCCCGACCATGGTTGTCGAACGCAAGTCCTCGGTGCGCTTCGCCGTCTCCAGGGTCCTGAAAACCCTGGTCGTGCCGCTGGAGACGACCCTGGGTCAAATCGAGCTCAACATCAGCCTACTCGAAAAAATACGGTAGAGCGGCGGAGCTCCGCTGGCGGTGCCCGTCTGCCCACCGCGACTCACGCCATCGGAGCCCCGCACGCTTGACAGCACCTGACGCAGGAGGGCAGCCCCGCCATGAAACCCACGGTGATCAGCACCATCAGCCCGGCCGCAGTCCACGACACGCTGCGAAAGCACCTCTTGGTCGATGGCTTCGAGATCGTGCTCGACCTGCGCCGCAGCAAGGGGTCCTACCTGGTCGACGCCAAAGACGGGAAGCGATTCCTTGACTTCTTCACCTTTTTTGCATCGAACCCGCTGGGCATGAATCATCCCAAGCTCGCCGAAGACGACGCATTCCTCCAGCGCCTGACCGCAGCAGCCGTCAACAAGCCGTCGAACTCGGACATCTTTACCGTCGAGCTCGCCGAAATGGTCGACACGTTCGCGCGCGTCGCCATCCCGAGCTACCTCCCCCACGCCTTCTTCGTCTCCGGCGGCGCGCTCGCGGTCGAGAATGCCCTCAAGACGGCCTTTGACTGGAAGGTCCAAAAAAACTTCGCCAAAGGCTATCGGAGCGAGCGGGGTCGCCTGATCCTTCATCTCGAGCAGGCCTTCCACGGCCGGTCGGGCTATACGATGTCGCTGACGAACACCGAGCCGGCCAAGATCGCCTACTACCCGAAGTTTGATTGGCCGAGGATCGTCAACCCGAAGATGCGCTTCCCGCTCAGCGACGAGCACGTCGCGCAAACCGTTCGCACCGAAGAGCTCGCGATCGCGCAGGCGGAGCGACACTTCGAGGCGCATCGCGATGACATCGCCGCCATCATTGTCGAGCCCATCCAGGGAGAAGGCGGCGACAATCATTTCCGGCCCGAATTCCATCAGGCCCTGCGCGACCTCGCCGATCGCCACGAAGCTCTGCTCATTCACGATGAAGTTCAGACGGGCATGGGGCTCACGGGACGGCTCTGGTGCCACGAATACTTTGTCCGACCCGACCTCCTGTGTTTTGGCAAGAAGGCTCAGGTATGCGGTATTCTCGCCGGCAAAAGAGTTGACGAGGTGCGGACGAATGTGTTCTCCGTGCCTTCGCGGATCAATTCGACGTGGGGGGGCAACCTCGTCGACATGGTGCGCTTCACGCGCATTTTGGAAGTGATCGAGCAGGACGAGCTCGTCAAGAACGCCGACACCGTAGGCGTCCACCTGCTGGCGGGCGTGAAGGCGCTGACGGACCGCTATGAGGAGCTCGACAATCCGCGCGGCCGGGGCCTGATGTGCGCGTTCGACTTTTGCGATGCCGAGCTGCGCAAGCGCGTCATCGCCAAGGCGCAGGAGCTCGGTCTGCTCATGCTCCCGTGCGGCCCGCGCAGTATCCGGTTTCGTCCGGCGCTAACGGTGAGCCGCGAGGAAATCGACGAAGGGCTCGATATCCTCGATCGAGCGATGAAGAGCTGCCTTGGCTGAGGGCTCTCGGCGCCGCGAGCTCCGCACTCGCCCCTGAATCCACCGTCTGTTCCGCGTCGATGCGACAATGCCCCCTCCGTCCCTCCCCCCGCAAACGCGGGGAGGGGGGGTAGGGGGTCTTCGTGATGCGCTTTCCGCGCAGCTTGCCGGCGAACAGGCGGTGGAATCAGGCTACTTGCAGGTGCTGTTTTCGCCCTGGTAGGTGGGGTATAGACACTCCTTGTTGTCGTCGTGCCACAACACCCCGTAGCCGTCTTTTCCGAGCTTGCACATGTCCGCCAGGCGCTCGGTCGTCTTGCACTTGGCAATGGCCTGAACGAGCTTTCCTTGGCTGTCTGGTGAGCCGATCATCGCCGGAAAGAAAGCCTCGTTGATACTGATGGTGCCGTCCTCGGCGTGCACGTACGGCGACGGGAATCCGGTGCGCGGTTCCGGCGCCGAGCCCGCCTTGTTCTTGGCGATCGCCCAGGCGAAGATCTCGCGCGCTTCCAGCTCCAGCCCGTCAAACGTCCGCTGCGGCGTGTCAGCGCCGTGGCCAGTCTCCGAGTAGTGATGCAGTGCGTGGTTAACCTGGCCGCAGCTCTCGTCGTAGTCCATTGAGTACTCGTAGGTCTTGGTCTCGTTGGGCGTCCCGTTGCCGTCCTCGTCGCCCTCTTCGGTCCAGCTCCCGCTTTTTTTCACGAGCGGGCTGACGTTGGTGCAGTTGTCGTGTGATAGGCGGTCGCCGAGCGCGTGCAGGTAAATCCCGAGTCCCTCGACCTTGCCCGAAAGGTCGTCGCCGCTGGCATACACGTCATCGGTGTAGGTGTCGGGGGTGCCGCCGTCTGAGGTCAGATGGACGCCCTGCGAGCCGAGTGGGCTGACGCCGTCAATCTTCGTGACCTCTGTGAACATCGGGGTGCTCACGTAGGCGTTTCCCGCAAGGCAAGCACCGCTGTCATCTGTGAGTCCGAGAACGCACAAGTGCCGCTCGCTGTCGAACGCGAAATTGCGAAGGTGAATCAGCGGCATCTCGTACTCGTCGAAATCCGACTTCTCCGGGTCCAGCACGTAACCCTTGTAGCCGTTGATGGTCAGGGCGTGCCGGCTCGCCTCGCCGATTTTCATCCACGGAACGTAGTGGAACCAGTACCCTGCGGCGCCCTGCTGGTCGCGATCCAGGCCGGTAAGGTTTGCTTCACCGCGGTTTCCAGGTGTCACGTTTGCGACATACTTGCCCGCAGTGTTGCGACCGGCAAACTGGATCGGGTCGTAGACTCCCAGGTCGGTGGCCTGGTCGTACAGGGCGAGGGTGCTGGCTTCGGCGTCCGTCAGGCCGGCCATGCGCCCGAGCAGGAATATCGCGTCGAAATGGACGGTGTTGCTCGCTTGAAAGGTCTCCTTGAAGGCGGCGCCGAGGTAGGTTGCCAGGCCCGAAATGGCGCAGGTACCGGCAGCCGCGGAGCCGCTGGAGGGGCCGTCAAGGCATTCGAGGTCAAAGCAGTTAAAGGGGTAATAGAAGACTTGCTCCTCGCTGGAATCCGTGTAAAAGAAACAGACGTCTTCGGCAAAAGCGGCGACGCGGGCGGGAGACGAAGCCGCCAACATCGCGGCCAGCGCGGCGGCGCAGGCGAGTCTTGAGAGGCTCTTGGTCACTGACAGTACTCCTTGAGTGTGGGGACACCGTGCACGCAGGCTCGCGGCCTCTTGGACCGCCGCAGCGCGCTTTCACAGGGCAAGCCCGGTGCAAGGCTCGCGCCAGAACCTCGGCGCGCACCCGGGCCAGCAACGAACGGATCGCTACAGCCGGGCCATGAGGATAGGGCGAATGTTCGAAAACCGCCAGCGGGGGCGGGTCCAAGGTCGCTGCGCAGCAGCGAGCAGGGAGCGGTTGCGAGCCGCGCCCGATACCGAGAGACGCGCGGGCTTTGGGGCAGCGAGTGGGTTCTCCGTCAGGTTGGCAATTCTTTGGCGAATGTTGGCGCGGCGGGGGCACCGTGCCGGATCTGAGATCGTGCCGGGTTTGCCGCCACCTCCAGGCGGCTCGCGCCTGAGCGCGCGGGGCGACCGCTCCTGCTCACCTGGTACGGATCCTGCAACAGATCGGCAATAGCAGCATCCCACAGCGGGGTTCTGGGGAGTCAATAACGATGAAATGGATCAGCTCGAACAATAGAAAATTCGCGATCATCGCGGTTGTCGTCAGCGCAGCAATTGCGGTGATCGGCAGCCTGCACCTCTCGGGCCTCTCTGGCCAAGGCGTTGGGAGGCGAAGTCTCATGACCGTCCAGCGGCAGCCCGACACCGGTGCTGCCGCCGCGTCCAGCACGGGACCCGTCGTCGCCGCAGCGCCGGGCGGACCGGCTGCCCGTACGGCACCGGCCGGCGGCTCCGTCCGGTGGGTCGTGCTGCCGGATTGCACGCGGATGACGATCAGTGACAACATGGTCGGCCGGCTGTTCGTGACGCTGGCAGATGGCTCTCGTGTCCGCCTGACAAAGGAGCTGCTGGCCAATCCGCCGGCCAACTGTGCGCGCTAGGGGAGCGGGCCGGCGACTGCGGCGGCGAAAGGCCGCTGCCGGTCGCCGTCCCGAGCGCGCGAACAACCTCGCCAAGGTCCCATCTGCCGGCCGCCTCGGCGGCCAGCGCGCTGCCGGCCGCGCCAGCGGCGGACTGTCCCGGGCTACGCGCGGACGCGGATCAGCTCGTGGTCGCAGATGAGACGCGTCATAATCCAAGCTCCGCCATGCGCGAAACCCATTTTGTCGCGAACCACCCGGCCGCAGCAACCATGTCAAGCAAGCGCAGAAAGTCTCCTGGCCACTTCTGTTGGAGCTGCGGACGCATGAGGCTGCACGAGCGTTTCTCTGGCCGAGGGCATGCCCGGCATCTCTGTCGCGAGTGCCAGAGGCTCGGCGCGGAGGAACTGACCTGCCGTCAGGCGGAGCGAGACCTGGGACGGTTGGTGAGATTCGACGGCATCATCCCTTGCAAGCGGCGCAAGTCCTTCGACCTGTTCTTGACGCATGAGAGCGAGCGGGTGCGCGCCTTTGCCCTGGAGCTTCTCGCTGGCGATGCGCGACAACGGGCCATGTGCTGCCTTGAGCGTCTGGCGGAGGAAGAAGCATACGAGAACGCATATGGCACTGGAGAGTGGCAGCCGGTCGAGGCGCAGCCGCCTGCGGATGGGGACGGGGCGGCCGAGGGTTGGCAAGCCGATCTCGCGTACACTGCCGATGATACGGACGACATTCCCTTCTGACAGCCGCGAGCCGGCGGCAAGACCTCATCCTGAATCCACCGCCTGTTCGTCTGCAAGCTGCGCGGAAAGCGCATTGCGCTCGCCATGGTGCAAGCCACATTCCGCCGACGCCGGAAGTAGGCGATTCAACGCCTCTCTGTTCGCCCGTGCCGGGCTTGCCCCGTCGGGCGCGGCCGCAGCGAGCGGCTTACGTCCCGCCCTCTGCAGTCTGCTCGGTCAGGCGATTCAGGATCAGCCCGAAAAAGCCTCCTGCACCCGGCGCTTCGTACCGCCACCCAAGGTGGCTTGCGCACCGGGCACAGATGGCGACCTGCCAGGTATGGCCGGTAAACCAGGTATCCTCCAGCGTCGCCGCCCCGAGAGAAACGCACCCCGGCGCCGTCCGAAAGCAGCCGATGTGAAACGTGTGCCCAAAGGCGTTGAAAAAAACGTGCTCATGCCGCCCACACATCGCGATCCGAGCGCTCCCGTTGGTGACCACACCGTGGCACTCCGAGCACAAGATCCGTTCCCTGGGGTCTTCGTCCCCCCGGCGGCCTTGTGCCTTGGGCCGCGGCTTGACGGCGTCGACCACGCCGGCCGTCGCCGCCGCCGCGCCCGTAGCCGGCATCGCCGCGCTCCCGCTGCGAGCCGCACGTGACCTGTGCCGCGGCGCCACCGTCGCCCGCGGTCAGGCCGACGCTTCCCGGATGAACGCGGTGCTGGCGTCCTCCAGCAGGCGCGTCAAGCGGCGCGCAAAGGTATTCGGATCCGTGACCGACGATCCTTCCGTGAGGAGCGCCTGCTCGTAGAGCAGCTCGATCCAGTCCGTGACCTTTGCCGAGCGACGATCGCGGTCGTGTAGCGCCTTCATGTTGGCCACCACCGGATGGTCAGGATTGATCTCGAAGATTCGCGTGCTCCCCTCGACGTGCCGCTGTGCCGCGCGATACACCCGCTCCATCTGCGCGTGCATGCCCCCTTCGGGAATCACCAGGCAAGCCGGCGAATCCGTCAGCCGCTGCGAGAATCTCACCTCCTTGACGCGTTCGCCCAGCACCTCCGCAAAGCGCTCGCGGAGATCCTTCAGCTCGCTCAGCTTTTCCCTCTGCTTTTCCTGGTCCTCACCGCGCGGCTCAGCCGCCAGCTTGAGGTCGGCGCGCATCGCGGAAACCAGCGGCTTGCCATCGAGCTCGCGAATCCCCTCGACCGCGAACTCGTCTACCATGTCCGTCATGTACAGCACTTCGAGGTTGCGCTGGCGCAAGACCTCGGTGTGCGGGCTCGCCTCAACCGCGGTACGGGAATCGCCGAGGATGTAGTAGATCGCTTCCTGATCTTTCTGCATCCGCTCGACGTAGCTGGTCAGCGAGGTCAATCCGGGCACCGCCGAGCTTTCCCAACGGCCCAGCTTCGCGAGCCGCTCGCGATAGTCCACTCCGAAATGCATACCCTCCTTGAGCACCCCACCAAAGGTCTTCCAGAACGTTTCGTACTTCTCCGGCTCGTCTTTGGCCAGGCTCTCGAGCAAATCCAAAACCTTTCGCGTAACCTGCTTCTGGATCGTCTTGGTTACCGACGAATCCTGAAGGATCTCGCGCGATACGTTCAGCGGCAGATCGCTCGAGTCGATCACGCCCCGCACAAAACGCAGCCACGTCGGCAACAGCTCGCGGCAATCCTCCATAATGAAAATGCGGCGCACATAGAGGCGAACACCGCCGCGGTAATCGGGGAGAAACAGGTCGAAGGGTGCCCGCTTTGGGATATACAGCAACGCCGTGAACTCCTGGCGCCCCTCGGCCTTGAAATGGGCGCGCGCCAACGGTGGCTCGTAGTCGTGGGCGATGTGCATGAAGAACTCGTCGTATTCCTCGTCCTTGATCTCGCTCTTGGAGCGCTGCCACAGCGCCGCGCCGCGATTCACCTGTTCGAGCTTGAGGCGTTCCTCTTTTTTCTTGCCTCCCTCACCGGAAGGGCGCTCCTTCACCTGGAGCATGATGGGATGGTTCACAAAGTCGGAGTAGCGCGTGACAAGCTCGCGGAGCTTCCATTCGTCGAGAAACTCTTGTTTGTCCTCCTTCAGATGCAGAATCACGGCTGTGCCGCGAACGGGGCGGGAAGCCGGCGCCAGAGAAAAGTCACTTCCAGCGCTCGACGTCCACCGGAAGGCGCGATCCGCGCCGATCGCCGGCAAGCTGATAACCTCCACCTGGTCCGCGACGAGGAAGGCGCTGTAGAAACCAACGCCGAACTTGCCGATGAGCGTGGCTGTCGAAGCGGTATCGCGCCTTTTCATCTCCTCGAGAAAGGCGCGCGTGCCGGAGTGCGCGATCGTGCCGAGCTCCTTGACGAGCTGGTCGTGGGTCATGCCGATGCCGGTATCCTCGATCGTGAGGGTCTTCGCCGGGCGGTCCGGGATGATCCGAATCTCCAATGGCACGTCATCCTTGAGCAGGTCCGGGGCAGTCAGCGCCGAGAATTTGAGCTTGTCCAACGCGTCCGAAGCGTTGGAGATCAGCTCGCGCAAGAAGATCTCGGGATGGCTGTACAGCGAGTTGACGACGATGTTGAGCACCTCGCTGACTTCGGCCTGAAACGTGAAGGTCTCCGCGGCCTGTTCTTCGGTTCGTTGCTCGCTCATGATGTCCTCCGTCTGCTCCAAGGGGAGACGCCGATAATTCTGGTGCTTTGAACGAATACGCCCGCCGCCGAGCTCCGTGCGAATCACCTGAGCCGCGGTCGGACGTGACTTTGCCGAAAACGAAATAGCATGGAAGGCACCAGAGAGCAAACCCGTAGCAGCGGCCGCGTGGCAACGGCGCCCGGCGGCGGGCGGAACCGCTTGACGGGACGGGGACGAGCAGGCAAAATCAGACGAGTTTCGCAGGCGGATCTGGCGGCCGGCAGCGCGCGCACTGTGGACGAGAACCTCGGCGCAGCGCGCACCGGTCCATTCGAGAGGTTCACAGATGAAAACGTTGGCAATGACTGGTCGAGGTGTGCTCCTGTTGTTCTTGGCGGTGCTGGCGCTGGCGCCCGCCCACGCCAAGGACGGGGCCGCGCCGCCCGATGCCGGAGCTCTGGACACGGTCTGGTGGAATCGGCCCAAGTTTGTCGCCGCCCTAGGTTTGGATGAGGCCCAACGCAAGCGCATGGACGAGCATCTTGCGCCGAAGCTCGCGGCGCTGCGCAAGCTGCGCGCGGCGCTGGAAAAGCAGGAAAAAGCACTGCTCGACGCGCTGGTCAAGCGTGACTGGACCGCGGCACGGCGCGAGGCCGCAGCGGATGCCGAAACCAGGGCGACGCTACGCCGCGTCGAGGCCGGCGTCAAGGTCGACGTCTTTTCCGAGCTCACCCAGAAACAGGTCGAGACGGTCGCCGCCAAGCATTCGGGCCTGGTCACGCGACCGTGGCTGATGAGCGGTCTGAGCACCGAGCGCGACTGATCGCGCCCACACCGCGCCCGACGCCCGACGCGCCCGACGCCCGACGCGCCTTGAGGTCACTTCCACCAGAGCTGCCAGGCATTGATGCCAAAGAGCTCGAGGAGCAGGCTGATCGGCAGCGGTAGGAAGGGATACAGGGCATCCTGTCCGACGTAGTAGATGGGGATGATGAAGTTCCCGATAATCAGAACCCAGAGACAGCGCTCGAAGGGAATGTCGGGCGCATGTTTCTTGATCTCCTTGGCACCGAAAAGAACCGCCGGGAATGCCAATCCAAGGAGGCGGGACGTGTCTGTAGCAATCAGAAGCTGAAGACTCGCACAAGCAATGACAAGGCATATCCAAAAGGCCATGTCAAAAATGCGTTTTCTCAGGAGAGTTATAACCGCAAATACGGGGACGATCCAGAATGCTCGAAATGACTCGAATATCCCGATTGTCAATAGTCGCGACACCATTCCAATAGAGTGCAGTATTCGCTCGAATTTAATATATGCCGATGTCGTCAACATTACATCCGCATGAGATAGCACGTATGATCTATACAACTGCGCCGGTATGCAGGCTATCAGCATCAATAATAGAAACTGTATTGCCCTCCGAATGCCGTACTCTTTTTCCCATGGCCTGTAAACAAGAAATGGAAAGCAAAACAGGTTACTCTCGTGATTAAGTAGTGCCAGTGAAAACAATATCGCGTTCACTACTATCGATCTGCTGGTAAGGCAAAGCCAAACCAAGACGTATGACGTGGTGTCCGTGTACCCTTGAAAATGAAGGGTAAAAAGCAAGGTAGTGCTGAAGGCGATCATTGCGGATGCCCCGAGGCTCTCGAGATGACTGAATTCTTCCCGCCTGAAATGAGCATAAACGCACCCAAGAAACGCGATCGACACCAAAATGGGGAAAAATATATACAGAGGACCCCGGAAAAACAGAATGTGAGCGACCAGCGGAGTCAGAATTCTTAGCTGAACGCGGTTGTCTCTACTGAAATCGAAAGGATCTACCGACATCGACTCAAACAGCGCCCCGTGGTTTACTGTCTGCGTCGCCGGTGTGACATATATCGTGCAGATCCCTAGCAGGAACACTCCCACGAGCATCGCCGCCCCCCACAACCCCAGTCTCGCCTCGGCGTCGGCAAGGGCCTGCGCTACTTCCGCCCGTCTCATCTTGCCGCTCGGCCTGGTCCCCGCGGCAGGGGCCAGCCCGCTGCCGACCTCCGCCTGCCGGAATTTGCCCGTACCAGGAAGAGACGTCCGGATCGTGAGCGCGAGCCACCAGACCGCCAGAAAGTCGATGGGAAGCTGGTAGCGCTCGTCTGCGCAAACCAGCACGGCTCTGGCGAAAAAGTGTAGCCCGACGAGCGCCGTGAGCCAGCGATATCGGGCACCACCGCGACGGCGCGCGAGGGCGACGACAGCCGCCGGAATGGCCAGCCAGTACAGGCAACGCAGCACCGACCGCGCATACCATTGCGCCGTCTCGTGAAACCCCTGCAGCGCCCGGACGGCAATGCCGCTGCGAACGGCGTCGACCTGATAGAAGCGTGACTGCAGCCGCGCGTATTCGGGACAGGAATACCGGGCGCCGTCGATCTCGGCGAGCGACCAGCGCGAAAACACCTCGCGGTACGGAAAGTAGTAGGTGCCCCAGGGCGGATATCCGGGCCAGAACGCGGCGTAGCCGGTGGCGTAGAGGTTGGCAAAGACGGCGATGCGGTCCGCAATAACGCCCGCGGGGCGGTTGGCGAGGTCATAGGCCAGCAAGCGCAGGACCTCGGACCAACTTGGTCGAAGCGTCATGGCCACGGCCCTGCTGCTCCCCAGGCCGTCGTAAATCGTGTGCATGGGCTTCTCCGCCGCCTTGGCAGCCATGGCGCGAGTCAGGCTCGATTCCAGAGCCGCGGCGAGGTCTGTCCGCGGCGGCTCGCTGTAGCGCGCCCACTCCGCGAGCACTATGATTTTTCCGATCGGGTAGCGGTCCGCGGGCCAGGACAGCGGCTGCAGGCTGAGGACGACCAGCGCCATGCCTCCAAGCGCCGCCCCCAGTCGTGGCACCCGCGCGCGCCAGCCGCCAGACAGCACGGCGATTCTGCCCAGGACCACCACGGCCAGGTAGGCGAGATCCAGGCGGCCGCTCACCGCGTACCCCGTGGCCAGCCCCACCGCCGCGCAGCTCAAGAGACTCTTGCCGCCGCTCCGCACAACCCAGGTGGCGATGCCGAGCAGCAGTGAGATGGCGAGCGCCTCGCTCAACAACGCCTGGCTGTAGATGGCCAGCCGCAGAACAGACAGTAGCAAGGCCGGAACCAGTACGAGCTCCGCGACCACCGCTCCGCGCCAGAGTTGGCGACTGAAAATGAGCAGAGCAAGAACCAGGAGGCACGCCTGCACGAGCCCGATAGCGTTGGCGAGCCGCAAATGGATTGACGCGGCGCCGAGCCAGTGGAACCAGGCCGTGACGCTCACGCCGCGAAACGTCTCACCCGGATCGGTGACGCGACCCAGGAGCATGCCGACATACGAAGGCGACCACGACGGCGAATCGCAGTAGGTCAACGGAAAAGAAAAGGCCCACCACGACAAGGCGAATACCGCGGCACCGATCCCCGCGGTTGCGATCAGACTATAGGACGTCGCGTCATGCCCCCTCATGCCCGTCACCCTGGAGGTTATCTGCATTCCCTTGACATCCTCTCCGACCTGAAGACCGAGAGATTCCTGAAGAACTAAGCCGCAACCGGCTTGATAGCTCCGCTTGAGACCTTATGCAAAAAATCGTTGCTGGCGTCGGCGATGCGGATGTGCAGACGGCTGATTTTTGCCTTCTGCTCTTTCCGTTTGCCCGAGACCTGCGGCGAGAAACGGTGATTACGGCAGCCGTGCCGACCGCGGGCCGACTGTCGCGGTAGCGCACCCAGCCGATCTTGGGAAGAAAAACGCGACCGCTCTCAAGTTTGAGCTGTTTCGGATCGGGATAGCGAAAGGAATCGAGGTCGCGGCCTTTCTTTTTGAACCGTGGCATGCGTTCCGCGCTGGACTTTGAGAGGCCGTCGTGCAAGGCTCGGCTGAGGTCGCGCAGCGTTTGCTGCTGCGTGTGCACGGGGCACTCAGCGAGAAAGGCGGTAGCCGGGTCGTTGCGCCAAACCGTAAGCAACGCGCACAATTCCGCATACCCGAGCAGCTTCTCGCTGGCGCCCAAACACTCGAGTTGGATCGCGAGGGCGCGGTTCCAAACGAAACGAGCACAACCGACGACGCGGCGCAGCTTATGCTTGATAGCCTTGTTGGTTTTCAACTCATACTTGAATGCCTTGCGGATGATCATGGACGTCAATATAGCGCTTCTTCATGACCATTGCAAGTGGCATACGCGAATACATCGCATGGGAAAATGCAGGAAAAGTGAAAGAGAAAGAGCGCCTGACTCCGGCCTGAAGGCCGAAGCTTGCGGCGCGAGACCGGGTAAGTGCGCGTTGCAGACAAGCCGAAGGGTCGGCACGAAACGGGCGTGTGCGGCGCGGAAATCGGTATTCGCGGTCAAGGAGCGCGCCGATCCCCGGCGGGCTCTGACGCAGCGATCGGAGCAGCTTGCAATGGACTGCGAGGAGGCGCGGCTTGCACAAGCAGACGCGCTCGCCGAGAAAGCGGGCTGGAGCCGCGATTGGGCCGCGGCGGTCGTGCCGTTCGGGCTCGGTCCGGATGCCTATCCGTCCGAGGCAGAAGACGCTGCTCAGCGCCTCGGCGCTTTCTTCGGGAAGCGAGACGAAGCGGCACGACTCGACGCGGTCCGTGTCACGGCCGAGCAAGAAGCGGCTACCTTTGAGCGAGATGCCCTGGCGGTCGTCACCCGTACGGCGTTCGACCTCGCGGCCGTTCCCGCGCCGGTCGCCGCCGCGGCGCTCTACGAGCGTCTTTGTCGAGAGACAGACGCCACTACCCGGAGACACGCTCTGCACAAGGACCTCCGGCGATACGAGAAGGCACTCGCAGAATCCACAACCGCGCTCGCGGACGCCGAGCAACGGCTCAGCGACCTGGGCCGCACCGCCGGTTGCAGCGATGTCGCGGAGCCGAGGAAAAGGACGCACGTTCCACCGAGCTCCGCTCACTGCGCCGCGACCGCGTGGAGGCGCAGCTCGTGGCCGCGACCGGTGACGCCGACCTGGAGGCTATCGCCGCCCGTGTGCTGAACGTTGACGAGGCCGTCCTGGCCGCGCGGGCGCAGGCGCTGACCGCGGAGCTCGAGTCCCTGGATTCTCAGCGCGATGCCCTTCATCGCGAGCACGGTGAGCTGCAGGCAAAGCTCGGAACCATGGCGAGGCAAGCATCCGCGGCGGAGATCGCGGAAGACAGCCAGGAGACGCTCGCCTGCTCGAAGAGCAAGTCACGACCTATATGCGCACGTGGAGGGCCCTGCTGCTGCGGCGGCGGGAGGTCGACCGGGTGCGGAAGTCGAGCCAAACGCCCTTGGTGCGGCGCGCCGGCGAGCTGTTCCGGCAGCTCACGCTCGGCTCTCTCAGCCCTCCCACCTTCCGTTGTGCTCTGCAAGCCAGGGCTGGCCCTGATTGCACAATTTTTGCGGCGGCCCTCTGGACGACTTTTTGGCGGACTCCAACGTGACGGCTACGGGCCTGTCGCCCGACCGTCTGGTCGACTCGGATGGCAACACGAGCGGCTCCGCAACCTACGCGAACGCGGATGACAAAGGGTGGTGGACGTACGCAGACCACCCGTTGGAAGATCTCCAGTGGTTCAGCGACGGCAACGTGCGGACAGACTGCTGGTACTAACTGCAAGTAGACAGCAACCCGACGACGGCGGCAGCACTGCTCGCCGTCGTCTGAATTGTGCGGACGGCACCCGATGTCCGCTCGCTTTTTTGCGAGGGCCACGCCCGGCACGGTGATTGATGGCCGATGTTTCCATGTCTGGCACACACGATACGAATCGAGTATCCAAGCGCGGCGTCGCAATCGGAACGGTCTTGGCACTCGTCGTGATGGCTCTGGCGACGTTGGTCGTCCTGTGGGGCCGAGGCAGCGACTCCCGTCAAGCGCTATGGGTTGAAGTTACCGTCACTCCAGGCTTCGCCGCTGGCGAAAATCAGGCCATCTGTGCCGGCCAGAAGTCGACCAGGGTGCGAATCCGAAATTTCAACTGGGTCGCGGTTTCACGGGAGCATCAGGCAATCAAGAGCGACGGGAAAGGGCCTTGGCAACGGTC
>JACPHN010000175.1 GCA_016188575.1 Candidatus Schekmanbacteria bacterium
CACGGGCAGGTCAACGGGTCGGCCAGGAACACCCGGCGGATCATCTCGGCCCACTTCTTCCGCCACCAACGCCGAGCCCGCGACCGGCACTCTCGGGCGTCGTGTTCTGCCTCCGCCGCGTCATCCCCGCGACCAACTCCATCGACGTTGGTGCGGTGCTTGGATGTGCTACTGTGGACTCCGTAGTAGACCGGCAGCCGCTCCCGCTCCTCGGGCAGACGCAAGCTCAGCCGCGCCAGGAAGTCAAGCACGTCCACGCTCACGAGAGGTCTTTTCTGATACGGATGCTCGATCTGAAAGACGACCAGGCCAAGCTCCCGCTCGTAACGCATGCGTTCGTATGCGACGGGTGCCCGGAGGATGTAGGCCGCGAGCTTGGTCAAGGTCGCCTTGTCGTCGGGCTGGAGTCCATCGCCTACGTAGAAATCGAAGCCGGAGTGTTTCCAACCCAACAGTTGCCGAATGCGGCCGTCGGAGATGAGCCCGGCGCGCACTAGAAACGCGAAGACCTGATTCTCCAAGACGGCGTATCGTGATGAAGGCCGTCTGCCGAGCCGGATGGTTGATCGCCTTGCGCGATCCAGATCCCTGTGTTATCACTCATGATAACCGGAGCCGCGACATGGCCGTCATCCTGTGGGGCCCGTACCAGAGGGAGCACATATCACCCGGCGCCACAGCGTATCGATGGAGCACTTCGACGAGGCCTGGCACGAGGACCTCATCCAGGGGATGCACGGCGAGCACGGCCCCTACGTCCTGAGCAGCGGCTTCACGGAGGACGGACGACTCCTCGAGATGGTCTGGCGGTGGCACCGCGAGGACCTCGAGGAGGTCTGGCCCGTCACGGCGTACTTCCCGGAGGAGGACCTATGCCCACCCGAGCGATCGAGCAAGACACCTGCACGCCGGCCGAGAGGGCGGCGGACGAGAAGGCGCTAGAGGCCTTCGAGAGGGGTGGGTTCCTCGCCGTCCCGCCGGAGGCGAAAGAGGAGGCGACCGAGCGGCTGCGGCGAAGGCGGCGAGAAGCGGAGGAGGCGGCAGCGAAGGTCGGCTTGATCCTCCGGGAGATCCGGGGGCTCGCGGGCGTCACCCAGGCGGAGCTCGCGAAGGCCCTCGGGACGCAGAAGAGCAACGTGAGCCGGATGGAGAGCGGGCGCTACAAGGGGCTCGGCGTCGTGACCCTCGTCGCCGTGCGGAACGCGCTCCGGAGTCTGACGGGGATCGATCCGTTCGTCCTCCTCGGCGAGAGGTTCTCGACTCCCCTGCCCGCCGTGAGCCACGAGGAGCTCCGGAAGATCTCGACTCCGGAGAAGTACCTCGAGAGCGTCGCTCGATGATCGACCGCAAGCCCTCGATCGAGGAGGTCGGCGCGGCGCTCGACGGGTGGTTCCGCGAGATCCTCGACCTCTGCGACGGGTCGGTCTTCGCGGTCGGGCGGGACGCCGAGCACCGGGCGGCCGCGGTGCTCATGGCGCTCACCCGGAACGTGAGGGCGCTCGGCGAACGCCCGGTCGACGAGACGGGTTCCCTCTACCAGCCGCTCGTCCTCGTCCTTGCCGCGGCGGCGAGGAGGCTCGGTGCCGTCCCCGACGCCGGCCACTGGGGCACAGCGCTCGAGAGCGTCAGGGAGCTCGAGGTACGCCTCGACCGGGCGCGAGCCTCGGAGCTCGGGCTCGAGCTCGGCTCACCCGCGGCCGTCCTGAAGTCCCAGATGGACGAGGCGCTCGTCGGGGCCGGGGTGACGCCGACGCCGACCGTCCTCGACGAGGAGAATCGGAGGGCCGCTCTCGGGCTCGCGCTGAACCTCGGGACGCGCCTGCTCGTCGCCTACGCCCTCGAGGCGAAGGCGCGAGCCCGACAGGGGAGGAAGGACCTCTCCTGGGTAGCCTCCCTCGTAAAGCGAGCGATCCAGCCGGCGCCACGACGCCGTGAAGCCGGGGTGGGGCTATAGGCGGTTGGTCACGACGGAGCTGTCCGCGCGGTCATCGAGGACTACGGCCGCGGGTTCGATCCGCACGCCCCGCCGAGCTGCTCGGCGCGGGACACTGACCATCGAGTCTGAACCGGGCACCGGGGCCAGTCTCTTCCTGCAGATCCCGCTCCGCCGGCAGGAGGTGGCTCATGGTTGCGGACACGACGATCGACTTCGATCGTGAGACGAAGGTACCGCCGCGAGCACGGCGAGCCTTCGGGAGCTCCCCGACCGCACGACCCACAGCCACGCTCCGATGAACGCGATCGCCGCGGCGGCGATCCCGGCCGGGCTCAGGGCATCGACCCGGGGCGGCCCGCAGGCAGGCTTGTTCACCAGGACCGCGATGCTCCACGGGGTATAGTTCGCAACGACGAGGTCGCGCGCGCCATCTCCGTCGAGATCCCCACCGGCCACCGCCGCCGAGCTGGCGCCCGATTCGAAGGTCACGGGCGCGAGGAACGTGCCGTCGCCCTTGCCTGCAAGGACCGACGTCGTGCCGTTGCCCGTCGTGGCCAGGTCCGTGACCGCATCCCCGTTGAAATCCCCGGAGGTCACCCACACGGGAGCACCGCCGGCAGGGTACCTCACGGCGGCCCCAAACGCCCCGCTCCCGTCGCCCAGGAAGACCGACACGTTGTTCGTTCCCATGTTCGTGACAGCCAGGTCCAGCCTGCCGTCCCTGTTGAGGTCCTCCGCAGCAACGGAAGTGGGGTTGGAGCCGCCGGTACTGTAGATCACCGCGGCTGAGAACGTCCCGTCGCCCGCGCCGAGGAGGACCGACGCCTCCCCCGGGCTGTAGCTCGCCACGGCCAGGTCGTTCTTGCCGTCGCGGTTGAAGTCGCCATGCGTCACGGCCCGCGGGAAGCCCCCGGCTCCGTACGCCACGGCCGGCCCGAAGCCGCCGGTGCCCGTGCCGAGCATGACCACCACTTCGAGGTCGGTCGTGATGGCAAGATCCGCCTTCCCGTCCCCGCTCAGCTCCGCCACGGTCCCGAAGTTCGTGAACGACGGGCCGGAGCTGTAGTCGGTCGCGGGTCCGAATGTCCCGTCCCCCGTCCCCCGCAGGACCGAGACCGTCCTCGAAGCTCGATTCGCGACGGCCAGATCGGTCTTGCCGTCGCCATCGAAATCACCGGAGAGGACCGATTGGGGCCATTCGCCAGTCTCGTAGCTCACGGCCGGGCCGAACGTCGCGGCCCCGGTCCCGAGCAGGACCGAGATGTCATACCCGCCGCTGTTCGCCGTGGCGACGTCGATGCTGCCGTCGCCGTTGAAGTCGTCGGCGACCATCGACCTCGGTGAGAGACCGGTACGGAAGCTCCTGACCGCCGCAAAGGTGCCGTCTCCATTCCCGGCGAGGAGCGTCACGTCCTCGCCGTACCCGTTGTAGTTCCCCGTCGCGACGTCGCTCTTCCCGTCGCCGTTGAAGTCGGCGACGGCGATCGAGCGGCCCGACATCGCGCCGTCCCGTCCCGAGACGAAGTACGCCGCCTCGCCGAAGGCCCCGTCCCCCCTGCCGAAGAGGAACGCAACCTCGTTGGCGTCGTTGTGGGAGGTGGCGAGATCCGCCTTCCCGTCCCCGTTGAAATCCGCGACGCCCAGGCCCACGCCGTGCGTCACCACGCGGTATGGCACGGCCTGGCCGAAGGTCCCGTTGCCGTTGCCGAGGAGCACGGCGATGCCGCCATAGCCGGAGAGCGCCAGGTCGACCTTGGTGTCCGTGTCGAGATCGACGGCGGCCATGAACCCCTCGGAGCAACACGGAGTCGGATAATGCACCGCCGCGCCGAACGTCCCGTCGCCGTTGCCGAGGAAGATCGACACGTCCTTCGTGTCGCCGTTTCCGACGGCCAGATCGCGCTTGCCGTCGCCGTTGAAGTCCGCGGCCTGGACCGGAGACGGCCGGGTGCCCGTCGCGTAGTCGGTTTCCGGGCCGAAGGTCCCGTTTCCGTTCCCGAGGAGGACCGAGAACTTGTTCGTGTTCGAGCTCGTGGCGGCAAGGTCCATCTTGCCGTCCCCGTTGAAGTCCGCGGCGGCCACGCCGTACCTCTGCTTGGGCTCCCCGACGTCGGCTGCCTGCGTGAATGTCCCGTCGCCTTTCCCGAGGAGGATCGACAACCCCCCGCCTTCGTCCTGGACCTTGCCCACGACGATATCGCTCTTCGCGTCGCCGTCGAGGTCCGTCACGACGATCGATATGGGCTTGAGGCCCACGAAATGGTCGATGGACGCACCGAACGTGCCGTCGCCGTTGCCGAGCAGGATCGCGACGAGCTCGTTCCACTCGACCACCGCCAGATCGCTCTTGCCGTTCCCATCGAAGTCGCCCGCGGCAACCGAGGTGGCCCGGCCCCACGGAGAGGCTTCAATCGCTGGCGCCACGGGGAAATCGGGACAGGCCGCGGCAGACGCCCGGACGGAGACCGCGATGCCCGCGAGCGCCGCGGTTCCCTGCACGGCCCAGCGCCCGGCCGCCAGGGACCAGGGCACGACGAAGAGCCAGGCGGCCAGGACGGCATGGAGCGCCCTGGATCGAGGGGAGCGGCGGAGCGCGTACATGCCTCTCCCCGGCCACGCCGGCCGGCCCTCCTCGGCCCGGGGTGTAGGCCTGGCTCCCGCCGGGCAGCTCTCGAGGCGTTCGATCATTCGATCCTCCTTTCGTCAGGCCCCGCCGGGCCCGGAGATCCTCCGGGCCAGACGATTGGCACTCTGGAGCAAGATGGTGCCCGCAAGTACCGCGAGCGACCTAGACGAGGCGCGCCCTCGCGGGAACCACCTTCGACCGGAACCGGAGGAGCAGGGCGAGCGCCAGGAACGCCGCGAGCGCCCCGAGCGGCCCGGAGAGGATCCCCACGCCGGGCGTAAGCTCCACCATCACCTTCTTGGCCGCCGAGTCGACGAAGACCCGGACGAGGAACCCGGCGGGCGGCCTGCCCGCGGCGAGACCGTTGTCCGTGAGGCTCCCGGAGTACTCGATCAGCGTGTAGGTGCCCGCCGCGATGCCGGGGGCCGCGGAGACGTCGAGCGTCCCGTCGAGCACGAGGTTGCCGTTGACGACGATCTTGTCCGAGGCTGTGCCCAGGTCGTAGTTCAGGGCGGTGTTGTCGGCCAGCGACAGGGCGGCGCTGATGGTCAGGGTACCCGCCGAGGCGCCAGGGGAGAGCACCGCGCCGGCCAGGCCGATGGAAGGCGCCGTGATCGTGCCGGTGCCAGAGTACGTCCCGACCGCCGCCGTGAGGGGCAAGTCCAGCAGGAGGCCGCTGCCGCCGGCGAGGTGCACGGTGCTGCTCGGGCCCATGGTGAAGGGGATCCGGACCTGCAGCGTCCCGCTGTCGACGTTGATCGTGCCCAGGTTGTTGAACGCCCCTGAACCCTCGCCCGTGCCGCTCACGGCTCGCTGGTCGCCGCAGCCGTAGTTGAGCGTGCCCGCGTTGTCCAGGACGGCCCCGCCACCGATATTGATCTCGTTGGCCTGCGCGCACTGCACCCAGTCGAAGGTCCCGTTGTTGGTGAGGCGAGAGCCTGGTCTGAGGCCCAGCGAGCCTTGCAGGTCCAGGGTTGCGCCGGAAGCGATCGTCAGGTTGCCGTCCCCTGGGTTGCCGTTGCCCAGGTTCGATGGCCAGGTTTCCCCCCACGTCAGCTTCGAGCCCGACGCGATGGTCAGCGTCCCGGGGCCGTCCAGGAGATTGCCATAATAGGACCCCACGATGTCCGCGGTGGAGACCGTGACGTCGTCCATGACGTGGACGGTCGGTCGGAGCTCGAGGGTGCCCGTGCCGGTCGCGCTGAAGCCGGTTTCGAGGCTGTTCCCGCCGTCCCCTTGCATCACGATCTTGCCGGTTCCGGCGACGCTCATCGGCCCGCTATGCTTCAGCAGGGCGGTGACGTCGTAGGCATAGAAGGTCAAGGTCGCTCCCGAGGCGACGTTGAAGGGGCCGGTGCTGACACCCAGCGCCCGGAATTCCAGGCTGCCCGCGTTGACGTTGACCGTGCCGAGGTTGTCGAAGCCGCTGGCCTGCCCGGAGCTTGGGAATCCGATGACGCTGTTCGCCTCGGGGTTGTCGTGGTCCATGACGCCGTTGTTCACGAACTTCCCGCCCAGGGCGATCTCGAATCCACTCGGGATGCCCACGGCGGCCCAGGTGCCGGTGCCGTCGTTGACGACGGTCGTCGTGGCGCCGATGGCCGGCCCATTGCCGAGGACGACGCTGGCTCCCGGGGCGATGTGGACGCTCGGGATGTCGAAGAGTCCGTCGGGCCAGTTCAAGAGCGACTGCACGGTGATGCTGCCGGAGGTGCCTGTGATTGTGGTGCGGCTGGCGTTGCCGTTGTTCATGTCCAACTGGTGCAAGGTGACATCGCCGGCGTCCAGCGTGACGGTCCCGCCGCTCGCGAACCCCGCATCGTCGCTGGCCCCGCTAGGAGGGGCCGCAGGGACGATGCACCTGGCGAGCCATAGGGCAGGGCAGGGCCAGGGGACTGGATCGTCGGGTGAGCCTGGCTGGCCTACCTGAGCCCACTGGGTGCTCGAGCTCCAGGGGCCATCTGCCGGGTACCCGTTGCAGGGGTTGCCGCAGATGCAGCCGTTCGGGGGGGCCCAGCAGACCTGGTTGGCCGCCGCCGGCGCCGCGGTGGTGAACATCACAGCCCACAAGACGAACAATGCCCTTCCACAACCAGAAGCCCGCAGGCTCGCCGTACCTCCTCCTGACGCTGCTGCTGTTCTCGAATTCCTGGCTTTCTGCACCGGCTTCCGATCCATCGCGACCCCTCCTTGAACTCATTGGTCTCTGAGGCCTCGTCCATCGTACCGGCCACCGTGATGTAGGGGCGCGATTTGTCTATAGGCGGTTGGTCTATAGGCGGTTGGATTTTCGGCCAATTCACGGCTGCAAGCCTACCGGGTCATCCGAGGCCTGTCAAGCCCACGAAAAGTGGCGTCAGTGGGCGATCCAGGGTCTCGGCGGTTGCCGCTTGCCGCCGCCGTCTCCAACCTCCAACTGGCGTGGGGCGCCTCGTATATAGGCGGTGGTGCCCTACGAACCGTGGTGCTCTCTGTCATCCAGCGTTATCTCGACTGCGGCAATCCAGTGAACGGATTCGCACGGATTCCCTGTTCCCACTGCCAAAATGAGCACTTCGTTTCTTTTATGCCCAACTGGGATGAATCGCTACTCGAAAGAATATTTCGCACTGAAGTATTCGCATTCGTGATCGAGCGCCACCTTATTTCAAAGCGCATACTTAATCAGATGCTCGGTTGGCAGCACAGCGTCTTTTATGTATACGTATGAGAACGGATCGAGGCAGGAGATAAAACTACCCTCGCCAAAATAGCGGCGTACATACTTAGAGCACCTGTCGTATACAAGCGAATGCGATACGACCATGAGTTGGGACACGTTGTGTTTCACGTCGAACATCCTCATCGCGAAGGTCCAATTGTCGCGGTAGATGTTTTGGATTTCCTCGCCCGCCTATCTTTACACGTGCCGGATGAACGCGAGCGTCTAGCCGTCTATTATGGTGTTTACAGTAGCGCCTCAAAACACGCAGCAGACGACGCGCCTTCTCAAGCCTATGAAGCGTTCCCAACGGTCGCTACACCAGATCCATATGCGCTGTCTACGGCAAGGCGCTTGTGGCGCAAGAAATGGGCGGAGTTGATTCGCCGCGTTTTTCTCGCAGATCCGCTGACTTGCTCGCGCTGCGGCCAGCAGATGCGCATCAGCAGCTTTGTGACAATGCAAACGACGATCGATAAGATTCTGCGCCACATTGGTTGGAAGCACGTCGATCCGCCTCCTCCTCGCTACTACGCGCCAGAGGTTCCTAACGCGGCAGCGTTGGGATAGCTACCGAGATTCAGTAGCTGGACAAAGGCCGGCGACTGCTCTTTCGACCTCAGATTGGCATGTCAAGAAGGTCTCTGCCTGCGCATCGATTTGGCTGCGTCAGGATGGTCGTGAAATCGAATGTTGTCAATGCGCGCGTGTTCTCATTCCTCCAGTGGTGGGCGACTTTCTTGTTGGTAGGGGGTACTACTTTCTTGTCAGCGACCGTCTCGAAACGTAATTCTCTTGCGTTTTTTTCTCTCAGAGGCTTTTTTGGGGGGAAGGGCGGGAAGG
>JACPHN010000169.1 GCA_016188575.1 Candidatus Schekmanbacteria bacterium
GCGGCGGTCACCTGGGCCATCATCATCCCCGATTCGAGACCGGGAATCCCCGCCAGAAACGCCGGCAGGCTGGACAGGCTCGGATTCACCATGCGCTCGACGCGGCGCTCGGACAGAGCACCGAGCTCGGCGAGCGCGATCCGCCCGCCACCCTGCGAAGCGAAACGTGCCTACCTTGGTGGCCGCGATTGGCGCTGAACCCACAACCGTAGTAGTGAGATCAGGGCGTGGCCGGTTGCCGGCTTTTCGCGATCCCGTCGTCGCCCAACTAGCCAGCCCAGCCCCGCCAGGCACGAGAGGATTGCGCTCGACCGGGTGGGAACCGGAAACATGGCGGACGTGTCCAGGCTGGCAGCGAAGCCATCGCCGTACCCAGGGCGACCCGCAACCAGGGTGATGGCCTGGGCACCATTCCAGAAGGTCAGACGATCAACGAAGGTGCCAGCGATCAAGACTTTCCCGTCAACGCGGTTCATTGCAAGCGCCCGCACCGACCGCCAGGCGTCGTAGTTGTCGTAGGTATCCACCCACAAAATACTGCCATTCGCGGCGTACTTGGCGACAAAGAGCCCCTCCCCATTCACGAAAAACATCTCGGGTTGGTCGGTGTTGAAGTACATGGGTTGCGGGATCGTGCCCCCGACGATGATGGAGTCGTCCAGCGGGTTCACAGCAACGGCGGTAGCGAAGGAGTACTTCGTGCCCGTCGCCGCCCGGGCCCAAGCCAGGGATCCATTCGCGTAGTATTTTGCCACGAAGATATCCTGGCCGCTAAGCCACGGGAGGTAGGTCTCATTGGCTTCGCCCTCTCCGAACAGCGCCTCCCCACCGATAATTCCGACGACCACAGCGCTGCCATCGTTGGGGTCGACGGCTACGTCGTACGGCTTATCATACCACCCGCTGCCCGCCCTCCTTGCCCAGGCAAGAGAACCATCGGCGCCGTACTTCGCAATGGCAATGTCCGCACCACCGTAACCATGGAGAGTCGTCTCGTTGCTTTCTCCGGGAGCGAAGATGGGCTCTTCGGTATAGTCGCCTGAAAGAAATATGCTGCCGTCCGCTGGATTGACGCACATTGCCGGACTGTAGATCGGACCGCCCCGCGTTTGCTTGGCCCATACCAGGCGGCCGTCGTCATAGTACTTGGCAATAAAGGCTGGCCCCATGTCCGTTGGATTGTCCGTGAGGGTTGTTTCGGAAGGTTCCCCATTTCCAAATGTGATCTCGTCAGAATTGAAATTGCCAGATACAATAATGGAACTTTCTGAATCTGAGGCGCTGATTGACAACAGAGAATCAATATCATTTCCTCCGACATGGATAGCGAATATCAAGTTGCCATTCGTGTCGTATTTGGCAATGCAGATGTCGCTGGTTCCGCCGAAAGAATACAGGGTGGTTTCGTTCTCCTGCCCAGCGCCTAGCGTAATCACCGGCCCAAACCATATAGCAACCCACACCGATGCCCCACCCGGCCCAAAGGCAACGGCAGTGGCGATGGTGCCGCTGTCGATCGAGGAACCATTGTCAATGGCCCACAGCAGCGCGCCATCGGAACCGTACTTGGCGACGAACATATCTTGAACGCCGTCGAGCTCTAACCTCGTCTCATTGGGTTCTCCTGCGCCAAAGACTGTATCTGCCGAAAATGATCCCGAGACGAGGACAGAGCCGTCCGCCGGATTCACAGCAGCGCCCCACGGAGAAGCCGTGGTTGCAACATATTCCGCCCACTGGGCCGTTGCCGTAGCCGCGGCGCCGACTTGGACAGCGCCAGTCAGCAGGAGCATGCAAGCGATCAGCGGGATCAGGATTCGAGCGGTCATTTTCATTGCCCCCTCGCAAGCGCGCCGATGCTCGCCACCATTGTTGCGTCACCGGGATCGAACCGGACGAGTGCCACCGACATTCCCGTGGCCTGGCGATGTCGTGTTCATCGCCAAGGCCTCGGGCGCGCTTCGCGCGCATATCATCTCGACAGACCAAGACTCACACCCTGGCCGAGCCCGGCGACGGCAATTGACGTGCCATTCGACACGTACTGTGATGATGCCAGCGCCGTTCCCCTCCTGCGGGAGTCATTGTTCTCGGTCACGCCGTTGTCGCAAGGGTGCTGATTATGCTCCGCAAGCAGGTACCGCTGGAAGGGATTCGTGAGCACATTTCGTGCCACCTGAACGAGCTCGGCGTCTGTCCGGTTCGTGGCGTTGCTGCAACGGCTGCCGGACTTCCACTCCTCGAGCTGCAGGGCCAAGAATTCGGCGCCGAGCTCGACTTTCCAAAAGTGCGGGTCGCCACTGCTCTCTGGCGCCTCGGAAATGCCACCCGTAAAATGGGCACCCACCGGATTGATGGTGATGCTTTGCAGGTGCGTCATGAGAGCTTTGACCTTGTCTTTTCAAAACGGCAAGTCCTGATCGACTTCGAGGCCGAGAAGGTAGATCACGGGAAGCTCATCGCCAGGGTAGAGGTTGCCGTTGTTGCAGTTGTAGGTAGGATAGTCCGGATCGGAAGGACCCGGGCACCGAAAGATGGAGACGATGCTGTCCATGTAAGCGTTCAAGGCTGATGGATTAGGCGTGAAGCGGCTGAGCGCGTCATATTTGGTGTCGAACAGCGCAATCATGGGCTTGATCCCCTGGTTGAGAAGACCGATAGCGAGATTTCTCCAGTTTCGCTTCTTGGTCGCATCAACTGGGCTTGCCGGATTGAATCCGTCTGGTGACTCGTCTGTGTATGGGCTGATCCAGTACTCGCTTGGTCGCGTTCCGTCTGAGTTGAGTTGGCAACCACCCCCTTGGGGGTTACCAGAATCATGAATCGTCACGAAGGAGGCAACGTTATAACTACGATTCTTCATCTCATTTACGATCGCCGTGCGTTTCGCATTGGAAGTATCGAGATACCATGCTGATGTTGTATTACAATAGACTCCGCCATCAATAGGGCTATTGGGAAGCAAGGTCAATGCGTCGGTGTTTTGGTAGTATTCGGAATATTCAACGTAGAACTTGTTCCTGAGCGCATATACTCTTTTCCATGCCGTCGCTGCGTCGTTTTGTTTTGCAAGAATGTCATGACGATCGACAACGACAAAGTTGATATGTAATAGCGAGGTCTTTGCAATCGGTTAATCAGTGTTCGATAGCAGGTAGCCGCGAACACAATACTCATACGATCCCGCATCGTGGAAATTTGCGGCGATTGCCCGCTCAATAGTATCGTCGCTCCAGTAAGAAATTAGCGGGTCGGTTAGAGATTTTCTCATGATCATAGTGCCACATGTTTGCTTGTTAGCAGAAAATATGAATATGTGATTCAATCCTTTTAGTCCTACTCCTTTGATGGCAATTTTTATTTGCTCATCCTTTGCTGCGGGGAGAGGATTTACAGAGTAACTGTAAAAATCTGGGCTGCTGTAAGCATGCAATATGCTGCCACGCGCAATAACTACGGCCATCAGGCACACACCAATACCAACCAGTCGAACACGTTCATGGGACAACATCGCAATTCGCTCCGAAATCTCACAACCTGCGGTTGTCGCCTGACTCGCATTTCGCATGCCAGGCAGTCATCGGAAGGAAAAGCCCAATCTGATGCGATCTTTCGTCCCATGAAGGGATGATTTTCGCCAGATTGTCAGGGTTGGTCATCAGGGAAAGGCGTCTGCGGTCTCGGGTATTGCAGCGGACCGGCGGACGAGTGACGCCGCCGACCTCGTGCCGTTCATCCCGGCGCCGGCCGCCGGGGTCACTAGCCGGACCTGAGCACCGAGCGAAAGTCGCGCAGCTTGCCGCTGCCGATCACCCCCGCGAGCCCCAGCCACGCCAGAAACGTGCTCGCCCCCACCACCGCCGCCATCTCGGTCCCCCACTCCAGCCAGCGCGCCGCCATCGCAAAAGCGGCGACCGCAGCGACGCCTCCGGCCGCCGGGCCACGCAGGAGCGCGGCGACCGGCAAGCGGTACCCCACCTGCTCGCGCGCGTCCTTTTCCAGCAGCAGCAGGATCAGCCCCTCGGAGGCGACGGTGCTGACCGCCGCCCCATACATGCCCCAGATGGGGATGGCGATGGCGTTTGCCGCCACGTTGAACAAGAAGCTGATCGCCGTCGCGCGAGTCACTCGGCTCGCCCGATCGCAGGCGTTCACGAGAGTGACCAGGACGCTGTTGAAGGTCAACAACCCAAGAGCCGGAGCGAGCAGGCACAAAATCACCCCGCTTTCCGCGAACGACGGCGGCAGGAGCCACCCGATGACGCTCGGTCCCAACGCCATCGTGCCGAGCGTCAGCGGCACGGCCACCACCGCCATGCCCACTGCCACCGTTTCGTGGAGCATCGCCAGCTCCGTGCTCATGCTCTTGCCGTGGAGGCGGGAGTAGAGTGGGTAGAGCGCGCTCATCAAACTGATCGACACGAATGTCAGCGCTTCGATGAAGCGATACCCCATGCTGTAGAGCCCCACCTCCTCCTCCCCGCGAAGGAGCTCCAGCATCACGATGTCCACCTTGAAGTACAGGATTGCGAAGAGCCCGGTGACGGCGAATGGGGCCGCCTGGACGAGTAGGCCGCGCAGGTCCGACAGCAGCTTGCGCCACGGGCCGCGCGCGGGCGCTCCGCGGAGGGATCCCCGCAGGGCCCCGTAGACTGCCGCAGCGGCGCCGGCAAGAGTGACGAAAAACCAACCGGCAAGCAGCTCGAGCGGGCCACCGAGCGCCAGCATCGCCAGCCCCCCGAGCGCGAACGATGCTTGTTGGCACACGACGGCTACCGCCTCGATGTGCATGCGCTCCATGGCGAGAAAGACGCTCTTCACCGTTGCCAGGGCGATGTTGGGGAGCAGCGCCGCGAGAAAAAGCAGCGCAAGCATCCGCGTCTCGGCCGGTATGGGAGCTCCCCACAGCGCCAGGCTCGTCGCTGCCGTCGAGACCAGCACAATGACGATCTTGAGCGCCAGAGCGCGGGAAAAGTACCAGGCCGCGCGCTCGGGCTCGCGCGTGATCTCGCGCATGAGCAGGGGCCGCAAGCCGAAGTCGCCGAGCACATCGAGAAGGACGAAGACCGTCATCGCGAAGGAGTACCGGCCTACCTCCTCGCTCCCCAGCCAGTGCCCCATGGCGACGACCAGCACCAGCGACAAGAGCCGGGTCGAAATCTGCGCGGCGAAGAGCGTCGACGAATTGAAGAGAACGAGACGCAGCGAGGTGCGCGGGCGTTCGGCGCCGGTCATGACGGCCTCCCCGCCTCGGGTCCCTGCCGCAACCGGCCCGCGATCGCCCAGGCGGCGCCGCTGAAGGCGAAATAGAGCGCTCCCGGAACGAGCCACCCGTACAGATCGAACATCTGCGAGGCGACAAAGAGCGTGACGAGGAGGCCGCTCAACCCAGCCAGGAGCCCGCGGTCCGCCCACTCCGCAGCGCCTTCCGTCTCGCCTCGCTGCCGCAGCGCAGAGATGATGCGCCAAAGCGGCGCGGTGACGAGCAGCATCAACAGCCCCGCGGCCGGCAACCCTGCCTCGACGGCGATCTGGAGAACGGCGTTGTCCGCAGTCAGGAATGCCCCCTGAAAGGGACTGAACGGCGCCCGAAATGTCGGCACTGCCCGTGCCGCATCCGCGAACGCGCTCAGACCGACGCCGCCGATGGGATGCTCGGCGAGGAGCCTGCCCGAGATCCAGAACATCGAGATGCGATGGGAGACGTTGGCGGCGGCCCAGCGATCGAAAAGCTGCTCGGGAACGGTCACAAACGCCGCCACGGCGGTGACGGCGACCAGGGTCAACGCGATTGCTGCGAGCCCGGCGCCAGCCCGAGCCGCGGCGGAGTGGGGAGACTCGCGCGCCGCCGAGCTCCTCGCCGGCCACCACCACACCCCGGTCGCGAACACGGCTCCCGCGACGAGAAAGCCGAGGGCGCTCGACCGCGCCTGCGCGAAGGTGCTACCGGACGCCAGCAGCACGGCGGTCGCCGTGCCCAGCGCCAGCGCCGCCCAGCCCGTCCAGCGGCGCTCACAGCGCCGGCGCGCCGAGACCGCCAGACCAGCCGACGCCAGGCTGGCAGCGCTGACGGTCACCCCGAAAACCAGAGGGTTGCCGAGAAAGACCATGGCCCGAAGCACGCCATCGCGGCGATGCTCGTCGGGCCACGACAGCCAATACTGATCGGCCGCCACTTCGAGCCCGCCCAGGCCGACCAGGATTGCACAGGCCATGCACAACCCGACCGCCATCTGGCGAGCCGTACGCGAGCTCGCGTCGCCCGTGCTCGTGTACCACCCCGCACCAAAGAGTATCGCCCACAGCGCCGTCCGATACAGGGGGTGAAAAAGCGCCTCCAGTGGGTGAGCGGTTGCCGGCAACAGCGCCACCAGCCACCCGCAATACAGGCCGAACAAGGCCATCATGGCGAGTGTTGCGCGATCGAAGCGAAGGTGCGGGCGGCGGATCGCCGCGGCGAGCAGGCCGGCACCGAGAATGAGAGCGAGCACGCGGTCGACCGTGATGGCCACCCCCAGGTCAACGTGGGCGCGTTCCGGCACCAGCGGCAGCAAGAACACCAGCACCGGCAGGGCGACGGAGGGGCGCATCGCCAGCAGTACCAAAAGCACCAGCGCCGGAGTCGCCAGCGCGGCGAGCGCCCACCAGCCGAGCGCCTCGGCGGGCGGCCCGAGCCCTCCAAACCTGCCCGCGGCGCCCGTCACGAGCGCGCCAGCAAGCCCGCCGCCACCCACGGCCATGAGCGCGAATCCGGCGGCGCGCGCAAGCGTCAAGGCCATCCCTACTTCCGACGCGCCCCGGGAGCTCGCCGACTCTGCGCCGGTATCGCCAACGCTCCGAGCCCGGCCAGCGCCGAACCAACGAGTAGCCCGCCACCTCCCGACAAGGCCACAGTGTGCACGCGCTGCGGCCACCGCGGCGGTCCCGGCACCAGTGACTCCTGCCACACGCGCAGGCGGGGCCGCTTTTGTGCCACCAACAGCGGTGCGCGGGCGGCCGTCGCTTCGAGCTCCTTGACGGCGTCGGCAGGCACACCCTCGGCCTTCGCCTTCGCGGCAGCCTCGGCAAAATAGGCCCCGGTCTCCGTCACATCCGCGTCATACCGCTCGCGATCCATCCGCTCCATGGCGCGCGCGACGGCGTTGGCGACCGCCATCGCGTCCTGCGGCCGCGACATGACCGTTTTCACCTTGAGATAGCGGGTATCGCGCACATACTCACCATCCACGGCTCCTCCCACAGTGTCGGCCGTCGCGATGCCACCGAGCGCCGCCGCTGCCCGCTCGTGCAGCGAGCGATCCTCGAGCCCGCGGAGCTGTCCCTTCATCACCGATTCCCAATCCGGCTCCGACCGGCCTCCGAGCAACGGATCCTCGACGACGAGAACGGCTTCCGCCTGATACAGCGGCTGCCAGCTCTGCGTGCGCCAGTAGGAAACCGCCACCGCGCCGAGCGCCGCCAGTACCGGCACCCACCAGAGGCGCCGCGCCGACGACAGATATTCGCTGAGCTCCATCTCCACGGCGTATCCTCCTCAGTCCTCCACGAGCGCGCAGGCGGGCGGCGGGCCGGCGTAGACCCTGACGTTGTCGAAGAAGAAGCGCAGCGGCGCGAAGCTCGTCAGGTCCGGCTCGTCATTCGTCATCAGGAAGATGTCGCTCAGGTAGTCGTCCGCGAACGCGCCAAGCGGCACGGTGCGGTGATACCACCGGCCGACATAGACGCTGTCGAGGTCGGTGGGCCACGCCGCGGGCAGCCCCAGGGCGTCCTTCGCAGGATTGTCCCACAGGAATCGATCGCCCGCCCGCCCCTGGACACTCGCCCGCATCGGCCCCGCCTGAGCGGCCTGAATGTCGTACTCGAGCACCGTGTCCTCGCGAACAAGCTCCTGGTACAGCTCCTGGAAGGTAATCGACTGGTTGGTCGCGTGGTCCCCAGGTACCGGCTCGGGCTCCACGATCACGGCAATCACGGAATCGCCAAACGGTGCTAACAGAGAGCGCGCGTCGTCGAGCGCCCAGGGGCCGGCGGCGGCAGGGATTTCCCGGCGTTCCCAGCGCGCGATCTGCATGCCGGAGCTGCCGCTCATGTCGGCGAGCGGGGTCTCCGCGAAGCCGCCAGGCCGCTCCGGAGGCGCGATCGCCGCGGTGCCGGCGCCGAAAAACAGGCGATAGGTGGCTTCGGCCCCGGCGGGGATGGTCACTGGAAAAACGAGGTGCCACCTGAGGCTGGCGGAGGAACCCGACGCGAGCGGAACCAGGTTCCACGGAACGCCACGGGCATTGGGTGCGAACAGCCGCAGGTCGCGGCCGTCCCGTTGCGCACTGCCGGCGCGAGCCCAGGACTCGAAGGGCACGGGGAGATAGACGAGAAAGTCGCGGCGCTCCTCCTTGGCGTCGTTGCGGCAGGTAATGCGCGCTGACCGGTCGAGCTCGAGGCTCGCCATGACCATACGCACGGGCAGCAACGCGGCGGCGGCGGCGACGAGCGCGGCGCCGATGGTCGTGCCGGCCCAGAACGAGCGCGGCACTCGTCCCAGCCGCGCGGTGAGCCGAGCCTCCATCCGTTCCGCCCAGGCGCGCATCGCGCCGCCGAACCTCCACCACAGGTGTGACACGGAGACGTCGGCAAGCAGCAGCGCGAGCACGAGCAGGCCGGCCGCGGTCGGACGTTCGAGGCGTCCCGCCGCGTGTGCGAACCAGATTCCTGTCGCCGCGGCCGGCGCCAGCACCGCGCCGCCGGCCGACACCGGCCAGAGGCGACGCGACCACGGCGCGTGCGAACCGCTCATGTCCCCGAATCCGCCGTGTCCGCCGGGTCGACCAGGGGCGTCTTGATGCCATGGGCGCGCGCGGTATGGCGGGCGATGTCGTAGCCGGCGTCGACGTGGCGAATGACGCCGAGCGCGGGATCATTGTTGAGCACCCGGGCGAGGCGGCGTGCCGACGCCTCGGTGCCGTCGGCAACGGTGACCTGGCCGGCGTGCAGCGAATAGCCGATGCCGACGCCGCCGCCATGGTGAACGCTGACCCAGCTCGCGCCGCTCACCGCATTGACGAGCGCGTTGAGAATCGGCCAATCCGCGATGGCGTCGCTGCCGTCCAACATGCCCTCGGTCTCGCGATACGGCGAGGCGACGCTGCCCGTATCGAGGTGGTCGCGACCGATGACGATCGGCGCCTTGATGCGCCCGACCGCGACCTCGTGATTGATCAGCTCGCCCATGCGCGCGCGCTCACCCTGCCCGAGCCAGCAAATCCGCGCCGGTAACCCCTGGAAGCACACCTTTTCCTGCGCCTGCCGGATCC
>JACPHN010000180.1 GCA_016188575.1 Candidatus Schekmanbacteria bacterium
CGCCGGCGCAGTGGGTCGATCGCACCACGGTCTACCGGGTGCTCAAGCGCATGGGCGTCGCGGTCGGGGTGCGCAAGTCGGTCTCCTCACGGGACGTGCGGCGGTTTGCGTATCCGCATCGCCTGCAGATGGTCCTCGCCGGCCTCGTTCATCGTCTCGGCCATTTGCCACACAAATGGGTAGTGGGCGGCTGGTTCCCCCCAAAGACGTCCGCTGAATTCGTGCGATGGCGGTACCATCGTTATCCATTCGTCAGCCGGTCCCAAACCCCGCCCAAACATGTCGCCGGCCTGAGAAGGTGTTGACATTTTCCCGCAACGACTGTCTTCTGCATGGCTCAGGGAGAGATGTACCATGGAGAAGATCCAGGATGAGATGAAGCCCGAGCAGGGCGAGTCAGGATCTGCTCAGCGTCGCGCGGGTCGCCGGCCGGTTCTCGGGGAGGAGGACCGGGACTGGATTCGCCATACTCTTGAGGTTCAACCGTCCTTGACCCTCTCGGAGCTCAAGCTGCTCTTTCAGAAGGAGAGTGGGTCGCAGCACCTTGGGCAGTTGCCTCCAGGCGATGGGGCTGTCGTACAAGAAGCGCCCTCGTGCGCCGAGCCCCAGTGCGCCGCTGCCGCAACCGCCGCACCGGTTCAACGCTCGGACTCGGCGAGCTGCGAACGCGCAGAGCTCCAGCCGTTATCCAATTGATCAGATTGATCAGACCGAGGTGGAGTGGCCGCTGCTGGAGCCGCTGCCGGGAGCTTGGGATGGATCTGACAATCCTTCGGCACCTCCCGGGGGGAACCAGCGTTGAAGGGTCTCGAGGAGAACAAGAACCGCAGGTTCCTGGCAGCGTCGGATAGACACGCGACTACTTATCTGCTCGTAGATCAATGATGAGCGCACTTTCCGTTTGAGCCGGAGTGCCCTCTCGGCTGCCTCCTTGGGCCGCTCCGGCTTGAGCTGGCCGGGCTTCAGCAATGATTCCCTTTCCAGCATTTCGCGAAGCTCTATCCATGAGGGCCATCCCAGGGCCACCGGTGTATGAGGCGAATCCGACCAGAGCCACAGATCGATCTCCGGATCGACTACCAGGCCAAGTCCATCTCCATCCGCCCAGCCGGCGTTCACAAGATGTTCGTTCAAACGCTGCTGAATCTGGTCTGCACCCGGGCTTCCCTGCCACTCTGCATCCACAAGAACAACTGCGTGCTTCCAGCTTCCCGCGTAGGGCTGGAGAATCTCGCTGGCCCGAGTGTAAAGCCCGGGATCATTTTGACCGGCAGCTACCAATAGATCACGTCTGGGATCGAAGAGAAACGGCGCGGTTCCCAGCACCAAGCGGACCTCTTCCCTTGAGAGGATTCCCCGCAATGCGGACTCCATGTTCTTGTCCGCAACCAAGAACAGACAATCCCTCATCCCAGCACCCCCATGGCGAAGAGGTCACCGAGATGAAGCGCCGACTTCCATGTGCGAAGTCGGGGATGCTCCCTGCCGGGGATCACATCGGCCGCTCCGCTGGGTGTTTTGCCGAAGCAGAGGAGGTTGTCGAGCTTCACCTGGCTCAACACGATTGGGGAGTGGGTAGCCAAAAAGACCTGGGAATCGTAAACAGAGGACAGAGCTTGAAGAACCGTTTCGATGGCGCGGGGATGAATCCCGTTTTCAGGCTCCTCGATGAGAATGATGGAGGGCCGGACGGTCATATAGGCCAGGAGAGTCAAGGCCAGGAGGCGAAGAGTACCATCAGAGAGTACCCAGGAGGGTGCGGCCAGGCCGTTGTTGTACTTCAATACCAGATAGCGTGAACGATCCTCGGCTCGTTCATGGGTCTCCATGCCAGAAATGTCGTCAAGTGCCGTAGCGATGTGCTCGCGCCATTCCCGGATTCGCTCTGGGTTCTGCTTCTCCATTTCATGGACCACCCAGGGCAGATTTGATCCATCAGGAAACAGACCACCTTGCAGAGCTGGTGGGCAGGGCAAACGCATGGTATCCGGGTTGAGGGCAAGCCGGTAGACCCCTTCCATCAACATTTGCTTGAACCAGGTCGCTGCAGGAAACTTCTCTTCGTCCTCCGGCAGACTCGCCAGGGCACTCTTCCTCGGGCCAAGGCGGAACGAGCTGCTCCAACCCGACGTCTCTGAATAGAACGCGTCATTTCCGCTATCCGGATAGCGGACCACAACCTTCCTCCATCTGGGGGGCTTCCGGGCTTGGAGTGGTGTAACTATCGTCTCAGGAGGCTCAGCATCTTGGGGAAAAAACTCCGCTACCTCTTCCGACGATCCACGGGTCGGCATCTGTTCAGCGTCCTTAAGCAGCCAGAGCGTTTCACTGGCCAGGCCAAGCGGCTCGGTTTCAATCGCCAGCTCATACCGCGCCAGCCCATACCGATCTTTGATCTTCTTTCTGACAGAGTCAGGAAGACTGGCGGTAATTGCCAGCTCGATTCTTGAAGTCCCGCGGTTCCACGCCAGGTCGCGGGGATCGGCAGCTCGCGAAGGAATCCCGAATCGAAGATCGCCAAAGACCGCCTTTTCCAGGCCCCCGGTCAGCACATCACGAATCAAGAGCACTGCATCGAAAAACGTGCTCTTCCCCGTCGCGTTGGCACCGACAAGAACCTGGAAATTCGAGAGTGACGCACGGACATGACGGAGGGCACGAAGTCCGCGAACCTCCAGCTCAGTTATCATATCCCTGGCTCCTTGAATACTCGGCCAATTCATCGACAGATAGCCAGCGGCCTTCCATGTCTCATTCTCCTGGACTCGAGGCAGGCGCTTCTTCACCCCATCGGGGGGCCATACCGCATGCAGGTTGGCTCTGTCAATCGGCCGACGCCAAACTTCGGGGGTGCCTACGCGCGCTTGACAAAGCCGACGGCCTTCGGTACAAGCCGGGGTGGCCTCCGCGGCGAGAGCCCCCGCTCCGACCACTCCAAGCGCATCGCGATGACACTCCACCAATGTTCTACCTGACGTTGTCCAACGCGAGTGGGCGCGCATCCCACCGGCACGATGGCGGACCTGCCGTCATCGGACGCGCGCCAACGCCGGGGCCGGGGGCCACCTGCTACCATCTCGATGACCCGTTTGCGGAGCCGGATCACCTCCGCGTCGAGGCGACCGGCTCGGGTGGCGTGCGGGTGGAGAATCTGTCCCGCGTCTTCGCGGCTCCGTTGGACGACGGGCGCGCCCTACGGCCGGGTGAGAGCCTTGAAGTCGCGTTGCCGGTGCGCATCGCACTCGGCTCGACCGCGGTCGCGCTGTCCGCGGACGCACCCGGCGCGCCGTCACTCCCCGGCGCCGTGCCGGCCGGCGCAGGGGGGATCGCTGAATCCAAGGCGGTGCGAGCGATCGAAGGGGTCGCGGCAGACCGTCTGGCCCGGTGGTTCGAGACGGTACTGTCAGTCCAGCGGGCCGCGGCCAGCTCCGAGGACTTCTATCACGAAGCGGCCAGGGCTGTTGTCGACCTTGTCGGGCTTGACCGAGCTGTCGTGCTCGTCCGCGCCGAGGACGGCTGGAACGTGGCGGCCATGCACTGCCTGTCCGCTGCCGCGGGCGCCGCCTACAGCTCTCACGTCGTCAACCAGGTAGCGCAGCATCGCCGCACGCTCTACCAGAACCTCGTCGCGACCTCCTCCCGCCAGAGTCTGTTCAATATCGAGGCCGTGGTGGCGGCCCCCGTGTTCGATGCCGCCGGGAACGTGGCGTCGGTTCTCTACGGCTCGCGCAACCGCAATCTCGGCAGCCCCGGCGGGACCATTCAATCGATCGAGGCACAGCTCGTGCAAGTGCTTGCGGCCGCCGTGGGAGCGGGGCTTTCCCGGCTGCGCCTCGAAGCGACGGCGTCCGAGCTCCGCGAGCGGTTCGAGCGGTTCTTTACGCCGCGGCTGGCCGCCGAGCTGGTCCGCGATCCCGGGCTGCTGCAGGGGCGCCTCCGCGAGGTCACCGTGCTCGTTGGCGACCTCCGCGGGTTCACGCGGCTGTCCGAGTATCTTGGGCCGGAGCAAACGTTTCAGTGCATGGGCGAAGCTCTGAGCTTGCAGAGCCATTGTATCGAGCGGTATGACGGCGTGGTTGTCGACTACGCGGGCGACGGTATACTCGCCATGTGGAACGCGCCGGCGGAGCAGCCGAATCACGCCCAGCGCGCCTGCCAGGCGGCGATTGCGATTCAACAGGCATTGCCGGATCTGAGCCGCCGCTGGTGTCGGACCTTGCCCTCGCCCCTCCGCCTTGGGCTCGGGCTCAGCACGGGGACGGCGCTGGTCGGGAACACCGGCTCTGACGTCAAGATCAAGTACGGTCCGATGGGACCGGTGGTGAACACGGCCAGTCGGGTCGAGGAGGCCACGAAATATGTTGGCGTCCCCATCGCCATCACTGCGGCCACGCGGTCCCGCCTCGGCGAGGACTATGCCACGCGCCGGCTTGGCCGCTTTCGCCTCGCGGGGGTAGGGGAGCCCGTCGAGCTCTTCGAGCTGCACGACCAGATGCCGGCGGTGCCGCACTGGGAGGCCGAGCGACAGGCGTTCGAGGAGGCTCTGCAGCACTACGAGGAGGGGCGTTGGGCGGATGCGTGCAAGGCGCTGCTGCCCATGCTCACGCGCGAGGATGGGGCTCACGATGCCCCATCCCTGAGACTGCTGGGTCGCGCCACCGAATGCTTGCAGTCGCAACCATCGCCGTTCGACCCCGTCACCGACCTTTGCGGTCGACGGTGAGACCGCGGGCCGGCCGCGGCGCAAAGTAGACCTATCGCGCCTCGACTCCGCTCCCGAAGCCGAGCGCATGCGCTCCGGTGCCCGCAAGCCAGGCTACCGAGCAGGCGACGTGGGCAACTACCCACACCCGGCGCCAGGTTGCGTCGGCCGCGACCTGAAGCGCATACCCGGAGAGCACCATCGCACCGCTGACGAGCAGCACGGCGAGGCCGGTGAGCCGCCGTTCCGGGCGCGCGCCGAGGGTGAGCCGCGGCCGGGCGTGGCCGCCCCAGATCGTCCCCAAGGCGGCCACCAGAATCGGCGCGCACAGAATGTGCAGACCCTGCATCGCCGGCTGCCACGGATGATTGATCGCGGCGAACGGGTCGCCTGGCGTGCACAAGTAGCGCATCCAGCCATACGCGATCCCCGTCGCCCCGACCGTGGCCACCCCGGCCCACAGCAGCCAGGTGTCCCCGCGCTTCACGGCTGCACCTTCGCCGGAAACATCGCGCGCAGCGCCAGCGCCGTGCGCACCGCGGTGCGCGTCGCTCCCGCCGTCAAGGTCGCCCCCGTCACGTTCGGGATCTCCCTGTCGAAGTTGCTTTCCGCCGCTGCCGGGGCCTTGCCGCGAAAAACGTCATACCACAGTTGCTTGGGCTTGTACTCTTCCGGCTCATTGAAGGTAAGCACTTCCACACGGCCGATGCGACCCGCCGGATCGACTACGACCATGACCGTCTCCGTCTTGGTGCGCACGACGTGCGTGTCGAGAAACGCGGTGCCCGCGTATCCCGTGGCGCAGCGGCCGTCGTAGGCATCGACGATGCCGGCCTGCACCTCCTTACTCGCGGCGCGCGCGACCTGTTGTCGCTGGGCCTCGTCGAGATACAGCATGCGCCGCTCGGCGGCGCACCCTGGAAAAGCCAGGCTCAGGGCTTCTTCCAGCGTCAGAAAGACGGCGGCCGAGGCCGGGATCGCCCCACCGCCGAGCACCAAGGCACCCAGAACAATCGCCATCCGCTTGCTCACCGCCGCCTCCGCTGCGCATTCTCAGAAGATGTAGCCGATCGCTGCTCCGATTTGATCCAGACCGGTTCCGGCATCGTTGTCGGCATTCGCGTAGTCCACCTTGAAGACGACTTGCGGCAGGGGCGCGTACTCGAGCCCGATGGTGAGGAAACTCCGGGTGCTCGCGCCCGCAGCCTGGTAGCCCGCGGGGACAGAGGCCTGCGTGTTCAGACGCTCCCAGCGGACAAACGGCGTGATGCTGGCCTGACCTGCCGAACCGCGCAGGCTCAGGACATCGAAGCCCGCTTCCACGTATCCGCCCCACATCGATTCGCCGATCGACTTGTTTCCCGATAGCTCGAGCGCCTCATTGAGCGCGGCGACGTCGCGCAGGGTCACCCGGGCGGCGAGGCCGCGGGCGCGCAGACCCCGCCACGACCAGCTCGCGTGTGCCTCGTAGATCAGCGTCCCAACGTCGATCTGCCCGCCATCGGCGCCCTTGAGATCCTGTCCCGAATCCCCGGCGTATGCCGACGCGCCGATTGCCAACCCGGCGAGCGGCTGATAGTCAATCCGCCCCACCCACGCGAAATCCTCCGCGAAGGCGCGGGCTCCCCACTGCCTGCCCTCGCGGATACCGGCCGCGTCAAACCCGCGGGCGTTCAGGCCGTTTATCAGGTAGGATCGGTAGGTGAGCGGGCCGGCTTCCCCGTAGAGGCCAATACCGTTCTCGCGCCAGGTGCTCGGAATCAACCGCCGCTCCGTTTCCGTGCGCCGCGTCCCCAGGATCAAGGTCGGCTCGTGGAGCTCGTTTGTAAGCCCCATCGGCACCAGCATCATACCGCCGCGAAAGCCGAGCTGCTCGCGCCAGCGGAATTCGACTTGCGCGAGCTCGACGGCGACGGATCCGCCGTGCTCCGTCGACGCGTGCTCGAATTCGAGCTCGGAGTTGAAGAGCCAGCGCGCATCGAACCGATAGCCGACGTAGACGATGGCGCGGACGAAATCCAGGCGGTCGGCGGTGTTCGCCGGAGCGCCGTTGTCGCGTTCGCTGTCGAAGCGCTCGTACAGCATCTCGCCGTAGCCGCCAACGGACACGCCGTGGCTTGTGCGGTACACCTTGGATGCCGCCTTGCCGAAACCGAGCACGCTTTCGTCGGCGGCGGGCGCGGCCTCGCCAAGCTGGAGCCGAGAGATCTCGGACCCCAGGATGTCGACTTTTCGTTCCAGCTCCGCCAGTCGCGTGGCGCCTTGCTCCCCGCCAACCGGCGCCTGCTGCGGCTCCGCCTGCGCCAACTGGTCGCGCAGGCTCCGCACCTCCGACTCGAGCGCCGCGAGCCGCGCCTCCGCGGCGCTCTCCGCGGCCGCGGTCGTCACCGCGGCTCCGCTCCCGGCGACAACCCACATCGCCACCGCCACCACTGCCGCACCCCGCGCGCGTCCGCGCCTGTCGATTCCGATTCCGCTCATGGTTTCCCCTCTCCTGGCGATAGCAAGCTCGTTGTCCGCTCGAACCGCCCCGTTGGCGTCAGCCTGAGCTGCCCGCCGTTGATCTCGATCACCGCGACGCCGAATTCCGGATGGCGTCGCCCCCATCGCGCGGCCTCGTCCGCCCCCAGGGCATACAGCCCCGTGGACAGACAGTCCGCCATGAGCGCCGACGGCGCCCAAACCGTAACCGAGCCGTACTCGCGCACCGCGCTGCCGGTCTCGGGATCGATGACTTGTGTGAGCGGCTCGCCGCCGATCCGTCGCGACCGTGGGCCGGCGCCGGAGGTCGAGACCGAGCCCGATTCCTCAGGCACCGCGACCACCGCGACCACCCGGTCTCGGGATCGCGGATTAGCGATGAACGCCTCCGTCGGGTGGGCGGCGCCGAAGTAGGCGAGCTGGCCGCCCAGGTCGAGCGCGGCTCCGGACACTCCCGGCGCGGCGTGAAGCGCCTCCAGGGCCCGGTCCAGTCCGGCGCCCTTGCCGAAGCCGCCCGCGTCGAGCGCGGCGCCGTCGACAACCCGGCGCGCCGTCCGCGCCGCGCGCAGCACGAATGCCCCCTGGCGGCTCGATAGCGAGGCCTTCGCCAACGCGCGCGGGTCCGGTCGAGCTCCCGCGCCGCGCAGATCCCACAGCTCCGTCAGCATGCCGATGGCCGGCTCGAACGCCCCGCCGGTGGCCTCGCGACACCGCCACGCGGCGGCCAGCTCGACACTGAGCGGCTCCGAAAGTGCCACATCCACGCCTACCGGGCTGCGATTCAGGCGCATCAGCTCGCTGTCAGCTCGCCAGCTCGTGAGCCTGTCCTCGGCCGCCCGCAGCGCCTCGACCGCGGCCTCGCTCGCCGCCAACGCCCGCCCGCGATCGACTGCCACCACGGCCACCGAGCACTCGGTGCCCATGACAACCAGCTTGCGGAGCAGCCGGACAGGTGGGTTGTCGGCGCGGGCAAAAGGGTCGATAATAATCAAGACAAGAGCCACGAGTGCGAGACGCACCCACACCGTGGCGGCAGCGTGCCCGGAGGAAATCTGTAAAGTATGGTTCACATGTGCGGACATGGCGGCGCCTTTTAGTGTCAAATCGATCGGTTGTCAACCATGCCTGACAATCGCCGTGAACCGCACCGGCAGCCGGGGACTTGACGCTGGCCCCAGCCGATTCATTAGACTCCCAACGTCGCTTGCTCATGGCGTCGAACATGACCCTACCATTGCCTGACAATCCTGCGGATGTCGCCCCCGAAATCGCGCTGCGCGACCGGCAGCTCGACGCGGTTCGCCGTCTGGCCGCCGATCTTTGCGCGGTCACGGATCTGGAGGAAACCATCAGGCAAGCATTGCAGTTGAGCTTGCACGTGGTCAACGCCACGGCGGGATCGATTTTGTTGCTCGACACCGCGAAAAACGAGCTCGTGTTCAAGTATGTGGTGGGGCCGGGAGCGGAAAAGCTCAGAGGTCTTGCACTCCCGGCGGAGCGGGGCGTTTGCGGTGCCGTGCTCCATTCCGGCCAGGTGCGCGTGAGCGAGGACATGACGGAGGAGTCCGAGCACCTTGGCGAGATCGGCAATCAGTTAGCGCAGGAAACGCGGAACATGGTGACGGTGCCGCTGCAGGCGTATCGGGGCAAGCGGATCGGCGTCATGCAGGTGCTCAACAAGGTTACCGGGCGCTTCGATCGCAATGACATCTCGACTCTGGCCATTCTCGGCACTCAGGTGGGCGCGGCGATCGAAGCCGCTCGCCTTCACGAGGAAGCGCGAGTGGCCCAGGCCTTCAAGGTCATTGGTGACATCAGCCACGACGTCAAGAACATGATCACGCCGGTGCTGACCGGAGCCGAGGCGCTGCTCATGATCAACGAGGATGCCTTCCGGCGCCATGACGCGGCGCTGGCGGGGGCGCGGTGCACGGAAGTCGATCGACAGGCGATCGCCGAGAGCACCCGTGAGCTTCGCGAGCTGCTGCCGGAGATGGTGGAGCTGTTGATCGAAGTGGCGGAGACCGTCCAGCAGCGGGTGGGAGACATTTCGGCGGCGGTCAAGGGGGTCGTCTCGAAACCCTACTTTGAGCCGAGCGACATTTGTGATCTGGTGCGCAAGGTCGCCGCCTTCCTGCGACCGCAGTCGGAGCGCGCCAGGACGGCGATGCTCGTGACCGTGCACGGCGAGGTGCCGCTGCTCGAGCTCGACCGCAAGCAGATCTTCAACGCCCTGTACAACGTGCTGGCCAACGGCCTGGAGGCCTGCGAGGCGGGAGGAACGGTTGCCGTGGACGTTTCTGCGCTGCCGGATGGGGAGTTTCCGGACGGCGGGTATTGCATGATCTCGTGCCGGGATTCCGGACCCGGAATGCCGGACCACGTCAGGCAGCGGCTGTTCACCGACGATATCATCAGCACCAAACCGCGCGGCACGGGTCTCGGGACCCGGATCGTGCGCAACGTCGTGGAGGCGCACGGCGGCAAGGTGTGGGTCGAGCGTGTGGACGCGGAGGGCACGACGATTGCCGTGAAGCTGCCGTTGTCCGCGGCGTGTCGCAATGGCAACGGCGCGAGCACGGCTCAGCAGCCGGGCGAAGCAACCCCGGATCGCCAGTCGGGCGGCGCCGAAGCGATGACGCCTCTTTCCGCGCCTCCCGCCGGCGGCGGGGGGCGGTGAGGTGGGGCGGCTCTGGAGCCTGCGATGTTGACGCTGGCGGGGGGACCGGCACTTTCGCATTTTCGCCGGAGCCGGTTGCTCGCGCGCTTGTGGGAGCTCGCGCCGTCCATTCATGGCCTGGAGGCGCGGTACGTTTATTTCGTGCGCCTCGCCAGGCCGCTTGCCGCGGGCGAGCGCCGCGTGCTCGACGCCTTGCTCGAGCCCGAGGCGGACGCGGAGGAGCTGCTCGGAGCGGCGGACATTGTCGTCGTGCCGCGGCTTGGAACCGTGTCGCCCTGGTCCTCCAAGGCGACCGACATTGCTCGCAACTGCGGCCTGGACGCCGTGCAGCGAATCGAGCGCGGTCGCGCCTACGTCCTGGCGGGGATGCCGCCTGCCTTGCGAGCGAAGGTTGCCCCGATCCTGCACGATCGCATGACGGAGAGCGTGCTGGAGGGGGCGCCCGCCGCCGCGGTCATGGGTCCCGTGCGGGCCGCCCCCAGCGTCGACGTGGATCTGCTCGGAGGGGGGCGCACCGCCCTCGAGGTGGCGAATCGCGAGCTTGGCCTCGCGCTTTCCGCTCCCGAGATCGATTACGTGCTCGCTGCCTTCGCCGGACTCGGCAGGAACCCGACCGATGCCGAGCTCATGATGTTCGCGCAGGTGAATTCCGAGCACTGCCGGCACAAGATCTTCAACGCCGCCTGGACGGTCGACGGCGAGCCGCAACCGCTGTCGCTGTTTGAGATGATCCGCAACACCTTCGCGCGCCATCCCGGGAGCGTGCTGTCCGCCTATCGCGACAATGCCGCCGTGCTCGCAGGGCACGAGGCCGGCAGGTTTTACCCCGAGCCCGGGACGTGCGTGTATTGGTCGCGCCGGCAGTCCCTGCCCATGGTGATCAAGGTCGAAACGCACAACCACCCGACCGCCATTTCCCCGGACCCCGGAGCGGCCACGGGAAGCGGGGGTGAAATCCGTGACGAGGGCGCCACTGGCCGTGGGGCCAAACCCAAGGCGGCGCTGACTGGGTTTACCGTTTCGAATCTGCGGATCCCGGGTGCCGAGCTCCCCTGGGAGGAAGACCACGGCCGGCCCGATCGCATCGCTTCTGCGCTCGCGATCATGATCGCAGGGCCGATCGGCGCCGCGGCCTACAACAACGAGTTCGGCCGGCCCGCCCTCGCGGGCTACTTTCGCACGTTCGAGATGCGGCTGCCGGGCGCCGCGGGAGGCGGCGAGGAGGTCCGCGGGTACCACAAGCCGATCATGATCGCCGGCGGTTTCGGCGCCATCGATGCACGACACGTCCACAAGCGGTCGCTGGTCGCCGGAGCCTGTCTGATTGTGCTCGGCGGCCCCGCCATGTGTATCGGGCTGGGCGGCGGCGCGGCGTCCAGCGCAGGATCGGGCACGCACGCGGCGGATCTCGACTTCGCGTCGGTCCAGCGCGCGAACGCCGAGCTCGAACGGCGTTGCCAGGAGGTAATCGACCGGTGCTGGCAGCTTGGGGACGACAACCCGATCCTGTCCATCCACGACGTGGGGGCGGGCGGATTGTCGAACGCGCTCCCCGAGCTCGTTCACGAAAGCGGTCTGGGCGCGCGCATCGACCTGCGCGCAGTGCCGAACGACGAGCCCGGGATGTCGCCTCGCGAGATCTGGTGCAATGAGGCTCAGGAGCGCTATGTCGTGGCGGTGGAGGAAGCGCGGCTCGCCGACTTCGCGGCGCTGGCGAGGCGCGAGCGGTGCCCTTTTGCCGTGGTCGGACGGGCCACCGATGACGGGCAGCTCGTGGTCGAGGATCCGGGTTTCGGCAACCGTCCCGTGGACCTGCCGATGGACCTGCTTTTTGGCCGCCCGCCGAAGATGCACCGCAACGCGGAGCGCCAACGCCGCGCGGGGGTCGCGTTTTCCGTGAGCGGAATCGACTTGCGCGAAGCGGCGGAGCGCGTGCTGCGGCTGCCCGCGGTGGCCTCGAAGGGGTTTCTGATCACGATCGGCGATCGCTCGATCACGGGGCTGGTCGCCAGAGACCAGATGGTCGGCGCCTGGCAGGTGCCGGTGGCGGACGTCGCGGTGACGACGGCCAGCTACGATACGTATGCCGGAGAGGCGATGGCGATGGGCGAGCGCACGCCGCTGTCACTGCTCGACGCGGCGGCCGCCGCGCGGCTGGCGGTTGGCGAGGCGCTCACCAACCTGCTGGCCGCGGACATCGCGGATCTGGAGGCGGTCTCGCTTGCGGCTAACTGGATGGCTCCCGCGGGCCATTGCGGCGCGGACGCGGAGCTCTTTGACGCGGTGCGCGCGATCGGGCTGGAGCTCTGCCCGGCGCTCGGGATCAACATCCCCGTGGGCAAGGATTCGTTGTCCATGCGCGTGGCCTGGCGCGAGGGCGGTGAGGAGCGCAGCGTGAGCGCGCCGGTATCGCTGGTCGTTTCGGCGTTTGCGCCCTGCCGGGACGCGCGGCGGACGCTGACGCCGTGCGTGCGGACGGATTGCGGGGAGACCCGCCTGCTGCTGGTCGACCTCGGGCGCGGGCAAAACCGTCTGGGCGGCTCCGCGCTCGCGTACGTGTACGGCAGCCTCGGTGAGGTGGCGCCCGACCTGGATCGCGCCGCCGACCTCGTGTCCTTCGCGGCGGCGCTGAATGCGGTGCGCGACCGCATCCTCGCCTATCACGATCGCGCGGACGGCGGTCTTTTCGCGGCCGCTTGCGAGATGTCATTTGCCGGGCACGTCGGGGTCACGCTCGCGCTGGACGCGCTGGCGGGCGAGGCCGCGGCGCTGCTGTTCAGCGAGGAGCTCGGCGCGGTGCTGCAGGTCCCGGCGGCTGACGTGCCGGCCGTCCGCGACGCTTTTGTCGTGCGCGGCTTCGGCGGCGCGGTCTACGAGATCGGCGGGCTGAACGGCGATGACAGCGTGTGCGTTACGCAGGACGGCAGCACCGTGCTGGAGGGCCGCCGCGCTGACTGGCAGCGGATCTGGTCGGAGACCTCGCACCGCCTCCAGTCGCTGCGCGATGATCCGGAGTGTGCCGCCGAGGAGCGTGACAACCTCCTGGACACGTCCGACCCGGGGCTCTCTCCCCGTCTCACCTTCGACCCGTCTGCAAACGTCGCGGCGCGCTATGCCACAGCGCGTTCCCGCCCGCGCGTCGCCGTCCTTCGCGAGCAGGGCGTCAACGGCCACGTCGAGATGGCCGCGGCATTCACCAGCGCAGGATTCGCAGCGGTCGACGTGCACATGACCGACATTCTCGACCGCGGCGAGGACCTGGCGTCCTTCCATGGCCTCGTGGCCTGCGGCGGTTTCTCGTACGGCGACGTGCTCGGCGCGGGCGGCGGCTGGGCCAAGACCATCCTGCTGAGGGCACGGGCGCGCGAGGTCTTCGCGGCGTTTTTCGCGCGTGCCGACACCTTCACACTGGGCGTGTGCAACGGTTGTCAGATGCTTGCGCATCTGCGGGAGCTGGTCCCGGGAGCGGCCGACTGGCCGCGGTTCCTGAGAAACCGGTCCGAGCAGTTCGAGGCACGCGTATGCACGGTCGAGATCAGCGCTTCGCCCTCTCTGTTTTTCGCCGGCATGGCGGGGTCCCGCCTACTCGTGCCGGTCGCTCACGGCGAGGGCCGAGCGGTGTTTGTGAGCGGCGACGAGCTTCGCCGCGCCGTCGTCGCGGCGCGCTACGTGGACGGCCGCGGCGCCGCGACGCAGCGCTACCCGTTCAATCCGAACGGTTCACAGGCAGCGGTCGCGGCGGTAACCACCGCGGACGGCCGAGTGACCTTGATGATGCCACATCCGGAGCGTGTGTTCCGCACGGTCGCGAATTCCTGGCACCCCCCGGACTGGGGTGAGGATGGGCCCTGGCTGCGGATGTTTCGCAATGCCCGGACGTGGGTGGGGTAGGGCGGCGCGCCCCCACCGTTCCTCCCGCGCTTGCGGCAGAGGGGGGGAGCGGGGTATGGTCGCGCCGGCGGCGAATGGGCGGTGGATTCAGGTCTCGTTCACCCACGCGATGCTCGAGTTTCGTCCCGTATTCCGGACCGACACCCCCTGGGGAAATCAGCGGGCAATCCATCCTTTGCTGACATCACGTATGGTGGCAGATCGAGCTGACGATCAAGCGACTCAAGAGTCTGTTGAGTCTCGACAGACCGCGAGCTCGTGCCGGCTCGGCAGTTGCCGACGTCTGGCTTCATGGCGGAATGCTGTATGGCATGCTGATTGACAAGCGGCCGCGAAATCAGATGAATGCCGAATGGGGATCGCTGGACAAGATGCGGCCGGCAACCCTTTGGCGCTTCACCAGTATGGTGGCGGAACAGATGCGGCCAATGCTAACGCGGTCATGCTATTGGTCGTCCGAAAAAATCAGAGAGGCGGCATCGGCCCTCTGTGAACGTCGTCGCCGGCGACGCCTGAGCAGGTGCCACGGCAAGTGCTCGGCTTCCAGGTGAGATCCGCCACCGGCTCCCACACTGACTCGCATGTAGCACGAGCCACATGACGATGCGACTCGCCTTGAACGGACGCCTATGGGGAGAGACGGAGGGGGCGCTGTCGAGTCGACGTCGAAACCGGCATTGGATTCAGGACGGCTCCGCGCCTTGACACCCGAGGAGCACGCGCGTAACCTGGGTGGAGGCGTTCGGAGAAGTCGAGCGCGTCGGGCAGCACAGGGAGAAAACATGTCGGATCGCACGGATTGGCGGTGGGAGGCGTGGGTTCTTGGTGCGGCGAGCGGCGCGTCGGCGATTTTGTCCGCAGGAAGCGCGGCCGCGGCGGGGCCGGCGACGGCGATTTCCGGGCACGCCTACCTGAGCGGCGC
>JACPHN010000183.1 GCA_016188575.1 Candidatus Schekmanbacteria bacterium
TCCATGATGGCAAATGCCGTGCGCTCGTCGCAGCCGACCTGGTACATGAATGACGTTTCATCCGCCTGGCCGAAAGTCATTGTTCCGAGGCAGAGGCTGGAGACTTCGAGGCCCGTGCGGCCGAGTCGACGATAGCTCATGATGCTTCTCCTCTCGCGCAATCAGAGCAGAATGCGGGCGTCCACGACCGTGGCGCCGGAGCCGACCGGACCGACGATCAGTGGGTTGATGTCCAGCTCGGTCACCTCCGGTAGCTCGATGGCGAGCTGTGACAGGCGCTGCAGGCACGTGGCGATTGCGGCGCGGTCCGCGGGCGGCGCGCCGCGCACACCTGCAAGCAGGTTGGCGGCACGGATGCCCGCAACCATACGTTCCGCGCCGTAGCGGCGCACGGGCGCCAGGCGAAAAGTGACGTCGCGCAGCGTTTCTACCCAGATGCCGCCTAGCAGCTTGTCGCAGAAATAAATGTGATAGCAAATGAGCAGCCGTGTGGATAAGGAAGTTTCCAATGCGACACCGTTTTCAGCCGCCGAGTGGGTCCGGCTGCCGAGAAAAGCGGGCAGCGCAGAGGTCGCGTGTCTGCGCGAGGGCGCACTTTCTGGCTCCAGGCGCGCGGCAGTAACCGCCGCCTTAGAGCCTATCCCAGTAGGAGTTGAGCGTTCTTCCCTGTCGCCCTGGACCTGCCCTTAGAAGTAGCCTTCGCCCTCGGCGTGGCCATGCGAGTACCAGATGAAGTTGGCCACCCGGCTGCCTATCCAATAGGCCGTGGAGAAAGATGCGCGATTGGTCGTGGGCATGGTCACCTGGCGGTCGACGGGGCCTACTGGGATAAGCTCTTAGTTGACCATCGCCAGAACATGCAGACGCTTCAGGTTCCAGGCCAAACACACCAGACACCACTCACCGGCCGCTTTCGCCAAGCCGCGCAACGAGAACTGGCGAAAGCCCAAGACTTCCTTGATGATGCCAATCACCGGCTCCACCGTGCACTTGCGCAAGCGGTAGATCGCCTGCCCGATCTCGGTTTCCAGCTTGTAAGCCATCTTCACCGTGGGGCTGGTGTCTTCAGGCGGGGAGGCCGGCTGTGTGGCGAAGTAGGCCCGCCAGTTCTTGTGATGGGCTTCGCGCCCGGTGGCGATGTATGGCTCGATGTCGCGGTCTTCGCAGGCGGTGATGTCGTCCCTACTGAAGTAGCCATTGTCCACCGCTGCCGCCTCGGGCGTGCCCAGTGCAGCAGGGATAGCGTCCAGGGTTGGTTCCAGCTCCCGCTGATCGCTGGGGTGGTTGGAGAGTGTCGTAGCGACGACGAGCAAGCTCTCCTGTTCCACCGCCGCTTGGGCGTTATAATGCTGCTCAAAGCCCTGATTGGAGCTGTTCTTCATGACACGCGAATCCGAGTCGGTGAAGTTGTACTGGTCCTTGTCACGTGGACCGGGTTGCGGCGGCTTGGGCAAGAGGCCGCCGGGTTTGTGCCCAGTCTTGCGGGCTTTTTCCACGCGGTCGTGCAGTTTGGCTTCATAGTCCGCCAGTTCCGCTGCATAGCGTTCCTCCGCTCGCGCTTCCAGGACGGCCTTGGCTTCGGCCAGATTCACCAGCCGCTGTTGACGCAAGGCGATTTCATTTTCCCTGACCAGTCCATCGGGCAGTTGCGCCTCGCCCTGGTCGGCCTGCTTGCCCAACGTCAGCAACTCAGCCACCTCTTGCCGCAACTGCACTTCGAGCTCCAGCAGGCGCTTGTGACTCACCGCCTTGCTCTTGGAAGCATCGGCGTGGATTTTCGTCCCGTCCAAGCTGATATTGCCCAACCGCAGTACGCCCAGCAGTTGTGCGTACAGCAGGATTTGGACGAACAACTCCCCGATTTCACCCAAAAAGGCCTTGCGAAACTCGGCGATCTTATCGTGGTCTGGATGCAACCCGCCCGCAATGAAGCGGAAGGGAAGCGTCCCGTACGTGGCACGTTCGATTTTGCGCGAACTGAACACGCCCGTGGCGTAGCCGTAAAACAGCAAGCCCAGCAGGATGTCCGGTGCATAGGCCGGGCGGCCGCGCGCGCCGTAGCGCTCGTAGATCGCGCTCAGGTCGAGTTCCGCGACCACCATCACCACGAAACGCGCCAGGTGATCGGGCGGCAGTACTTCGCGCAGCACAACGGTCTGTTCAAGCGCCTGTTCATAGTTGACGGTGATGAACCTGCGACTTCTGGGGGTCATTGGCACTCCTCCTGCTCGACACTATCTCGACCGTTAGTTTATCACCCTTGTCCGGTTGGCGGAGGGAGCAACATGCCGTTTTCTCCGACAAGCTGCTAGAAGCGGGAATCTCTCGGCCTTCAGGCCGGAGAGGAAGTCAACCAGCTCGTGGGGTTGCGCGCGCGGCTCGATAGAGTGCTGGCGCTTGTCGAGCTTGGGGGCATGGACCAGAACATTGCCGCGGGCGACCTCGACCGGCTCCTGCGCGAGGTCGAGCTCGAGGCCGAGCTCGTTGCGGAGGTTCGGGCCGCGGAGTCACCAGGCGAAAGCGCCCCAGAGATTGGCGCGGCGGCGCACGAATGACCGCGCTGCCTGAATCCACCGCCCGATTGGCGGCAAGCTGCGCGGAAAGCGCATCACAAAGACCCCCCACCTCACTTCTCCCCCCGAGCGGGGGGAGCGACCGAGCAGGGCGCTGTCATGTCGACGTCAAACCGGTGGTGGATTCACGTGCCACTGGAGCCTTGTTGAGCCGCCCGAAGTCGAGTATATTGCTTTGCTGCGGAATCTGGTGTCCTCACGTGCGCCGGGCAACGGGGAGGGGCTAATGAACGGCGAAGTGCTCACGCTCAGGGTGGTCGCCGAGGTACTGAAGCTGGCCGGGAAGACCGTCTACTCGATGGCCAAACGGGGAGTGATCCCGGCGTTCAAGGTTCGCGGGGAGTGGCGGATCCAGCACCCTGACCTGACGGCCTCGATTGAGGCCCGAAAGCACCCGCGAACTCAGACGACAGGTGACCGAGAAGGCGGGCCACCCTCGAAGGAGGAGGAGACCGCGGAGCGCTCCAGCCGCGCCGGTTCGGATGGCAGGCGCGACTCCGGCAACGTGAGGGCCAGATGAACGACGAGAGCACGGTGCACCATGAGGCCGCCTTCCGCCCGCGAGCGCGCCTTATCTCGATCCTCGGTGAGCACCTGATCAGCGATCAAGCCGTCGGCCTCGTCGAGCTGGTCAAGAACGCCTACGACGCCGACGCGACCGAGGTCGAGGTCCAGATTCTTGATCTTGGGCAGCCCGAGACCACCGCGGTCGTCATCTCCGACAACGGGTCGGGCATGACGGTGGATGATGTGCGCACGAAGTGGTTGAGCCCCGCGGTTGACCACAAGGAGCGCGACAAGCGCGAGAACCGGCGCACGCCCCTGGGCCGACTACCGATCGGCGAGAAGGGGGTCGGCCGGTTCGCCGTGCACCAGCTCGGTCGTAGACTGGAGATGATCACGCGCGTGGCCGGGCAGCCAGAGGTCGTGGTCGCCATCGATTGGGACCGGTTCGACGCTGACGACGCGTATCTGGACAACGTGCCCGTGACGATCAGCGTGCGAGAGCCGCATCGCTTCGCCGGCGACCGGACCGGCACGGTCATGCGCGTTGGCGGGACCCGCGCATCGTGGGCGCCGAAGCTCCTCAAGAAGGTCCACCGCACGCTGCGTCGTCTCCAGAGTCCACTTGCCGAGGAAAAGCAGCGGTTCCGTGTACGGCTCCGCTGCCCCGAGTTCCCCGAGTTCGAGGCGATCGATCCGACGGACATCCTGCCCATGGCTCACTACGAGTTCCGCGCCCTGGTCCAGGAAACCGGGAAGTGCGATGTCGAGTACGTGTGCCGCCATCCTGCCGTCGCCGGACGCGAAGTGCCCGAGAGCGATGTCGACTTGGTACCGCTGGCACGAGACGATCTGCAGAGCGATGTCCCCGCGTGCGGCCCGTTCTGGCTCAACTTCTACGTCTGGGATCGGAGCAAGGACAACCTGCAGGCCTCGGGTGTATCGCGCAACGAGCTGGACGCGCTCTGCGGCGTGTCGCTCTTCCGGGACGGTCTGCGCATCCTTCCCTACGGGGAGCCGGGCGACGACTGGTTGCTGCTCGATCAGGAGCGCATCCAGGCGCCTGCCGACCGCATCGGCAACAACCAGATCATCGGCCTCGTCCAGTTCGATCAAGCCGCCAACCTCCAGCTCCGCGACAAGACCAACCGCGAGGGGCTGATCGAGAACGACGCATTCCTCGATCTGCGGGCGCTCGTGCGAGCTGCGATGCGCCAGTTCCTGAAGTACTGGAGAAACGACCGACCGCCCGCGCGGGAGAGCACGCGCGCGCCCAAGACGGGAACGATCCAGGGTACGCGCACGGTCGCCAGGGCGTTGAAGGACACCGCGCGCGACGACGTCGCGGTGGATGTGCCGGCCTGGGTTGTGCCCGGAGGTCCGGGGGAAGTGTCGCTGCCTGCGGCACCGGGCCCGGACGGCGGCGATGAAGTCCAGGTCGTGACGCAGCGGCGCGCACTCGAGATCCTCCTCCAGCACATCGACGGAACCGAGCAGTCTATCCGCGATCGCGATCGCCGGCTCGATATCCTGCTTCAGCTCGCGGGAACCGGGCTCGCCGCCGAGCGTGTCGTGCACGAGTTCGGCAGGCATGTGGTCGCGGCCTCGGAATCCATCGGCGTGCTCCGCAAGCTCGCCTCCCGCGACGAGTACGCCCGGGCTGCGGTCGGGGTTCTCGACGCGAGCATCGAGACCTTGCGGAGCGAGTTCCGGGTTCTCGCGCCCTACGAGATGATGGGCCGCACCGAACGGGCCCGGCCGGTGAGCATGCATGGGCTCGCCCGGCTTGCTATCGAGCTGAACAGCGGCGCGCTCTCCACGGCTCGTGCAGAAGGGACGGTGCTGGGCGAGGACTGGAACCTGCGCACCAGACCAACGCCGGTTCTCCAGATGCTCGACAACGTCGTTCACAACGCGTGCACGTGGCTCGTCGGGATGCCGGAGGACGCACCGCGTCGGGTCGCCGTGGTGCTGGTGCCCGGCATGTCGCGAGTCCTGGTCGTTGACTCCGGTCCCGGTATTGATGCGGAGGCGGCTCCGCACGTCTTCGAGCCGTTCTTCAGCATGAAGGCCGGAGGCAAGGGGCTCGGCCTCTACATCTCGTCGGAGCTTGCGGTACGGCTAGGTGGCGTTCTCCGCCTCGCCGGAGATGAGGAGCGCGAGGACGTGCCCGACTGGGCGACCGGCGCTGCATTCGTTCTGGAATTCGACCCCGGGTCGCGCGCGAACAAGAATAGCGAGGGGAACGCCTGATGGCAGAGAGAGATCTTCTCCTGACCGCGCTCGTCAAGGAGGTGCTGGGGCCCCACCACGGTCCTGCCGAAACCCTGGGAGCGGACGAAGATCCGCTCGACGAGTACATCACCGGTGTCCTCGCCCCGCACCAGGCACCCTCGGTGGAACTCGATGCCGACGAGGAGCTGGTGGGAGATGACGATTCGTTCTTCGACGACCAGGGGGACGCTGGTAGCGGAGTGCAGCCGGCATTCGACCTGTCGAGCCTGCCCTCTCCGGCGCTCGACCCGCGGTCACGCCCCGCGTCACTCGGGCTGTCGTTCAACCTCCTCGGCACGCCTCCGGTGGTCGATGTCTGCGCGACGTGGGCCCGGTACGAGTCGACCGCCGGTGGTGGGTGGTTGAGGCGCGTACACGGCGAGATCTGGAACGCAACGGACTGCTCGCAGGAACAGCAGCTCCAGGTTGCATCGGACCCCAGAGTGCGTCTGCACATCCGTAGTCGTCCGGAGAACGGCAGATGGCGGGTCTCCGTCTTCCTGGTCAACATGACCCCGTGCGAGGAGCGTCCCAGGACGGAGCATCACATCTTCCAGCCGCAGATTCGCATCCGCTGTCACGATGAGGTTCGCCTGGTCGCCCTCGACGAGGGGCGCCGCCACACGGACGAGGCGGAGGACCAGTCCCTCGACCTCCTCTTCCGGGATCGCGAATCTCTCGCGCGCGGTCATCTCACCTCCGCCGTGTGGAGGGTGATCGATCCGGAACGGCCCCATCCCCAGGTGCCGATGCCGGCGGAGATTCCGTTCCGCTGGGAGGATGGAGCAGCCGTCTTCGACCCCCCGACGGTCCAGCGCTTCTCCCCGGCCGACGCCCGTACGGAGTACGTCCCGGCGATTCCCATCAATGCGCCGGACAAGACCTGGCCGGCGTCGATGCCTGCTCCGCAGCTCGATCCAGAACGGCTTGCCGAGACCTGGGATCCGGCTGATGTGCGGGCTGCTCTGGAGCCGCTTGCTGCGGGATACGAGAGCTGGATCACGCGCGAGCAGGCCTCCGTTCAGGCACTCCCGGTCGGTCACCGCGCGGTGGCTGCCAGACACATGGCGACCTGCCGGCGGCTTCTGGACCGCATCCGGGCCGGTATTGAGCTTCTCGTAAGCGACGCGGATGCGCGGGTCGCGTTCTGCTTCTCCAACCGTGCGATCGCCCTCCAGGCCCGCTGGACGAAGGGGCGCGTCAATGCGTGGTGGCCGTTCCAGCTTGCCTTCCAGCTTCTGAACCTGCCCGCATTCGCGGACCGTCGTCACGCCGACCGCGGGATCTGCGACCTTCTCTGGTTCCCGACCGGCGGCGGCAAGACCGAGGCCTACCTCGGCCTCGCCGCGTTCACGATGGCGATCAGGCGCCTGCAGGCCATCCGACAAGGTACTCCTCACAGTGGCGATGGCGTCGCGATCCTCTCCCGATACACCCTGCGCCTTCTCACGATCCAGCAATTCCGGCGTGCCCTGGCGCTCATCACCGCCGCGGAGCTTCTCCGTGTGGACCGCGGCTCCGGCGTGCGAGGCTGGCGGCCGCCCGCGTGCCCGGACCGGACCGACTGGTTGTGGGGGCGCGCTCGCTTATCCGCGGGCCTGTGGGTCGGTGGAAGCGTCACACCGAACGGCCTTCAGGACTTGACCTACAGGGATCGATCCGGGCAGATCATCACGGTGCGCGGCGCGCTCTCGCTACTCGAAGGTCGAGGTGACGGCGAGGGCGAGCCAGCTCAGGTTCTGTCCTGTCCAGCGTGTCGCACGGTCCTCGCAGTCCCTCCGGACGGCTACCGGCGAGGTGAGAGCCGCGTCCTGCACCTCGTCCTCGGTGATGCCGCCGGCGCCGCAAGTCCGCCGCCGGCTGCCGACCTGTCGTCGCCGTCGATCAACGTGGTGTCGCGGCGGGTGACGGCGCATCCCGATCCGCGCTACTGCACGTTGTCGCTGGAGGTGACCTTCGTCCACGAGGTAACCCCGGAGAACATCGACTCCTGGTTCCATGATCAGGTGCGCCGCCTGATGGGCCCGGACACGTTTATCGTGGCGGCGAGGGCGAGCCGCCCGGGCTACTTCATCCGCAGCATGCCCTGGGGCCGACGCGGAACGGAGAAGGCGGTGGATTTCGAGGTCTTCTGCCCGTCGCCGGACTGTGACCTCACGAGGAACATCGAGTGGGAGGAGCACATGCCGGCCGGGCCCTGGCCCGTCTTTCCGGCGTTCAGGTCGCAGACCGGAAGCTCCACCCGCAGCCCCATCCCGGCGTGGACCGTCGACGAACAGGTGTACCAGTGGTGTCCGTCGATGGTCGTTGCGACCGTGGACAAGTTCGCCCGGCTCTCCTTCGAGCCCCGTGCCGCCTCGATCTTCGGCAACGTCGAGGTCTTCAACGAACACCTCGGCTACCACCGCCGGTGGTGCCCTCCGTCAGGCCCGTCGACGTCGCTTCCGGCCGCGCCTCTGGACCGGCCGCGGGTGGGTCGGAATGTCAATGTGGAGCGCCTGTTGCCGCCAGATCTGGTGCTTCAGGACGAGCTGCATCTCATCGAAGGCCCGCTCGGCAGCATGGTCGGCATCTACGAGACGGCTGTCGACGAGCTCGCATCGACGGGAGCCGGTACCGGGCGGACCGCCCCGAAGTACATCGCCTCGACCGCCACGGTGAGGAACGCCGATGCACAGGTGCGGTCGCTCTACGTGCGCGCGTTGGAGGTGTTCCCGTCCCCCGGGCTGAGAGCCGACGACTCCTTTTTCGCGCAGACCCGGCCCATCCACCCGCTGGATGCCGATTCGCCAGGGCGGCTCCACGTCGGCGTCTGCGCGCCGGGGCGTGGTGCCCAGACGCCCATTGTCCGGATCTGGTCGAGGGCACTGCAGCACGTCGAGGATCGTCGACGTGCCGGTGCTCCTCCCCTGGATCTGGACCCGTTCCGGACCCTGGTCGGCTACTTCAACGCCATTCGCGAGCTCGCGGGCGCCGTCGCCCTCACCCAGCAGGACATCGTGCAGCGTCTGAGCACGATCGGAGCGCCGCCACGAGTGCTGACGGAGGACGAGCCCGTCGAGCTGTCGAGCCGTCAGGATTCCATGCGCCTCCCGGCGCTGCTTGGCGATCTCGACGTTGCCCTCGGGGGGACGTCGGATCCGGTGAACCTGGTGGTCGCGACTTCCATGTTCGGGACAGGCGTCGACGTGGAGCGGCTCGGTCTGATGGTCGTGCACGGACAGCCCAAGACCACCTCGTCATACATCCAGGCCACAGGCCGTGTCGGGCGACGAAGCGGCGGCCTCGTCGTGACGTTCTTCAGGGCCGCACGCCCGCGCGACCTCAATCACTACGAGTTCTTCAGCGCCTATCACGGATCGCTCTATCGATACGTGGAACCCATCACGGTCAACCCCTTCGCACCACGCGCTCGTGACAGGGCTCTGGGGCCGGTGGCCGTCGCGCTTCTCCGTCAGGCGCCCGAGATCGGCAGCGCCGGTACGGCGGTGCCGGTGGACGAGCGCTGGCGCGTTCAACAGCGATTGCAACGCGGGTTTCATTGCCGTGCGCACGAGATGGCGCGCGGCCGGCGAGACGTCGACGTCCAGGCAGTCCCTCCTGCGATGGAGGTCCGCGCCCAGGCGCAGCCGGGAATGCGGCGCCCCCCGGCCGGTGACACGCAGTCGCACACCGCAGCGGAACTCGACTGCTGGCAGCAGCTTGCAGCCCGGACCGGCGGACAGCTCGTGTACTACGAGTCGACGCTCGTGAACCCGCCGCGCCTGCCCGTCGTCCTCGGCGACCTCGCGCACCAGGTGGCCCGGACTGGCGTCGCCTACGAGGACGCTCCGAATTCCCTTCGCGATGTGGAATCTACCGTCACGGTTCGCGGGTGGAGGTGGGGGATGGCGCGCCCGCACATGGAGATCCGCCCGTCGCAGTTCGTGATCACATACGGGCCCGGAAGCATCGTGGAGACGCGGTCGGGTCCCGTCGTTGTCCGCTCGATGGACCGCCTGTTCCAGCAGATCGGCAGGGAGCCGCAGGACTTCGAGATTGTCGATGACCGTCTGTCCCGGGCGGAGCTGGCCGGGGCACGAATCGCCCGGATCCCCACGAACGCCGAGTTGGAGCTGCCGGCCGACGACCCCATCTACCCGACGGAGCGCTTCCCCTCCTGGGCGCTCTGCACGCGGCATCCGCCGGACCAGATCCTGTTCCGCGTCGACACGGGATGCCCACGATGTCCGCCCGGGGGGCCCGCGAGAGGGTCGGCGGCGATCCGTTTCGTCCAGGCGTGTCCCGAAGGTCATCTCGATGACGTCAACTGGAACGTGGTCGTCCACCCCCGTGGCGAGGAGTGCAGGCCCGATCACTTCTTATGGCATGGCGGTGGCCGGGCGCTTCGCCACGTGACGATCGAGTGTCCGAGGTGCGGCGCGCGCGAGAACTTCGGGCACGCATACGGCCGGCCCTGGCCGTGCTCGGGGCAGCAGCCGGAGATCGCCCAGCCGCGGTCGCCCGGATGCGCACAGCAGGCACGCATCGTTCAGCGCGGTGCGGCGAACCTGCACATGCCCGTGGTCACAAGCGCGCTGACGATCCTCGACATGCCGACGAGGCTTCATCTGGTTCTCAAGGATCGCTCCATCCTCGCCTCCGCCGGCACTCTTCGGCGGCACGGAATCCTCGACCAGCGGAACTTCATGCAGGAGTTGCAGCACGCCGGGCTGAACCAGGTGACGCTGGACTTTATCCGCAACGCACCGTGGGGTGAGGTGAGACAGGCTCTCGACCAGCTCCTCGACCAGGAGGAGGGAACCGCTCGCCCTGTTCGCGAAGAGGAGTTCGAGCGTCTCGTCCGTGCCGCGAGCCATGGCGCACCGCCAGTTCCTCCGGCATCTCCGGGATCGCCGCCGCTCTTCGAGGTGCGGCTTGCCGACGTTCGCCGGTTCCTCGGACCGGCCGGGCGGGTCCAGTTCCGCGTCACGCCTGTGAGCCGGCTCCGGATGGTCCTCGTGCAGACCGGGTACCAGCGCGTCGACCCCCAGATGGCCGCCACGATGAGCGTGGCGTTCGACCGGGGCGGCCGGACCTGGTTCCCGGGCGTCGAGCTGTTCGGCGAGGGCGTCTTCATCGACCTGGAAGATGCCCCGAGTGCGACGGCGGGACCTCGGGCCGCCTCCTGGCAGGCGCTGTACGCGGCGGCGGCCACGCCGGCGATCATCCAGCACCCGGCACACGTGTGGTGGCACTCCCTCTCGCACCGACTGCTGACGACGCTATCAGTGGACTCCGGCTACTCCTCGACAGCCATCCGTGAGCGCGTCTACCTCACGTTCGACGACCATGGAGAGCCCCACGGAGGTGTCCTTCTCTACACGGTCCAGCCGGGCGGCGACGGGACTCTGGGCGGCCTGATCTCGCTGGTCGACTCGTTCGGCCGGATCATCGACCGCGCGCTGCGTGACGTCGGGACCTGCTCGAACGACCCGCTCTGCGCGGAGAGCACATCCGCCGGTTCCGAGGGAGCGGCCTGCTACTCGTGTCTGCTCGTCTCGGAAACCTCCTGCGAGCACAGGAACCGCGGCCTCGACCGGTTGCTCCTCGTGGAGAACCTCCCATGACCGCCGCTGCCGGACAGCTGGCGAAGGCCCTGGAAGAGGGGCTGCGGGAGTCATTGCGACGGTCCGGCGGCCGCGTTCCTCGCGCGACAGCGGACTGGGCACGCACGCTGGCAGATGTAGTCGCGCAGGGCGCGTCGGCCGGGGGCCAGCTCTGGCAGCGGCGCTGGAGGAAGCCTTCGCCTGGGTCGCAGAGCGCGCGGACCTAGTTTCCTTTTCCGTCACGGGGGCCGGCTGGTTGGGCGGTGGAGCGCCGGCTCTGGAACGTACGCTCTCCGATCTCATTGCCGGCGCCCGGCGCGAGATCCTGCTCACGGCCTATTCGGTCACGCCCGGGTCGGAGCGGATATGGGAGGAGATCGAGCGCGCCCTCGCCACGGGGATCCGCGCGACCATTGTCGTCAACCGCATCGCAGAGCAGTGCGACGAGGCGCGACATCTCCTCGATCGGCTGTCGCGCTCCAGTCCCGAGACACTGGCGCTCCACGACTTCAGGGGTGAGGACGACGCCTCTGGTCTCCACGCGAAGGTGCTGGTGGTCGACCGCCGGTCAGCGCTCGTCGGCTCGGCCAACCTGAGCCACCGCGGGATGGTGACGGCACACGAGATGGCGATGGTCGTCTCCGGACCGGCTGCTGACGGCATCGCGGACCGGATCGATGCGCTCGTCAGGTCACCGTTGGTTTCGCGCGTTTGCTGACGTCGCCGGACCCGCCGAGGCTGTCCAGTACTCGTCGTAGCGAGCGTACGCCATCTGGCCGCCGAACCGGATGTTGTCCTCCACGTCGATGACGAGGCACTCCTCCGTTCCTCCGAAGCGGGGTCCGCGCATGCCTCGTCCGATCATCTGCTCGTAGAGTATCGGGCTGGCCGTCGGGCGCGCGATCACCACGGCCTGCACGCAAGGCGCGTCAAAGCCCGTCGTCAGGACGCCGTAGTTACAGAGCACCGAGATGCGACCCGCGCGGAACTCCTCGATCAGGAAGCGGCGTGTTGCCGAGCGTGTGCCGGCCACCACCGTCGCCGCGGAGCGTCCTCGACGGCGCAAAAGGACCGCGATTGCCCTTGCGTGCTCCACGGAGCAGCCGAAGAACAGTGTCGGATGCTTGGGCGGCAACTCGCAGAGGATGTTGATCAGCCGTTGGTTCCTGACGCATTCCTGGCCGAGTTGCTGAAGGAACTCGGGGTGGAAGTCGCTGAACCGCTCGAAGTAGTCCTGGAACCGCGTGTCGCTGTCGAGGACATGGAGCGGGCCGTCGTGTCTCACGACCGTGTGCACGGGCCGCGACAGGACACCTCGCTCCCGGAGGCAGGAAACCGGATCCTCGCCGAGCCCTGATGGGCGGAGCAGGCGTCCGTGGAAACGATTCGCGAGACGCCTCGTCTCCTCCTCGACGCCGCGGTAAGGGGTTGCGGTGAGGCCAACAAGGGGGACCGCGGATCGCCCGGACCGTCCGATCTCCGCTCCTAGGAAGCGGAGCACCTCCGCGTAGCTGGGCGCGAGCACCCGGTGTGCCTCGTCCACGATCACGACGCCAACGTGCTCGGCCATCAGCGCCAGCGCTCGTTGCCGTTCATCCCGTGCGCCGTCGGACCCATCTTCTGCGCGGATGATGGCGTGGAGCTTCTGGATGCTGGCTACCACGACGTCGGGATGGGCCGCGACCGCACGCCCGCCTCCCCACAGGCGATGGATGGTCAGGGGTTCGCGAGAGGCGGCGGGCCGGTGTCCCTGGTCGATCCACACTTCCCTGAACGCCTGGACGGCCTGCTCGCAGAGCTCGTCGCTCTGTGCGATCCAGAGGACCCCCGGGCGTCCAGGACCGCTCAGGCGCCACTCCACCAGCCCCTCGACGGCGGTCCTGGTCTTCCCGGCGCCGGTGGGCAGCGAGAGGATGCCGCGGTTGTCGCCGGGGCGCGCGTTCATCACCTCGAGTAGTTGTCCCTTGAGGTCGACCTGGAAGTCCTCCAGAGACGGCAGCGGCCGGAAGGGCTCGACGTCGATGCTGTCCGGGTCCGTGGGAGAGCCGGCGATGCCGCCGAACAGATCCGGAAAGCCGTGGATGCGAACGAAGTGGGCCGGCCACGTCTTGCCGGGATGCCAGGGGCGATCTGCAATTGCCTTCGCCTGGCTCGGTCGGCCTCCTCGGCCGACACACTGCGAGGGGTAGTCGTGAAGCCGGTCGAGCTCGTCGGAGGAGGCGCCAAGCGCGAGCCTGTGTCTCAGCTCCTTCAGGGATAGCAGGTCCGGCCCCATGAGGTCCACGAGGAGCGTCGCAAGATCGTCATCAGAGAGACGCGAGCGGAGACGACCGCCAGCATGCTCCGTCTCGGCGACAATCCACTCCACCGACTTTTTGCGCCTCGTGCTGCCCATCTCGGCATCGAACACCGCACGGACATCCCTGCTCGTGAGGCGCTGCATGAGAATGCGAACCGCAGCATCGCGGCTTGCGGTGTCGAGCCCACCCGGTGAGTTCATCGGCTCCCTCCGCTCTTCCTTCGTTGCAGCCGCGCCGCCCTCGCATACGCGCAACCCGACTCCAGAATGCATGCATCGCACGCCGGAGTCGTCGCCTTGCAGATCGCCCGGCCGTGAGCCACGAGGTTCACGTGCAGGCCGTGGCGGAGGTCCGGCGGGATCGTGTGTTCGAGCGCCCGCTGTCGCTCCTTGTGGCCCATGGGAGCCAGGTTCATCCCGATCTGCTCCATGCAGCCGAGCCGTGCGAGGACACGGCCGACGTGGGCGTCCACCGGGAAGGTCAGGCGTCCGAAGCTGTACAGCATCACGCACCGGGCGCTCTTCGGTCCCACCTCCGGCAGGCCAGCGAGAAACGCGAACAGCTCGTTGTCGGCGAGATCGGATGCCCGGGAGAAATCAGTGGCACCGAACCGCTCGACGATCGCCCGCAGGCCACCGACGATGGCGGTTGCCTTCTTCCCCTCCAGCCCGCAGCCGTAGATGAGTGATTCGATGCGACGTTCGCCAAGGTCCAGGACACGCTGCCAGGAGCCCACCTGCTTCAAGGACGTGAAGGCCGGCACGTATGCTCTCTCCGCCGTCTTCCGGGAGAGCACGATGAACACGAACTCATCCGTGGGGTCGAGGTAGTTCCCGAGGTGCGGAGTGCGGTGAGCCTCGTGGAGGCGTCCGGCCAAGTGGCGAAGACGTGCCTCCAAGCGCTCCAGCCGACGACGGGCCACCGACTCACCCGTACCGCCAGAGCGACGGGCGTCGACCATGCTGGCGCGCCACCGCTCGACGGTACCTGGAGCCACTACGGGCGGGCGAGCATGGCCTTCCATCCAGCATTCCAGACGACGTGAGATCGTTCGGCACGGCCATCGACCCGTGCGAGAACCGCCCGCACCGCGGCGCCCAGCTCACGGGCAAGTAGCGGAGGCACCGCGTTCCCGATCTGCCGAAACGCATCTCCGGTATTCCCCGCGAACTGGAAGGCATCCGGGAAGGACTGGAGGCGGGCCGCCTCACGGACGGTGATGGAGCGCGCCTGGGAGGGGTCGTAGTGGATGTGCGAGTACGTATCCTTCCCCAGGTGAGCCGTGATCGTCCATGAAGGCGCCTCTGGAATCAGCTTGCGCCACTTGTCCGGGAAGCTGTCCACCGGATACGGAGGCACGTAGCTCTTGCGCGTCGGATACTTTCCTCCATTCTGCCTCCACCACGCGAGGGCGTCCTGGTACCGCTCTTCGGCGATCTGCATCGCTATCGGATAGCGGTCACCAGGCTTCATCCTCGCGAACGTCTCGAAGTCCCGTGGAGTCCAGCGGCAGAAGTGATCCACCACGCGCGAGCTGATGATCTCGTCATTCCATGCCCGCATCTTCAGGCAGTACCAGTTCCTCGGAGCGTGCGCATACACCACCGCGGGGAACTCGGTGCGCAGCGGGCGGTAACGATGTCCGTTCTGGAGCGAGGCGAGGTGGGCGCGAAATGCCGGCAGATCGTCAAGGGCTTCCGAGACCGTGACCGCTGGGCCCGCGGGGAACTCCGACGGGAGCTGGCGCGGGTCCACGAAGTACTCGGGCTTCCGCCAGTTCCTGCGGTCGAGTTCGCCCCCGGACAGGTGGCCCCGACCGAGCGCTGCATGGAAGCGTCGGGCAGGGAAGGCTGGAACCACGCCCAGATCCTTGCGAGCGCCGAGGATGATGATCCGCTCGCGGATCTGTGGAACGCCGTACCACGCGGCGTTTAGCAGCGTGCATCGGACAACGTACCCGGCCTCGGCCACGGCATCGCAGACCTCCTCGGCCACATTGCGACCGCGAATATGAAGCATGCCCGAGACGTTCTCGAACACGAAGAAGCGAGGCTGCAGGTCGCGCAGGATCCGGACGGCATGAACATAGAGGCCGTTGCGATCATCGACGACGAAGGAATCAGCTCGCGAGTTGATCGACTCGAGCTTCGCGCGCCCCGCGCGCGAGAAACCCTGACACGGGGCACCGGCCACCAGCAGGTCAAGCGCTGACACCCCAGCCCCACGAAGGTGCTTCTGGATCGTGCCCGCACTGATCTTCCGGACGTCGCCGGTGTCGGGGCCGAGGAGGCTGGCCGGCCGGTCGCCGAAGTTCTTCACGAATGTCGACGATGCCACGGGGTCGACTTCGATGGCGCCCAGACAACGGAAGCCGGCTTCCTCGAAGCCAAGCGTGAAGCCGCCGGCGCCTGCGAACAGCTCGATCGATGTGTAGTCGGAGTGCGGACTCATCTTTCGGGGCGCCTCCTACTGCGCGACGGTTGAGGCAGCGCATCGGCAGCCTCCTGCGCAACGCCTTGCTGGAACGTCGCATAGGTCTCGACTCGGTCGCGAAACCACTCCTTGAGAGTCGTCCCGTCGAGGCGCAGCGGGCCGTAGAGCCGCTTCTTGATGGCCAGCTCGACCTTGACCATGATCCTTCCGCTTGAGCCGCTCGACATCGAAGATGGCCTCGTCTGGCTCGAAGGGGCTCAATGGCCCCGAACATGTGCATCACATAACACAGGGCACTCCAGTAAGCAAGAGCACAATGCTCAGACCCGTGTGGCTCACCGAGCCCCCATCCGCCGCCAGCCGGCGTGCTGCCGGGCTCAGTTCTCGCTGCGGACCACCTCCCGCAGCTCGCGCTCGACAAGCAGCTTCCGCGCACCGATCGCCTGCATGAAATGGATCTCCTTCTGGATGTCCGGCGGGAGAAAGGTCAGGTTCAGAAGCTACGTGATCCGCATGCGCGTCACGCAGAGCGCCCACGCCGCGGCTGGCTGCTCCGCGTTCTCGCCGCTGTCGAGCGCCGGCTGGATCAGGTGGGCGAGCACGAGCATCTCCCCATTCGACAGGTTCTCCTGCTTGCGGTCAACGTGCTCCTGGCCGATGCCACGCTTCCGAATCCCGTGCTCAATTGCAACCGCGCGCGGCGGCGGGCCTCCGAGTCACGGTACGAAGCCACCAACCCGTACGGGAACGTGTTCGGCGGCAACCTGAACGAACGCGAGCGCGCTCAGCATCTCGTGTTTGCCGCGCTGATGGACCTGGGCGTTGGACGAGAGACCGAGAGCGAGGTGGACGACCTGCTCGTCTTCGGCGAGTACGAGGCCCCGGAGCGGTTCCGCCGACTGGTACAGGAAGATGAGCGCTTCGGTGATGCCACCTACGCGTGGGAGCGCAAAGGCTATCTCCACGGCGAGCGCCGCCAGGTGAGCTGGTTCTTGCGCGCCCTCGAGGCACAGCGCCGCCGGCTGTTCTTCGAGGCGCCCGACGGGCCGCAGGATCGAGACCGCGTCAGCCGCTGGCGTCTCACGGCGTTCAGGCATGCCGGGGAGGATCTCGAATTTCGGAAGTCTCCCGGCAACTGCGGACCGTGCCGGGGGCCGATCCCAAGGCACTCCGCACGGCGGTTCTGACGAGCCTCGAAGAGACTCTCACCCAGGCGA
>JACPHN010000184.1 GCA_016188575.1 Candidatus Schekmanbacteria bacterium
GCCTTGAGCGCCGGGACCGTACCTGTCCACCCAGGTAGTCAGGGTGATGCCCTTGAAGTACTCGAGCGGGAGCACCATGCCCGACTCGTCCGCGAAGGGCGGGTCGGCGCTGAGAATACCGTCGCTGCGTCCGATCCGCCCGAGGACCTGCGCTTCCCAACGCGCCCGTTCGGCCACCCGGTCGCGCTGGGCAGCGGTCGCCAGAGGGGGAACGGTATAGATTCGCAGCAGCCGTTCCGCGGACGAGAGGCTGTTGCGCCCCAGCAGCTCGGTGAACGTCTCGTGGTGCTCGAGCGTCCCGACGATCTCGTACTCCCGGACGCGGCGTACGGGTCTTGGCCCCAGCTGAGCGCCAGTGAACAGCTCCAACAGCTCACGCTGGGCGCACGACGATGCCGGGTTTGAGCGACCCTGACTCAGGCGCTCGAGCAGCGAGGTATCCTGCAGCGCCGCCAGAATCGTCTTTCGGGTGTGGACTCGATCGGTGCTTGCGGGGCCACGCACCCCGACATCCGTGGTGGCCGAGAGGAATACGAACCCCTCCACCCAGACCTGGCCAGCCTGATAGCTCGAGCCGCGCAGGCGGGTCCTGAGCACCTGGGCGGTGATCCGGTTCTGTTTCAGGGGGCTGCGGATCTTTTCGGGGAGCCACCAGTCGTGGTCGGTGCCCTCGATGCGGCCGCGGTAGGACTTGATCTCGGCCACGAAGATGGCGTGAGGCGCCACGACCACCGCGTCTAGCTCGTAGATGACGCCGCTGCGCTCGACCAGCCAGGCGTTGCCATAGACGGTGTAGCCCGCCGGAAGTCCTTCAACGAGGAATCGAAGGCCCTGTCTTTCCGCGTCGTGCGCGGGATCGCCGATGGGAACGAATTGAGCGGGCATGGTTACACCAGGAGCACTTTGGCCGTTGGGAACCAGATCGCGAGCTGGTTTTCGACCCGGAACAGGCCGCCCCTGTCCGGATGAAGACCGATCACAAAGTCGAAGCTGCGCTGGCGGATCGGGTGCTCTGGCTTGCGCAGGGACTCGACATCGACCTGCCGCGCAAACCGCGTGTGCGGCGCACCCAGCTCGAGCGCGATGATGCCCGCGAGTGTGAGCTCCTGCCAGCTCCCACACGCGACCACGAAGTTGTCCTGGAGCGTGACATCCCGCTGCGTGGAGATCAGGTGATGGGCAAGCTGCCCCCCGGTTCCAGGGAGCTCGAGCACCTTTTGATGGGGCTTGACAACATGCAGGTCCGAGCGGCCCATCCGGGTGGGAAGCCAGAGGAGACGGGCCTGCTCCGCCACATAGTCCGCCCCGCTGGAGTCGAACGGCAGCGATGCCACCGCCTCCATCCAGGCGTCTGCCACGTTGTCTGTGAGGCGGTCCGGGCTGAGCTGCTCGCCAAGAGCGACCGGATCAAAGGGGATTCGGTACAGCACGGCGGCATCCTCGAAGAGAAGAGAGATGAAATCCGTGCTGGACAGGCGCCCTCGAAAACGTCGCCAGGTGTCCTGCCTGGGCTCGGTCAGGCGGGGCGGCAGCCTTCCGGCGGCCTCAGCTCGGGCAATCGCGTGCAGAAGCGCGGATGCCCACATCCCCACCGGACGCTGTTCGTCCTTGATGCTCGAAATTTCGAGACCTGCCATGTTAACTCTCCCGCCAGGATCTGGCCCGGCGCTGACATGTCGCGCGGATGCGCGCCGTCATGCGCCTCGCGTCAGGAGCTTGAACAACTGATCATTGAAGCCTGCATGCCGCTCCGAGTGGCGGAAACGTATCTGTTCACCCCCTTCCCCTGCTTGCGGGGGAGCGTCCGGGCGGGGGGTGGAAACGTGATCGCCAAGCGCATCGACGACGGTCGACAGCACCTCCTCGAGGTTGTCAAAAACATCATTGTTCCAGAATCGGAATACCTGGCAGCGCGAGAGGCGTACGGCCTCGGCTCCATGGACGACCACCCGATCACGGGTCTACTTGCTGTTCGAAATGTCACGGCCTTGCCCACCCACGGGCTTGCAAAACCGCAACTACATCAGCTTCGAATGCGGCGAATGCGACCAGCTTTCGCAGAGGCGAGTAATCCGACAGCAACTCGGCAAGACGAAGGCGAAGTCCCGTCAGATCCCGCTGCAACCGCCTTCGCCGCCTCCCTGTCAGCTCGCTCGCCTCGAGAAGAAGGGAGAACAGGAGCGCCTTCGGATCATGATGGCCCTCCAGGCGCTCGAGCCTGGGTAACGAGATAGCCACCGTGCCGTTCGGGTTGCCCGCCGCGGTGCGCAGAGCATCGACGCTGAACAACAACCACGCCTCGGCCATCCGGACCGGTACGAGGCATATCGCGGGCGGGCTCGCGGTCACCTGCCGTAAGGCCGCCTCGATTTCCTTGACGCGGCGCTCTCGGGGCGCCTTTTCGGCGTCGCGGTGAACGAAGAGCAAGTCACAGGGGTAGAGCTCGGCAACCTGGCGGAGCCGCACGGCGAGGTTGGTATTGGGATCGGAGAAGATGCGGGGATTGGCCCATTGTCCCCTGAAGCTGACGCATTCGGCTCGGGCAAGAACCCAGTCGATTACCGGTTGGAGGACCCGGTCACTGGTTCCGTCGGTGACCAGCGTATAGCGAAGTGCGTCCATCACTCGACAAGATCGAAGGGCAAAAGAGCTTGACGGTACTGATCGACCACGCGCGGAGGTACCCTCGGGGAGACCTGTGGAACGCTGTCACCGGTAAGGTACTCGAGAACGATGCCTTTCTGGACCGTCGAAGTGGGAAACTCCTGCCGCCATGTGCCAGGTAGAGCGGCAAGCTCGAGACTTGGAATTCGCTCGTTGGCCTGACCTCGCAGCATTGTTCGCGCAAACACGAGGTCAGCGGCGAGCACGGCCCGGGCGACAAGCGGCGAGTGGGTGGTGACAATGATCTGCCTCAGCGGGTTGGTGTCCGAAACTTCCTCGCCGGCGTCGACGGCAATGTCGTAGAGCAGACTCAGCATGGCTTCCATTCGTTGGGGGTGGATGCCGTTTTCCGGCTCCTCGAGACAAATCACCCCGGTTTCCCGCGCGTCCTGTTCAATGATCGACAGGGCCACGAACCGCATCGTCCCATCCGACAACGAGCTCGCCGGGAGCTCCAGCCCGTGCAGGTCCTCCATCATGAAGCGCAGGGTCTTGTGCGTTTCGTCACGCTCGATCCGCACGGATCGCACTCCGTCTACGAGCGCTGCGAGCCGATTGGCCGTGGTTGCGTAGATCTTTCCCGGGTCGCTGCTGTTATCAAGCGCGAGTCGGTAAAGCGTCGCCGGAACATGTGCACCGGACACTGCGAGCCGATCTTCGCTTTGAAAGTCGTCGGCCCGGCGCAATGCCGACGGCTCGAGCTGAAGCTGCCGCCATCGTCGCATCTCCTGTCGCAGCAGCACGGCGGTCCGGGTCTCCTCGGCGTTTTGTGCGGAGGAAAGCACTGTACGAGGCAGGCGCCCGGCCACGAACCCGTAGGCGCGGCCGCCTCCGCGCTTGTCTTTTCCCTCAGTCTGCGAACGGTCGGACTGCAAACGCACGACCGCCTCTGGTGAGCCCGCATGCTCGGTGCTGATGAATGTCGTTCGCCGGTACGTCGGGATGACCGCCGTGTTGCGCCAAAGCTCGGAAAACGAGGAGCCCAGCCGCTCCTTCGCGAGTCCCTTCGGAATATAGGACAGCTCTTCCTTGATGAGCTGAATCCGGTGTCCGACTTGGGGTGCGTCCGCCGGAACCACAACCAGGTGGAGCTCGTATTCCAGAAACGTCGCGCTCGCTTCCGCGGGTTGGCCGAAATCGTCGAATCCGAAGCGGGGAATGACCATTTCGGCCAGGAGCTCTACCGCGCCGGGCTTGCCGCCTGTGCACAAACTTTGTGGTTCATCGCCTCCGCGAATCGCTTTCGCAGCTTCCACGAACGGTCGGTCGGCCAGCTCACTGAGAAACTGGATGGCGTCAAATACGTTCGACTTGCCTGCTCCGTTGGGTCCGGCAAGGCACGTGAGCGGCCCGAAATGCAGATCGACGTCGACGAGGTTCTTGAAGCCCTTGACCTTGAGCCGGGTCAGCATGCAATCTCCATTGACAAAGGCAATCAGGATCCGCCATCGACCCAACACCGTACCTGCACCCGGTGGGCTTGTCAATCTTCACGTCGGATCATGAGAGACTGCGCCTACGACCGGCGGTGTCGCAAGGGCGGCACCATCGGCGGTAGCTTTCTATGCGGAGACCTGTTCGCCTTTTTTTTCCCAGGAGCTGACGTGTTAGCACGCGCCAGGAGGAGCGCCAACGCGCCCCTCGGCGGTCTTCGCTGCCCCCGTGCTTGGGCTACGGTTTCGGTCACTCGGCGAAAAGCGCGTTCCCAGGGCGTGCGAGGAGGGCAACGAGGGCGCCGGGCTGATCTGGAACGTAGGCGTTCACCGCAATCGTCGCGCCGTATGCTGAGTCTCCCCACGGCTAAAGCCGGGGGGTTCTGAACGGAAGAATCTTCTACACACACCTTCGCAAGAGAAGAGGGCGAACGGCATGCGCAAAAGACTTGGCCTTTTCGGGGCTCTCGCAATCAACCAACGGGCTTGATGCTACAACATCCGACTTTGCGGTTGGACCTTGCAAGCAATGTCCAGCCACCAGGTCCCGGTCCTTGCAAACCTTGCGGTTTGTGCTCCGGCCGATCTCAGCCGCCATCCGTTCAGCTTTCGCGGGCAAACCACTCTGTCCCGCCTGCACAGCGCCAGACGGGCGAGAACACGAGGCC
>JACPHN010000189.1 GCA_016188575.1 Candidatus Schekmanbacteria bacterium
CCGCGCCATCTACTACTATCAATGGGCTCACGAGGTCAGAGCGCGGGCCACGCACTCCGAGCGCGCCAAGGCCGACGAAGAATCCTGGCGACTGATGCAGGGCGCCATTCAGCAAAACGTGTCGCTGCCTTGCATTTGGGAGTGGGCGGCGGCATGGGCACGCGACACCGGGCGCAACCGGCGGGCTGCCGAGCTCTTCACCCGGTACCTCCAAGAGCTGACCGCCGCCGTCGAGCGTGGCGATCCCGGCTATCGCCCCGAGGACATCACCAGCATCGACCCCCGCGAGCGGTTGCAGGAGGTGCGCGCCGATACCTTGAAGCAAATCGCCCACCTGCGGTCGCTCCCGGAAGAGGAGTAGCCGGGCTCGAGCCAAAGTCCTCCCGCCTCGAGGTTGGCTTCGAAAGCAGCAGCGCCGTCGAGCCCGCACCATGCCACCGCCGGCGCGGCATGCCGCAACCTACAACACTTCCATGGCGCCGCGAAGGAAGCGACCCGCGGCAGGAGCTTTCATCGCCCCTCCCGACGACTCGGCGACGGCCCCAGGGCGAGTCAATCCTGGCCTAACTTGCGCGGGAATCCCCGAGAAATGCGTGGAAGATGACGCTTCCCCGAAAATCCTGTCACTACCGCTCCGCTGGCGGGGGCTGTTGGTGATGACCTTACGGAGGACTTCCTTGGCGCGCCAGAAGCCCGCGACAAGCCACCCCTCCCTCGGCGGCGTTGCAAATCGTCCACCGCTGGATAATATGTTCTATAGTAGCGTGTCGTAGCAGCGGCAAAGGGGGCTCCAATGGGATTGACGATTGTTCAGCGGAGCGACTTGCGCGTGCGAAAGCCCGGCGCAAAAGTCGCTCTGGTGCTTGCGGGTGGAGCGGTCAGCGGTGGTGCGTACGAGCTCGGCGGTCTGAAAGCGCTCAACGACTACCTTCTCAACCGAAAAGTAACGGATTTTGACGTTTACGTCGGCCTCAGCGCCGGCGCCTTCCTTGCCGCGCCCCTGGCGGCGGGCATCAGCCCCGAGGAGATGCTCAAGAGCCTCGATGCCCGAAGCGAGAGCTTCACTCCGCTCGGTTTCTGGGATTTCTATAACCCCAATCTTCGGGAAATCGTCGCCAAGCCTCTCGAAGGACTGTTCGATCTTCTCTCCATCGCACCCAAGGTGTACTGGCGAACCGCCACCGCCCTGCCGTCGGCGCTGCGGCGAAGTTTCTTTGGCGGCCTCAAGCTGCTTGCCGCGCACGACTCGACGGCGCTCGAAGAGCTCGCACAGGACCTCCGCACGCAGATATTCGCCAACCTCAAGCCCCGCGGCATGTTTTCCTATCTTCCTTCGGGGCTGTGCGACAACGTCACGATCGAGCGCTACCTGCGGGCGAACTTCGCGGCCAATGATGCCCCGAACCATTTCGAGGAGCTCAAGGAGCGCACCGGCAAATCACTCTTCGTGCTGGCCACACTGCTGGACACCGCCGAGCTCGTGGTCTTCGGGCCCGGTGCCGATGTTTCGGTGTCGATCAGCGAGGCCGTGCAGGCCTCCACCGCTCTTCCGGGCTTTTACAAGCCGGCCCATCTCCGCGGCCGGGACTATATCGACGGGGGTGTCTGCAAGACAGCCAACATCAGCGTCGCCGTAGAAAACGGGGCAGACCTGGTGATTTGCTACAATCCATTCCGGCCGTTCTTCAACAGCGTGCAAACCAAGGTCGACCCGCGGACGGGCCTGATCGTCAAACAGGGTCGACCACTTGCCGATGACGGCGTGCTGTATGTGCTCAATCAAGTCTTCCGCACCGTGATCCGCTCGCGGCTGATGGCATCGCTGCGCCGCTATCGCGAAGACCCCAACTTCCACGGCGACATCATCCTCGTCGAGCCCGCCGACTACGACTACAAATTCTTCGGCATTAACCCCGTGGCCTTCTGGTACCGGGCGCGCTCCGCCCGGCACGGTTTCGAGTCAGTCAAGAAATCGATCGAGCGCGAATACGGGTCGATCCGGCAGATCCTCAGCTCGTACGGCATCGAGATGACGAGGAAGTATATCCAGGACGACATGACCCTCTTCGAGGCAAGCGGTGGCGACACGCACGCCATCCTGGGAATCCTTCAGACCGAAAAGCCGGCCGTGAACATGAGGCTTGTGGGAAACAGCGCTGCCGGCGCCTGAGCTCCAAACCGTGCTCGCAGAGCCTCCCGCCCCGGGGAGAACGCAGGGCAACTCCTTGGCTGCCGCAACGCTCATGTTTTCTGTTTTTGTGCTCGGCGCGTGCGGCCTCCTTTACGAGCTCATCGTCGGCGCCGTCTCAACGTATCTGCTGGGCAGCTCGGTAACGCAGTTCTCGCTCACCGTGGGCCTGTTCATGAGCTCCATGGGACTCGGCTCCTACTTGTCGAAGTGGATTCGCGGCCAGCTCATTGACCGGTTCATTCTGATCGAGCTGCTGGTTGGCCTCGCCGGTGGAGCAAGCCCGCTGCTGCTCATGCTGGTGTATTCCTTGAACAGCTTGTGGCTCTATCGCCTGGCAATGCTGGCGGCGATAACGATCATCGGCACGGCGATCGGCCTGGAGATACCGCTGTTGACCCGCATCGTCAATGAGCTAGGTGGGTCCTTGCGAGTGGCGCTCGCTCGGGTGCTGGCGCTCGACTACGTCGGGGCACTGATCGGCGCCGTGGGTCTGCCGCTCGTGCTAATTCCCTGGCTCGGGCTGCTGGGAAGCGGTTTCGTTGCCGGCTTCCTGAACGTGTTCGTGGGCCTGGTCAACCTCGGGGTCTATCGGGGACAGGTCGCGGCGCCGAGGTTTCTGGCTGCCGGTGGGCTGGTGGCGCTCGGCCTTCTCGGTGTGGCGGCGGGCTCTGTCCAGCCGCTCGAGTATTTCGTCGAATCCCGCCTGTACGCCGACCGCATCGTGCTCATGCGCACGACGCCATACCAGAAAATCGTGGTGACGCAGTGGGGAAATGACATCCGTCTGTTTCTGGATGGGGCCATTCAGTTTTCGTCCGTCGATGAGCACCGGTACCACGAATCGCTGGTGCATCCCGGCCTCTCAGCAGTTCCGGAGAGGGCGAGTGTGTTGATTCTGGGCGGAGGCGACGGCATGGCGCTGCGCGAGGTGCTGAAATACCCGGACGTGCAGCACGTCGAGCTTGTGGACATAGATCCTGAGATGGTGGAAGTGTCGCGGACGTTTCCCGCCCTCACGGCGCTCAACCGCGGCTCACTCGACGACGCTCGGCTCTCGGTACGGCCGATGGACGCATTTGCGTTTCTGCGAGAAACAAGCGACCGTTTTCAGTTCATCATCGTCGACTTGCCCGATCCTCACGACGAAAAGCTGAGCACACTCTACTCGCGGGAATTCTACAGCCTGGTGGCACGCCATCTCGACGTGCGCGGCGCTGTGGCCGTGCAGAGCACCTCGCCGTTCTTCGCTCGCGAGGCCTTCTGGTGCATTCACAAGACTCTTGAATCGGCGGGTCTGGTCGTCTATGCTTACCACACGAATGTGCCGTCATTCGGCGACTGGGGATTCAACCTGGCGTTTGCGCGGGTTTCCTCGCCAGGCGCTCGCGACGCGGACCAGGGCGAGGCGGTTTCGGACACCGGCCGGGTCGGAGCGCATCCTGAGCTACCGGAGTACTGGAGGAGCACCGAGGCCCTCCTTCCCGTGGAAACTCGTTACCTTGATCGCGGCCTTGTAACCGCGTCTTTCTCGTTCGGCAAGGATGTTGCCGAGGTGGAAGTGAGCTTCAGCACAGTTTTCCGTCCGGCAATCGCCGAATACTACGTGAAAGGCTGGAGACAATGGAACTGAACCAGCCGGTGGGTCTTTTCATCACCATCGAGGGAATAGAGGGAGCAGGAAAGAGCACACAGGCGCGCATGCTTGGGGAAGCTCTTCTGAACCGCGGGCGGACCGTCCTGGTGACGCGGGAGCCGGGCGGAACGCCAATCGGGGATCGCATCCGGGCAATCCTGCTGAGCCCGGGGGAAAGCTCGATGGATGCCGTCACCGAGCTGATGTTGTACTTCGCCAGTCGGGCGCAGCACCTGGCGGAACGCGTGCGCCCGGCGCTGGAAAGCGGGGCCGTGGTTATCTGCGACCGCTATTCCGACGCCACCCTTGCCTACCAGGGCGGCGGCCGCGGTCTGGACTCCGACGCGCTCATGGCCATTGACCGCTTCGTAACCTCCGGATTGCGTCCGCGCCGAACCTATCTGCTGGACCTGCCTGTCGGCGCCGGCCTCATTCGCGCCCGGCGGCGCAACCTCGAACGGGGACTGACGGGCACGGAGGACCGCTATGAGGAGGAGAGCCTGGAATTCCATGAGCGGGTGCGGCGTGCTTACCTCGACCTCGCGGCCGCGGACCCCGCCCGCTTTTGCGTCGTGAGCGCCGCGGCAGATGCTCATCAGGTCCACGCGGTCCTGCTCCACGACGTGCTGGCGATCGGAGCCTGTTAGCATGAGCCAACTACTCGCGGTCGACGTATCCAGGGCCGAGCCGCTCTACTTCTCCTCCCCGGCGGATGATGTCGTGGTGAAATCCGGTGACGTGTGCATCATCAAGACCGGACGCCACACACAACTCGGGCGGGTGGTCGGCCCCGTGAAGCCGTGCGCCGCAGAAGCCGCGGGTGATGCCGAAATCTCGACCATCCTGCGCCTGGCCACAGAGCAGGATCTGGAGCGGCACCGTGAAAACGCGGACTTCGAAAAGCGCGCGGTGGAGGTCGTCCTGGACTGCGTTCAGGAGTGCCAGCTTGTCATGAAGCTCGTGCGCGTGCGCTATACGCTCGACCGCGCCAAGGCCATCGTCTACTTCACCGCGGAGCAACGCGTGGACTTCCGTGCGCTGGTGCGTCAACTCGCGTACCGGCTACGCGTGCGCATCGAGATGCGGCAAATCGGACCCCGCGATGAGGTTCGCGAGCTCGGTGCGCTAGGATGCTGCGGGCTCGTCACATGCTGTTGCTCGTTTCTACACAACTTCGAGCCGGTTTCCATGCGCATGGCAAAGTGGCAAAACCTGAGCCTGGTCCCCAAGGACCTCAGTGGGGTGTGCGGTCGGCTCAAGTGCTGTATTCGCTACGAGGCAGCGGTCTACAAGGAGCTCATGACGACAATGCCGCCGCTTGGCGCGATGGTCGAAACGCCGACCCGAGGCAAGGGCACGGTGCGCCGTCACGGCTCGCTCAACGGGACCGTCACCGTAGAGCTGGATCAGGATGGAAGCTGGATCGAGCTGCCGTGCGCCGACGTGAAGGTAGCGATGCCCGCGCCGGCGCCGGTCGCCACCGCAGGCGACTGCCAGGGCCGACAGGATCCAGTGCAGGAGGAGCCCGCGCCGGTGGTGGGGGCGCCCGACGTCCCGGCCGAGCTGCCCGCCGCCACGCCGCCTGCCGGCGCGAAGCGGACAAGTCGCCGCCGACGCCGCTCGACCGCAAAGGTGACGCCATCGTAAGCGTGGCCGGCGAACCGCGGTGGGGCGGCGCAGAAAGCGCAAGCGGTGGATTCAGGTCGGACCGCCCCATTGTCCGCCGGCCCGGCGGCGTGCTAGACTGCGAATCACCGATGCAGTATCCCTCCAATTCAACGTGGTGAAACGACCGTGCAAGACAGCAGCAGCGATCTCTCACAGCGGGTAAAGGCACTGATCATCGAGCGCCTTAGACTCGACATGACCCCTGATCGCATCGACGACGACGCACCTCTCTTCGGGACCGGCCTCGGTCTCGACTCGATTGATGCGCTTGAGCTCGTCGTCGGCATCGAGGAGGCTTTCGGCGTAGAAATTGGCGACGAACAAGTGGGCAAGGAAGCATTTGCCTCCGTAAGCTCGCTCGTGTCGTTCATCGCTCGGGCAACCGAAACGGCCGCCTGACCAGCGATCGCGCGTCCGCCACGTCCGATGTTTGAAACCCGCCTGCGCGTCCGCTTTCATGAAGTCGATCCCTGGGGTATCGTTTGGCACGGCCACTACCTGAGCTACATGGAAGTTGCCCGTAATGTCCTCGGAGACGAAGTCGGGCTGGGTCCAGCGGACTTGGTGGCAGCCGGGGTCGCGGCCCCTATCGTCGACGCCCGGATTCGCTACGTGCGGCCAGCCTGCTATGGGGACGAGCTGCGGGTCCGATTGGTCGTGGAGCGAACCCGAACGCCCCGCCTCGTGTTCCACTACCGGGTGGAACGTGCCACCTCGGGGAGCGGTGATGAGTATGAGCTACTCGCCGAGGGCCAGACTACCCAGGTATTGGTGGCACTTCCACCGCGTAGCGGAGGGCCCGCGCCAAGCTCGGTAGCGGACGTCGCTCACGCCACACTGCTTTTCCGGGTTCCCGAAAGTCTGAAATCCCGCCTGGAGGGCTTGCTCGCCCGCTACGGCAGCAATCCCGAAGCCCCATGGGGCACCGCATCGCCATTGCCGCGCCGGCGCCAAAGCTGACAGGCGCCCTGCGGCGCGCCGATGCAAGGCGCCGGTAGCAGAGGGGCCGCGGCGTGTCCTATCGCCCGGCGGTGCCTGCAGCGGACTCGCAGCTTGCGTCTGCAAGGATCGATGCGATGCTGCGCACCACGGGTTTGTTTCGCTTGAGGCTGTCGGGTAGGCTGGAAATCCCGGCGGTGGCGGCCATGGCGTCCGGATACAGGCCGGCGTACACGTAGAAAAAGCCCTTGCGCCAGACGAAGTAGACGAGGTGACCGGAGCCGATGTGGAGCGTTGACAGCGTTGACCCCGCCTGCTTGTTGGCCTCGAGTTGCAAGGAGTATGCCGCTCCGGACTCCCGCGCCATCCCCACGAAGGCTGTGCACGCTTCTGTCAAGAGTCCGGCCTGCAGCGCCGTGATCCCCGACTTGTGGGCGGCGAGCACCGCGGCAGAGGCTTGCGGCGCGGCATCCGCGCCCCTCGCCGCCGGGGCCGTAGGCAGGGGCAATGCCGTGGGGGGCGATGTCGGAGGGGGTGGTGGCGTCGGGGCCTGCGTGAGGGTGGGGACCGCAGTTGCGGTCGGCGTGGGTTGCGCCGGTGCCTCGGTGGCTGCCGCCGCCGGTGCCGATGCCGCCGCCGCAGGCGCCACCGGAGTGAAGACCTGAGCAACGCCTCGCGGCGACGCTGCGGCGACCTCGGTCGGCCGTACCTCTCGCGGAGACGGGCTTTCCGGTGGCGTCAAGTACGCCCGGACCGCGAAGATGCCGATCGCGGCAAGAAGCAACATGGCCGCGATTTTCCAGAGGAGGCCGTCACCGGTTCTGGCTGCCGGTACCGGCGGTGCCGCGACTGGCGCGGAGGCCGCCGCCCGCTCTGGCTGGGGGCGGCTCCAGATCGACAGGTCGGGTTCCTGCGCAGCCTCCGCCTCGGAGCCCAGGGCAACCGGCACCGGGATTGCTTCGCGGTCTACTTGTGCGAGCACTGCCGAGATATTGTCCGATCCATCCTCGTCGTTGGCTCGCAGCACCAGCTCATTGACCGCCGCATCGAGGTCCGGCGTCTCGGAAATGACCTCGAGAAGCGCCTTGCCATCCAGGCTGTTGGTCAGGCCGTCGCTGGCCAGCAGGAAGACGTCGCCGGGGCTGGTGTTGCCGGAAAACAGGTCGATGTCGACCGTCTCCTTGTTACCGATAGCGCGAGTCAAGCAGTTCTTGAGCTGGTGATGTTGAGCCTGTTCGGCGGTGAGCACACCGAGCGCGACCTGCTCCTGGACGAAGGAATGATCCCGCGTGAGCTGCTCGATCCCGGACTTGGAAATGCGATAGGTGCGGCTGTCGCCGACGTTGGCGATATAGTACTTGCCGTTACGCAGCAGCAGCAGCGTCGCGGTTGAACCCATGCCGCGGTGAATGTCCGGGTTGGCAAGCGCGACGGTACGGACGGAGTAGTTGGCGAGCTCCAAGGCCCGCGCGAGCGTTGCCTTGATCTCGTCGTCTGAGCTTCCCGCCTCTTCGCGCAGCTCTTCACAAACGGCGTCGACAACGAGCTGGCTTGCGAGATTTCCGGAGTTGTGCCCCCCGACGCCGTCGGCGACGAGCGCAAAGCCGATCTCGCGATCGGCGAAGAGCGCATCTTCGTTGCGCCTGCGAATCTTCCCGGGGTGCGTCCGCGTTGCGAACCGGACCTTCACAGTGGGCCCCCTAGCTTTGCTCGATGCTTCCGGATTGACCGCCTAGCCGGCCTTCGCGTACACGAGGATGGGATGTTCTTTCTTGCGGACGACGTCCTCATTGATGATACATTCCTTCACGCTGCTCTGGGAAGGAAGCTCGTACATGACGTCGAGCATGAGATCTTCCATGATCGACCGCAACCCCCTCGCGCCGGTCTCGCGCTTGAGCGCTTCCTGAGCGATCGCGCGAAGCGCTCCGGGCGTCAGTTGCAGGGAAACGCTCTCCAGCTCGAACAGCTTCTTGAACTGCTTGACGAGGGCATTCTTCGGCGCCTGCAGCACCTCGACGAGGTCATCCTCGGTCAGGTCGTGCAGCGAGGCAATGACCGGCATGCGGCCGACGAACTCAGGGATCAGGCCGTACTTGACCAGATCGTGAGGCTGTGTGAGCTCCAGAGTCTCGCCGATTCGGCGCTTCTGGCGCGCCTGGACGTCGGCGCCGAACCCGATGCTCGACTTGCCGATGCGCTTTTCGATGATCGACTCCAGCCCCGTGAATGCGCCGCCGCAGATGAACAAGATGTTGGTCGTATCGACCTGCACGAGCTCTTGCTGCGGGTGCTTTCGACCTCCTTGCGGGGGAACGTTGGCGACGGTTCCTTCGACGATCTTGAGCAGTGCCTGTTGGACGCCTTCGCCGGAAACGTCTCTGGTAATCGACACGTTTTCGCTCTTGCGGGAAATCTTGTCGATTTCGTCGATGTAGATGATCCCGCGCTCGGCGCGCTCGACGTTATAATTGGAGGCCTGCAAGAGCTTGAGCACTACGGTCTCGACATCTTCTCCGACATAGCCGGCCTCGGTCAGGGTCGTGGCGTCGGCCATGGCGAACGGCACGTTGAGAATGCGCGCGAGCGTCTGTGCCAGCAGCGTCTTGCCGCTTCCGGTCGGGCCAATGAGGAGGATATTGCTTTTCTGGAGCTCGACTTCCTCGCCGACCAGGTGCGAGTCTATGCGCTTGAAGTGATTGTGCACGGCAACGGCCAGCACTTTCTTGGCGCGTTCCTGGCCGATCACGTATTGATCCAGAACCTGCTTGATTTCCTTTGGTTTTGGCAGCCGAGATGTTTCAGCTACTCGGTCCTTCTGCTGATGACGCTCCTGATCGATGATGTCGTTGCACAACTGAATGCACTCATCACAGATATAGACGCTGGGTCCCGCGATGAGCTTGCGCACATCTTCGTGACTCTTGTTGCAGAAGGAGCAGAAAAAACTCTCAGATCCTCGCCGCTCTCGCAAGGCTCATTCTCCCGCAATTTGCTCAGGGACGACGGCGGTACGGGCAACCTGGGCTAGGTTACTGCCGCTGGCACGTCGCTATGTTGATGGAAGCTTGACAACTCTTTGTAAAATTGGCGAACGCAAAACGCAACAGACTGAAGCGATGCAACGAGCTCGTTCAGATCCATATTCTCAGTGCGAAGCGTATCAATAATGATAACGTACTCTTCTTCCAGCGCGAACGCTCCATGCGTGATTTCGTTCGCATTAATTTCCAGAAGGCGCCGGAAAAACGGCTCCGGGTTCCCCGTCGGCACCTTCATGAGGTTTACCCGCATCACCAAGATCGGTTCTTCGTGGTGAAGAATGATGTTCGTAACGCGATCTTCCGGCGCCTCCACCCGCCACAGACCGTCGTCGAGTCGCTCGAAGGGATATCCGCTTTCGTCGAGATAGATCTCGATGTCGCTGTTGGAGACCAACACTCTACCTCCTACGTTCTCTATGCGCACCAACGCCATCCGGACGGCGATCGAGGGTCAGTATAACGCTCCTCCGGGGGGCTGTCAATCGACACCCTCGCCGCGCGCCGCAGCCGCCCCGGCTCAGCAGCGTGCGTCCGAGCGATCTCCGGAGGCAAGGGCCCACAGCGCCCCGGGGACTTCCGCGACGGTTTGAACCACCACGTCCGCGGCGAGCGTTCCCTGCGCCGCGACGCCGATGACTGGCATACGCGCGGCACGCGCCGCGGCCACGTCAAGCTCGGAGTCGCCGACCATGACCGCGTGTGCGGGGCTCACCGCCAGCACCTCGCACGCCCACAGCAAGGGTGTGGGCGATGGCTTCTCCCCCCCGCCTCGGTCCGGACCCACGACCAGCGACAGCGCCCCTAGCAGGCCGCTGCGGTCCAGGATTTCCTCCGCGAGATCACTTTCCGTATTCGTGACACAGGCAAGTCGGAGCTCCCGCGCGCGCAGCGCGCGCAGCGTCTCCGCCGCGCCGGGCAGAACGCGAATAGCCGCGAGGTGACAGCGGAGCTCCTGGCGATAAAAGGCGCGGACCTCACCGACCGAGCGCCCCGGGAAGTACGTGGCGACATCCTGCTCCGCTCCCTGCGACCAACTCGCTGCGTACGTTTCCGGTGCAAGCGCTGCCGGAACGGCCGAAAAAAACCGCAGCGCCTTGTTCATGACCCGCAACCACGCCGCGAAGCTGTCAATTAGTACACCGTCCATGTCGAACAATACCGCGCGGATGTCGCCTTCTGCCATTCTTTCTCTCGGCGGGACGAATAACCTCGTTCGTGCTATCCTCGGTTCTTGCGGTTGCCGCCGGCGTCGGATGCGGCGGTAGACCAGCAATACCAGCATAGCCGCCGGGAGCGCGCGACACAAATGCGCATGTTCAAGCGGGAACGCGGATCGGCGCGCCCGCTCTAGTGATGACCATGACCTCCTCCGGATCCGTCGCCAAGGCCGCCCTACGACGCGGGCCCACTCGCGAACTTGGCGAGGCACGGCGTGCCGCGGAGCGGCGCACGTGAATGCGCCGAGTCCGGCGGATCCGGCGGGAAAGCTCCTGGTAATCGCGACGCCGATCGGCAACCTGGATGACGTTTCGCCGCGCCTCCGCAAGGCGCTCGCCGGCGTTGACGTCATCGCCGCGGAGGACACACGGCGCACCGCAATCTTGCTCGCGAGCTTGTCCCTGGATGTCGCCACGCTCAGCTATCACCGGCACAACGAGCACAGCCGCGCCGTCGAGCTGTTACGGCGGCTCGAACGCGGAGAGCGCATCGGCCTGGTCACCGATGCAGGAACGCCCGGAGTCTCCGATCCTGGCCCGCTTCTCGTCCGCCTTGCGCACGAGCGCCACATCGCAGTGGAGCCTGTCCCCGGTCCATCGGCCGTGCTGGCGGCGCTCAGTGTCAGCGGCTTCGACGGGGACACGTTCGTCTTTGCCGGCTATTTGCCGGCGCGCGCGGAGGCCCGGCGCAAATACGCCGCGGCGCTCGCGGCGGAACCGCGCACGATCATCGTCTTTGAAGTCCCCCACCGCATCGTCGAGTCGCTCGCCGACCTGGAAGAGGCCTTTGGCGACCGCCTGGCGCTGGTGGCCCGCGAGCTCACGAAGGTCCATGAAGAGCTCGTCCGCGATCGCCTGCCCGCGCTGCACCGGCTTTTCGAGGAACGCGCGGCGGGCGACGAGGCGCCGCGGACGCGCGGCGAATATACGGTGGTGATCTGTGGCGCACGGGAATGGCAGCAGCACTTCCAGGCACCGGCCGCGGCCGACGCGAAGCGGTTGGACAATGAGCTGGCGAAGGTCGAGACGTTGGTCGCGGCGGGGCTGTCGCTGCGGGACGCGGTCAAGGCCGTCGCCATCCTGACGGACACGCCGCGCAACCTCCTGTACGACGCCGCGTTGCGGCGGCGCTCGGAGTAGACCACAAGTCCACCGCCTGGTCGCCTGCAAGCTGCGCGGAATGCGCATCACGAAGACCCCCCACCTCACCTCCCCCCGCAGGCGGGGGGAGGAAGATTCGCACGTCCCCCCGCAAGCGGGGGAAGGGATGGAGGGAGGCACTGTCCCGCCGACGGTAAATAGGCGGTGGATGCAGGGCACTCGCTTCCCTTCAAAACGATCGCGGCCGATACTTCTGCGCTACCCACACGCCGCGCACGAGCGCCTCGACCAGCGCCGGAGCCAGTGCCAGCGCATACCGCCCCAGGCGGAATCGCGAGGCAAAGCACGCCGCCCGCGCGACCGCGCGCGTTACGGCAAGGAACAGCGCGTGCGGGGTGCGCCGCAGCTCCCGCCGATATGCCGCCACGATCTGCTTTTCGCGCCGCGGAGTGGCAAGCGCCCGCAAGCAGGTGCGGGCCGCAACTTCGCCGCTCCAGATCGCGTACGTCAGGCCGGCACCGGTCATCGGGTTGACGAATCCCCCGGCATCCCCGACGACGAGCCCCGGCCACTTCGCGACCCGCCGCGCCGGCCGCAAGGGAATCAGCCCACCGCGCTTGCGGCTGATTGGCCGGCCGCGGAGCGCGGGATGAGAGTCGATAAAGGCCGACAGCAGCGGCGCCAGCTCGCGAGCCGACGTGGGCTCCATGGTCCCGAGACCGACGTTGAGAATGTCCTTCTTCGGGAACACCCAGTAGTAGCCGAGCGGCAGCGCGTCGAGCTCGAAATAGAACTCGAGCGACTGCAAGTCGTTCCCGGGCGCCTCGAGATCCCATTCCAGAGCCACCGCGTGATTCCCCGGCGCGCGCCTGAAGCCAATGCCCAGCGCCGCTTGCGCCAGGGTGTGCGGGCCGTCCGCGAACACTATGAGCCGGCACGGAATAACCAGCTCGGCGCCGCTGTCCCGGTTCCTGGCGCGCACCGCCACGGGGTCCATCTCCAGCCCCGTCGCGAGCGTCCGCGCCAGCATCCGCGCCCCGGCGGCACGGGCCTTTTCCGCCAGCGCGGCGTCGAACAGCTCGCGCCGCACCGACAGGTTGTTCGGGGTGTCAAAGCGCAGATCCGTGTTGCGGGCCAGCGTCCCCACGCGATTGGTATAGATGATCCTGTCGACGACACCGCGCTCGAGAGCGAGCTTGTCGCGCAGGAAAAACGGCATGGCACCGCCGCAGACCGTCGTCTCACCCGCAGCGTGGTCCTTCTCGAGCAAGACGACGCTCGCCCCGCCGCGCGCCAAGCGCTCGGCAGCCGTCGAGCCTGCCGGTCCGGCACCGATGACGACGACGTCGGCGCGGCCCGAACCAGACTGCGAATCGACCACCGGATCGGCGGGCAGCTCCTCATCGCCGCTCACGTTTGCTCCTTCGCCGGGCATTCCGGCAATCGTTCTAGTCGTCCCGTTCCCCGGGGTGGCGCCGGCGGCGGTTCAGCCGGTCGATCCCGAGCGTCTGCAGGCGGCTCCGGAAGCGCGAGCGCGGCATGTCCAAAGCTTCTGCCGCCCACAGCACGACGCCGTCGTGACGGCTCAACGCCAGCTCGATCATGTGGCGCTCGTGCTCATCAAGCAGCGACCGCTCCGCCTCCAAGCGGTGATAGGTCTCCGCGAGATTGGCTTCGTCGACGGCAAACGCCTGGCACAGAGGACCGTCGCTTGCAAGCGCCGGGACGGCTGGTTCGGGGCGCACTTCGTGCGCTGTCGGCACGTGGTCCCTGGACAGTTTCGTCGCCGACGAATCAGCGCTGAGCGCATTCGCCACAGTCTTGTCAAGGAGGTGCTGCAGCTCGCGAATGTTCCCATCCCAGGCCAGCTTCGCCGAGAGCAAATAGTCGCGCAGCGAGGGCGCAAGCTCCCAGCGCCTTTTTCCGTCCGTCCGCCGCAGGTACTGCTCTGCCAGCATTGGAATGTCGGCGCGGCGGTCGCGGAGAGGCGGCAGCCGCACGACGGTCCCCGCGAGACGGTAGTAGACGTCCAGCCGAAACTCGCTGCGCCGCACCGCGGCGTCGATATCGCCATTGGTCGCGGCGATGACGCGGGTCACGACCTGTTTCGGGGCGGGCCCATTCCAGCCGAGCGGCTCGTATGTGCCGTCCTGCAGAAAATCGAGCAAAAGAGGTTGCACATCCAGGGGCAGATTGAGGACCTCATCGAGAAACAAGGTCCCGCCGCTCGCTCGCTCGACCTTCCCCACGCGGTCGGTCACCGCCCCCGTGTAGGAACCCTTCACGTGCCCGAATAGCTCGGAAATAACCGTGTTGCGATCGTCGAGGCGACCGAGGTTGGCGCGTACAAACGGCAGTCGGCGGTGGCTCGCGGCCGCGATCGCTCTGGCGAACAAGGTCTTCCCCGTTCCGGATTCGCCCAAGATCAGGATGGGGGTGTCGCGCGATAGCACGGGTATGAGTTGCTTGCGAATCCCGGCCAGGGTCGAAGGTCCGAGCAGGTCGTCAAGGCTCGGCAGATTCTGGTCATCGAGAAGGTTCGATTCGCTGAAACTCTCGGCGGCCTGAATCCGCCTGGACAGGTGCATGGTTTCGTGGTGGTCCAGCGCCCACGCCATGAGCTTGGTCGCCGTCTGAAACAGTGCCAGGTGAAGATCGCCCAGGATCTGCTGGGCGCTGCGGAAGTCCAGGTAGACGACGCCGCGGATTTCACGCTTGAGGCGCTCGCGGTCGGCGGCATCCGGGGCCGGGTCGCGCCAGGTGATGGCGCGCATCGGTCCGGCGAGCACGCCAGTGATCCCATAGGTAGCGAAGGAATCCGCGCCTCCCATGTCGCTGATGTCGAAGATGTAGTCGCCGGTGTCGAGGACGCGCTGCAGGGTCGTGTTGCTTATCTGGGCCTGTTCGTGCGGCTTCAGGCGATGCCCCCACTTGCGCGCCTGAATCGGATACGGGGTGCCGTCAGAGGTCAGACGCAGAACGAGGCCGCGATCGGCTCCGAGGATCTCGATGATCGTGTCCAGACAGTCGGTAAGCACCGTGTCCACATCGCGCGCCTCGTAGACGCGATCGACAACACCTTCGATCGCCTTCCACATCTGGGCGTGGTCGAGAACCGGGGGGAGAGCAAAGGGGTCCATGAAACACTCCTTGGGCCACAGCGGGCGGCATGTTGGAGCAAGTATAGCACAAATGGCAAGTGCCACCAGTGCGGCACATGCGACCACGGTTGCCGGACCTGCCGGCTGCGACTAGACTGCGAACCGACCGCTGGCACCCGCATCGCGGCGCCGGCACGGCACCAGCCCCGCGCTCACCGTCAACCAGGAAGGCGATCATGGCCGAAGAGCAGTTCGAAATCGTGGATGAGGAGCCCGATGCCCCCATAGCGACTCCGACCGCCGCCGACGACTCCGGCGAAGCGGGCGTCATCCTCGCCTCGGAGGTCCTCCCCTCGACTCTCGTGCTCGTGCCCATCGGGCCACGCCCGTTCTTTCCCGGGATGCCCGTGCCATTGCAGGTGATCGGGCCAGAACGCCTTGAAATGCTCAAACGCGTGCTGAGCTCCCCGGCCAGAGCAGTGGGCCTGGTCCTGGTCAAGGACGCGAGCGCCAGTGACGAGCCGGAAAACCTGTATTCGGTGGGCGTGGCCGCGCGCGTGCTGAAGGTCATCGGCGGTGACGTCGACCGCGTCCAGGTGCTCGTGCACACCCTCAGCCGCTTTCGCGTCGACGCCGCCACGAAAACGCCGCACGGAGTCGTTGCCAACGTCACCTATCACCATCCGCGCCAGCACCCCGCTACCGTCGAGCTCCGCGCCTACTCCCTGGCGGTGATCTCCACGCTCAAGGAGCTCATGCAGGTGCACCCGCTGTATGCGGAAGGAATCCGTGCCTTCTTCGCTCACTCCAACATGGACGATCCGGGCCAGCTCGCTGACTTCGCCGCAACCCTGACGACGGCGGAGGGCGCCGAGCTGCAAAAGGTGCTCGAAACCTTCGACGTCAGGCGACGCATCGACCGAGTCCTGGGCCTGCTAAAAAAGGAGCTCGAGGTTGCCTTGCTCCAACAGAAGATCAACAAGCAGATCGAGGAGAAGATGTCGAAGAATCAGCGCGAGTTCTTCCTTCGAGAGCAACTGAAGGAGATCAAGAAAGAGCTCGGGCTGGAAAAAGAGGGCAAGGACGCGGAGATCGAAAAGTTTGCGGCGCGCCTGGAGAAGCTCGTGCTCAATGCGGAGGCGCGCCGGGCCGTTGACGACGAGATGAGCAAGCTCAAGATCCTCGAGCCCTTGTCGCCTGAGTACACGGTGAGCCGGAACTACCTCGACTGGCTGACCGTGTTGCCGTGGGGAAAGCTGAGCCGGGATTCGTATGATCTCGAGCGGGCGCGCCGGGTCCTCGATCGCGACCATTTCGGCTTGCAAGACGTCAAGGACCGGATCCTCGAGTTTATCGCCGTGGGTAAGGTAAAAGGCGACATATCTGGTTCCATTCTCTGCCTGGTGGGTCCTCCAGGGGTCGGCAAGACCTCCGTCGGGCGTAGCATCGCCAACGCGCTTGACCGCACCTTTTTTCGCTTCTCGCTGGGTGGCATGCGCGACGAGGCGGAGATCAAGGGGCACCGGCGCACGTACATCGGCGCCATACCCGGAAAGTTCCTGCAGGCGCTCAAGAGCGCCGGCACCGCCAACCCGGTGCTGATGCTGGACGAGATCGACAAGATTGGTGCCTCGTTCCAGGGAGACCCGGCGTCCGCACTTCTGGAAGTGCTCGATCCGGAACAGAACAGCAGCTTCCGCGACCACTACCTCGACGTTCCCTTTGACCTGTCAAACGTGCTCTTCATCGCCACCGCGAACCAGCTCGACACGATACCCGCGCCCTTGCTCGACCGCATGGAGACGATCCGCCTTTCCGGGTACATCTTGGAGGAGAAAGTCGAGATCGCGCGCCGCTACCTCGTTCCCAAGCAGGCCGAAAAGCACGGGCTCGCCAAAGGGGCGGTGCGCTTCCGAGCGGAGGCACTCCGCGCCATCATCGACGGCTACGCCCGCGAAGCGGGGGTCCGAGGGCTGGAAGGGCAGATCAAGAAGATCATGAGAAAGGCGGCCATGGCCGCGGCCACGTGGGGCACCGGGCGAATCGTCGTCGGGGAAAGAGCGGTGGAAACCTACCTCGGGAAGCCGCTCTTTACCGAGGAGGCGATCGAGGCGCCGGCGCCGGGCGTCGTCACGGGTCTGGCGTGGACCAGTCTCGGTGGCGCGACCTTGCAGATCGAGGCCACCGCCATGCTCGCCAAAGGCAAGGGGTTCAAGCAGACGGGGCAGCTCGGCGAGGTCATGGTGGAGAGCTCGGAAATTGCCTATTCCTTCGTCATGGCGAACTTGAAGCGACTGGGAGCCGAGGCGGATTTCTTTGAAACCCATTTCGTTCATCTTCACGTTCCCGCGGGTGCAACCAAGAAGGATGGACCATCTGCGGGCGTCACCATGGCCACGGCACTCGTGTCGATGATCGAGCGGCGGGCGGTCCGGGAGCGCCTCGGCATGACCGGCGAGCTGACCCTGCAGGGTCGCGTGCTCCCTATCGGCGGCGTCAAGGAAAAGGTCATTGCGGCGCGCCGCGTGGGCCTGGTGCGCCTGATCTTGCCGGAAGCGAACCGCAAGGATTTCGAGGAGCTTCCGGACTACCTGCGTGCGGACCTCGAAGTTACCTTCGCTCGTCACTACTGGGACGTGTACGCAGCGGCATTTGGCGCCCCCACCGGCGATACGGATAGGCGCCGCGCACCGCGCCGCTCAGGATCGCGTCGCGCCGGCGCCGCAACAGGCGCCGAACCAGCGCCGGAAACGGCAGCATCCAGCCGTAATCCGGCCCAGTAAAGCGCGCGGCGAGGCGCTCGATCGTGTCGTTCGAAATTGTTCCGGTGCGCTCGTGCTCGACGATCATGTCCTGCGTATAGCCGCGAAACTCCCAGAACGCGCGCGCCGTGAGCACGGCAGGCAAGAGCCCGACATAGGATAGCTCGAAAAGCAGCGGGAAGCGGCGCGCGTCAAGAAGGTGCACGAGCTCGTGTCGCAGGACCGCATAGTAGCGCTCCGGGCTCCATGAGGCGACGACCGCGCGCGGCGGCAGGTAAATGCGGCCGAACATCACCGTCGTGTAGGTATCGAGGTAGCGCGGGTTGAGGGGCGCGATCAGGCGCGCGATGAGGCGCTGCACCGGGGATTCGTCCTTGTGCACGAGGCACAGACCCGGGATCCGCTCGCGCATCCAGGCGAGCAGCTCGGCGATCTCCTCAGCAGTCACGCGTTCCTCCACCACACCACCTCCGGCGCCATGCCACCCTAAATCCGCCGCCTGCCAAGGCGCAAGCTGCGCGGAATACGGACTAGGAAGCCCCCCACCTGACGACCTCCCCCCGCAAGCAGGGGAGATGAACAGGTACGTGTTGCGGATGCCGGCCACGGTTTCTACAATGCCCCGGTCATGAAGAAGAACAATCGCACACCACTGCAGGGCATTCGCGTTCTTGACTTTACGCACAATCTCCCTGGCCCCTACGCGACGATGCTGCTCGCCGCGCTCGGAGCCGAGGTCATCAAGGTCGAACCACCGGGCGGCGACGTGGCGCGCGGCATCGGCCAGCTCTTCAACCTGGTCAACGGTGGGAAAAAAAGCGTGGTCGTGGACCTGAAGTCGTCCGCTGGTCGCGAAGATCTGGAACGGCTCATCGGGACCGCGGACGTCTTGGTCGAAGGATTCCGGCCAGGGGTCATGGCGAAGCTCGGGTTCTCCGCCGATCGCTGCCTGGAGCGCTGCCCGCGTTTGATTTACTGTTCGATCAGCGGTTTCGGGCAAACCGGGCCGTACGCCGCCTATCCTGGTCACGACCTCAACTACCAGGCGTTGACGGGGGTATGCGACATGGAACGAGGAGACGGCGACGGGGCCCCACGGGGAACGGCGCTGCCGATTGCGGACCTGTCAGCCTCATTTGTGGCTGCGGCGAGCATTCTGGCCGCGCTGTTCGGACGGGAAAGGGACGGCAAGGGCACGGTCCTCGATGTCGCGATGACAGATGCGGTGCTCTCGTGGGTCCACGTATGGAACGAGGGCTTGAGCCCGAAGCCGGCACGGCTGTCCGCCGCGCTGCCCATGGCCCAAAGGTGGATCGAGCACGCGGGGGAGAAACTCCCAGCGGGGCTCGCGGCGCTTGCCGGCACCCTGGCTGCGGCTCTCAGCAGCGAGCACGCAAGCAACCTCGCCGATCGGCTCGGCGCCTACGCCAAGAGCAGCGGCCTGCTGGCGCGGCTCGAACGTCTCCACCTGTACGTGCTGCCGCACTACAACATCTATCGCACGCGCGACGGGAAATACCTCAGCCTGGCGATTGTGGACGAAGATCACTTCTGGCGCTCGTTTTCCCGAGACATGGGCTTTGGCGCGCACATCGGCTCCCTGCCGCTGCCCGCCCGCTTCCTGCTCGCATCGCCGCTGCGGGCTCTGGTCGAACGTGCGATCCGCAGGCATACGCTGCAGGAGCTCATGGGTCGCCTCAAGCTCACCGAGATCCCTGTCATGCCCGTGCTCACTCTCGAGCAGGCCCGGCGCGACGCACAGCTCCGTTCACGGCCCGTCGCTCTCGGCGGCGTGATCGGCTCGCCGCTGGCGATCGGAGAGCAAATTCGCGCCGCGGCGCCGCGGCTCGGCCAGCACACCGAGGAGATACTGGGAGCGCTTCGACCGTGAGGTCGGGGACCGCCCGGGGCAAAGGAAAAGCCAATGTCATCACAGAAGATCGCGCCGTTGAGCGGTTTCCCCGAATGGACGCCGGAGGGAAGACTGGTTGAGCAGAGGATCATCGACAGGCTTCGAGAAAAGTTCGAAGGATATGGCTTCGTGCCCATCGAGACCCGCTCGGTGGAACCTCTGGAACATCTTCTCAAGCAAGGCGAAACGGACAAGGAAATCTACCTGCTGAGCCGGCTGCAGGCGGCCGAGGGAGAGGGCGAACTGGGCCTGGGTCTGCACTATGACCTGACAGTTCCGTTCGCTCGCTACGTCAAGCAGCACTTTAGCCAGCTCACCTTTCCGCTGAAGCGCTACCAGATTCAGAAGGTCTGGCGCGGAGAACGCCCGCAGGAGGGCCGATATCGCGAGTTCTACCAGGCGGACATCGACGTCATCGACCAGGATGCGCTGTCGCTGGAGTTCGACGCGGAAATGCCGGCAATCATCGCCGAGCTGTGGGCCGAGCTACCGATCCCACCGCTGCGGATCCGGATCAATAACCGCAAGATCATGGAAGGATTCTACCGCGCGCAGGGAGTTGAGGATGTTCACGCGGTGCTGCGTATCGTCGACAAGATGCACAAGATCGGAGCGGCCGCCGTAAAGCAAGCGCTCATCGTCGACCTTCGGCTGTCCGACAGCACGGCGGCGCGCTGCCTCGCGCTGGCGGAGATCCACGCGGAGGACTGCGGGTTCGCTGCCGCTGTCGAGCGGCTGGGAGCGCGCCACCCCTTGCTCGAAGAGGGCATCGCCGAGCTCGTGGCGGTCATGGCGGCGTTGCGCGAGCTGCCCCGCGGCACCGTGATGGCCGACATGCGCATCGCCCGAGGGCTCGACTACTACACGGGGACGGTCTACGAGAGCGAGCTGATTGGCCACGAGTCACTCGGTGCCGTCGCCTCGGGCGGCAGATACGACAATCTCGCCTCGATTGGCACCCGGATCAGGCTGCCTGGCGTCGGTATCTCGATCGGCCTGACCAGAATGCTCGCAAAACTACTGCCCGCGGGCGTCATCAGGCCGTCGCGCGCCACGCCGACGTGCGTGCTGGTAGCCTTGCCGTCGGCCGAACATCGACTTGTGGCGAGAGCGGTGGCGCGCGCGCTGCGGTCTCGTGGCCTGCCATGCGAAGTGTTTCACGAGCCCGTCAAG
>JACPHN010000190.1 GCA_016188575.1 Candidatus Schekmanbacteria bacterium
GCGGCCAGGCAATCCTGACGCTGCGCTCATGGAACCAGTCGAATCGATTCGAGGTCGCCTTCCGGGAGCTCCTGCCCCGATTCCAACGCCCATTTACCGTGGACGAGAAGGCAAGACCACCCCGATGGACGCCTGCCAATATTGTGCCAATGGGTCAAAACGGCTAAGTCCCACATTCCGGACGGACACCCGTACCTCTTCCACAACGTAGTGCGGGGGGGGGGACCGAAACCGTCGCCGAATGGTGCAAGGACGGACTATCCATGGTGCCAGGAGAGTTGCTTTTCACTTGTCACTGCACGGTTGGACGGACCGTGCAATGGCGCAGACGTGAATTCTGCTTTCATCCATATCGCCTCTGAACGCGTCCCGCAACCCGCCCGCAAGTCTTCTTGTCCCGATCTGGCGAGGGAGCTGCTGGAAAAATCCGCGAGCCTGATCTCCGTTCTCCGTCGACTCACTACGCGCGAATGTCGATCGTGCCCGCTATGGTAGACGCATTTGTCAACGATGTCATGAAGCCCAATACACGAATAGGCTCATTATCAGACGAAGTCCGTGATTTCACATCGGAATGGGCGAATGTCGAATATCAAGTGGATCGCTTACGACAGTCGACCGTTTCCTTAAAGCACTTTCATTGGCATTGCAACCAAATACGCTAGAGCTCATAACCCCACTGAAGAAGGTAGTCACCGAACCGCCTGTTGATATCATCAATGACTATCTTAGGCAGCTCATGCTTATAGTGACCATGGCTTCCAAATCGGTAATGCTCTTTTGGGCGGTTCAGATAATCGTTTGGGGCCTTCGCGCGCACCTTGTCAATGTGGTTGTTTTCGATACTCATCGATATTGACTCGCTGGGTATTTCTATGTTCCACATTTTGAAAAGACGACCGAGCTCGTCAGCCGGTTTATCAATCAATCTTTCATATCTCAGAACGGGAAGTCCCCGAATGGCCAGATTAGCCACATAGTCGACCCACGGATGCCACTTCGCGTCCGTCATGTACGCCTTTATAAAAAAGTCGAAATAATATGATTCTATGTCATAGTAATGGACTATCGGCGCATTTTTTGCGGATGGGTCTTTGTTGGCTCTAATCGCGTAGTAGCTCGATACTACTGCATCGCGCAAATCCCTCATGAGACATGCCGACCGCACGATCCTTTTATCGCGAAGATGCTTTTCCTGTAGCTTTTCGTGAGTAAACGTCACCTTATCAGGAACTCTGACATTCAGACTGTCGCCAACCAAGTACGTAATCCACACGCCGCCATGTCTAGGAAGCCCAAAAAACAATATGTACTCATCCGTTTCCGAGAAAGCTCGGATGTCAAACGGTCGATGCGGTTGATAAATGATGTCGTTGTGCTCGTGGCAAAAAGCCGAGCTTCTTCGAGCGCCCGGCGTGGTTTCCTCGGGAGTCGCCAGAGCATCGACACAGCTCGCCGGTGACGGAGTGCTTGCGATTACAGGCGCCACGATCTTCGATAGATCGGTAATCATCTCCGGGCTCACTCCGAGCGTGCCAATGCCGCTGACGATGTCCGCCGAATATCGTGGCGAGGCAACAAATACTCTGGCGACGTTGCCCAACATGTCCGGAGTGAAGCCGCCTACTCGCCACGGAAGGCACTTGCTCCGATGGTCACGGTCCAGCACCACGATCCGGGACGGCTCGATTGCCGCGCAGCTACTCAGGATGAGCAGAATCATCTCGACGACGTCGTTCGCCGGGCAGAGGGCGATCGTGCCAGTCGATGAGAGCGCGGAAACAATGTGGCACGCGGCCAAGATGTCGTTGGCCGCGTACGAGTGAAAGAGGGGTGATCTGAGCAGCACGGGACTGATTTTGATCATGATTCGCGCTCGGGTCTCCGCTTCAATCGTAGAGGCGGACGACTTCGACGCCCGCCAATCTCGTGGGCCGCAGCACTCCATTGTAGATCTCATCCTGGAAGGCTGCAGAGGAAATCACGATCACGTTTGGATTCAGTCTCATGATCTCGCTTGGATCGATTACAGTGAAGCCTTTTACGGAAGTTCCGATTTTCTTTTGGTCGGAATCCGCTATGGCGACAAGATTCGCCTCAGAAATGTCTGTCCACTCGAAGAGTCGCACCGTATGCTGTCCCGCACCGAAAAGGATAATGCGCGCGTTGCTCCACTCCCACTCCGGCATGAGCTCTCTCACCTTGGCGTACAGGTAACCGCGGTTATACAAGTTCCTGGCACGGTTGCGGTGGCGAAGCGCGTATGAATAGAGCTTTACGATACCTACGCCGCGCGATTCATATTCCTGTTTGATGTCCGAAAAAATGATCTCCTGATTCTCAGCGTCCGAGATCAGCACCAGGTCTGGTGCCAGCTTCCACAGGTCCGGTCCAGTGTGAACCACATCGAACCCGAGCATGCTCTTTCCGCGGCTGTCTTCGCGGTCGTCGATGATCCCGACGATATTGGCATCGGATATTGCGGTCCATTGCCACAGCTTCGCGGTATGCACGCCGGCTCCATAAATCGCCACTTTCATCCCGCGATTTCCCGTTCCCCACTTGGCAACGAGGGCGTCAACAACCGGAACTAGATACTCCTTTGTGCATAGATGCGTGTGCTGGAGGCTTGCCGTGTCCTCGCTCGGAAGCGTCCCGGTGGTTGCGCTCATCCAGGACGTATCGACAACGGGAATCGCGATACCGCCTGAATATATGTCCATGAACTGCTGCACGATGTACTCGACGGCGTGGCGGTGTACATGTCTTCCGTCCCGCTGCATGAAGTCGCTTCTCACCGCCGAGGTCGATACCATTTCGTAGGAATGAAAGTAATGAACGTCGGGGAATTCGCACACGAATTCGGACACCGCCGCGCGGATTCTGCTCTTGCTTTCGCAGTCGGCGACGCGGATGTCCAGATCCGTGAAAGTCATGGCAAGAGGAATCGGGGATACGGAGATGATGATCTCCATGTTTGTATGCTTCTTCACGAGCGCCCGAATGGACGTCAAGTCGGAAAGCATGTCCGCGACCGTCAACCTGTAAAATCTCGCCTTCACGCTGTCCAACATGGGCGCATGGTTGAAATGATCCATCGTTTCGGGTTGTACCCACGCTTCGATATGGCCCAGGGTGATCACGATGATATCCGAGGTTTTGAAGAGCGCCTCTGCCTCCTGGTCCACCTGGTCGACCATGGCACGAAGGGCTTCCGGCATCGGCGCAAAGTACTTCTGGCTCTTGAAGGGATGGTACCAGTTTCCGCTTTTCAACCAATACGGTTCGTCGTGATAAGTAGGCCATTGCTCGAACGCCTTCTGGATTTCCTGGAGGATCGTTCGCGTGGTCATGAACGGCTCACCGGGCACCTGCCTGGCGTTGAGCCTGAGCTCCCCCATGGCGTTGGCGAGCTCTCTCGCAAAACAGCTTCCAATGGTTACGAGCCGGGTGGTCGGGCGAATGATGGGCGCGTGTGGCGCCCGAATCTCGTTTCGGCGCCCTGACCAGAGATGCCAGCGCTTGCGACCTTGCATGCCTCACTCCCAATTATCGTGGGTGCGACACTCGGTTAGCGGCCCACATCAGCAGACGTATCGGCATTCCGAGCAGTGCCCTGAAGCGCGGAGTGGTCTATAGGCCGCCAGAAAGTGCCGCCGCGAAGATATGGGGCGTTTCGTGGGAGTGACCTCGTCCACCGGAAGTGAATAACCGGCAGCTCGCGTGATGTAGCCCTCTGGCGCCAGGATCGCCCGGCGGCGGACGTCAGGCTCTGTATCGGCAGCGCGACCGATACCTTGAATGAACGGCTCTCGCGGCGCGCGCGCGGTGATATGATTGATCCCATCCCGAGCCGCCGTGCCGGCGGGTCACGGCAACGTTGCGCCGCCTGCGCGGAGTGCGCGAGACCGGGTGTCGGCACCGTAGCGGCGTGCCGCGCTAACCCTTTTTCGGGGCTCACGCTTGCGAACCGCCGACATCCTGAGCTACCTTGCGGCCAACCGCGAGCGCATCGCGGCGGCGCCGGGCTTTCGCGTGCTCGTGCTGCGCGATGTCACGGTGGAACCACTCGCCGCGCCCTTGCGTTACTGCTTGGCCGAGCATGGGCTGCGGGCCGAGGTCACGTTTGGGGGATACGGTACCGCCGTTCAGGACGCGATGCGCGCAACCGGCGCGAAATGGGACTTGGTGCTGGTATTTTTCGCCCTCGAGGAGCTGGCGCCGGACTACGACGTGACCGGCCTCGACGCCGCTGAGGTCGCCGAGCGGCTACGGCAGGAGCTGGAATCGATCGCCGCGGCGTGCCAGGCGACGGTGCTGGTCCCTACCTTTCCCCCGCCACTGAGCGGTTACCCGCTCCGTCGCGATCCGGGCCTCGCGGACCAAATCCGCGCCGTAAACGATCGCCTTCGCGAGGCGGTGCACGGCGCGCCATATCCGGTGCGGTTGCTGGATCTTGCCCTGGTCCTTGGGGGGCTCGGCTGGGAGCGGGCCCTGGATCCCCGGAGCTGGTATCTGCACCGACTACCGTTCAGCGGGGCGGCCTTGCAGCTCATCGCCCGGGAGGCGGCGCTCCTCGGGGCGGAGCAACGCGGGCACCTCAAGAAGTGCATCGTCCTGGACTGTGACGACACGCTGTGGGGAGGAATCGTCGGGGAGGTCGGGCCAGAGCGGATCGAGTTGCACCCGCGCGAATTTCCTGGCAGCGCCTTCTACGACTTTCAGAAGCGGCTGGTGGCGCTGTCCAAACAGGGGATCCTCTTGTGCCTTTGCAGCAAGAACGATGAGGAGCAGGTCTTCGCGGTGCTGGATCGGCATCCACATTGTCGGCTCCGCCGAGAGCATCTGGCAGCGTGGCGTGTGAACTGGCGGCCGAAACCCGAAAACCTCCGCGAGCTCGCCGAGGAGCTGGGCCTGGGCCTCGACAGCATCCTTTTCGTGGACGATCAGCCTCGGGAGCTCGAGGCCGCGCGGATGCTGTTCCCCGATATCTGCTGCGTGCTGACCCCCCAGGAGCGGCACGCGCTGCCGGCGCTGCTCGACCGCTTTTTTTCCATCGCCGAACCCCAGGAGGAAGATCTGCGGCGGCTCGTTGCAGTCCAGGCTGATGCCACCCGGCTCCGGGAGCGAGCCCGCCACGGTGGCTCGCTCGATGCCTACCTCGCCAGCCTCGCGACCGTTGCCTCCGTGCACCGCATGCGGCGGGAAGAGGTCGCGCGCGCCTGCCGCCTCAGCCAGCGCACCAACCAGTTCAACCTCACGATGCGGCGCTACTCGGAGGGGGAGCTCCTGAATCGCTGCCAGGACCCGTCGTACGCCGCGTTCACGCTGTCAGTGCGCGATCGTTTCGGCGATCTCGGCCTCGTCGGCGTCCTCGTAGCGAGGCGGGAGAATGCAACCGCCGAGATCGAAGCGCTCTTTGTAAGCTGTCGCGCCCTCGGTCGCAACGCCGAAGACGCCTTCACCCGCGCGTGCCTGGACGACCTCCGGAAGCAGTGGCGGCCCTCGCGATGGCGAGCCGCCTACATGGCGGCGGCGCGAAACGGGCAAGTGGAGCGGTTTTGGGAGCGGTTCAACTTCTCCGCCATGCGCACGGACGCGGGAACCAAGATCCTCGAGGCCGACCAGATCCGGACGGCGGAGGCGCTCGGTCGCCACGTCGAGCTCACGGATTAGCGCCCGGCAACGACCCCGCTGGCGTCCGCTGAAATCGGGAGCGCAGCGTCCCCAAAGCCCTTCGACAGGATGCCGCACAGCTCGACCGAGCAGAGCGCCTCCCCCCTGCCTTCCCCCGCAACCGGGGGGAGGTGAGGTGGCGGCAGCGCGGATCGTTGGCCAGGCGGAGCAGGCGCAGGATGTGTTGCCAGGAATTGCCGTTGCGAGCTTTGCTGGAAGCGCCGATGAGAATGTATAGGGGATTGGGGCAATGCAGAGTCACTTCCACGGCGAGGCCGCGGTTGCCCCGGGCTTTTGCACAGGGGCGGCGGCGGCTCTTCTCTTGCACTAGATGACTGAGTATGGTATAGTTGTAGTCATGCGTTTCGATCTTGAGCACAAGTCCGACCTTGATGTCGTTTTTTCTTGCAAGGACCATGGTGTGGTGTCCAAAGTATCGTCGAAGCGTTCTCGTCAGCGGAGTCGATAGCCGGTTGGAAGAAATTGACGAGAGCGATGAGCGATGAACGACGAAGCAGAAATCTTGCGGCTGGTTGGCCTTGCCCTGGGCCTGTCTCCAGCGGCAGTGCACAAAGGGCTGACCAGCGAAGACGTTCCTGCATGGGACTCACTCGCCCACATCACGCTGGTGGGCTTGTTGGAAGAGCACCTCGGTACGCGCTTCCACGAGAACGAGATTGCGGAGCTGGTGAGCATCGAGGCCATCCTCGCCACCATGGCGCGGAGAGCGCGCGGTGACTGCGACAATTGACCGCTGCGCGAGCGCCGACATCGCCGAAGTCGCGGCCTTCTTTCGCATTGCCTTTCCTTTCAATCCCCGCCTCCAAGAGCAGGACTATTTGGACTGGCAGTTCCGCGATACGCCCTTCCGCGATTCGGATGACTACAACATCTTCGTGCTGCACCGCGATGGCGCCATTCGGGGTGTCATGGCCTACGTTCCCGTCATGCTGCGCCTGGGACAGCGCGAGGTCGTGGCCTGCTGGACCGCCAACTGGCACGCACCCGGCCAGGGCGTCCACGGGCTGCGCTTGCTGGCCGAAGTCAACCGTGTCTCGGACTTCCGCCTGCATGTTGGGCTGACCGAGCGGTCCCTGACGATCTATCGGCGCATGAGCATGCCCTGCCTGGAGAGCATGGACCGCTGGCTCTTGCCGCTCAATCTCGAAGCGGTGCTCGACATTGCCGGCGTAGCCGGCGGCGCCGACGCGGCGCGCCTGGCCGAATCGAGTCAGCACGCCCAACCAGGGGACGGTGGAGCTGTCGAGCACCTCGACGAGCTCCCCGCTGACCGCCAGATCGCTTTCGACCACTGGCCTGACCTGGACTGTGGAGTGTCGAGGCGGACCGACTTCGTCAACTGGCGGTATGTCCAGATTCCACGCCATCACTACAAGATCTTGCGAGGTGACGAGGAGCAGTTTGCCGTCATCCGATTCGAGACAATAGCGGGTCGCAACTTTGGTATTTGCAGGTTGCTGGAGTGGACGTGCCACGGCGCCATCGGCCGGGCCGTGCTCGGTGAGATTATTCGCCTCTGCCGGCTGGAGCGAGCGATTCTGCTCGACTTCTATTCCACGGCGCGCTCACTGGCTCAGGAGTTGCGAGCACTCGGCTTCTTGTCCGAGTCGGAGCTGGCGAAACCCATTCCCCGCCTCTTTCGACCGCTTGGCCCCGGGTGGCCGCTGCGACTCGCGGTTGATCTCCCGCCGCACCGACACGCGCGGTCGCTCGATTTTGGACGCTGGTATGTCACTCTGGGCGACAGCGACTTGGACCGTGTCAAGCTGTGAGCTTGCGGCACCTCCACCGGCCGACGCCCGATTTTTTGGACCGTGAGCGTTCGGGTCAGGTCGCCCAGCGCGGTAGACGCGGCGGGCGACCTCGGCGTGAACGTCCACGCGCCCGCGCGGGTCCGCGACGAGCAAGCGGGCGTGAGTTAGATTGGCATCCTCCGCTACCTACCAGGTCGCCTCATCGAGGCAATTGGAGTGGATGAGATTTGCGTTGTCGAGCTTTTCGACGTCTCCAAACGTTTGCTTCGCATTCCAGTAGAAATCCCAGGCGTTCGACCCGGTCTCGGGCTTGCTCTTGCTTTCCTGGTCCTGTCGGCTGCCTGTGCCCTTGGCGAAGAAGTTCATCTTGTCCACGAACCAGTAGAACGGCTGGTTCGCCGTGTCGGTCCCGTGGTCATCGTAGAGGTCCCAGAAGTATCGCGAGACGTTGGATTCGCTCAGCTCGTCGGCGCCGCTGCATGTACCGCCCTCGACGTCGTTTCCGTAGGCCTGGGGGCCGGCAGCGGCCGGTCCGTAGTAGGTGACCGCGGCCACGAAATTCGCCCATCCTTCCATGAAGGCGCACGTTTCGGTTTCCGACGAGTCCCATGAGTGGCCGCCCTTGCAGGTGTAGTACCAGGTATCGGTCTCCCATGCGATCAGGTGGATCACGTGCCCGAGCTCGTGGGCCAGAGTGCTCGCGTTGTAGGCGAAGTTGCTGTCAGGCATCTGAACTTCCGTGCGGCTGTTCGTTCGCCCCGTGCTCGCGGAGTTGACAGGCCAGTAGATCTTCACCGCACCAAACTGCTCAGTGAGATTGTTCGAGGTGTTGGCAGCGTTCTCCCAGACGTCAGTCGCCGTCGCGAACATGTTCCCGAGCTTGTGCGGGTTGCTCTTTGTGCCCATCAGCAGACTTCCGAATTTCTTCGTTTCATTCTTGGGCAAGGTGACATTCTTGCTGCTGCTGACCCACTTGCCTCCTTCGGGCGGCACGAGCTTGAAGCGCGGCTTGCCGTCGGCGTCCGCATAGGACGATTCGTACCGGAATTCGACGTGAGCTACGGGCGCGCTCTTGGGCGAGGACCACGCCACGGAGAAGGAACCGCTACCGTCGGTCGCGCCCTTGCCGAGCACGCCGCCGTTCTTTTCGACGACATAGACCTTCATGTGGCGGGCGCCGACCCAATCGCTCGTCGCGTATGAAAGGTTGAATCGCTTGTCATAGTAACTTACCTTTCCAGATACATATCCAGTGTAAGCAACAGCATCGGCACATATAATCATTGTCATGGCGGTTACTGCAGTAATTATAGAGGCATTGATATGGCTACTTCGGCATGTCGTTTTCATGGTATTCCTCGTGTAGTGTTTGTGGTAGTACCCGTAACGACGCTATCTGTCTGCGAGCTCGGCTTCGCCGACGAGGCCGCCTGCCCAACGCTCACCGGACGCCAGGTCAGGGGTCGGGACCACCGACTCGACGGCGAAAGCCTCCTCGGCGGTCGCGCGGCGGTACTGACCCGTCGCGGCGTCGATCGCGAAGGAGTCATTAATTTGGTACCGCGCCACCGTGGCGCCGGAATCGTCGGTGACGACGACGCGCAGGAAAACGTGGCGCATGCTGGTGCGCACGCCTTCATCCGGGACCACCACAGTGACGCTATCCTGGGGCAGGATGAGCTGGCTGCGCAAGAGCGGCGCGTCTGAAAGCGGATCGGCACCGTCGGCGTAGACTTCCAACCGGAGAGGCTGATCGGCGTTGGATTGGATTTCCAGCACAAGCTCGGACCGACCGTCACGATCCTCGATGGCGGTGAGGTGAGCTTCGAGCGGTTCGGCGGGGGACGAGGCGCGCGCTGCGGGGATGGCGAGGTGAGACGCCGCAAGCAGTGCCAGCGAAGTGATGGCAGCGACCGCGGGGAGGCGCAGACACTGGCGGGTAGCTTGGGGCCTTGGTGTGACCTGGTGTGAGCCGTTCATGCCTTGTTTCCTTTCGTGCCTGGAAGTAGCGGGTGTCAGTTGCGGTCCGACTGCCGGACCGCTGCTTCCACTTGCGACAATCGTGCCAGAGCGGCTGGTCCTGGCATAACGACGCTCGCAACGCTGGCCGAACGCACGCCAGGTGGGCAGGGGAGACCAGTCGAAGTGGGCGGACCCCAGGATTTGCGCGCGTATTGGGGCGAACCTTGGCGCAGCGACACAACAACCTCGCCCTCCGTCCCTCCCGCGCTGGCGGCGGGCGGTGCGGCGGGAGGTCTTCGTGATGTGCTTTCCGCGCAGCTCGCAGGCGAACAGGCGGCGGATTCGGGGCGTTGCGCGCCGCGCTCCTCGGCGCGATACTCCGCACCCAAAATCCACCTTACCTTACCCGAGACCACCCGATGCGCCGAACCGACTACTTACCCTTTGGCCGACCTGATTTCACGGATGCCGAAATCGACGCCGTTACTCGCGTCATCCGCAGTGGGTGGGTCGGCATGGGACCCGAGACGATCGCCTTCGAGAAAGAGCTCACCGCGTTTTTCGGTGCCGGTGACGTGGTCACGGTAAGCTCTTGCTCGGCGGCGCTGTTTCTGTCCTTGCGCGTGCTCGGCATCGGCCCGGGCGACGAGGTCATCTGCCCGAGCCTGACCTGGTGCAGCTCCGCGAACGCGGCCAAGTTTCTCGGGGCGGAGGTAGTCTTTTGTGACGTCGACGCGGAGACGCTGTGCGTTACGGCGCGCACCGTGGCGCCACACCTGACGGAGCGCACGCGCGCCGTGATCGTCGTTCACTTCGGAGGGCTGCCGGCCGATATCACCGCAATCCGCGCCGGGCTCCCGGACCACGTAGCCCTTGTGGAAGACGCCGCGCACGCCTTGCCCGCGCGCTTTGCGGACGGTTCGCGCGTGGGAGCTTCCGAGAACCTGACGTGCTTCAGTTTCTACGCCAACAAGAACCTCTCGACCGGGGAGGGCGGCGCGATCGCCGTGCGCGACGCGGCAGTCGCCCGGCGGCTCCGCTCGCTGCGCCTCCACGGGCTCGACGCCGACGCCTGGGCGCGCTACTCGCAAAAGAACACGATCGTCGCCGCCGCGCCGCTTTCCGAGCTCGGTTACAAGATGAACTACACCGACTTGCAGGCGAGTCTCGGACGCGTTCAACTGCGCCGCCTCGCATCGCTTCAGAAGCGCCGCGCCGACATCGCCCAGTGCTACGTCGAGCGGCTCCCCGACGCGCTAGACGGCGTGCGCTTTCAGGCCGGGGTTCTGGAGGAGCGCCATGCCCGCCACCTCTTCCTCGTCCTGCTCCCCGAGCACCTCCGCGGTGCTCCGCGCCAGCAGCTCATCCGCGCCCTGCGTGAGGAGAACATCGGCGTTGCTGTCCATTACATGCCGCTTCACCTCATGCCGCTGTATGGGCCGAGCGCCTCGCTACCCGTAACCGAGGACATCGCGGAGCGCGTGCTCACGCTGCCGATCAGCGCCAGCATGGACCTCGGTGACGCGCAGAGCGTCGTGGACGCCATAAGCCGCATTGCCACGGGCAGCCTGTCCTGACGGGACCCGCGAGCCTTGCATGGCAACACCCATGCCGCCATCGCGTTTTTTGACATCGGGCGCGCGGAGGGGCGCGATTTGTCGCGCCCGGTCGTCGCGGCCGGCAATCGGGGCGGGTCATTCTCGGCCAGATGAGCCCCGGCCAGGCATTGGGGCGCGATTCATCGCGCCCGGTCGTCGCGGCCGGTAATCGGGGCGGATCATTCTCGGCCAGGTGATCCCCAGCCCGGCATTGGGGCGCGATCTATCGCGCCCGGTCGTCGCGGCCGGTAATCGGGGCGGATCATTTTCGGCCAGATGATCCCCGGCCCGGCATTGGGGCGCGATCTATCGCGCCCCTCCGCGCTCATTCGTGGCCACGTTTCTCACGCGCGCCCGTAAGCTCGGCCGCCAGGTCCCGGCCACTCGTGTCAAGGGCCGCAAGCAGCGGGGCCACACGGGGGAGCGCGCCAAAGGCGGCCCGCATGCCGGCGGGAACCGCCGCAAGCGCCTCCAGGAACAGTGACGCCGCGCGCCTTCTGGCCGCCGCCGCCTCTGCCGCACCACCGCCGGCCGCCGCCAAGGCGCGGTGGCGCAACCACTCGAGCAGGTACGCCGACCGCACGTTTCCACGCCGGTGCGCCATTTCGTTGGCGCGGCCGAGCAAATCCAGGGCCTGTCGAGCCGCCTCCGGCGCGACCTGCGGCCCGGCCAGCAGGGCTTCGGCCACAAGGAGCGCGACCTCCACCGAGGTCTCGCTGTCCACCTGTGCCGCGGGCGAATCGAGAAAAGCGAGCAGCGTCGCGAGCGTTCCGGGAGCTGCCTCGGCCTCGCTGCAATAGAGCCAGGCCAGGGACACCATTTCCACGGAACGGTAGCCAATGGCTGCGGCCGCCTCGCGCGCATGCCGCCAACTGACCACCGCGGCGTCCCCTTGTCCGGCATTCCAGTGGATTTCCGCCAGCTTTTCGCGGCACTCCGCGGCGGCAAACAGGTCGCCGTGTTGCTCCGCCAGCAAGAGTGACCGTTCGATGTCGTCCCGCGCGCCAGCAAGGGCCCCACAATCGGCTCGCAATGCTCCGCGGGTGTAGAGCGACCAGACCAGGTCCCGGGGATGGCGCAGCGCCTCGTGCCGGGCGACTACGCGCGCGGCGCCGTCGAGCGCCACACGCAGCTCGCCGAGCTCGCGAAGCACGATGGCGCGGTTGTTTTCCTGGCGCAGGCCGGCGAGCTCGTCGCCGATGGCCAGGCTGGTGGCGGCGGCCTCGTCGAAGGCCGCCAACGCCCGTGGCAAGGCGCCGCGCTCCACAAGCAGCGCGCCGGTATTCCCGAGGACCGTCGCCAGAGCGCGGCGATCACCGATGCCACGGTAGATCTCGCGGGTGCGCTCGTAAAGGGCCTCGGCATCGTCCAGGTTCCCGGCGCGGAAGTGGAAGAGCGCGAGGTTCCCCAGAACCGTCGCGGCGCCGCGCCGATCCGGCAGCTTTGCGCAGAGCTCGAGCGCTTCCGCGCAGCGCGCACTGGCCGCTTCCGTGCGCCCGGTTTCCTGCAACACCAGGACAGAAAACGTCAGGCTCTCGGCCAGTTGCGCGTGGGCGCCCGCCGCGCGTGCTCCCGCGATCGCTTCGTCGAGGTGCCGGAGGCTCGCCGCGGGATCACCTTGCCGCCAGCTCGCGACGCCGGCGCAGCCGTGTGCGCGATGCCGCGCCGGCGCAGCGGCGTCGTCCGCGGTGACCGCGATTGCCGCCAGCGCGCTGCGGGACGCGTCGGCGTACTGCTGCACGCGCAGGTGAACGTACGCCGCGTCGAGCAAGCAGCCGATCGTCCCGGCAGCGTCCCTGGAGTGCTCGGCAATACGCGTCGCCGCCGTCAGGTCGGCGAGCGCCCCCGGCGCATCGCCCGCGAGATCGCGCACCTCAGCCCGCCTTCTCAGAATGTCCGCGCGCGCTCGCAGCTCGCTGGTCGGGAGAAGCTCGAGCGCCCGCGAGAGATAGCGCTCGGATTCCGCCAGGGCCGCTGCCTCTTGTGCTCGGGCCGCGGCCTGCAGGTAGGCTTCCCGAGCCTCGGACGCATGACCGCCCAGATCCCAGTGCCGCGCTTGCTCGGCCCAACCGCCGCGCGCCCCGGCAGGGGCCGCCGCCAACCACTCCGCCACCCCCACGTGCAGCCCCCGCTTCCGTCTCACCTCGATCCGCTCGTACGCGACCTCGCGAAGCTGATCGTGCACAAAGGTCAGCTCGCCGCCGCCGGCGTCTTCGAGGATAGCGCTGCGGAGCAAGTCGCTGAGCGCCCGATACAGCTCTCCGGAAGTCTGCCCGGCGACCTCTTCAAGCAACTGAGCATCCACGCGGCGCCCCGCGACCGCCGCCAGCTCGAGCACGCTGGTGGTCTCCGGGGCGAGCCGCGCGAGCCTGCCGGCGATGAGGTCGTGGAGGCCCCGCGGTATGGGCAACGACGCGTAGGACGTCGCGCGGGCAGCCTCGCCGACCTCGACAACCTCCCAGATCCCCCGACCCGACCGCCTCAAGTAGCCTTCTTCCACCGCGGCCCGCAGATACTGCGCGGCGTAGAACGGATTTCCTCCCGAAACCTCGCACAAGAACTGCACCAGGTGCCGGGGTTCGTAGTCGAGGGCCAGCATGTCGAAAACCATCGCGCTCAGCGCCGGAGCATCGATGGCGCGCATGAGGCAGCTATTGACTCCCGGTCTGCGGCGTGCCTCGGCAAGAGCGGCGGGCTCTTCCTCGAGCCGATACGCCACCGCGACGACCACGCGGGCATAGGAGTCAGTCGGGCTGGCGGCCACGAAGGACAGAAAGGCCAGGGACAACTCGTCGAGCCACTGCGCGTCGTCGAGCAGGACGACAAGGGGCCCGTCCTCGGCAAGCGCGCGCAGGAGCTCGCGCAGGGCGAGAAAGAGCCGTGTCCGCGCGGCAGCGACGGGCAGCGGCGCGGGTTCGCGGTAGCGCGCGAAGCCGGGGACGAGGTGGAGGCGCGGCTCGAATGCCGCGAGAAGTGGCGCCGCGTCTCCGAGAAGCCGGGCCGTCTCCTCCTGGCCAAGCAGTGCGCACCGCTCGGCGGCGAGCTCCAGGACCGGCCGCCAGGCGCCAAGCAAGGAGCTACCGGCGCCCGTCCCCGCCCCGGCACCGTCGCCGGCACGGGTGCCTCCGACCTCGTGGCACGGACCGCGCGGCACGCTCGTGCCGACGACCGCAACCCGCTGCTGAGTCAGCAGGCGCACGAGCTCCAGCAGCACCCGCGTCTTGCCGATGCCGCTCTCACCAGCCAGGAGCGCGAGGGTTCCCGGAGTCGCGACAAGCTGCGCCTGCTCACACAGCGCCATCAGCATGCGCAGCTCCTCCGCGCGGCCATGGAATCCGGTACGGTACAAGTAGGCGCGCGGCTGCGGGTACGGGAGCGGCGGGCGGCGGCGACCGCCTTGTGCCGCGGCCAGCAAGGACCCCACGTCCCGGCCGTAGCCGATTCGCTCTCGCGGGCTCTTGGCGAGCAGCCGAAGCACGATCGCTTCCAGCTCCGGGCTGACCCCGCCGACACGATAGCTCGGAGGAACCGGACTGTGGCGCAGGTGCCCCTGGAGGATCTCGTGCGAGCGTGCGCTCCGGAACGGCGTCGATCCGGTCAGTGCCTCGTACAGGATGCAGCCCAGCGAGTACAGGTCCGCGCGCGCGTCGACGAGCTCGCCGCGAATCTGCTCCGGGGCCATGTAGGGAAGGGTCCCGACGGCTTGAACCTCCGAAAACAGGAGCTCGCGGTCCTCCGCGCCGGCGAAAAAGCTGGCGATACCGAAGTCGAACAGAACCGGCAGGCCGTCGGCGCTCACGATGACGTTGGCGGGCTTGAGGTCGCGATGGACGATGCCTTCGCCGTGGACGTATTCGAGCACCTCGCAGAGTGCGATGAAAAGGGAAAGGACCTCGCTGAGGTTTGCCGGCGAGATCGCCGGTCTGGGAGCGGCGGACGCGAGCTCCGGCGCTCTTGCGGAATCAACGTCGTGGGGGGTCGTTGGGGGCAGCCCGGCAGCCGGACGGGTCGAGCCGCAGTCGGTAGGCGCCGTCTTGGCGGCAGCGAGGTGTACGAAGTGCGCGGCGAGCGTCTTGCCGGGCAAGAGCTCCATGGCGTACCACGGCATCCCTTCCTGCTCGCCGGTCTCCAGAACGCGCACGACGCCCGGGTGGCAAACGCGCAAGAGCGCATCTGCTTCCCGGCGGATCGCGCGCGCCACCGGCGGTGCCGACACCTTGAGCGTCTTGAGCGCGACCAGGGCGCCCGAACGTACATCGCGCGCCTTGTACACGGCGCCCATGCCGCCTGTGCCGATCACTTCCAACAGCGCGTAGTGAGCGATGCTGTCCATGTTCGGCCTGGCTGCCCTGCCCACGGCGGCGCCGGTCGCTTCACTCGATTCAGTCGTAGCGCGATCCTTCCGCGAGAACGTCACGGACGCTCAAGCCGGCCCTGCGGAGCGACCACATCAGCGAGTGATAGGTCATGCCGAGCGACTTCGCCGCCGCGGTGGCGTAGCCGTGGGTGCGAATTGCCTGCTTGATGAGCTCGAGCTCCGCGTTCGCCGGCGGTACGGTGCCGCCGTTGGCAGCCGCCTCGGCCGCACCGGGCCGGCCGGCAATCTGCGTCCCCGCCGGCAGCACCACCTGCATCGGGGCTGAAGGCTCCGGACGGCGCAGCGACTGGAGCTGCAGATGGCGGTCGTCGAGACTTCGGGCTCCGGGCGGAGCCAACAACACGGCCCGATTGATCGTCTGCGCGAGGCCGCGGACGTTGCCCGAGCGCGACCAGTCGTGCTGCATCAGACGCGTCATTGCGCCATCGGTAAGCGCGTCAATATCACTCCGACCGGCGCGCTCGCGCGCGGCCGCGAGAAACCGGCGCGCCAGCCCGGGGATGTCGGCGGGCCGGTCACTGAGCGGCGGAAGATCGATCACCACCTCACTGATGCGCCAGTACAGATCCTCACGGAAGGTCCCCGCGGCCACGCGCCCTTCCAGGTCCTCGTTGGTCGCAGCGATGACCTGGATGTCCGCGGACTCCTCATCGCTGCTTCCCAGCGCCGAGAAGCGCCCCGTTTCGATCAAGCGCAGCAGATGCTGCTGCAGATCCGCCGGCATCGACCCGATCTCGTCGATGAAAAGCGTGCCGCCGTCGGCGAGCCGCGCCTTCCCCGGTCGCCCCCGCGGCGGCGCGTTGACGTAGCCCGAGTGCGGGGCATAGCCGAACAGCTCGGCGGAAAGCGTTTCCGCGGAGGCGACGCGAGAGCAGTCCAGGACGACGAAGGGGCCGCGCCCGCGAACACAAGCGTAGTGGTAAGCCTGCGCGAGAAAGCTCTTCCCGGACCCCGTCGGCCCGAGAAAAAGCAGCCCGACGCGGCTCGACCGTGAGACCCGGCTCAACGGCCGGAGGACGTTTTCAATGAACCAGGGATCGCGGGATTCGTAGTCGCCCAGCGCAAACCGCGCCGCCGACGCCGATTCCAGATCCCTGAGGCGCTCGCGGGAAACGTCCAGGTCCCGTTCGACCCGCTGCAGGTAGCGCAAGACGTTCAGGTTGCGCTGGGCAATTTCCGTGATGTCGACCATCAAGTCGACGTCCTCGTGCGCAAATGGAGCGACGGTAGCGGTGCGGTGAGCGTAGACGCAGCCCGCGAACTGCCTCCCCCGCTGCTCGGCGGTCACGTCCCACCAAAACAGGGGAACGGCGAGCACGCTACCGACGTCATGCAGTCGCAGGCTGGCCGAGGTGAGCTCCAGAGGCGAGTCCGCCGTGCTCAGCACCGGAGACAGCGAGCTGCGGACGCGATCGATGACTGATAGCGACCCGCGCAAGGCGATCTGCCGATGGTTGAGCAGGGCGCCGCCGCTGGCGTAGGCCGTCCAGCTTCCGGCCTCGCCGTTCCACAGCGAGACGAAAGCTTCACTTGCCGCGAGGGCAGCACGAGTCATTTCGACGAAGTCGCCGAGCGCCGCCTCCCAGGCGGACCCGGTGAGCAGGTCCCGGCGCAGGATCGCCCGCAGCGCCGCCAGGTGGCGCGCCGCCGTGCTTGTTTCCATCTCGCCTGAAAAATCGCCTGCCACCGTCGTTCTCCACTGTGCAGGTTCTTAGCGCGCCCACGCGGCGGAGGCAAGATGCGAAGACCCCCCAACTCACCTCCCCCCGCTTGCGGGAGGAGGGATGGTGCCGCGACGTCCCCCGCATGCGGGAGGAGGCACGGAGGGGGACGCTGCCGCCCCGACGCCGAACGGGTGGTGAATTCAGGCACAGGAATAACCTTGACAATCATTGGCTGAGCCGGTTATAAGCCAAGGCCACATTTTGCGTATTGGTGCGATCTCCGGATACGCGTGCAAGCACCGGTGCCATCGCTTTTTCCACTCAACACCCAGTCTGGCCTATGACAAGCACAAACCCGGCGGGAAAGACTGCCCAAGCACGACTGCTGGACGTCAGTGGGTTGAAAACCCACTTTTTCACGGAAGACGGCGTCGTCAAGGCGGTGGATGGCGTCGATATCCACGTCGGTGAGGCGGAAACCGTCGGGCTCGTCGGCGAGTCAGGCTGCGGAAAGAGCGTGATGTCGCTGTCGGTCATGAGACTCATCGGTCCTCCTGGCAAGATCGTCGAGGGCCGGATCGGGTTCGCCGGCAGGGACCTCGTGGCGCTGCCGGAAAGGGACATGCGTAAGATCCGGGGAAACGACATCGCCATGATCTTCCAGGAACCGATGACGTCCCTCAACCCGGTCTTCACGATCGGCAACCAGATCGCCGAGGCGGTGCGGCTGCACCAGGGTCTGGGCAAGCGCGAGGCGATGGAAGTCGCCGTCCAGTCGCTCAAGGAGGTCGCCATTGCGGACCCCGAACAGCGCGTGAAAGAGTACCCGCATCAATTGTCCGGCGGCATGCGGCAACGGGTCATGATCGCGATGGCGCTTTCCTGCAAGCCGAAGCTGCTGATCGCGGATGAACCGACCACCGCGCTGGACGTCACGATTCAGGCGCAGATACTCGATCTGCTGGCGGGTCTGCAGCAGCGTTTTGGCTTGGCGCTCTTGCTGATCACGCATGACCTTGCCGTGGTGGCGGAGGTATGCGATCGCGTCGCGGTGATGTACGCGGGCAACGTCGTTGAAGAGGCAAACGTCAAGGACATCTTTGCGTCGCCGAAGCACCCCTACACGCAGGGGCTGCTCCGCTCAGTCCCGCGAATCGATGTCGGGGCCAAGAAGAAAACCCGCCTGGCGACGATCGAGGGCACCGTCCCCGATCCCTTTCACATGCCGCCGGGCTGTCGTTTCGCGCCGCGCTGCTCATTCGCCATGGAAAAATGCAACCTGTGCGTCCCGGAGCCGCGCCGCGTCGGCCCTGGTCACACGGTGCGCTGCACTCTCTATGACGATGTGGCCGTTGGCGACAAGGCCAAGGAGGTCGCGTAGATGGCCACGGAACCGGGGACAGGCGCGGCAACGGCGGCGGCGGCGGGCGAGGATGGCGACCTGCTGCTTGGCGTATACAACCTCAAGAAGTATTTTCCGGTCAAAAAGGGGGTGTTCCAGCGTACCGTGGGCCACGTCAAGGCCGTCGACAACATCTCGTTCAGCGTTAAGTGCGGCGAGACGCTCGGATTGGTCGGCGAATCAGGATGCGGCAAGACCACTGCCGGACGCTGTCTTCTGCGCCTGATCGAGCCCACGCACGGCATGGTGCTGTACGAGGTTTCCGGCGAGACCGCAAAGCTGGTTGACCGACTACGCGAAGAAATCGGCAGAACGATTGCGGCGCTATCATCCGGCGACGTGGACAGGTTAGTCCACCTGTCCCATGGCACCTGGTCGTATGCGAGTGGGGCGACAAACGGGCGACCTGGCGAGATCGACCTGGGCTGGATCGTCGATTCCCTGACAGCCCAGACGCGGGCCACGGGAGCAGCGGAGGCCATTCTGCCCCGCGAGGCCATTGCGGCGTGCAAGCAGCTCACCGAAGTCCGCAGCGCGCATGACGTGCGCTGGCGCTCGCGCGGTCAGATGCGCGCGATGCGGCGCATGCTGCAGATCATCTTTCAAGATCCGTACGCGTCGCTGAATCCGCGCATGACCGTCGGTAACATCGTCGGCGAGGCGTTGACCATCCACAAGCTCGCCAAGGGTGAAGCGCGGGAGCAGCGAGTCCGCGAGCTCCTGCAAGTCGTCGGCCTGGATCCCTCCCACATGAAACGCTATCCGCACGAATTCAGCGGCGGCCAGCGGCAGCGCATCGGCATTGCCCGCGCCCTTGCCGTGAGCCCCAAGCTGATCGTTGCCGACGAACCGGTGAGCGCTCTCGACGTGTCCATCCAGGCGCAAGTCGTCAACTTGCTTCAGGATCTGCAGCGCTCCATGGGTCTCACCTACATTTTTGTCGCTCACAATCTGAGCGTCGTCGAGCACATCTCCAACCGCGTCGCTGTCATGTACCTCGGTAAGATCGTGGAGCTGGCAAGCTCGGCCAACCTCTACGAACGGCCTTTGCACCCGTACACCAAAGCGCTCCTCTCCAGCGTGCCGATTCCGGACCCGGAGCTTCGCGAGGAGAAGAAGAAAAAGCGCATCATTCTCCAAGGAGACGTGCCAACCCCGATCAACCCGCCCACCGGCTGCAGATTTCACCCGCGCTGTCCCATTGCAGAGAAAATCTGCTCGCAGGTGGAACCGCAGTTCCTGGATCACGGCGGCGGCCATCTTGTCGCCTGCCACCTGGCCGAAGGGCGACCCGCCGTTTCCTGAGCTTTCCTTTCTTGACGTTACAGGAGGACCTACGTGGACGTCAATAGCTGGTATGAGACCTTCCCGCTTCTGGACTATTTCGACAAGGGCGGACCGGTCATGTGGCCATTGCTCGCCTGTTCGATCGTGGCGGTGACGTTCATCATCGAACGCTTCTGGCATTACCACAAGGCCTCGATCGACGCCCCCGAGTTCCTGGATCGTATCGGCAAGGTACTTCAGAAAGGCAAGATCAAGGAAGCCACCAAAATGTGCGAAGCCTACACTGGCCCCGTCGCCTCTATTCTCAAGGCCGGCCTGCTTCGCTATGATCGCGGTAAGGAGGAAATCGAGCGCGCCATCGAGGCCTCCGGCTCGCTGGAAATGGCACGCCTGGAACGTGGTCTGGTGGTGCTCGCCTCAGTCGCCAACCTGGCGCCGCTGCTCGGCTTTCTCGGCACCGTCACCGGCATGATCAATTCTTTCGAAGCCATCGCCAAGCAGGGGCTCAACAACCCCGCTCTGGTTTCCATCGGTATCTCCGAGGCTCTGATCACCACCGCCGGCGGACTCATGATCGCCATTCCGGTGCTGGCCTTCTACAACTACTTCACCAGTCGCGTCAGCAAGATCGTGCTTGACATGGAGGAATCCAGCGCGTTCCTCGTCGAGTACATGGGTGACTTGGAGTCCGCTTCCAAGGCCGCGGCCGCCCAGGGACAAAGCCTGTAGCCGCGGCGGCCGATTCCCCCCCGCATGCGGGAATTGAGCGGCCCGGCGCAAGGAGGAGTAGCGATGCTTGTCAAGAGAACTTCGAAAGTAGAATCGAAGATTCCTGACTCGTCGATGGCGGACATCGCCTTCCTGCTCATCATTTTCTTTATGGTCACCACGACTTTCAGCAAGGACAAGACCACCGTCAACCTGCCGGCGACCAAGGAGCGCGTGGAGTCGCCGAAGACCGGCGTGATCATCTCCGTCCAGCGCGACGGCGCCCTGACCATGGACGGCAAGCCGGCGCAGATGGCAGATATCGCCCCGGTCGCTGCTGGTGAGCTCCAGACCAACTCGGAAAAGTACTTCATCATCAAGTCGGACAAGGAAGCGCGCTATCGCCACGTCGACATGGTTCTCGATCAACTGAGAGCGGCCAAAGCAAAGAACATCAGCCTGCTGACTGAACAGGAAGTCAACTGAGGATTGCGGAGAAAACGGCATGGCCATGAAGCAGAAAAACAAGGCTTCGGACACCGTTCCATCGTCCTCCATGGCGGACATCGCCTTTCTGCTCATTATTTTCTTCATGGTTACAACCGTGTTCAGCGCGCAAAAGGGAATTGATTTCGCCCTGCCCAAGGAAGAACAGGAGACGGGCGACCCTACCGAGGCCGTGCACATCGTCGTGCAACCGAGTGGACGCCTGCTTGTTGACAACGCACCCATGAATATGGATGAGATTCAGGGATACATCTTGCCAAAGCTGCAGGTCAATGCAAACAAATTCGTGATCCTGCAAACGGACGACGAGGCTGCCTACGGCGACATGATCGACGTGCTGGACGAGCTCAAGCAGGCCAACGTCCGCAACATTGCGCTGCCCACCAAGGAAGAAATCGCCTCGTGGGGAAACTACTGATCGGCCCCCGCTCCTGCGCTATGAGCGCAGAGGTCGGGTCATGAGCGATAGAGAAACTCTCGGAGCTCCGCGAGGTCGCCGGCAAGATCGCTCGATGGAAGTCACCGACGTGCTCCCGGACCGCGCGGTCCCCGCGGACAGGCGCAATCCGTTCGAGCGACCGGCGCCGGCCCCGGCCCCGGCTCCCGAAGCAAGTCTGGCCGCCCACTACCTGCGGCGCGACGACGCCGAATGGGAGCTTGACCGCAAGCTCATGGACATTGCTGCCCTGATTGCGGTCATTGTCCACGGCGTGCTCATCTACATGGCGTTGCCGGAATTCGGCCAGCGCCAATTCGTGGCAGCGCAAAAACAAGTCGTCCGTATGGTGCGGATTCCACCCAAACCTACCACGCCTCCGAAACCAAGAGAACAGCAGGTCGTCAAGAAAAAACCCGCGATCAAGCCCGTTCCGGATCCCACCCCAGAGGAACCCGAGGAATTTCAAGAGCCCGATCCCGAGCCCGAGCTCGACATCCCCATCCCTGACGACGTCGAGATCGTGTTCGGTGAGCCCGAGGGGCCTCCCGCCCCGGCCGGCCCGGTTCGGCTCACGGCCGAGATGGAAAAGCCGCAGATCATCAAGAGGGTCCAGCCCGACTACCCGGCGATGGCGCGAAAGGCGGGCATCGAGGGCGTGGTCATCCTCGAGTGCGTCATCAACGTCAATGGCCGGGTCGAGAAAGTCAAGGTCCTGCGCTCGATGGGCAAGACAGGTATGGACGAGTCCGCGACCTCCGCCGTAAAGCAGTGGGAGTTCACTCCCGCGAAATCGTCGACGGGTGTCCCCATTCCCGTAATCATGAATCTCACCGTGAGCTTCACGCTGCGGTAGCTTCCTCCACCTTCCGGAGAAAACTGCGATGAAAGCTGTCCTCGCCGGCGCCGCCGGCGTCGGGAAATCCACGCTCTTCAACGCACTGACCGAAAGCACCGCCAAGGGTGGGCGCACGGGTGCGAGCGTCGGCACCGTCCTCTTGCCGGACAGGCGCATCGACCAGCTCGTCGAGCTCTACGAGCCGCGCAAGATCACGCCGATCGAGTACCAGATCGTCGACCCGGGGATGAGCACGCGGGCTAGCAAGGGGTCGGGGCTGCCGGAAATCTACCGGGAAGCCGGGCTCCTGGTCCTCGTGATCGGGGCGTTTGCCGGGCCGCTGGCGGACGGCACCGACGAGGTCGTCTCCGAGCTCTGCGGGTTCGACGATGACCTCATTCTTCACGACCTCGCACAGGTCGAGCGCCGCCAGGAGCGTCTCGTGAAGGAGGGCAAGGCGAAGAGCCGCGAGGCCGACATTCTGGGGCGCCTGCGCGCGCTGCTCGAAGATGGCCGGCCGGCGCGAACCGCGGATCTGAGCGAGGAGGATTGGCTGCCCTTCGCTTCCTTCGTCTTCTTGTCGCGGACGCCGATGCTTGCCGTCATCAACATCGCGGAGAGCGACGTCGCCGCGGCTCTTCCGAACGCCATTCGCGACGCCGCCGGGCACCGGAAGATCGCCGTCATCTGCCTGTGCGCGGAGCTCGAGGCAGAGCTCGCAGAGCTCGCAGAGCTCCCGGCGCAAGAACGGGCGGAGATGGCGGCGGGCGTGGGCATCGAGGAGCTCGCAAAGTCGCGATTTCTCACGACCGCCTATCGCATGCTCGATCGCATCTGCTTCCTGACTGCCGGTGAGGATGAGGTGCGCGCGTGGCCCATTCGGCGCGGCGCCACCGCGCTCGAGGCCGCCGGCAAGATCCATAGCGATATCCAGAGAGGATTCATCCGCGCGGAGGTTACCTCGGTCGAGGACTTGCTCGCGCACGGCGACGAAGCGGGCTGTCGCAAGGCCGGGGTGCTGCGGTTGGAAGGAAAGGAATATGTCGTCAAAGACGGCGACGTCATTAACTTCCGCTTCGCGGTCTGACGCGAGACCGCGGGAGCTGAATTCACCGTCCCCTCCGTCCATCCACCCGCTTGCGGCGGGAGGGACAGAAGGGGGGCACTGTCACGCCGACGGCGAGCTGCGGTGGATCCAGGGCGACCTCCTCGCTTGACCATCGCGTTTACATCCCACGCCGGCGTGATCCCTCCCGGCGCGAACCGGGATCCTGCCAAGCTGACGGAGAAGACGTCAGCGAAGGGGCGCCCCGCAGGCCATGTCGGCGCCAGGCGTGCCTCGCCTCTGTTGGTCCACGCGGCGCCCTGCTGGTGCTTCGCAATCAATTGCCGCACGGCCGCCGAGACAATGTAAGGTTTCCCGGCGAGCCGCGACTACTATCCCGTAGGCTCCTCGACGAGCTCGGTTTTCAGTCGCTTCCGGAGGTCTCGTGGTGAATCAGCCCCACGCCCATTCGACCGCTCGCGGCCACACCATGCTGCCGATACTCCTGCTGCTCATGGTGGTGCCTTCAATGCCGTTCGCCGCCGCGGACATGCCGAGCCTCGCGGCCAACCTCGGCGGTGTGGAGCTGGCGATGCGCTTCGCCCCCGAGCGCGTCGCCGTGGGGCAGGTCGTAGAGGTCAGCCTCGACCTGACCACGCGCGGTGCGAATCCGGCTCCGCTGGCGATACGAACGCGATTCGGCATGCCGGAGCACGGGCATTGGCTGGACGAGGCCCAGCGAAAACTGTTTCACGGCGCCGCCATAACTTTTGACTCACGGCTGCCGATGCCCGGTCTGTATCGCCTACGAATCTGGCTCGAATTCGAGGACGGCGAGGAGAACCTCGGCGTTGACTTCGCGGTGCCGGGCGAGCTGCAGCCGTACCGGGTCGCCGCCCTGCCGGCGGATCCCGACAAGCGCCGCCCACCGCGCCCAGTGACGACTTCCCAAATCTGGACCCTCCCAGCGTTGGAAGACGGTAGAAGCGTGGCGATCGGCGCCAGCTCCGAGGGGCCGACCTGGATCTCGTTCTGGGCCTCCTGGTGCGGCCCGTGCAGGCAGGAGCTGCCGCAGGTCGCGTCGCTCGCGGAGCGCTGGGCCAAGGCCGGGGTGCGCGTGCTGGCCGTATCCGTCGACCAGGACCCCGAACTGGCGGCGCGCTTTCTCCGGCGGGTTTCCCCCGGTCTGAGCTCGGCCATCGACGTCTCGGGAAAGAGCTTCGCGTTTTTCGGAGCGGAGCAGCTCCCGCTGAACGTGCTCCTCGACGCCGGTGGAAAGGTCGTCTGGCGCGAGGAAGGATACCGAGAAGACCTGATTGTAGTTGCCGATGGAGCACTCGCGCGCCTCAATGCGGATACCCGCGGTGGCGCGCGACCGCTCGCAGGCTCCACGAACCGCGCGGGCACGGAGCACGGGTCGGCGGGCCAACCCAAGTAGCTCCACATGGAGCATTGCTCAGGAGACGAGAAGATGAAGAAGACGCGCTCACAAGGAATCATGCTCGCCACGGCCATGTCGCTCTTGGCGAGTCTCGGTGGCGGCATCGCCCCGGTTGCCGCGGAAGGAAGCGGTTCCAAGGCAGCGATGGCGGCGGAAGCGACGGTCACGGGAACGCTTGTGGATACCAAGTGCTACAGCATGAATGCCATGAACAGTGGCAACGATCACATGACGCCCAATGGCGAGGTAAAGGGCTGCGCGGCGACGTGCGCCGGCATGGGGATCCCGGTCGGGCTCGTCGATGATGCCGGCCATTTGCACGTGGTGATCGCGCCGGCGAGCTTGTTTGCGCCCCACATGACCAAGACGGCCCGGGTTACGGGGATGGTCGCGCCCGACGGGGCGGGAATCGTCGCTAGCAAGGCAGAGGTCAAGGAGGGCGAGAGCTGGGTCGAGGTGAAGCTCGCCACAATGATGTAGCCGCGCCCGCGATATCAGAAGGTAGCAATCGATGGAAACCTCGACCGACCTGGCGAAGATGCCTGCCCCGATCGCGCTCGTGCGCTCGGGCGGTGACCTGCCTCGCAACGCGCTCGCCAGTGCCGAATGATCTTCCGCAGCCTGTTCACCGCCGTATTCGTGGGCGGGCTGCTCTTCGCCATCAACTCGGGAGGGGCGATCGCGAGCGCAGGGTTTACCGGCGGCCTCGCGATCAAGCTGCTGTTGACCATGCTGATTCCCTTTGCGGTATCACTGTCGTCCGCGGCACTCACCCGTCACGAGCTGATCCGGCAGACGGCGGCCGCCGGCGCCGCTGGCAAGTGCGGCTGATGTTCACCACCATCGCCCTACCTCCCGCAATCGCCAAGGTCGGCCGAATGTGCTTTACAAGATGGCGAGCGCCATGACCGTTGATGGTGTGCTCATCGCCGCCGTCGGCGCGGCTCTGGCAGGCGCTAACGGTGCTAACGACGTCTCGAAGGGGACCGCCACGCTGGTCGGCAGTCGAGGTGCTTCCCTTCGCCGAGATCGGGGCTGAGGGTGGGGCGTCGGCTTTCGGAGCGCCGGCCGGCGTTTCGACGTTCGTCCTGTTCGCACTCGTCACTGCCGGGATGGTCGCGGGGAGCCTCCTGGCGGGCGGCCGGGTGACCCACGTGCTCGCGGAAGAGGTGACGCCGATGGATAATCTCGAGGGCTACTGCGCCAACCTCGTGACCGCGGCTCTCGTAATCGCAGGGGCGGTTCACGGGCTGCCGATGTCGACCACCCACGTGGCGTCGCGTGCCATCTTTGGTGCCGGCGCGGTACACGGGTCACTGGATACCCGGTCGCTTCGACACATCGCGCTTGCCTGGGTGGTGACACTGCCGGCGGCGGGAGCGCTCGGCGCCGCAAGCTATTTCGTGACGACGCTTCTGCTGCGGTGACCAGACAAAGCAGGCGCCCATCAAGCCTCGATCCGCCGTCTATCTCAATGATGAGATGCGCTGCCAAACCGTTGTTGCGCCATTTCTGTCGCCTCCTCTGCCTCCCCGCAAGCGGGGGGGAGGTGAACACGTACGCGCGAGCAATCCGCGACGAGGGTTACCCGGCCACGTCGCGGTGGCGACCAGCACGCCGGGCAGTGTAAGAGTTGCAAGGCGCGCGCGACTATCTGGTATCCCATTGAAGAAAGGAGCAACCATGGCAAGGAACGTCCTGCTCGCGCGCCCCCCCCCTTCATCGTCGGCGAAATGAAGCCGTTTCTCGAGAGCGCCGGCTTTACTGCACTTGGGTTGTCGTCGCTCGCCCATCTTCGTGCCCAGACGGCTGGCGCCAGCGGAGCGGTGGTATCGATGGCCGTCGCCTCGTCGACCGGCATGGCGGCCGAGGATGTGGTCGCCGAGCTCCGCAAGCTGGCTCCGCGATTGCCGATCACGATTGCCGGCCTGCTCGAGCTCGACCGGATCGCGGCCTCGATCGAGCGCATGGGCGGGCGCCTCGGCGCCCCGCCGATCGTGCTCGGCGTCTCCGCGACCGCGGAGCGGCATGGGGCGCTCGGAGCGCCCAATACCTTCCTCTACGTATGCAAGTCCGACCTGCTGGCGCCCGATCGGCGCGCACAGGCGGCGTGCATGATCCAGCGGCACTTCCATTAGCTGTGGCTCTCGTGGAAAAGCAGATCAGACAGGACCACGCGAATGAGCAACCCTGAAGGCGCACCCGATCTCGCCGCTTCCGAGGAGCTGCGCGATGGTCCGTTCATCGAGGACTGGCGGCGGCAAATGATCAAGTTCGCCACTCTGCAGCTCGGCAACGCGCAGTGGGCCGAGGACGCCGTCCAGGAGGCGCTGGTGGGCGCCTACAAAAACGCCGGTGCGTTTCGCGGCCGGGCGGCGCTCAAGACCTGGGTCTTCGCTATCCTCAAGAACAAGATTGCCGACGCCCTGCGCCACCGCCAGCGCGTCGTCGAGGCGAGCGCCCCACTTCGGGAAGACGACAGTGCCGACGAGCTCGCCGGACCGTTCGATGAGCGCGGCTTCTGGCGCACCGCCGAGCGGCCCGTCGCCTGGGAAAACCCCGAACGTGCGGTCCACGACCACCAGTTCTGGCGCGTGTTCGAGGCGTGTCTGGACGCCTTGCCGCCCCAGCAGGCGCGGGTATTCATGATGCGAGAGCTCATCGAGCTGAGCGCGGATGAGATTTGCCAGGCCGCGGACATCACCGCCGGCAACTTGCACGTCATTCTGCATCGGGCGCGTCTGCGACTGCGCCGATGCCTGGAACGTAACTGGTTCGGGGAGGGCGAGCGACCGTGTTGACCTGCAACGATGCGACCCGTCTATTGTCCGACTCACAAGAGGACCGCCTGAGCTTCAAGGCGCGCATGAGCCTGACCGCGCACCTCATGATGTGCTCGGGGTGCAGGAACTTTGGTCGACACCTGCAGATCCTCCGCGAAGCGGCACGTGCCTTCGCCGCCGGCGAAGACGAGCGGACCGGCGAGGAACAAGGGCAACCCTGACGCCCATTGTCGGCCCGAAACGATCATCGAGGCCCCAATCCGGCCGGCCATGGGTCCCGAAAGGCCAACCGACGTAGGTCGCCATGGCGACGCCATACGCCGTCTCCAGCGCCGCCGTGCTCCCCTTCTACCTCACCATCATACGTTGCTCCGCACCGTCCCCTGAGCTTGTCTCTGGCATAAGCCTTGCTGCTCTCCCAGAAAACCTCGTCACCGTCCATGGAGCCCGACATGATCCTGCACACCAAACCCCATCTCCTGTTCGCTACCACGATGCTGCCTCTCAGCATCGCCGTCACTTCCTGGGGCCTGGCGCACGCCCCCCCCACTGCCACCGCTCCCGCGCCCGTGCTCCACCGCCTCACGCTCGCTCCGCCGTCACCCGAGCAATCCGAGGCCGGTGATGCCGCCTCGGGCTCGCCGAAGGCTCCGGCAGGGCCGGCCGCGGAGCAGGTCGAGCTCGGTGCTCAGCGCCATGTCTCCGCCCAGCACTTGCCCGCGGTCGAGGACGATGAGCTGGTCCAACCTTGGCAGCGCGCCATCTTTGCGGGCTCCGACCGCGACGAAGCCGCCAATGAGCCAGAGCTCATCCAGGAGGCCGCCGACCTCGCGCGCATGGTGACGATCCTCGAACGTACGCCCCGCGCGACTCTCCAGGAATGGATCAGCCAAGGCCGCATTGCCCTTCCCGGCGTGGCGTCCGTGGACGACCTGCGCGCATACGTGCTCGCCCTCCGCCAAGAGGTCCAGGGCGAGCGCTCCCGATTCCGCGCCCAGGTGACCTACCGCCCGCGCTCCGGACCGCGCCCACTGGCCGAAGTCGTTCAGTAGCCGCTCGCCGTCTACTGCCTGATCTCGTATCAGATTGGAGAAAAAAAGATGAGCTCGCGCCACCTATTCGTTCTCGCCTGCCTGGCCAGCCTCTTGACGACAGCCTCGGCCCATGCGTTCACCCTGCAGGGCCGCGTTACCCTGGACATCGACACCCGTTATGGCACCCACACGATCGGGTGGCGGGACGGCGCCGTACGCGTGGCCGTATATGACTGCTGGGTCGAGGACTGCTCCGTCTACACTCCCTTCCCGGCCAGCTATGCCGCACAGACCTCGAACGGCGGCTGGTTCTCCATCGAGGACGATCGCTCGCTGCTGGGCATCTATAAGGTGAAGGTCAACATCTATAGCGACGCACAAGAAATCAGCGAAAGCTTTGATGACGACGTCTATGTAGAGAATGAAGACGGAGAATACTACTACTGGACAACATATCGAAACAAGTAAGACTTATCATCATGCGGCGATCAATGCTGGAATATCAATCGCGACATCGTATTCACCAGCTCTGATAACGTAGTAAATATGGCGATCCGCCTATATGGCATGGCAACCTATATTATTGACCAGATGGAGGAGAGCTCCAATTTGTTCGCGAATACTTCCGATGGAAGCTCGCTGCCTCGGCTAAAGATCGTATTCCCGGATACGGACAAAGAGTGGTGTTTTCTTTCCGGCGGCCACATCGAAATGCACCAGAGTTGCTTCCGATTCAGCACGATGGCGCACGAGATCGGTCACCTTCTCCATTGGGACGCCTGGGACGAGTCGGACATCTCCCCTGGGAAGACTCTGTGCAGCCGCGATGAGACCGTCGGCGGGCAGAATGGCTGGGAGAGCTGCGGCAGCCACAGCTCCCGATCCATCAAGTACGGCGGACGCGCCTTTTCCGAGGGGTTTGCGTCGTTCATCGGCGCCCGCATGGAAGACTATCTCTGGTTCGGTGCCGACGGTTCCGCCGCAGACTGGCGCCATAACGGTCAGCTCGGCCTGGCGAGCTGGCGCATCGACGGCTCAGGGTGCTCGCGCGATCCCGCTAACTGCGATGTCACGACCGCCGAGTGGGATCCCGCCACGTGCACCGGTGTCGGCCGCTGCAAGATCTTCGCCGGCTCCAATGATGACTTGGACGCGGATGGCGAAGACGAGAACCGCTGCTGCTCTCAGCACAACTGTCTCGATCCGTCTGATCCCTTCGAGACGAGCTGCGACACCGACAAGCTCGGCTTTCGCTCCTCGGGCAACTGCTACGGCGTCTGGCATACGGCGGTCGATCAGACTTATTCGTGGAATCGCGAGTCGGTGGTAAGCGCGGCCTTGGTGAACCTGCACGACCAATACAACGAGAATGACGCCGCCGCGCCGTTCGCCACCTACTATCCGACCAACGATGCCTACTCGATGACCATGGGCTACATCTACAACACGCTCGAGGCGAGCGAGTCGCAAGACGACAACTTCCGCGGCTTCATGGAGCAGTTGTACGAAACCACCCAATACGGCTCGGCGATCACCAATGCACTGGGGAACCAGTGCATGATCCACCGCACGTCCTCGCCCTCAACGGATTACGAGAGCCACTGACCGGTGGCCGAAGCCGAGGTCGTCGCTGCACGGGTGAGCTCAGGTGGCAACACCGGAGCTCACCTGCTGCGGCTTCCGTCGAGCAGGAGTGCGGGGAGTAGGTGACCCAAACCTGGCGAAGCTGCTACGCCTCGCCAATGGGGTAGCTGCGGTACCTGCGAGGGAGCATCACTCGGCATTCTGCGCCGCAGAGGTGGTGGATTCAGGGGAGGCGACCGCTTGCGGCCATCGCCTACAGGCGGCGATCCACTTCGTCCTGGGCCTGAATCTGCGTCCAGAGCGCGATGGCCTCGGGCTCCGCGGACACGGTCAGGGTCCGGTCGCGCTCGACCCGCACCAGCCCCTGATGATGCCGCGACACGGGGTGGACGTGCTTGGCGCGCGTCGCCATGACCGGCACCGCGCGCTCGCCGCGCGCCGAGCTGTAAAACGCGGCAAGTTGTGCCGCCTCCGCGAGCACCTCGTCAGGAGCCGAGGCGGCGCCCTCCCAGCGCACCACGACGTGCGCTCCGGGTCGATCGCGAACGTGCAACCAGCAATCGTTCGGGCGCGCGTATCGCCGGATCAGCAGATCGTTGCCCCGAGCGTTTTTTCCGCAGAGGATCTCCTGCCCCGCCGTACCGACAAACCGCCGCACCCCGGCGAGGACGGCAGGCGCTGCCGAGCGCTTACCGGAGCGATCGCCTCCGGCGGCAAGGCTCGGCAGGGCGGCCGCGGCGAGCTCGCCGTATTCCCCCAGTAGCGCGTTGACGCTTGCCCCGTCCGGAAGCTCGTCCAGCCTCGTTGTCAGCTCACGCAGTGCCTCCAGTCGCCGGGTTGCAACGGCACGCCGCTCCTCGGCGATGGCCAGGCCGCGCCGCCCCTTCTTCGCGCGTCGAAAGTACTCGTTCATGTTTTCCACGGGGCCGAGTGCGGGATCGAGCGCCACCGCAACCGTCCGCCCTTCCGGATCGTAAAAGTCGACCGTCTCCAGGCGAGTCATGCCGCGACGCAAGCGCCCCATGTTCGCCTTGAGCAGCTCGCCAAGGCGCTCGCACCGAGTCCCCTCCCGCAAGCGCTCGAGGTCGCGGCCGATCGCCGCGATTCTCCGCTCGAGTCTCTTGAGCTCCTTGCGAATCTCGGCCTGAACCGAGCTCCGTTCCGCGCCGCGCCGGGCCGCCTCGAAGCGCGGCCAGAAAAGGCGCAACGATGCTTCCAGGAAGGCCGGCGGAGAGTCGGCGGCCGGGCTGCGCCCGGGAAAAGGCACCGCGGACAGGGTCCAGCCGCCGCGCGCACTTCCGTACAGGCGCGGCGCCAGCTCACCGGCGGCAGCAGCGTTGACCCAGCTCGCCAGCAGGCCTGCCACCGCCTCCGGCGTGCCGTCGGTCGCCGCAACCGCGGCGCTCGCGAGGTGTGGGCCGAGGCCACGCACCGCGGCGGAAAGCTGTTCCGCATCGATTCGTCCCGCCCCCGCGGCCAGCGCGCGCAGGACCTCGCAAGTCGCCTCCGGCAAGGCCACCGTGCCGGGCAACGCCGGCGGCTCGCGATAGTGCTCGCCGGGAACGAGCAGGCGGAGCTCTGACTGGCTCTTCCCCACCGGGACCTGGACGGCGGCAATCGTTCCCGTGGAGTCCACCAGCACGACGTTGCCGTGCCGCCCAAACAGCTCGATATGCAGCTCCAGCTCGAGGGTGTCATGCGGCTGGTGGCCCTTCTGAAAACGCAGCACCAGCATGCGATCCAGGCCTGGTTGCACCGCCTGGATCAGGTGGGAGCCACCGAGATGCTTGCGCAGCGCCATCGCAAAAGGCGCAGGGGAAGCTGGACGCTCCATGTGCACCGGCAGGCAGACGATGCCCGGCGCATGCGACTCGGTCGAGATGAGCAGATCGCGTCTCCCGGTGCCTGCCAGGCGCAGCGGAATCACCACGAGACGTTCCCCGGGCACGAAGATCTTGCCGACGAAAGCACCGCGCAGCGCGTCGAGCTCGCGCGTCAGCCCCGAAAGGACAAAGACATCCATCGCGGCGCCCTCTCCCAACTTCGGACATACAGCCCCGCCAACACGAGGACGGCGGCGGCCCAGCACGCAAAAAACACGGGATCCGCCGCTACCCGGCGCGCCAGCCGCTCGCCAAAGGTGCCAGGCTCAACTTCGGGCTCCGGGCCAGGCAGAAGCTGCACATTGTCCAGGTAGAAGCTCAAGGCGCCGCCGCCCTGAATCGTCGGCTCATCGTTGGTCATGACGAAGAGCTGCTCCAATGTCTTACCTGCGAACACGCCGAGTGGAATCTCACGGTGGCACCACCTTGCCACGAAGCAGTCGTTGAGGTCCACTTCCCAGCTCGCCGCGGTCCCATCGGCGGCGCGCACCGGGTTGTCCCAGGTGAACGCCCCGCCGGTAAGGCGGCCCTGGACGGAAACCCGCAGCGTGCTGCGCTGTGCGCCGCGGATGTCGTAGCTCAGCGTGCTCTCCCTGGTGAGCTGCGCCGCCAGTCCGTCCGCGATGACGATGGCCTCATTGGTGAAGTGGTCCATGGGGGAATCGGCGAGCGCGATGCGAAGGCGATACATCGCCCGGCCAAAGGCGGGGCGCACCGCCCCATCCTGCTCGACGGGCAGGAGCGACCAGGACTCGACACCGAACCCGGTGCGGCCGGAGCGGGCGGCAGACTCGCGGTCGCTGCCCGCAGGTGCCGGGATGCTGCCCGCGGTCCCCCCGTGCACCAGATAGTAGGTTCTGTCCTCACCTGCGCGCAGTGCGTCCACCTGGAACCTGACAATCGTCTCGACGGTCCCGAGTGTGGCCGCATCGACCGTGGCCGGGACGGCGGCGCCTGTCGCGTCCAGGATGCGCACGTCGCTGCCATCCGTGCGCATCTTGCCCTGCTGAATCGCGTGCCAGGAATCGAAGGCGACGCGCGCCACATAGACCGGGAACGCGACGCCGGCGCGCTCCCGCACGTGCACGCTGGAACTGCCGGCGAATTCGGCGAGGCGTACCGGAGCGCCGTCGCGACAGCCCGCCGCGCCGCCGCCCGCGCCGCCGAGGAGCGCAACGCCAAGCAGTAGAACCGCGCACGCCGCCCACCGGCGGCACCATCCGGTGGCGAAGACGTCACGCATGGTGCGCATCGACCTTGTCTCCAATGCCCAGGGCGCGCCAGGACGTCCAGGCGATCGCGGCGCAACACGCGGCGAGCCCCGTGCGCACCAGATCCAGAAGCTTGCCCGCGTCATAGAACGTGCCCAGCAGCTCCATCGGCGCGGGCCATCGAAACGCTTCGTACGGCAAGATCGGAGCCAGGAGATTCCCCGCGGTCGCCCGTCCCCACTGGCAGGAGTAGAGAACCGCGCACGCCGTGAGCAACGCCAGCAGCCACCGACACCGCGTGTCGTCGCGGGCCACGACCACCCCGCACGGGACGATCCAGACCAGCGATTCCAGGGTCACCGGCGCGAGCGCGACCCGCACGGTCAAGGCGAAGAGCACGGCGAGCATCCCGGAGCGCTCCCCGGCTCCGTTGCGCGCGCCCCCGGCCCGCAGCAGCAAGGCCGTCGCCGCAATTGCGAGCAGAAATGGATACAGCGGCAGATGATCCTGCAAGCGCACGAGCTCGTGCTCGTTGATTGTGATGGCGGCGCCGAGCTCGGATTGCGCGACCGAAAGGGCGGCCATGATCTCCTTCCAGCTCGCCGCACCAAGCGCCAGCGGCAGACCGAGGCGGAGCACCGCGCCGGCCACGGCTGCCAGCACCAGCCGCGCCTTGTGGCGCCCCGAATCGAAGGTCACCTGCGCATAGAAAAACGTGAGCACAATCGTGACTGGCGCGAGCGCGCCGGCGACGACCAGAGCGACCGCTGCAAGGGTAGCGCCACCCTGCCCCCGCCCGGTCAGCGAAAGGCCGGTCAGGAAAGCGGCCACAGCAAGCACTTCGGTGCTCCCGAGGACGTACACGGTGAGAATCAAGACGGGATTGAGCACCCAGGCGGCAGCGAGGCGGCGTCGCGCCTCGAGGGGAAGCGCGCCTACCGCGGGCAGCGCCAACAATGCCACCAGTGCGATGGCGTCGGCCAGGAGCAGCGGAACCTTCAGCAGAAACGTGGCGCGGGGAACCCAGTCGCCCTGGCTGGCGGTCTGCCAGGTCACGGCCGGCTCCCCGGCGACCACCTCGGCAGTCCTGCTACCCGCGACCAGGCTCGCAGCGCCCGCCACCTTGTCGCGCAGCGTCTCGAGCGGAGTTGCTGGCCCGCCACCGCCTCCCGGGCGCGCCACGGCAGGCGCTCCCCGCCGCGCTAGCGCTGCGGTCCACTCTCCACCCAGGAACAGCGGCATGAGCAAGAGGCGAAGGAGCAGCCCGAGCAGCAGCGCAGATCGCCCCGGGAGACATTCCCGGAGTGCCTGGATCAATTGCCGCCGTGGGGTCACCATGTCCATCTGCCCTTTTTCTTGTCTGGCGCGACAGCCCCGGCGCTGCGCGCGTTTCTCATCACAGGCATTGTACGCACAACGGCGGCGGCGGTCTACCAGGCGCCCGGCGAAGCGTGATATGATGCCTGTCCCATCACGGGAAGAGCCCATGCCGCCGCCGGTGAGCCGCACGCGACACGGACCTGACCCGAGCAATAGTATGCCGGCCTTCAGGCGAGGGTTCGGGAACACTTCCACCGTCTGCGGCGGCGGGCGCCGCCGTGGACCTCGCTGCGTTCGGTTCCGCGGCGATTCTGCCCTGAACGGCGGGGTTTCGGACCGCTGACGAATGGATGACCCGATGACCGTTCCAGTCCTCAAGTATCGCTGGACGTGGGAGCTGGCGCCCTCCCCCGAAGCGCTGTGGCCACTGGTTGCGAACACGGATCGCTTCAATCGCGATGTCGGGCTTCCCGCGGTCGGCCCCGCCCGCCGTGAGGTACCGCGGACCAGCCCGCTGAGTCGCGCCCTGAGAGCGCGGCTTCCCGTTGGCGGCATCGAGTGGGAGGAGCACCCCTTCGAGTGGGTCCGCCCGGAGCGCTTTGCTGTGACCCGCCGCTTTGCCGGCGGCCCCCTCGCGTTCATGACCGTGGACGTCAGGCTGCGAGCGTCTTTGGCTCACGGGACGCTGTTGTCCTACGCGGTCGACATTCAGCCCCGGAGCTGGCTCGGCCGGGTCGTCGCGCAGGCACAGGTGGGCGTGCTAATGAGGCGCCGGTTTGGCGACGTGTTCCGCCGCTATGCCCAAACGGCAAACGCCACGGCCGGGCAATCTGAGCCGCGCCAGGAGGCCCTACTTTCGTGGCGGGCGCGGGCGCACCTCGAGGAGGCTGGCCGCAAGCTGCGGGCACTTCGGCTCGACCCGGGCCTCGTCAACCTGCTGGTGGATGTGGTGGCGGGAAGCGATGAGGAGCTGCTGTCACCACTCCGCCCGTACGTCCTGGCGGCGCGCTGGGCGGCTTGCCGTCGCGATGTCCTCGAACTGTGCCTGCACGCCACGCGCACCGGTCTGGTGGTGCTCGAGTGGCAGCTCCTGTGCCCGCATTGTCGCGGCGCTCAAGAGGCCAGACCAGCGCTCGCGGAAATCCCGGCGAGAGCGCGGTGTGAACCCTGCGCAATCGACTTTTCCGCGCGCCTGGATCAGTCGGTCGAGCTGGTTTTTCGGCCGCATCCCGCGATCCGCAACGTGGCGCGGCGATACTATTGCGTCGGCGGGCCAGAACTGACCCCGCACGTCGTCCTGCAGCAAATCCTGCGCCCGGGCGAGCACCGAGCGGAGCGCGCGGTGCTGCTCCCCGGGACCTACAGGCTGCGCGTCAGGGGCGACCAGGACGGTCGCCTCGTGCAAGTTTCGGAAAACGCGCGCACGAGAACCGTCATCGACGTCGCCGGCGCCCCCTGGGAAGCAGTGGACCTGACGCTCGGAACCGTGGCGGAGCTCGCGCTGACAAACTCCGGCACGCGTGAGGAGCTTCTGGTGCTCGAGCGCGCCGCGTGGAGCGACGGCGTGACGCCGGCCGCAGACGTGTTCGCGCTGCAAACATTCAGAGACCTGTTCAGTCGGGAGGCCCTGCGCGAGAACCAGCGGGTGGAAGTAGGAACCCAGACCCTGCTGTTCACGGATCTGTGCGATTCGACGCGTCTGTACTGTCGCGTCGGTGACGCCCCGGCGTTCGGCTTTGTAATGCGTCATTTTCAGATTCTCCACGACGTCATCGCCAGGAACGACGGCGCCATCGTGAAAACGATGGGCGACGCGGTAATGGCCGTTTTCCGGCACCCGCTCGGCGCGTTGCGCACTTTCGTGGAGGCCGACCGCCTGCTCGCGCGTGGTGATGCGGACGCCCCGCCGCTCGGCCTCAAGGCCGGCATCCACGAAGGCCCGTGCATTGCGGTCACGCTCAACGAGCGGCTGGACTATTTCGGTTCGACGGTGAACATCGCAGCGCGGCTGCAGGGCCTGGCGCAGAGCGGCGAGGTGGCGCTCTCCGAGGACGTTTTTGCGAACGCCGAGATCGGTGGCCTGTTGCGGGACCTGGCCGGTACACACGACATCGAAAGCGGCGAGGCCGAGCTCAAAGGGTTCGAAGGTCAGGCGCGGCGGATCTGGCGGGTTAGGCGCCGGCAGCAGGCGGCGATCGCGCTATGAGGTTCCTCTTTGTCCCGTACTACAGCTTCTTTCAGGACACGCGGTTCGCGCCGAGCAAGCGGAGCCGCTTGCTGGCCCGGTTCACACCGCTCGGCATCCTGCAGCTCATGGCGTCGCTCGCGCGGGTCTTCTCCCCGAGCGACGACCAAAAGCTCATCGACGTCAATGGCTCCTGTGCCGAGACCGTTCCCGCGCTCCTCGCGGACACCATTGGAGAGCTTTCCCGGCACATCGCCGGGGACGGCAGCGGGGTAGTCGTCGGCTTTCAGACGATTGCCAATTCACTCGACTTGTCGGTGCACCTGGCGGGTCAGATCAAATCCGCGTATCCGCGGGCCGTGGTCGTGCTTGGCGGGCCGGGAACTGCCGCGACCGCGGCGCCAATCATGGAACGCTTCGCGTGGATCGATGCAGTGCTCACGGGAGAAGCCGACCACTCCATTGCCCAGCTCTACGAGCTCGTCACCGGCAGGCGCGCGGCGGTCGAGGTCACGGGGCTACTCTGGCGAACGGATACCGGAGCTGTCGTCAGCGGCCCCCCGGCGCACCATGTCGACAATCTGGACGAGCTGCCGCTTCCCCTGTATGCGGCATTTCCGGATCTCGCCGAGGTTGCCGCGGTCGGCATCGAGGCTGGCCGCGGGTGTCCGTACAACTGCTCGTATTGTTCCTCAACTCAGTTCTTCCAGCGCCGCTATCGCACCAAGTCACCGGAACGCATCGTCGCCGAGGTGCGCGCGCTGCGCTCGCTGATCCCGGTGCGCGTGGTGCACTTCGTGCACGACAACCTGCTGGCGAATCGCCACTGGATGGAAGGCTTTTGCCGGTACGTCGGCGGCCTGGACGCGGGCGATCGTTTTCTCTGGACCTGCGATGGACGGCTGGACAACATCCCGGGCGAGCTGGCGACGCAGATGCGCGCCGCCGGCTGCATCCGACTCTACTGCGGGATCGAGTCCGGCTCGGCGCGCATGCATCGGCTCATCGGCAAGCGGCTGGACCTGCCGCGCGCTTTCATGGCGCTGGCCAAGGTGCTCGATACGGGCATGGAGCTCGTCACCAGCTTCATGTACGGCTTTTCCGACGAGACTCCCGAGGATTTGGAGCTTACTCTGGAGCGCATGCGCGAGGCGGCGGTTGCGGGCGCAGAGGTCCAGTTCCACGCGCTCGCGCCGATCCCCGGCACGGCCGAGACGCGCGCGCTCGGACCGCGCCTGGTATTCGACGAGGAGATGCGCTCCAATCTCGTACAACGGCCCGGATTCGGGCAGATGACCGAGCTCATCGCCGCGGATCCGGAGGTCTTTTCGGCGCATTATCGATACCCGCCGGCGTACTTCACGCGCGACGATTGCCGTGCACTCGAGCAACTGCTGGTGCCTTTCCTACTCAGCACGCCCTGGACCGCGCTGCTGCTTCGGCCCTATTTCGGCGGTAGTTACCTCGCGCTCCTGGAGCCGTTGCGCCGCGTTTGCGCGGCCAGCCCGGCGAGTGGCGGGCGGCTACCAGCGTGGAAGCTTCTGGCCTGGATCGACGAGCTGGCTCCGCTCATCGCCGACACGCTCCTGTACGAGGTCCGTCATGGGCGAGGTGGCGCGCGCGGCCGTGTGGGAGTGCCAGATCTTCGCGCCGCGATCCGCATCCGCACCCCGCGCGGCGACCGCGAAAGGTGGTTGCGATTCGATGTTCCCGCGCTCATCGCCGACCTGCGCCGCGGCATCGCGGTTACGGACGAGGCCCGCTACCTGATGTACGGCCGCGGAGATTCGTAGAGGCAAAGCAACGGAGGCGGGCGCTGTCGCCCCGACGCCGAGCAGGCAGCGGATGCAGGAACAAGTCGTCTCTTGATGGTCGGGCTGGATTCGTATACAGTGGGTCGTGGACTGGTGGGCAAACCTCTTCGCCTGCTTTCGGTCTCTGGTTCACATTGTAACGGTCAAGGTTGACGCTACGGTACAGGAGCGGTCGAATGAAGACGACCAGTCGCCACCTCAGGTTACTTCACGGCGTAGCTGGAGTAGGCGCTGCTGCGGGGCTAGCCCTGTCGCTGTTCTACCTGGCCGCCGTCGGCGTGCTCAAGGAAAACGCCAGTCTGGCCGTCGCTGTCCACGGTATCGGCGCCGTGCTCGTCTTCCTCGCCGTCGCCATCCGCCTGCGGCTACTGAGCTCCCCGCTTGCCGCACTGGCTGACGCGCCACAGCCTCCTGCCAACGATGGCAACGTCTCCGGACCGGCTGCGGATGAAAGTGGCGCAGCGAAGAGGACATCGGCAGCGGACGAAAGCGGCAGCTCCATGGCGCCGGGCAACGGCAATGCGCGGGCGGTGGAAGCAATCTTCCGGCTGCCGATGGCGCTGCTCTGGCTCTGTCCGGGATTTGTGCTTACCACGGTGCTGGCTTCTACGGTGTCGGTCGCCTGGACCGACGTCGCCGCCACTGCCCTGCACGTCGCCGTTTGCGCCGTCCTTGCCGGGGTCGTACCCGCCGCAAGTGCTTTCCTTCTCGCCGAACGCCAGACCGAGCAACTGGCGGCGACGCTGCCGCTGGAGGAGGTTACGGGGTACCTGCAACAGCGCTCCTCGATCGCGATCAGACTGGACACGCGCCTGCGCTGGCTCCCGGTCCTCACGCAAGCTGTCGCCATGGCGATGTTGATGGCGGCCGTGGCGCACGTGCAGCGGTCCGGACCGTCGACCGCCAGTGTCCTGCTCGCAGTGGCGATCACAGTCGCGGCATTCGCCTTCGGAGCCTTCGCCGGCGGCCTGCTGTCGCAGGGGATTTCGGCATCCGTCCTGCGCCTCGTCGCTACCCTGGGTGAGGCCAAGGAAGGGAGCTTGCGCGTTCGCGCTCAGCCGCGTTCGTCGCACGAAATCGGCATGTTGGCGGCGCATTTCAATCTCGTGTTCGAGAACTTCGAGAAGATCTTCGAAAAGGTAAAGACAGTCTCCGAGAGCGTGGCAGCGGTCGCCGACCGGCTGACCGCGGCGGCGCAGGAAATGAGCGACGGCGTCGAGCTCCAGGCGACGAGCACCGAGACGACATCGAGCTCCATCGAAGAAATGAGCGTCTCCATCAACCAGGTAGCGGCCAACGTAGAGCACCTGTCGCATGAAACGGAAATCTCGTCCAGCTCGACCATGGAAATGACGCTCTCCATCGAGGAGGTCGCCAAGAACATCGAGAGCCTGAGCACGAGCGTTGACGCGACGAGCTCTTCCATCGAGGAGATGACGGCCACTGTAAAGGAAGTCGCCGCCAACGCAGAACGACTGGCCTTCAGCTCCGCCCAGGTCGCCGAGGCCATGGAAAGCATCGACCACGGTCTGGGCCAGGTCGAGGAGTACTCCAAGGAGTCCTCCAAGCTCTCCGGCAAGGTTTCCGAGGATGCCATGCAGGGCGCCGCCTCCGTTGCGGAGACCATCAACGAGATTCAGAAGATCCGGGAAGCAGTGCTGTCGTCACAGGAGGTCATCGAGGCTCTCGGTGGGCGTAGCGAGGAAATCGGCAAGATCCTCAACGTCATTGATGACGTGGCCTCGCAGACCAACCTGCTGGCGCTCAACGCCGCGATCATCGCGGCGCAGGCGGGCGAGCACGGCAAGGCATTCGCGGTCGTGGCCCAGGAAATCCGCGATTTGGCGGAACGGACGGCCGCCTCGACGCGCGAGATCGCCGCGCTGATCAAGACGGTGCAGTCCGAGGCCGTGACGGCCGTCGCCCGCATGGGACAGGGCGCCAAGACGGTCGAAAGCGGCGTGACGCTCAGCGAGCGCGCCGGCAACGCACTGCAGAAAATAATCCACTCCACCGAACAGTCGTCCGGCATGACCTACAAGATCGAGAAGGCGACGATCGAGCAGACCGAACGCTCTCGAGAAGTTACCGAGGCGGTCCACAACTTTCAGGTCATGGCGCGGCAAATCGCCAAGGCGACGCGCGAGCAGACCATCGGCATCGAACAGATCATGCGCGAGAGCGAGAACATCCGGGACATGGCCGAGCACGTTCGGCGCGCCACGATCCAGCAGGCGCAGGGATCAAAGCAGATCTCGACGACCGTAGAGCACGTTACCGAGATGACGCAGGAGATCGTGAAAGCAACCCAGCAGCAGAAGAAGGGCGCCCATCAGATCGTTGAGGCGATCGAAGTTTTCAAGGAAATCACGCTCAAGAATCTGGACACGGGCATGGAGATGGAACGGGCCGTCGACGCCTTGGGGCGCGAGGCCACGTCCTTGAGCGCGGAGATCAGTCGCGTGAAATAGCCGCGCCACGCGCCGCTGCTTGCGCCGCCAGTTGGCCGCGAAAATACTCCAAGGTCCGTCGAATGCCCTCTTCCAGAGCGATCTTGGGGCTCCACTCCAGGATCTCGCGGGCGAGCCGAATGTCGGGCTGGCGCACGCGCGGGTCGTCGACCGGGAGCGGCTTGAAGACGATCGGGCTGCGGGCGCCCGTGAGGCGGCGGATGGTCTCGCCAAACTGCAATACCGTCATCTCGCAATCATTGCCGAGGTTCACCGGTCCCGTATGGTCCACCGACATGAGCTGCAGGATCCCGTCTACGAGGTCGTCGACGTAACAGAAGCTGCGCGTCTGACTGCCGTCACCAAAGACTGTCAACGGTTCGCCGGACAGCGCCTGGGAGAGAAACGCGGGGACGACGCGCCCGTCATCGATGCGCATGCGGGGACCGTAGGTATTGAAGATCCGGGCGATGCGCACGGGCAGCCCGTGAAAGCGATGGTAGGCCATCACCATGGCTTCGGCGAAGCGCTTGGCCTCGTCGTAGACCCCGCGCGGCCCGACCGGGTTGACGTTGCCCCAGTAGCTCTCCGGCTGCGGATGAATCAGCGGATCGCCGTAGACTTCCGACGTCGACGCCAGAAGAAATATCGCGCCCTTCGCCCGGGCGAGACCCAGCGCCTTGTGCGTTCCCAGGCTGCCGACCTTCAGCGTCTGGATGGGCAGCTTGAGGTAGTCGACGGGAGACGCGGGCGACGCGAAATGAAGAATCGCGTCGAGATTGCCCGAGACGTGCACATACTCCGTGACGTCCTGCTTGACGAACGTGAAGCGGTCTCCGAACAGGTGCTCGATGTTGGCGAGCTTCCCCGTAAGCAAGTTGTCCATACAGGTGACTTCGTGACCGAGCCCGAGCAGTCGCTCGCAGAGATGGGAACCGATGAAACCGGCTCCTCCCGTAATCAAGACGCGCATTGTCGATCAGGCCTCCTCGCCGTTGGCCGTGCGGGCGGTACTCGCCGTTGCTGGGGGAGCGACCACCGCACCCAAGTCCGCCACCGCTGCCCACTTGCCTGCTGCTGCTTAGCATCAAGCTCCGTCCTTGACAACCCGCGGGTGCATCATTATCATGACGCATAGCGTCGAGAAAACTCCCAAAGCAGCCTGGGGCAACCGCAACCCAACACCGTGGAGCAGTCATGAGCGGCACTAATGGCAGGCAAGTGAGCGAGGCCGAATCGAGGGAAGTCGCAGAATCGTCGCGCCAAACCGAATGGAAGGAGCCGAGCTTCCTCAAGGAGCTCATCCTGGGCAATTTTCGGTTCGACTTGGTTTACCCGTTTCCCGGCATCACCGGCCTACGGAGACCCGAGTTTGTCACCTTCTACGAGAATCTCCAGAATTTTCTCGCGGAGAAAGTGGACCCCGTCCAGATTGACACAGAGGGCGATTATCCTGCCGAGGTGTTGGACGGCCTGCGAAAGCTCGGCGCCTTTGGTATGAAGATCCCCGTCGAGTACGGGGGAATCGGGCTCTCGCAGGTGGAATATAACCTGTGCATGGAGCTCATCGGAAGTTGGGACGCGAGTCTTGTCGCCTTGCTCTCGGCCCACCAGTCCATTGGCGTCCCGCAGCCGCTGAAGATGTTCGGGACGGCGGAGCTCAAGCAAAAATACTTGCCGAGGTGCGCCGCGGGCGCCATCAGCGGTTTCGCCCTGACGGAGGCAGACGTGGGTTCGGACCCGGCGCGCCTGGCGACGACGGCCGAGCTCACGGACGACGGCGATGCCTACATTCTCAACGGCGAGAAACTTTGGTGCACCAACGGGACGCTGGCAGAGCTGCTCGTGGTAATGGCGCGTAACCCGAAAACGAAGAAGATTTCCGCCTTCGTGGTCGAGACGGCGTGGGCAGGGGTCGAGGTCATTCACCGCTGCCGCTTCATGGGCCTACGGGCGATCTCCAATGCGCTCATCCGCTTCACCAACGTGCGCGTCCCCAAGGAGAACCTGGTCGGCAAGGAAGGTGCGGGCCTCAAGATCGCTCTCGTCACGCTCAACACCGGGCGACTGACGGTCCCGGCCGCGGCGGTTGGCGGCGCGAAGCAGTGCGTCGAAGTCTGCCGGAAATGGGCCTCCGAGCGGGTGCAGTGGGGTCATCCAGTGGGCAAGCACGAGGCGGTCACCCACAAGATAGCAGATATCGCAGCAACGACCTTCGCGATGGAGGCGATTAGCGACCTGACGTCCGAAATGGCCGACCGCGGTGGCTACGACATTCGCCTGGAAGCGGCGGCGGCCAAGGAATGGTGCACCGCCGAGGGCTGGAAAATCATAGACGACGCCCTTCAGGTGCGCGGCGGCCGCGGCTACGAGAACGAAACCTCGTTGCGCGCGCGGGGGGAGTGGCCCGTCGGCATCGAGCGCATGATGCGGGATTGTCGCATTAACCGCATCTTCGAGGGCTCCAGCGAGATCATGCACCTCTTCATGGCGCGGGAGGCCGTCGACACCCATCTGCACGTCGCCGGCGATCTGGTGAACCCGAAGGCCGGGGTCAGCACCAAGGTCAAGGCGCTACCCAAAATCATCGGCTTCTACGCGTCCTGGTACCCGACGCGCTGGCTGGGCTGGGGTTTCTGGCCGCGATACAACGAGTTTGGCCGCCTCGGCGCCCACCTTCGGTTCGTCGAGCGCAGCAGTCGCAAGCTGGCACGCCAGGTCTTTCACGGCATGGCGGCGTACCAGGCAAAGCTCGAGCGGAAGCAGGGGTTCTTGTTCCGCGTGGTGGACATCGCCAACGAGCTGTTCGCCATCACGACTGCGATATCACGAGCGCTGACAATGGCGGACAGCCACCAGCCGGATGCGGCACGGGCCGAGGAGCTGGCGGACTTGTTCGCGAGAACGTCGAGGCGCAAGGTGCGGAAGCTGTTCCGCGATTTGTGGCGAAATGATGACAACCTGAAATACCGCGTCGGCCTGCGGGTGCTCGACGGCACGCACGCGTGGCTGGAAGAGGGCACGATGCCGCTGCCGACGGCTCCGGCCCGACAAATCGTGGCCACCAAGGGGCCGGCGGCCGGCGCGACGGTACCGAACGGCGAGGAGAAGAAAGAGCCGGTGGTCGCTTAGGCGCTTTCGATCTCGCTGACGGCGCGGTGGGTGTTCCCCACCGCCCGCGGTTCGGCAGGCAGGGAGCCGGACCGCGGTCACGGCGGAAGCGGAGGATGCTCCACCCTCCGCTTCCTTCTCACTTTGCCGCCTGCCCACCACACTGTGGGCGAAGCGGTTGTCCCTTCGAGCCGATCAGGCGGGCGGTTCGCGTTTTCGGCGATCGCCCCAGGGGCGTTGCTGCGCGGATCAGTCTCTGAGACCGACACCCCGAGCATCGCCCGCACCGCCGGGCTATGATTGCTGCGCAGCCTACGGGCTGCCGCGCCCAGCGAGCTGGCGCCCAACATGCGGCCTTCTGGACGCCGCGCCGGCCAACGCGGGCGGCAATTGCGTACCAATATGAATGCCGGCCCCCAGGCCGGGGTTTCAGCGGCGATTCCGCCCTGAAGGGCGGGGTTTCGGACCGGCTGACGAATGGATGACTCGCGTGCTGTAGAAAGACCAACGCCGTGAACATGCTATTCCGCCTTCGCTACGCTGCACTCGCCTTGGTCATACTGACGACGGCACTCTTTGCTCCCTACGTGCCCCAGGCGATGAAACCGAATAACTCGCTTCGCATCTGGTTCTACGAAGACGATCCAAACCTTCAGGCGTATGACCGAGCCCAAGACGAGTTTGGAAACGATGAGATTATCGCGATCTTCTTCGAACCGCCGGGCCACGTGCTGGACGCCGCCAACATCGCGCTCGTGCGCAAGCTGTCCGAGGAGCTTGAGCGTCTGTCACTCGTTGACGAAGTTTTTTCGCTGACCACGGCAGATGACATGCGGAACGAAGGGGACCTGCTGGTCGTCGAGGATCTTCTCGCGAAGGATGAGTATACCGCGGAGGAGCGGGCGCGCATTCTCGAAAAACTAAAGCATGATCCCATGTTGGAGGGGTTTTATCTGTCAAATGATGACAATGGGACCATGATCACCGTTCAGCTCGAAGCCCGGAGAGACATAGACGAGTTGCGGGGAGAGGTCATAGCCGATGTCAAGAAGATTCTTGACGAGCACCTTGGAGCGATTGGCACGCCTTACCATCTTGGTGGTACCGGGGTTATTTACACTGATCTTAATCGCCTTACGGATGAAGATGTATATACGTTCGCGACTCTCGCATACCTTGCCATGTTCGCGATCATCGCGGTTCTTCTAAGAAGTCTCTGGGGTCTGGTGTATACAGTTCTGTGTTTGACAATTTCTGTTATCATCACCATGGGAGCCTTTGGCATGCTCGGTCATCGCATCAATATGATGACGATGATATTGCCAACCATGGTTATAATACTTAGTATTTCGGACTGTGTACACATCATTATACACTACAGGATGGAGCTAAAGGAGCGCTCGATAAATCACGATCACATCAAGAGCACTCTTTCTTTTATTGCGGTTCCATGTATCCTCACGTCTTTGACGACATTCGCTGGGATTGGTTCTCTTTATACGGCCAGGATGCAAGTTGTCGGTGAGCTTGGAACATTCTCCGCGCTTGGGGTCGCGGTCGCGCTTTTCGTAACCTTCGCGATTGCTCCGTCTTTCCTTAGCCTCGTCAAGCTGAAACCGCTCAAGCACGAGAATCCGAAGCTTTTCGACATAGCCATTCGTAAGCTACTATTCCATCTTGATGAGTTCGCTATTGCAAACCCTGGAAAGGTTTCGATAGCCTTTGTAACTATCATGATTGCCGCGACTGCGTCCTTTAGTTTGATAAGCGTGGACATACATTTGTTCCGCTATTTCCCAGATGGTTCCCGCGTTCTTCAGGACCACGATGCAATTAATGATCGCTTCGGGTATTACTTGCCGCTCGAATTTACATTGCGAACACCAGATAAGGACGGCGTAAAGAATCCGCAGTTCCTTAAAGATATGGAACGCTTTCAGCAACGAGTGGAGGCACTAGAAGACATCGGAGAGTCCATTTCTATTGCTAATCTTGTATTTAAGATCCATCGAGTTCTTACAGATTCAGTAGATACATCCTATCCAGATAGCATAGATATGGTTGCTCAGGAGATGCTTCTATATTCATTTTCCGATCCTGAAGGCATTGATCGGTACATCAATCCAGATGGAAACTACACTCATTTGTATTTCAAGATGACGTTTGTTTCTGGAAACGTGGCACGGAAGATGATTCACGAAATAGAAGCAATTGGAAGAGATGTATTCGGTCCAGCAATTGAAATCCGGCCTGTAGGATACTGGCCGCTATATTTCAAGCTCGTCGATTATGCGCTGGACGTGCAAATACAAAGTTTCTCAGTTGCATTCATTGCCGTATTCTTTCTCATATTCTTGATGTTGCGGGACATTCGCCTTACGTTGTTGGCGATTCCACCGAACATATTCCCGATTTGTATTACGGGTGCGCTGCTGGCAGCAACCGGCATCGATCTGGATTTCGGCACCGCCAGCATTGCCGCCGTCTTGCTAGGTCTGGCGGTGGACGACACCGTTCATCTCCTCTATCGAACCAAGACGGAGCTCGGCCTCGGGGCGCCTACCGTACAGGATGCCGTGCGTATCGCCATGCGGGATTCGGGGCACGCGTTGGTCGGCACGACGCTGGTGCTGTGCTTGGGGTTTTCGGTCTTGTTGCTCGCTCAGGTCAAAACCGTCATCTATTTTGGCGGATTGCTGGCCGTGTCACTTGGTACGGCCCTTGTTGCTGAGCTATTGTTTATGCCTGCGCTGCTGTGTCTGTTTTATCGGAAACGGAACGTAACGTAACGGTTCACCTCCCCCCCCGCTTGCGGGGGTGACTACTGTGCAGCTCCGCAAGAGGAGAGCTCGATGACTCGTGCGCTCGTTATGATTGCAAGCGTTTGCCTCGGCGTCACGGCCGCGCGCGCCGCGGATCCACATGACACCCTCGAAAGGGCGAAGGCCGCTTCCGGCGGCCGGGCTTGGGATGCGATCCGCACCCTCTACACGAGGGTAAGTGTGTCCACGGCGGGCCTTACCGGGGTCTCGGAGTCGTGGGAAGACGTCCAGTCGGGGCGCCACGCCGATAGCTACAGACTGGGCCCGGTCGCCGGCGCCGGCGGTTTCGATGGGAAGGTGAGCTGGTCGCAGGATACCTCGAAGCAAGTCCTGACGCACGGCGACGGAGAGGATTATGAGGCGGCCGTGAACGAAGCATACCGGCGGTCGCTGGCCTACTGGTTCCCGGAGCGTTGGCCGGCGGCGGTCACCGATGGGGGCGAGCACAGTGAGGGTGAGCGCCGATTCCTGCTCGTGCGGATCACTCCCCGCGGCGGGCGCCCTTTCGAGATGTGGTTCGACGCCCAGTCACTCTTCCTCGATCGGATTGTCGAGAAAGGTGCGACCAACACCCGCACAACCTTTGCATGGGACTATCGCCGGGTTGGTGGAGTGATGATCCCCTACGCCCACCGGTCGACGAACGGGGACACCAAGTACGACCAGCTCACCACGACGCAGACGACGGAGCTCAACCCGAGCATCGACAGAGCGAAGCTCGAGGTGCCAGCGCCGCCGCCGCGAGACTTCGAGCTCGCGAACGGTGCAGCCGCGGTTTCCCTGCCGTTCGAGCTGGTGAACAACCATATCTTCCTCGCCGTCAGGGTGAATGGCAGGGGTCCATTCCGCATGCTCTTCGACACGGGCGGCGCCAACGTGTTGACGCCGACCATGGCCAGCGAGCTCGGAGTCGCCACCGAAGGTGCGCTGCAAGGGCGTGGCGTCGGCGAGCAGTCCGAGGATATCGGTCTGGCACACGTCGACAAGGTGGAAGTCGGCGACCTCACCATCAGGGACCAGGTATTCTACGTGATTCCACTCGAAAACCTGGAAAACGTGGAGGGCGTCGGCCCCTTTGGCCTGATTGGCTACGAGGTCTTCAAGCGCCTGGTAGTGCGGCTCGACTATGAGCGCCATCTCGTCACGTTTACGCTACCCGAGAGCTTCGCGTACCGCGGCGGCGGCACCGTCGTGCCCTTCACGTTCAAGGATCAGATACCGCAAGTAGACGGGGAGCTTGAAGGGTTGGCGGGCAAGTTCACAATCGACACGGGTAGCCGAGCATCGCTGGATCTGCACGGGCCTTTTGTCGAGATGCATAACTTGAAGAAAAAATACAGCCCGAAGGTTGAGGCCGTAACGGGTTGGGGCGTCGGGGGCGGCGCCCGCTCCGCAGTCACCCGTGCCGGCGCGCTCAAGCTCGGCGCGGTCGTCGTTGCGAGCCCCGTCACCGCGCTCTCGCTGCAGACCAAGGGTGCTTTCACCGACACCTATGTCGCAGGCAACGTGGGTGCCGGAATTCTCAAGCGCTTCAACGTGACGTTCGACTATGGCCGGCAGCAGATCATCTTCGAACCCAATGCGAACCACGACAACGTGGACACTTTCGACCGCGCCGGCATCTGGATTAATCTGGATGGAGCGGCTTTCAGCGTCGTGGACGTCACGAGCGGCAGCCCGGCCGCAGAGGCCGGCCTGAGACCCGGTGACCGGATTACGGCGATCGACGGGAAGAGCGCGGTCAGCGTTACCCTGCCTGCAGCTCGCTTGAAGCTCCGCAGCGATCCGCCGGGAACGAAAGTCAAGCTGACGGTACAATCCGGTCATGAGACGCGCGCCGTCGAGCTCGTCCTTCGGGACCTCATCTAGAACCGGGAGCACCGCGCGCACGTCCGCGCATCGGCATGAATCTACCGCCGGGAATGGCCGAAGCCGTGACTCCTGTCCTTGCGGCGACATCCCGGCTTCGCCGGGAGCAATCCAGGATTGGCGCAACTCGGACTCGGCCCCGGCTTGCCCCGGAGTGATGGACAAGACGTCCGCGGCTGCCCGGTCCAGCATCGGTCGATATGGCCGTTTCGTGCCGGCGAGGCCTGAGCGACAGAACACTGACAAGAAGATCATCATGGAAGTGCACGTCGAAATCGAAACAGAGACTCCTCCAACATCAAATAACATCTAAAAAATATCCACGCCGACGGTTTTTCTTCAGGAAGAGATCGAATGATCCAGGAATACATGCACCACCTCGAACGCAAGAACGGCCTGCCGCAACTACACGCTGCGTTCCTCCAGACGTCGCTGCCGCGGCTGCAGGCCGATGAGCGGATCGTGGCCGTCGCCGCGGCCGGCTCGTTTCTCACTGGCGACATCGACGAGTACAGCGACCTGGATCTCGTCATCGTCGTCGAACCCGCCGCCGCGCCGCAGATCATGCAGGAACGTCGGGAAATCGCGGCACCCCTCGGGCCCTTGCTCGCGGCCTTCACCGGCGAGCACGTCGGCGAGCCGCGCCTGCTGATCTGCCTCTATGGCCCGCCGCTGTTGCACGTGGACCTGAAGTTTGTCTCCTTGTCCGATGCGGCGTGCCGCTGCGAAGACCCGGTGATCCTGTGGGAGCGCGCGGGGCGGCTGACCGCAATGTTCCGGCAAGCCGCGGCCGTGGCACCGACCCCAGATCTGCAGTGGCTCGAAGATCGGTTCTGGGTATGGGTGCACTATGTGGCAGCCAAGATCGGACGGGGCGAGCTGATGGAGACCCTCGATGCCCTCGCCTTCCTCCGGCGGCTGGTGCTCGGTCCGCTCGCGCTCCATGCGCAGGGATGTCCTCCAGCAGGCGTCAGGAAGGTGGAAACCCGCGCCAAGCCCTACGTTGAAGACTTGCTACTGACGACCGCCCCCAATGATCGGCCGGCATGTATCGGCGCGTTGAGGGCCGCCGTGAGCTTGTATCGCAGGTTACGGGGCAGACTGGCCACAGAGGCTCTGACTGTCCACACAGCAGCCGAAGAGGCGGCGTTGAGTTACGTGGCGGAGATTGAAAACCTCATGGCTTCATCAGCCGGTCCGAAACCCTTCGACGCTCACGTGAAATGACAGGAGCCGCCACGCAAGGGCGCGATTTATCGCGCCCGGTCGTTGCGGCCGGTAATCCGGGCGGATCATTCTCGGCCCGATGATCCCCGGCCCGGCATTGGGCGCGATGATTCGCGCCCCTCCGCGCCGAACGTGCGGCGTGAAGAAGTGTAATGGACGAAACCAGACATTCGGTCGATGCCGCACTTTGGGACGAAATGACAGTATCGAGTCTTTTGCCGGTACGCACTTGCGACAACGGCTCCCCGATCGGCCGTCTGTGTGGGATCACAAGGCGCCGCGATGACGTGCGGAGAAGGCGTCCGCGGCGTACCGGCCCCAGGGTGCCGCAGCATGCTCGGCGGTGCGCAGGTGTTCACTCTCTGTCGCGGCGGAATAGCGCGAAGGCCCGCTCGTCTACGGCGTAACCGTTCGCAGCGAGCGTCGCGAAAAATCGCTCCGGCTCGGGGCCAAAACTGGAGAAGTCGAAGAGACCGAGCTGGCGCAGCGATTCGTCGAAGGCCTGTTGGCGGGCGTATCCGTCCTGGTCCGCCGCCATGAATCGCGACTTGAGGTAGAGGATCGGCGCTGCCGGCCGCCCGGAGTAGTCATAGCAGTCGATATCCTGCGCGCGCAGGTCGATCTTGATGCGCTCTCGCAGCCGGGGTAGCGGCGAGCTGTCGAACTGGTCGTAGGTCATCAGCGATACTTTTCCCGAGCGGATGTGGATCTTGAGCAGGTGGGCCGTTTCCACGTCTCCGTAGAGCTTCGCCGCGCAGCCCACGTAACAGCGCAGCGCCGCGGGAAGTCGCGTCAGGAGCTCGGTGGGAAGCTGCAGGTATTCACCCTCCGCCAGCCATCCCACGCCATGCTCGTGCGCGGCGCGGCAAGCGGCGTCGATCACCGGCCCCTGTCCAACCGAGAACAGGAGCTCGCGGGCCGCTTCCTGGGCGCGCGCGTGACTGCCAAAGAGCGCCTTCACGTCGCGCCGCAGCTCGGGCGGCAGCTCCGCGTAGCGGGTGCGCCTCGCGAACAGGTTGAGCGCGAAGTAGACGAGAAGATCATCGCGACGCTGTCGCGACGAGGCCGCGAGCGCCGCAGGATCGAGCTGCCTCCGGGCCGGGCGCTCCGCGCGGCGCGGCGAGCCGACCCCGACCGGCACCACCGCCGCCGCCTCGCGACGCTGTTGCCGCTCCAGCAGGAACCGCTGCTCGAGCAACTTGTCCGGAAACACGAAGAAGACCCCATGGGCTACGGCGATCGCTTCTTCGCCAAGCACCTCCGCGATGAACGCGCCGAGCTCGTCTTGCCGGAAGTACTTCTGGAAAGTGCCACGCCTGGTGAGAAAGCCATCCTTGAACGGCTGCAGACCGGTCGTGTCACCCTTGCCCACGACCAGTCCCGCCACCGCCAGGCACTGTCGCGCCAACCCGTAGGCCCGGGCGAGCGCTTCTCGACGTTCCACTCTGTCTTCGATCACGTTGAGCACAAAGCCGAGATTGACGATGTCGGCGGGCTCGAGCGGCACGTCCGCCGCGAAGTACGGGTCCCACCCCACGGCGCGAATCCCGGCTGCCACCAACGCGCGGACGTCGTCCCCTTGGCCGCAGCCGTAGTCGAGCACCGAGCGGTCCTCCGCAAACAGCCCATGCCGGTCCAGCGCTTGCATCGGGGCCGACAAGCGATCGCGCGAGATCGCCGTCCGGTGCCGGTCGATGGGCCACGGCCCGTCCGCGAGGTCCATCGCCGCCTACGGGCACGGCCCGCGATCGCTGCGGCACACCTCGTGGCCGACGATCTCGATCCCGTGCATCGCCAAGAGCTCTTCCCACCGCTTCCGAAGGCCGATTCGCCGGCTATCCGCGAACAGGCCGAACGCCTCGAGTGCCGTCGTCAGCGCCGCGAAGCGGGGACGATCGGGGTGCTCGGGCGGCAGCAAGAGCTCCTTGCGGTGGAGAATGGGGGGATTGGAGGAATGCCGAAAGCTCCGCACCGCAACGCTCCGCTTCGCCAGATCGACCGCGATGCTTTCCAGCAGCGCGGGAAACGCCGTCTCGGCGAACCGCGGATACACGAGCAGCGTCACCCGCTCGGGCCGCGCCGGCTCGAGCTTGATGACGTTCCACTCGTCCGCGCCGGCGCCCGGCCGGCCCGCGACGGCAGCGGCGGCGATCTCTCCCGCCGCCGTGATCGCTTTCCGCTGTTGCTCATCGAGCAACGGCACGGCGTCGCGGTGCACGTAGAGCGCGCCATGGACCCGCTTGCCGACCGCTGGCCGTCTCTCCTTGCGGTTGGGCTCAGGTCGCTGCCCGCCGGGTTCGCGTTGGCCGTCTCGATTCGAGCTTCCGCACCTCACGCTCATGGCGCCTCACCGCGATGTAGTTGCCCGGCGTCCCTGGCGCCGGTCAGTACCATCGACAGCTCTTTGAGCATGGCCAGGCGACCTTGAAACGCGTCGCGATCCGCTGCGTACCGACCGGAAAGACCTGCGTGAGCGACGACGACGACGGGGCGGCCCAAGGCCTCTGCCTGTCGTGCGAGCCGATCCGCGTGGGCAGCACCCAGCACGAGCACGTCCGCGTCGAGCTCCGCGAAATATCGATCCCGACGAGGATCTACCTCATCCAGGAGCTTCGTCCAATACCTGAGGTACCTCCCAATGGCGCTTGTGGCCTCCGCAGCGGTGTACCGTTCACCGGCTTGCAGGACGATGCCGGCCGGTCTGCCCGTGGTCTCGTCCAGCTCGACCGTAGCGCCCCCCGCGGCCAGGATGCGGAGAACGACGGGCGAAAAAGGCTCCCGACTCGTCGCGAGCTCGGCGACCTCATCGAGCAGCCGGGGGTCCTCGGTACCCGTGATGACCACCGTCTCCGGCAAGCAAGCGACGAGGATGTCGCTGAGACTACCCTCGACATGCCGCCACGACGCGAGCGTCGCCGCCAGATGGTCTCGGTGCGCCAGGATGCGCGAGCAGTCGGCGGAGGGGCTCAATAGACGTGCGAGCCACGGCCGGCGAAACCGTTCATCGCTCGGTCCCCCTTCCATGGCGATCCGTTTGACACCAAACGTGTCCACGAGGACAGCACTAGCGCGGAGGACGGTCCAGTAGGAGTCGGAGGTGTCGGCCCGCATAGCTTCGCCACCGCTCCCGTGCTCCATACCGAACACGATGAGCGGCGGCGCGCTGCTGGGTTGCGGTCCGGACACGAAGACCTCGGTGTGAGGCAGAGCCGCAAGCTGCGCCTGAATTTCAGGCAGCCGATCGGCGCCCAGCACGCGCGCGGGCACCTGCGTGATCGGGACGCGGGTAACGGCACCCGAATACAGGATCAGGCCGAACATGAGAACTGTGGCCGTCCCGACCAGCACGCGGCTGACTGGCCCCAGCTTGGCACGCGGCGGCTTCCGGTTCCGCTTCCGCCGCGGTGCTGCGTGATGCGACATCTGCTTTCCGTGCTTGGGATCACAAAGACAGACCATCGTTCCGGGAAGGTCATCTCGGATCGTAGCACAAGGGCGGCAGACAACGCCAAGCTCCGGCGCAGAGACGGTTTCGGACAGCGAAGCCTGTCCCGGTCGATCCCGGCTGCGGCGTGGCGCTCATTCATCGCGGCGAACGAGCGAGCAGGTTCAAGACACAACGGCACCTGGCGGCGGATCAACGACACCATACGCGGCATGGCACGGACGGCGGCTGGCCGCGAGGAATCGCTCAGTCTGGGCATCATCGATACCCCCGGGGGTTGCTGATCGTGGTGGCGGTGCACGCCGCCGACATTCAGGATCGCGACGGGGCGAGGTAGGTCTTCGCCAAGCTCCTGGGGTAGCGACTGCCGGGACTGCAGGCGGTGCTGGCAGATGGAATCTACAACGGCGACATCGGTCCGTGGCTCCGTCGCACCCGTCGCTTGCAGTTGCACGTGGTGGAGCGGCCCCCGGGCACGAAGGGGATCACAGTGGTGCCCAAGCGCTGGGTCGTGGAGCGCACCTTCGCCTGGGTGGGGCGCTGCCGCCTGACCTCGCCATCGCAGCCTCTATTCACAGGGCATGTGCGGCGAAGCCCAGGCGCCACGGCGCCGTCCGGAACATGTGTCTGGCGCAGACAACATGTGACTCCACGCACATTCCACGGTCGGGGCCGTGCCCCCCCCGCGGCTCGCGAAGCGCTCCTGAACCGCTTCTTGCCCTTCATCGGTGCGTTCTCCTCGCCTCTCTGGTCGTTGGCATGTCGCGTGCTACCTAGTTCCGCATGGACGCTACCAGCCGGGCAGAGCGGCAAGGAAAAACAGTCAGCTTCCGCGGTGGTGGTAGGTAAAGTGTAAGGGAACCGAGCTTTTTCGAGCAGCGAAAGGAAGCGTTGGATATGGGACGCCTGTTTGAGATCACTTGTAACGCGGGATTGGCGGTAGCACGTCTTGGCATGGCGATTGCGGCCTGGAGTCTGTTGGCGACGCCGGCAGTGGCGGCGCCAGCACCGGCCGCACCGGTGTCGTGGGAGTTTCTGGCGGAGATCAAAGAACAGGCCTGGGCCTGGGGTAGCGAAGCCGACCCTGCCTTGGATGGAAATCGCCTCTACATCCCACTGGGAGGTGGCGGACTCGCTGTCTACGATGTCGCCGACCCCTCCAATCCCGAGCGGCTGTTCCATGGCGATGACTCGTATTTCGGATCGCAACCCGGAGCGATTGCCGTACGCGGCAACGTCGGTTACCTGGCGCTTCCCCCGGATGGGCAGATTGTCGAGCTCGATTTCAGCGACCCCTCGAACCCTCGACTGGGTGCTCGGTTTGCCAACATCGAGCTCATCGAGCAGCTTTCTCTGGTCGGCAACCGGCTGTACGTCGTGGAATCAAGCAACGGGAGCGCCCCCGGCGGCGTCAGCGTCTTCGATACCACCGTGACGCCCCCGGCCCTGCTTGGGGCGTATTATGTCGATCTCCTCGACCCCGGCTTCTTCGTAACTGAAAACCACCAGGTCCTGCTCGCCCGGACGCCTGCCACCGGTGACGATACGCCGGGGATCCAGGTCGTCGACATGGCGACGCCGTCGTCGCCGCAGGTCGTCGGAAACTGGACCTCGAAGCGCCCCGGCAATATTACCGACATGGCTGTGGCAGGCACGCAGCTCATGTGCTCAGCATATTGGGGCGGGCTGTGGGTGCTGGATGCCACAGATCTGGCCAACATGAAGGCCCTCGACTACTACGATCTCGATGCGGTTGAGGCCCATGCCGATGCCGTCGCCGTCTGGTCTCCCTACGTCATCCTCGCGCGCTCGGCACCATCCAGCTCCAACCGACAGTTCGAGGTGGTGCGCATTGACGCAGGCAAGGTCGAATACGAGGACCGAATCGCGGCCGAACGGTGGCCCACAAGCGTTCACGTCGCGGGTGACCTCGCGGTTCTCGGGGATTCTGCCGATGTGGATGGCGACGGATGGTTCGACGAGAAGCACCTGCGCCTGTACCGTGTTTCCGGCGGCGTTTCCGGCCCCGTCCCGGGACTCGGTGCGGCAGGGGCGCTCGTGTTGGTCGGCGGCCTGGCTACCGTGCTCCTTCGGGGCTCCAGGAGGCGCGCGGTGTCCCTCGCCCCAGCAGCGCGTGGCGCAGGGCATGGATGGTGAGTTAGAAGCGTAGAGGCTCAGTCAGGTAGAGATCGGACCGCCCTTGCCGCGCTCCCGCAGGTTAGGCGCGGCAGCGGGAGGATCATGACCGCGCCCCCGCTACGCGTGCTGGCGGGCGACGACGAGCCGAATATCGATCGGACTTTCACGGTCTGTTTCGAGTTTTCTGATGAGGAACCGCCTGGCGCCGATAGTGTAGACACCCTCCAAAGGCCGGCACCGTTATTGGTCATTGCTGAATCTCGATTCTTGTTGCCTTGCGCCTGCCATGACTCTCTCGAGTGTGAGGCTGAAGACGTGCGAGTATGGCGGTGAAGTCAACGTTTAATCCTCCAAGCCAAAAACGAAGGGCGGCCCGGGTACCCGGGCCGCCCCGCGCTCAATCCCCGCGCCCCGGTCAGGCGAGGCGCGCGGGGTGACGACCTGAACCTCCTTGTGCGTTCTGCCCTTGAGCGACGGCCCTCCTAGAGTCGATAGCTCACCGTGGCAAGGACAACGTGCGTCTCGTAAGAAGGCGCGAGCAGACTGCCCAGATTGACCAGGCGGTTGCCCCACTGGTTGGAGGTCTCGGAGGAAGTATCGCGCACGAAAAACTCGCTTCCGACTGACTCGAACCAGGGGGCGTTCGCGAGTTGCATCCAGTCGCTCACCTCGTACCGATCGAATCGGTAGTGCAGGCCGAGACCCCATTTCTCCAGCAGTTGATAGAGTACGGAAGCCCCCGCCGAATGCTGATCGTGCTCGACTGTCGGCGGCGTCCGAAAGGCGAACTGGTAGTTGTCCGGCAGCGTATTGTCCGGATCCACCCCCGACTGCGTGCCGAAGCCGCTGTACTCGACGTCGACGCTGCCGCTGGAGAAGGCGTAGTCGCCGAGCACGCGAAGCTTGTCGGGAACGGCCTGCAATTCGACGCCGAATCCGATGCTATCGAGCGTGTCATCAGTATTGGCCATCCACTGGCTCGACGCACGAGTCCAGGAGCCAAGCTCCTTGGTGTTGATGTTAGAGCTGACAGGGTCGAGTTTGTGATTCTCGTCGAACTCCAGCCCCCGTTGCTTCGAATCCATGATCTCCCGGCTGCCGAAAGCCGTAAAAGTCACCCAGTCGGTCGGCACGTAGGCGATGTCGAGCGCAAATCGCTGGGTCTCCCTCTCCAAGAGGCCGAGCTGGTCGCCTGGAGTGGAGGCTAGACGATCGGCGTCCGACGCGGCAAACGGGTTGTTGAGCAGCGGCTGAGTGGGCTTGACGTCGGAATCGAAATCGTCATCCCGCAACAGAATGGAAGCGCCGAGGTTCAGCGTGCTGGTCGGCATGACCGTGGCGTTGAGCTCGAGCTGGTTCCGTCGCCGGTCGGAAACGTCGGACTTGCGCATGTCCGGGTGGTCGGTGAACGAGACCTTCGGATTGTCCTTGTCCTTGCCGGTCGGGTCGTACCAGTAGCTTGAGCTGGTGACGAAGGTATTGTAGCTCTCCCCTTCCCGATCGCCGAAAAGTGCTTCACCCCGCAGGGTCAGCCAGCTCGCCGGTCGGGTCCTGAGGGTTGCCTTCGCGGTGTTTTCCGCGGTGTTCGCCTGGCGGAAATCGCGATCGATCTCGTCACGCGCCAGACTGAGGCCAACGCTTGTGCGGGAAGCGAAATTGTAGAACGTATCCACGCCATACCGCATCTGGTCGTAGGAATAGGCCAGATTGGTCCGTTGATTCTTGAACGTCGGCCTGGTAACATCGGCACCGGAGACGCCGGGCATGGTGTCGTCCGTAACGTACCACCAATTGTCCTGAGGGGTTTGGTTGTCCAGCTCGTAGAAACGGAGGAACGCTTGCAGGTTCATCCGGCTGACGGGATTGATCGTGTAGTCGAGGTTTAGAAGGGTAGTCTTGATCTCGGCGTCGGCTCGCTGCCGGGGCAACGCGGCGGTGGAATCGAGGTCGACCGCGGTGCTGCCGAAATCGCTCGTGCTGTAGGGCAACAGGTCGCTGTCCTGCTTCATCCACCCATAGGCCGCCGTGGCGGCCAGGCGGCTGGCTCTCGGGAGATCGAAACCCAAGGTGAGCGTGGCGTTGTGGTAGAGGCTGTCCGGAGCGAGGGCCCGTTGTCCAAAGGTCGCCATGCGGTGATCCGCCCACTGATCGTAACCGGAGGTGGCGTTGGAAAGGTCGGTGTAGATGTTCTGCCACCGCAGCGTCTCAGTGTCGTTGGCGAAATCCGAGAGCGAGTAGGTGAATGCAGCCTGGTACTTTGGACGAATGAGCTCGGCCTCGAGCTGCGCCTCGACGGAGGCGAAGTCGATCGGCTGGGCGAACTGGATATTGAGGGTACGCGGCGGCCGGTCGCCGATTGGCCCGTAGGCGAGCCTGGAACCGCTTTTGCTCTCCCTGGCGGCCGTGAGGCGGAACTTGAGCGACTCGGTGGGTGTGGATTGCACAGTTGCCGAGGTCCGACGCCGCTGGGGCCCGAGGTCGGTGTCCCGAAGGGCCGTGCCCAGCCAGGCGGCTGTCGCCGAATCGTTCTGCAGGAGCTGGGCCGCATTGGGTGTGAGGTCGCGATTGGGAAGCGGCACCGTGCTTGGCACGGTAAAAAGCCCGCTCCCCTCGTTGACGAACGGGGTCCTGGCCTTGTTGCTCAAGTCGTGAGGAATTTCGTTGTGGCCGGCAACGACCTTCCAGTTGCCGTAGTCGCCCAGGCGCAAGCGGAGCGACTGTTCGTCGCGGGCCAGGGCGGCACCGTTCAGGTCGAAGAATAGCCCAGATCTGGTATTCAGCAAGTCCAGGGACAAGTCCCGCACCACGAGGCCATCGCGCGTGTCGCGGTACTCGTCGAATTTGGCGGAATCCGTGTCGTTCTCGACAGATTGACCTCCGACCGTGATCTCTCCCGACCACTGCAGCGTCGGTTTCTCTGCCTCCTGGGCTTGAAGCGTCAGCGGCGCCAGAAGCGCGAATGGCACCAAGAACCGAATTGCCTTCATGACCTGTCTCCTCTACCGGGTAAACTTGGCGCCGGATGGGTGATTGGAGCCGTGCTGCGTGGAATGACAGTTCACGCACCCCTGCCCGTAGGGGTTGCTGACCCGATTGTACCGCGGCAAGTTGATGTGCCCGCCATAGGAATGGCACTGCATGCACAGGAACGCACCCTTGGCATTGAGCAGGTCAGCGTTGTTCGAACCGTGCGGGGTATGGCACGTCGCGCAGTCCTCCCGAGCCACCGGATGTTCCCAGAGGAAGGGGCCACGCTTTTCCTGATGGCAATCAAAGCAAGTCTCGTTGACCGTCGACTTCTGCAGGAGGCTCCTGCCGACAGAACCATGAGGGTCATGGCAGGACGAGCAGCTCATCTTGCCTTCCCGAACCGGGTGGTGGGACGCCTTCAGCATCTGGCTCTGGACATCGGCATGGCATTCGGAGCACGTCGCCAGCTCTGTGCTCTGGTTCAGCAGCCCGTTGACTCTCTGCGGCTCCATCACGCGGTGGCAAGAAACGCACTGGACATCGGTCGCCGCGTGAAGGCTGCCCTGCCAGTTGAGTCGGGCGCCGTCCTGATGGCACTGCAGACAGACCTGCGAGGTCTGTGCGGGTGTCAGCGCGAGGCTGTCATCCGGGTCATCGGCCTCTGCGTGCTTGTTGCGCGGTCCGTGGCAGGCCTCGCAATTGCGCTTTTGAAGCTCCCCCTTGGGACCGTACGCAAAGGCCCGGCCATGCTCGGTGTGCTGGTAGGTCAGCATCGCGTCGTCATGGCACTCCTCACAAGCTCCCGCGTCGTTGACAAAGGTCGCTCCGGCGAAACCCGGATTGAGCGCTGTCCAGTCCACTTCTTCGGCGGCCGCCGTCGCAAGCAGACCCGTCCAGACCACGACCATGAGAGCGCGCTTTCTCAGAAGCGTTCGCATCATCGCCATTCCTTTCATTGGTGTTTCGATTTTCGCGCCGTTCGTGGCCCTGCTCATACCCGCGTCGGTGGCGAGCGTGAGCACCTTCGACAACGATGCCGTACAGGCAGTCCGGAATCAGTCGGGCAACCGCCGGATGCCCTGATTTCCAGGAAGCAGGCCCCAGAACGGAGCGGCACTGAGGGAAAAGAGGACGGGTAGGCGAAATTCACCCATCGAACACTCCTGTCTCGCACCCACTGTGCAATAGTCCCATGTTTGTACTGCCCCAGGATGGGCCGAGATGTCCCGAGGTTGGCGGCACCAACAGTGCTCTCGAGCGACGATGCGGCCTGGATCCGGGGCTGCGGACAGAAAGGCCGATGTGGCACGGGCCGCGGCCTTGCGCACAGGCGGGAAGCAAGAAGTGAGCCAGGTTTCGGCCGAAGTGGAATTGAGTGCCCAAGCGCCAGAGAGGATCGCGGCCCCTGGCGAACTGTCGCAGGTCCGCCACAGTGGCGCGCGACAGTGGAGCGCGGCCTCGGCTTCGGTCCCCGGGCTCTCGGCGGAGTCGCTGCCAACGCTCGAGATCGCCGCCTTTCCCCCCGTAGGGCCCGACGCGCAGAGCTTCGTCAGCCGTGTCCTGCTGGTTGGCGAGCGCGAAGGCGAGCGGACCGAAAGCGGTCTCACCGCCTGCGAACAAAGTGGCGTCGCCGGGCCATCTCGTCAATCGGAGAGCGAAACGACCAGCACAATCCCATCGCAAGATGACCGCAAGGTGATCCGTGGGCGGGCCGCCGAAAGGGGCTCGATTGCACCACAGGTCGGGGAAAACGCTGGGGAAAGGCCATGATCAGGTTTGATCAGGTTTAAGGAAACAGTCGCGCACGACCTGCCCCAGGCGCCACGGCACAGAGGTGTCCTCTGCCCCGGGGCGCCGGCTCCCAAACCGTCTGCGACGGCTAATAGGTGATTCCCTTTAGCAGAATCTGGTAATAACCATTCCCATCCTTATCATCTTCCCAGGCTACCAAGAAGTTTCTATGATTGCCGCTAATGCTCACCGAGGGTTCATATTGCTGACCGTCAGAGCACACATTAATAGTCTTGTCAGCGAACGCCTGGCTGCCGCTACTTAAGAATCCTCGCGCCATGACTTGATAAACACTGTTCTTATTTTGGTCATCTTCCCAGGCGACTACGAAGTTGCCGGAATCATCCATGGCGATGGCGGGCTTGAGCTGCTGTCCGGCATCGACGCTGTTGACCGTCATCTGTCCGAACCGTTGACTGCCGCTGGCACTAAACCCCCGGGCCATGACTTGGTAGTACCCGTTCTCGTCTTGATCATCCTCCCAGGCGACGACGAAGTTGCCGGAATCATCGATGGCCATGGCGGGTTTGAGCTGCTGCCCGTCGTCGACGCTGTTGACCGTCATCTGGCCGAACCGCTGACTGCCGCTGGCATAGAACCCACGGGCCATGATTTCATAATAACCATTCTCGTTTTGGTCATCCTCCCAGGCGACGACGAAGCTGCCGGAATCATTCATGGCGATGGTTGGCTTGCGTTGTTGTCCAGAGCTTACGCGGTTTACGGTCATCTGACCAAACTTTTCCGTGCCATCGGCAAAAAAACCTCGCGCCATGATTTCATAATAGCCATTGTCATTTTTATCATCCTCCCACGCAACCACGAAATTGCCAGACTTATCGATGGCCACGGCGGGGTTACGTTGTTGTCCACTGCTAACACTGTTAATGGTGATATCAGAAAAAGCTTCGAATCCGTGCAAATCAAGGCCGCGGGCGTGAATCTGGTATACGCCATTCTCATTGCTGTCGTCTTCCCATACGACTACTACGTTGCCGCTGTCGTTTGAAGCAACTCTCGGTCTGAGCTGTTGTCCGTCACTGACGGTATTAACGGTCATATCGGAGAAACCGGAGTACGGTGACGATCTTACGTAAGTGATCGGGCTTGTCATGTCATAAGTGAATGAGTATTTATGGTCAGAATGGCTTGAGCTTGAATTGTAACTACTGTGTGTAAACGACGAAGCGCCTGTAGCGGATATGCTTTCAACATCAACCAGGTTATCCTCGGGATGAAAGGTGATTAGCCGCAACCAACCGTTGCCTCCATTTACTTCGCTTTGATAGTCGGTGAGAATCTCATGCACCGGATTTCGTGATCTACCTAGTCGCTGTTTGTACTCTGAGTCTGATATGTGACCGGATAGCACCATGAATATATTGCTGTGTAGCTTTACAAACTCATCCCACAGGACGTCTCCGCAACTGCCGGTTATATCGTAGTCGCATGCGCAATCGGTACGATGTTCGCCACCAGAATCTTGATAGCAGTGAGTGACTACGATTACGCGGCGTTGTGGATAGCTACCTACAACGTCGTGCGCCCATTCTAATACGTCCTTATCTGGGGCGAAGGAGATGCTGATCACCAAGAATTTCAGATTGTTTGATTCAAAGAAAGCGTAGTTATTATCATTGGTCTGTCCCATGTGTCCACCATACCAGGACTCGCCGGAAAAGCGTGAAGGTCCGAAATATGTATTATAAAGCGATGTGTCTCTCACTCTTCCGTAGTCTGGATAATCATGGTTTCCAGGCACCATGCTATATGGAATTCCGCTGTCGTCCAAGGTTGCATGAGCACTATCGGCAACTTCCCATTGTGACACTGTATTATTGTTAGTGATGTCACCTACATGCGCCGCAAACGCAATGTTATACTTTGAACGATTATCGACAATCCATTGAGTTTGCTCATAGTATGTATCGGGGTATGATTTTGAATAGTACTGTGTATCAGGTAGAACGACGATTGAAAATGGATCGGCGGCATATGAAGGAGTACCAAAACAGAACGGCAGTAGGCCGAAAATATATAGTGCTGTCCTGATTTCTTTGATGCGTCTCATCTTTTTCTAGCTCCCGGCTGGTTAGTGGCTGACACCCGATTGCATGCAAACTTCGTGCCGCAACTGGCGGTAGCTTCCCCTGACTCGGGAGAGCCCGGGCATTTTCTTGGCAGCCGCCCACGGATAGCAGCGGAGACACTTTCCGCTTCGCTTTCGGGGTAACGCAAACGGCCTTGAGACCGATTCGCGCCGGCCATGGATCGATCCGAGCAAGAAACCGCGGCGCCGCGCCGCCCCCAGGGCATGGTATTTGCCGCCATAATGGAGACGCCTGCCGAGCGCGCTCTACACCACGACCAGCCCAATGCGCGTGGACACTCGCAAAGAAGCATCACCCAACATTCGGCCGACGCCCATTTCCTCGCTCGTTTCGGTGCCCGTGAGCGGGACACTATTGCCCCGCGACCGCCACGGTGTTGTCGTCAGGATTGCGATCGATGAGCTTGTTGAGCGGAGCGATGCCGGCGCGGGCCGGCCGCTCCCTGACCATCAGCGCAAACTCCTCGCGCGGCTGCGAAACGTGCCGTTTTTCGAGCAGCAAGACGCGGTCGGTACCGGCTTCGCCGTCCGCGAGGACGCCGACGTCAATCCAGTCGTCGACGGCACCTGAAGTCTCTCCGCCCACCGCTCGAAGGCCCCCAGCTTGCTATCGGGGACGCTCAGGCGGTTGGCGACCATGGCGAGGATCGCGCGCTCGTAGGCAACCTGCGTGTCGGTGCGCGCGAACACACCCCGTAGGCACTCAACGAGGCCAAGCCGTTCCCAGAGTGCTTCGATGGCATGGACGGTTCCGAGCTCCCGAGTGCCGACGATGGTGAGGTTGGGAGGCAAATCCGGTGGCCGACGACGTTTCTCGACGACGTCGAGCGCGCAGACCCGAGCGATCGATCGGCAAAGCCGGACGAGGGCTTCACGATCGACTTGGTCCGCACGGCCAAAGTTGTGAATGCCCTTGGCGGTGGCTCGCTTGCTCTCGGGGTCCCACAGGTTGTGAGCGAGCCGAAGATAGTGAACGGCGGACCCGTCCTTGTTCGTGCGCCTGGTAGATCGGACCTCTGGTCCGCATTCCGCAGTCCGCA